>NZ_MKKH01000033.1 GCF_001942335.1 Cellulosimicrobium sp. CUA-896 | reverse complement strand
TCGCGAAACTTCTCGCCCAGCAAGACAGCGCGCCGGCACGGCTCCACCGGCACCTCTAAGGTGCGCGCTCGGTCCGCGCGGACCGACCGCGGCCGCACGGCCCGACGCGTGCGCCGGGCGACGACGACGGTAGGAACGTCCCGTGACGTCGAACCGCGTGCCCGACCACCACGCACCCGAGCCCCGCGTGCTCGCGTCGACGCGTGCCGCGCCGGCTGGGTGGGCGTCGTGCTCGACGACCGGCCCGACGACGCCCGGCCCCGTGGCCCGCAGGCGCACGAGCCGCACCCGGGTCGAGGCCCACGTGGCCGCGACGATCGACGCGCTCGTCGCGCTCGCGTCCGCGGGCGGCGACCTCGACGCGGTCGCGATCGACATCCCCGTCGGGCTTCCCGCGCCGGGCGCCGACGTGCGGACGTCCTCGCGCGGGCGGAGATCGGCGCGCTGCGGTCCTCGGTGTTCATGACCCCTGTGCGCGCCGCCCTGAGCGCACCCGACCACGCGACCGCCGTCCGGGTCAACCGCGAGCACGCGGGCGAGGGGATCTCGATCCAGGCCTTCGCCCTGCGCGTCAAGCTCCTGCAGGTCGACGCGTGGGTGCGCACCACTCGCGTCCGGGTCGTCGAGGCGCACCCCGAGGTGAGCTTCGCGCGCATGCACGGTGCGGCGCTGACCTCGCGCAAGTCGACGTGGGCAGGTGGTGAGGCGCGACGGCGCCTCCTCGCCGAGCAGGGCGTCGTGCTCGCCGGCGAGCTCGGCCTGGAGGGCGAGGACACCGGCGCCGACGACGTGCTCGACGCCGCCGCCGCGGCCTGGACCGCCCGGCGCGTCGCGCGCGGCGAGGCGGTGCCGCTGCCCGACCCTCCCGAGGTGTTCGACGACGGGTGGCCCGCCGCGATCTGGGTGTGACGCGCGCGGGTAGCCTTGGCGTGGCGTCGGAGGACCCGACGCCACGGGCCTCTAGCTCAACTGGCAGAGCTGCGGACTTTTAATCCGTAGGTTCCGGGTTCGAACCCCGGGGGGCCCACCACAACAGGCCCACCACAACAGGCCCACCACGACAGGCCCATCACGACAAGCCGACGTGGCCGGGCTCGAACCGGCCGATCTCGAGCTCGACGACGACGTAGCGCAGTTGCTCGACGTGGAAGAGCAGCAGGTCGATGACGAGTTCGTCGCCGTCGACGTTGAAGCGGACCTGGCGGCCGACGAACGCCATGCCGTGCCCGAACTCGAGCAGGGTATCTTAGAGCGTGTCCATCAGGGCTTCCTCCATGTCGCGTTCGTGGACGCGTCCGGTCAGGCCGAGGTGGTCGAACACCCCAGGGGTCGCGCACGAGCTGCTGGGCGAGCTCGGAGTCCGCCGGGGTCAGGTGCGTGGCCGAGCGTGTCACCGGGTCGCACGCCCGCCTTCCTTGCCCAGCGCTCGCGCACCTCCTCGTGGTCGGGGAGCAGGCCGCGCAGGTACGCCTCGACAGGACGGGCGCGGTACGTCGTGCTGCTGACGGGCATCGACAGGGACAGCGGGGTCGGCTCGCGCAGGCTGAGGTGCTCGGGCGAGTAGCGCAGGGTGGTGGCGCCGCCGTCTCGCTCGATGATGCCCGCGACGCGTCCGTACAGGGCGAAGGCGAGTCTCACAGGTCCCCCAGCAGCTCGGTCAGGACGTCCTCGGCGTCGCGGTGCTCGTCGTCGACGAGCGTGATGGCCGCGTCGAGCGCGCGCATGACGGACAGCACGCGGTTGAGCTCGGCGCGCGGGCGCCGGCCGCGTTCGAGGTCGATGACGAAGGCGCGCGAGACGCCGGCGCGTTCGGCCAGGCGCCCCTGGGTCAGGCCGGCACGCTCGCGACGTTCTCGCAGGGCGGCACCCAGCTGGATCTCGTTGGCGATGGGCCTCATGACGTCACAGTACTGTGACACACGGGAAGTCATAGTTCCATGACAGGTGCCTGTGTCACGGTACTGTGACAATGAGCCATTGTCTCGGGACCGTGACCGCTACCGCCATGATCGGCGCACCACCGCGGTCATGACGAAAGGCCCGGGCGTCAGCCCGTGCCCTCCACCAGCCGTCGCGCGAGCTCGCTCGGCCCCAGCCGTCGGGGCCGCCCGCGGCGTGCAGCATCATCTGGACCTCGAAGTCGAGCGCCTGGCGCCGGCCACGACTGGCCACGACGCCGCGACCGCGGACGTGGCTCCCTTCCGGGTGGCGATGCGCGAGCACGGGCGGTGCGGTGGCGTGCCGCGCGGGCCGTCGCGCGGGCAGTCGCACGGGCCCGGCACGACCCGACCCAGGCTCGGCGCGTCGGCCGACCTGGGGCGGGGCGCGTCGGACGCGGTGTGCGGCACCGTCGCTGGATGCCGGTGCCGCACCTGCAGGGGGTTCGGTGCGGCACCGGCTGCCTGCCACGCTAGGTGCCACCTGGACATCCGTCCAGTAGTGGGCAGGGGTGAAAGTTGAACGCGCACCTACTCACCACAGCGCTTTCCCGACAGACTGGCGCGCATGGCGCTGAGCTGGGGGCAGGCGGAGGACGGCGTGTACGAGGCGCGGGCACCCGAGGGGGTGTACCGGATCGTCGCGCGCGGGGACGAGTGGTGCCTGGAGAAGCCGCACCCGGCACCGGGCCGCATCGGCGGGTTCCGGTCGCCCGCGGAGGCCATCGCGTGGGGTCAGGACCTGCACCACGCGCCCGCGAGCCGCACGTGCGCACCCCCTCGCCCGCGTGGCCCACCGTCGACGAGCTCGCGGACGCCGTCGACGTCCGGCCCGCAGCGCTGAGGTCGTGGCTGAGCACCCACGCCGGCGGGTCCATGAGCCCTCGCCGCCGGATCGACCCGGCCACCCAGCAGCGGATCCGCACCTTCTACGCGAGCCCCGGCGGACGCTAGCCGCCTCCTGCCGAGGCGCCCGCCCGGCCGCGACCCTCAGGACCCGACGGCGACGAGGCTCTCCCGGCCGCAGCCGCGGGGGTCGCGGGTGCGCAGCGCGTCAGGCCCGTGGTCGCCCACCGCGGTCCCGGTGGGCTCGTACACGTCCGCGTCCCCCACCGGGAAGCACGTGTGGTCGGCCACCCACAGATGCCAGAGCCCGCGCTCCGGGTGGTGGTACTCGAAGGCCACGCGGCGTCCCGCCACGTGCGTCACGACGCCGCGCAGCGTCACGGGTCGGCCCGTCCGGTCGTGCGTCCGGTGCTCGGACGGCACCGGGTGCCGGAGGGCGATGGGTTCGAGTCGTCGTTCGTCCTGCTCGTGGTGCACGAGGAGAGGGACGCCTCAGATCCCGTCCCGGTGACGCGACGGACCGGGTGAAAACAGACATCGGCCGCGCGCCGTGCTTGCACGCCGCCGCGCGCCGTGCCACGACGGCGCTGTCATGCCGGAGATGCCGGCGGCGTCACCCAACGACCCAGGACGAGACGAGCGCCTCGACGCCCACGACGGTCACGACGCCCTCCGCGGCACGGACGAGGTCCGGGTCCTCCGTGACGAGCACGTCGGCCTGGAGCCTCGCGACCGCGAGGTACTCGGCCCGGCCGACGTCCTGCCAGCCCAGCCCCTCCGCGAGCTGCCACGCCGTCGCCCGGGAGACGCGGTCGCCGAGCAGGCGCACGCGCGTCGTCGTCACCCGGTCGAGGAGACCCTTGCCCTCCCGGTCCTCCAGCTCGCCGGCGCGCACGGCGCGGTAGAGCAGGGACAGCACCTCGGACCGCAGGACGTTCGGCGCCACGAGCTGGTGCTCGGCCGGGACGGTGATGCCGTCGCGCGCGAGCCGGATGGCCGTGGGCGCGTCGATCGCGTAGCGCGTCATGGGCCCATCGTGACAGCGCGGACGTGCGGCGTCGACGGCGTCGTGGACGGCGCCCGTGGCGGACGACGTCGACCGTCAGCCCTCGTCCGGCACGACCACCGGCTCGGGGTCGCCCGACGCCCGCAGGGTGTCCATCACCGCGTTCTCCACGAGGAGCGGGACGAAGTCGCGCACGTGCGCGTCGTCGAAGGCGTCGAGCTCGGCCAGCACCTGCTCGCGCACCTGCGCGACGGGTAGGTCCGGGAAGCGGTCCGCGATGCGCTGCACCACGACGTCGATCTCGCGCGACTCGTCGGTCATGGGCCGAGGGTGGCAGACGGCGGTGGCCGCCGCCGGAACCCCGGGTGAACACTCGTCGCGACGTCGGGCCGACCGATGAGTTCGCGCCCCGGCCCGCGTCGGCACCGACGACCGGGCACGGCGCCCGGCGCGAGAGGAGCAGCACGTGTCCTTCCAGGCGTACCTCGACGCGGTCGAGGACAAGACCGGCCTCACCCCGCGCCAGCTCGTCGACCTCGCGCACGAGCGCGGCTTCGACGGGACGACGAAGGCCGGCCCGATCCTCGAGTGGCTCAAGGAGGACTACGGGCTCGGACGGGGCCACGGCATGGCGATGGTCCACGTCATCACCAAGGGCCCGCGGATCGGCACCGAGCACGTCGGCACGGACGGCACCCATCGCGACGAGTCCGACACGCTGTGGCTCGACGGGAAGGCGACGAAGCCCGTCTGACGCCCGGCCACGCCCGGCCGCCGGCGTCCGGGCCGGGCGGGCCGCCCGTAGACTCGAACGAGTGCAGTGCCACCACTTCGACGCCGCGCGCTGCCGGTCGTGCACCCTCCTCGAGCAGCCGTACCCCACGCAGCTCGCCGACAAGCAGCGGCACTGCGCCGAGCTGCTCGCGCCGCTCGCCCCCGGCCTGCGCTGGCTGCCGCCCGTCGAGTCGGCGGAGGCCGGCTTCCGCAACAAGGCCAAGATGGTCGTCACCGGCACCGTCGAGGAGCCGGTGCTCGGCATCCTCGCCGAGAACGGCGGCGTCGACCTCACCGACTGCCCGCTGTACCCGCCGGCGCTGCAGGAGGCGTTCGGCCCGCTGGCCGAGCTCGTGACGCGCGCCCGTCTCGTCCCCTACGCGTCCGGGCACGTCGCGGCGAGCTCAAGTACGTGCTCGTGACCCTCTCGCCGGACGGCGACCTCATGGCGCGCTTCGTGCTGCGCTCGACGGAGTCGGTGCCGCGGATCCGCAAGCACCTGCCCGCGCTGCTCGCGGCGCTCCCCGCGCTGCGCGTCGTCTCGGCGAACATCCACCCGGAGCACAAGGCGGTCGTCGAGGGCGAGACCGAGCTGCTCCTCACGGAGACCGAGACGCTGCGCATGACGGTCAACGACGTCGACCTGCACCTGCGCCCGCAGAGCTTCTTCCAGACCAACACGGACGTCGCCGCCGCGCTCTACCGCCAGGGCCGCGCGTGGGTGGACGAGGCCGCCCCCGGCTCGGTCTGGGACCTGTACTGCGGGGTGGGCGGGTTCGCGCTGCACGTCGCGGGGCC
Source organism: Cellulosimicrobium sp. CUA-896 (assembly GCF_001942335.1). Taxonomy (GTDB): domain Bacteria; phylum Actinomycetota; class Actinomycetes; order Actinomycetales; family Cellulomonadaceae; genus Cellulosimicrobium. Next base: position 156,873 of record NZ_MKKH01000033.1, on the reverse strand, counting down.
GGGCCGCGACGTCGTCGGCGTCGAGACGGCGGCCGAGGCCGTCGCGAGCGCCCGGCTCACCGCGCGCGACGCGGGCCTCGACCGCACCGCGTTCCTCGCGCAGGACGCGACCGCCTTCGCCCTCGCCCAGCCCCCGGAGGCACGACCGGAGCTCGTCGTCGTGAACCCGCCGCGCCGGGGCATCGGCGAGACGCTGAGCACGTGGCTGGAGGAGTCGGGCGTGCGGCACGTCGTCTACTCGAGCTGCAACGCGACGTCGCTCGCGCGCGACCTCGCGCTCATGCCGACGCTGCGCCCGCGCGAGGCGCGCGTGCTCGACATGTTCCCCCACACGGGGCACTACGAGGTCGCGGTGCTCCTCGGGCGCGCCTGATCCACGGCACCACCCGCTACAGCTGCGCGACGTCGCCCACCCGGCGCGCGGCCTCGACCGCCGCCTCGTCGAGCCGTGCCCGGTACGCCGCCCACTCCTCGCGCGACTGCTCGGGCAGGTTGCCGTCGTCGTTGCCGGCGCGCTCGTCGACGAGCTCCCGCACGATGTCGGCGTGGCCGGCGTGGCGCGCGACCTCGGCGAGCAGGTGGACGAGGACGCGGTGCAGCGTCACCTCGCGCAGGTGCGGCGGCCACCACGGGACCTCGCCGGTCGCGTCGAGGTCGAGCGCGGCGACCGTGGCGTCGGCGTGCGCGCACGAGCGCCGCCACAGGTCGAGGATCTCCTCGCGGGTCTCGTCGGCCGTCGCCCACATGTCCGCGTTCACCTCGGCGTCGTCGGCGAACCACGGCATGGGGACGTCGAAGGGGCGCCCGAACACCGCGCCCAGGTAGTCGGCCTGCACGCTCGCGACGTGCTTGACGAGGCCGAGCAGGTTGGTCCCCGTGGGCGTGAGGGGCCGGCGCGCCTCGCGCTCCCCCAGCCCGTCGAGCTTGGCGACGAACGACGCGCGCTCCTTCTCGAGGTAGCGCTGGAGCACGGTCTTGGGGTGCAGCGTCCAGTCCGGTCGCCCGGGCGCGGGTGTGGTCTCGGTCATATGGCGGACGCTACCTCCGGCCACCCGCAGCGGTGCCACACTCCCGCCATGGCGACCGTGCACCCGGAGATCACCGACCGCATCGCGTCCTTCGTCCTCGCCCAGCCGCTGTTCTTCGTCGGCACGGCGCCGCTCGCCGCGGACGGGCACGTCAACGTCGCCCCGAAGGGAATGGCGGGCACGTTCGCCGTCCTCGGCCCGCACCGGGTCGCGTACCTCGACTACACCGGCTCGGGCGCGGAGACCCCGGCCCACCTGCGCGAGAACGGGCGCGTCGTCGTCATGTTCTGCGCGTTCGACGGACCGCCGAACATCGTGCGGTTCCACGGCACCGGGCGGTACGTCGACGTGGGGACGGAGGAGTTCGACGCGCTGCGCCCCGTGTTCGCCAAGGCCGAGACGGCGGGCCAGCGGGGCGTCGTCGTCGTGGACGTCACGCGCGTCTCCGACTCCTGCGGCTTCTCCGTCCCGCGCATGGCGCTCGTCGAGGACCGCGACCTCCTCGACCGGTGGGCCGCCCGGAGGACGCCCGAGGAGCTCGCCGACTACCGGCACCGGAAGAACGAGCGCAGCATCGACGGCCTCCCGGCGATCGACGTGCGGCCGGGCCCGGTCGACGACGCACCGGCCTCCTGACCTGCCGAGCGCCGGCGGCGTCGGGCCCGTCGCGCCGGCGTCAGCCGCTCGCCGTGGCCGCGAGGTACGCGGCCCCGCGCGGCGACAGGCGGTAGCCGACGTCGAGGCTCTCGGTGAGCCCGAGCTCCTTGAGCCGGCGCACGCGCACCTTGAACGGGTCGCGCTCCATCCCGACCCCGGCGGCCAGCTCGCGCGCCACCACACCGGGACGCGCGGCCACGAGCTCGAGGTAGGCGCGCGTCCACGGCTCCGCCGCCGCGCGGTCCATGCGCGCCAGGCGGGTACGGATCGCGGCCACGTCGTCGGCGTCGAGGTGGTCGTCGGCCCGGAGCGCGACGCGCGGGTCCTCCCCCGCGAACCGCAGCCCCACCCGGTACAGGTCGCCCTCGCGACCGGCGCCCCGGGCGAGCACGTGCCCGGGCGACGCCATCCCGGCGCGTCGGGCCTCGTCGTCGGACACGAGCGGGGTGCCGTCGCCGCCGAGCGGCACCTGCTCGACGGAGGTCACCTCGACCACGCCCACGCGCGTGCGCTGCCGGGTCCCGACGCGCACGCGCGGCACGGTCCAGCGGCGGAACGCGAGCGTCACCGTCCCGTCCTGGATGCCCCGCAGCGTCCGCGCGTCGAGCAGCACGACCTCGAGCATACGAGCGGCGGTCCGCGGATGTCCGCCACGACCGTGCGTCGCGGTGCGACGCGCCCCGGACGTGTGGGACCGTTCTGGCAATGTTCTGGATCGTCGCGGGAGCGGTTCTCGTCCTGTCCGGCCTCGCGATCGCCGCGGGGGCGGTGCGGGGTGCGCGCCGGCAGGGCTCGACCGGCGCGCACGGTCTCGCGATCGCGCTCGGCGCGGGGCTCGCCCTGTGGGGCGGGATCGTCCTCGCCGTCGCCCTCGTCGTGCGCGGCTGAGCGCCGCCACCGGTTCCCGCGGACCGGTCCGCCCGTCGCGCCGGGGCGCGCGATCCGTGCCACCGTGGGCACACGGCGCACCGCCGCGCGAACGGCGCGACGGCCGGCGCCGAGGAGGACCGCATGGACGTGATCGCCGCGCACGGGGACGCCATCGGCGCGTTCGACGCCCGCGTCCGCCCGCTCGCCGACGACCAGTGGTCGCTGCGCACGCCGGACGGCGACTGGAGCGTGCGCGAGCTCGTCAACCACGTGACCGCGGAGCAGCTGTGGGCGCCGGAGCTCCTTGTGGGCAAGACCGTCGAGGACGTCGGCGACGCCTTCACCGGGGACGTGCTGGGCGACGCCCCGGCCGACGCCTGGGTCGACGCGTCCGTGCAGGCGCGCGAGGCGTTCCTCGCACCGGACGTGCTGGACCGCGTCGTGCACCTGTCGTCCGGCGACGTCTCCGCGGCCGAGTACTGCGCGCAGCTGACGTCCGACCTCGTCGTGCACACGTGGGACCTCGCGCGCGCGACCGGCGCCGACGAGGGGATCGACCCGGCGCTCGTGTCCTGGGCGCTGCACTACGCCGAGTCGCGCTCGAGCCTCCTCGGCGCGGGCGCGCTCCTCGCCGGCCCGCTCGACGTCGACGACACCGTCGACGACCTCACCCGGCTCCTCGCCCTCACCGGACGGCGGCGCTGACCCGGGAGGACGGCGTCACGCCCCCGTGTCGCCGCCCGCGTCGGCGCAGGTCTCGCGGTACGCGGTGAGCCCCTCGTGCGCCGAGGCGACGTCGAGCTCGACGGTGGGCTCGGTCCCGGCGTCGAGGTTCTCCTGGAGCTGCAGGAACGGCACGCGCACCGCCGCGACGGCGTCGGTCAGCTCGTCCGGCACGTCGGCAGACAGGAGCCGAGCTCGATGCCGACCGCCGTCATCGCGCTCACGGACTCCGTGTCCGCGCCCTCGCTGACGTCGACCAGCGCCGCGACGACACGGCGCTCCAGCGGCTCGTCGCCGTCCACGTACATCGCGGTGCACGCCTCCTGGAGGGTGAGCACGGCGTCCGGCGAGGCCGTGTTCCCGTCGCTCCCGTCGCCCCCGTCACCGGCGTCCTGCGTCGCGGTGCTCGTCGGGGTGCCCGACGGCGTGGGGTCGGCCGCGTCGTCGCCGCCGCCCGAGCAGGCGGCGAGCAGCAGGACGCCGAGGACGGCCGCGGCGGGACGGGCGGGACGGAGCAGGGCGGTCATGGGCAGCATGAAACCATCCCCGCCTGGGACTCCGGGAACGCGCGCCGCGGGGCCGGCAGGACGTCCCGCCGCTTCGACGGGTGAGCCGCGCCGGGCGGCTCTAGCCTCGTCGGATGACCGACGCCCCCGCGCCCCCGGCGCCCGACGAGCACGCACCGACGGTCTCCGTGCTCGCCCTCACGCCGCTGCTGACGATCGAGATCGAGCCGAGCGGCCCGCGCGACGGGTCCCCGGAGGTGCACGTCCACCCGGGCGGGCAGGGTCTGTGGCTGGGGCGCATGGCCTACTCGCTCGGTGCGCGCGTCGTGGTGTGCGGCCCGTTCGGCGGGGAGACCGGGATGGTCGCCGCGCACCTCGCGCGCGCGGAGAACCTCGACCTCCGGACCACGACGACGGGCGGCAACGGCGCGTTCGTGCACGACCGCCGCAGCGGTGACCGCGCCGAGGTCGTGACGATGGACCCCTACCCGCTCAACCGCCACGAGGTCGACGACCTGTACGGCACGGCCCTCGTCAGCGGGTTCGACGCGGCCGTGACCATCCTCACGGGGTCGGAGACGGACGTCGGGGTCGCGCCGTCGTTCTTCGAGCGGCTCACGAACGACCTGCACGCGTCCGACCGGACGGTCGTCGCCGACCTGTCCGGCGAGCAGGCGCGGGCCGTCGCGTCCGGTGCGGGCGCCGTGCTCAAGATCAGCCACGAGGAGATGGTCGAGGGCGGGTTCAGCGACGACGACTCCGAGAAGGCGCTGCTCGCGGGCGCGCGGGAGCTCGTCGCGGACGGCCCGCGGGCACTCGTCGTCTCGCGCGCCGAGGACCCGACGCTCCTCGTGACGCCCGACCGCACGTACTCCGCGCAGGCGCCGGACGTGACGACCGTCGACCACCGCGGCGCCGGCGACTCGATGACGGCGGGCATCGCCGTCGGCCTCGCGCGCGGACTGGACCTGCCGGGTGCCGTACGGCTGGGCGTCGCGGCCGGCGCGCTCAACGTCACCCGCCGCGGGCTCGGGACGGGCCGCCGTGACCAGATCGAGCGCCTCGCGGAGCGCGTCACCGTGGAGGAGATCTCGTGACCACCACCACCGCACCACCAGGACCTCGAGCACGACCCCGACCACGCAAGGAGGACCCACCGTGCACGCCCTCGTGACGAACGACGACGGCATCGACTCCCCCGGCCTGGCGGTCCTCGCCGGCGCCGCGCTCGACGCCGGCTACGACGTGACCGTCGCCGCCCCCGCGCGCGAGTCCTCCGGCGCGAGCGCGTCCCTGCTCGGCGCGGAGCACGACGGCCGCCTCGTCGTCGAGCCCCGTCGCGCCCCCGGCCTCCCGGAGGACGTGACGTCCCTCGCCGTGCGCGCCGCACCGGCGCTCATCGCGTTCGTCGCCGCCCACCGCGGCTTCGGGCCGAAGCCCGACCTCGTCCTGTCCGGCGTCAACAAGGGCGCCAACACCGGGAACGCGATCCTGCACTCGGGCACCGTGGGCGCGGCGCTCTCGGCGACGACGCACGGCATCACGTCCGTGGCCGTCTCGGTCGACGCGGCGGAGCCACGGCACTGGGAGACGGCGCGCACGGTGACCGACCACGTGCTCGGCTGGGTGCGCGAGAACCCGCTCGGCGGCCGCACGCTCAACGTCAACGTGCCGGACTGCCCGCGCGAGCGGCTCCGCGGTCTGCGCAACGCTCCGCTCGCGAGCTTCGGCCTCGTCCAGGCCCGCATCCACGAGAACGAGGACCGTGACCTCATGCTCCAGTACGCGGGCACGGAGCGGCACTCGGAGCCGGAGTCCGACACCGGCCTGCTCACGCGCGGCTGGGCGACCGCGACGCTGCTGCGGGCACCGTTCGCCGAGCACGACGTCCAGGTGCCCGACCTGGTCTGACGTCCCGCGCCCCGTCGTCAGGCGCGGCGGTCGGCGCCCTCGTCGTCCGGGCCGCCGCGCCGGTCGTGGCGCTCGACGTCCGGCTCGCGGTGGCTCTCGCCGTCGGGCCCGTCGTCGGGCCCGTCGTCGAGCCGGTCCCGCTCCTCCTCCACGCGCAGGTGCTCGGCGGTGCGCTCACGCTCCTCGATGACGTCCTGGCCGGGACCGGCGAACGCGCGCGAGCGCTGCTCGCCCTCCGCGCTGCCGCTGAAGAACGCGGACTCGGCGGCCGTCGAGGCGGAGTCCTCGCCGTGCTCGTCGGCGCCCACCACGCGCGTGCGCACCGGACCGCCGGTCTCGGCGGCGAACAGCTGCGTGACGTCCTCGCTCGGCGTCGACCCGGCCCGTCCCGCCCGGCGGATCGTCCCCAGGACCACGGGCGCGTCGGGCCGCCGCGCGCCGCGCTCGGCGGGGAGCCGGGGCGGACGCGCGGGCGGCACGGGCAGGTCGTCGGCACCACCGCTCGTCGGCTCCTGCGCGAGGTCCGCGCCGGTGTCGTCGCCGAGCACCTCCGCGCCACCGGCGGCCGAGCCGGCGTCGTCGCGCGGCGCGGACCCGGCACCCTCGAACCGTGTGCGCGGCAGGCCCCACGGTGCGGCGCGCTGGACCCAGTCCACCAGCCCCTCGCGGACGTAGCACCGCAGGTCGAACAGGGTGGGCGCGTCGTGCGCGCTGACGAGCGCGCGCACGCGCACGAGGCCGCCGACGGCTTCGGTCACCTGGAGGATCCCGACCCGCTCGTCCCAGAGCTCGGTGAGACCGAGCAGCCGCTTGAGCTCGGTGCGCATCTCCCCGACGGGCACCTCGAAGTCGAGGTCGAGCTCGACCGTGCCGAGGAGGTCGGCCGCGCGGCGCGTCCAGTTCTGGAAGGGGCTCGTCGTGAAGTACGTCGACGGCAGGATGAGGCGGCGGTCGTCCCACAGGTGCACCACGACGTAGGTCATGGTGATCTCCTCGATGCGCCCCCACTCGCCCTCGAGCACGACGACGTCGTCGACGCGGATCGCGTCGGTGAACGCGATCTGCATGCCGGCGAAGATGTTCGCGAGCGACGTCTGCGCGGCCAGACCCGCGACGATCGAGATGAGCCCGGCCGAGGCGAAGATGCTCGCCCCTGCGGCGCGCGCGCCGGGGAACGTGAGCAGCACCGCGGCGACGGCGCACACGGCGATGACCGCCACGGTGAGCCGGCGCAGCACCGTGATCTGCGTCCGCACGCGCCGCGCGTGCCGGTTGTCGGCGGTGTCGATCCGGTAGCGCTGAAGCGCCGAGTCCTCGAGGACGAACGCGAGCGCGCCCACCCACCACGCGCCCACCCCGATGAGGGCGATGAGCAGCAGGTGCTCGACCACGGGGACCCACGGGTCCGACGGCTCCGTCGTCAGGCTCACCGCGACCCACACGGCGATGACCATGAGGACCGCGCGGTCCGGCTTGCGCAGCGCCGGGACAGGTCGCGCAGGAGCGCGCTGCGGTGCCCCATGCGTCGCACCACGGCGGACAGGATGCTGCCCAGCAGGAACGCGACGACCAGACCGGCCGCCACGGCACCGAGGGTCACCAGGACGTCGGTGGCGTTCTCGATCTCGGGTTCCACCCCGCCAGGTTAGGCAGCGTCCCGCCGGCCCGCGCGAGCCGGGGAAGCATGAGCCGCGTCACGCCCGGCGCGACGCGCGGACGGTCGTGTCCCGGCCTACGGTGAGGCGCATGATCTCGTGGGACCTCGCGCTCGCCCTGCGCGACGCCGGTCTGCGCTGGTCCCCCCGTTCGGGAGACCGCTTCCGTCTCCTCGCGACCGGCCCGGCCGGCGACGTCTACACCGTCAGCGACATGACGATCGAGCCGCACGAGTTCGACACCGGGGTGATCCTCGGGTTCAACGGGACGACGGAGTGGGCGCTGGACTCGGTCGCGCTCGAGGACACGCTGTGGCACCCGCTCGAGGACCAGCTGCGCGACCTGCTGCGGGGAACGTTCCGCTCGCTCGAGCACGCCGGCGACGAGTTCGTCGTGCGGACGGCGGTCCTCGGGGACGAGCGCCGGTTCGTCGCCACCGAGCCGGCGGACGCGTACGCCCGCGCGCTGCTCGACCTCGTCACCGCGAGCGCCGACGACGGCGCCTGAGGCCTCCGCCCGGCGCGACCGCCGGGGGCCTCGAGACGCGAGGGACGCCCGGTCTTCACACGGCGGCCACCGCCCCCGCACGCGACTCTCGACGCATCCTCGCGGAAATCGGCCGGTCTGGACGTCCGTCTAGTTGAGGATTGAACAGCCGCCGGGGAACCGTGGTCCGACCTGAGTGCTGACCGGTGGCGCCGTGGTGCCGAGGGCTCGACGCCCCCGCCACGCCCGCACGTCATCGTGGTCGCCGCCCGCCGTCCCGGCGGGCGGTTCGTGCGCGCACCGCGCGGCCCGTGAGCCGCCCGCGTCCGGCCACCGACCTCACGATCGGAATCCTTCGCTTGACTGGACAGCTTTGCCACGCCTGCGCGACCCGCCGGCCGACCACCGACGAGGAGCGCTGAACATGGGCCGTCACACCGCACCCCGACCTGCCGTCCGCGCGGCGCTCGACGCCACCGCCCGGCTGGGCGCCGGGCTCGCGCACCGGGCCTCCGGGTCGCTGACCCGTCGTTCGCTCGCCGGGGCGAGCGCCGCCGTCGCGGCCGTCGCCCTGACCGCGACCACCGCCACCGCGACGCTGCTCGACGGCGCGCCGACCACCCCGGCACGCGCCGCGTCCCTCGCGTCGTCAGCGCCTGCGGGCGCCGCGTTCGGCATCCCCGTCGTCACGGCCGACCCGGCCGTCGTCGAGGCCGCCGGCGACGAGCTCGTCCGCGCCGAGTTCCTCACCCGCGAGTCGTCGGGCTCCCTCCCGGGCGACCAGGTCGCCCAGATCGAGAAGGCGCGCGTCGCCCTCGAGGACGCGCTGGCTGACGCCAGGACGCCGTCCACGACGCCCGTCCTGACGTCCGGGGCGTCCGGCGCGGGCGGGGCCTCCGCGGGCACCACGCCGACGGAGGACGCCCCCGCGACGGCGGAACCGCAGGACGCGGAGCCCGCCGGCGCGGACGGCGCCGCCGACGAGACCGCGCAGGCCCTGGCCTCGCGCGAGGACGGGCGCGCGAGCCGTTCCTCCGCTCGGACGCCGCTCGACGAGCTCGCCGCACCGCTCGAGGGCGCGCCGACCCTGTCGCCGCCGCTCGTGCGCCTGCCCGCCGAGGACGCGGAGCCCGCCGGCACGCCGGCGGCGCCCGCGGACGAGGACGTCGCCGAGACCGAGGCCCAGGGCGACGCGACCGCGTCGCAGCCGTCGGCGGGGGCGGCCGCGTCCGTGGCCGACGAGGCCACGGCCGCGCCGGCCAGCGACCAGAAGATCACCGACCTCACCGGCGAGCTGCGCACGCTGCTCGACGCCTCGGCCGCCGAGGTCGCCGTCGAGCCCGCGCCGGAGCCGCCGCCGCGCCCGCCCCGCCGTCCCCCGAGGAGATCGCCGCGCAGCTCGACGCGTGGGCGACCTCGACCGAGGGGTTCGGCAACGGGCAGATCCCGGCCGACGCCCTGTGCGAGCTGTCGTGGGCGCCGGGCGAGCAGCTGCGCTGCGACGCCGACCACCAGTTCGAGGCCCTCAACGCCAAGTACCGCGAGGCGTTCGGCACGGACATCGCGATCACGGACTCGTACCGCTCGTACGACTCCCAGGTCGCGACGAAGGCCGCGCGCGGCTACTTCGCCGCCGTGCCCGGCACGTCCAACCACGGGTGGGGTCTCGCGCTCGACCTCGGGGGCGGGATCCAGGACTACGGCACCGCGCAGTACGAGTGGATGCGCGCCAACGCCCCCGCGTTCGGCTTCGACAACCCGGAGTGGGCCCGCGCCGGCGGCTCGAAGAACGAGCCGTGGCACTGGGAGTACGGCGACCTGTCCTGACCGACCCCGCTCGCAGCACGACCGCGCCCCGCGTCCGCCACGGACGCGGGGCGCCGTCGTGCCGGACCCGGTGCGAGCGTGCGGCGTCGCCCGCATGCTGAGGAGGACCCTGGACCCGAGACCGGAGGACCTCATGCCGGACCAGACCAGCCCGCAGGATCCCACCACGCAGGAGCCCCGGCCGGGGCAGCCCGCCGACGACCTCCAGCCCCCGGGCACGACCGGGGAGATGTCGCAGGAGCCCGACCACGGCGAGTCGACGTACACGGGCTCGGGCCGCCTCGAGGGCAGGCGCGCGCTCATCACGGGCGGTGACTCGGGCATCGGTCGCGCCGTCGCCATCGCGTTCGCCCGCGAGGGGGCCGACGTCGCCATCGGCTACCTGCCCGAGGAGGAGGCGGACGCGCGCACGACGGCCGACTGGGTCGAGAAGGCCGGGCGTCGCGCGGTGCTGCTCCCCGGCGACGTGCGCGACGAGAGCTTCTGCCGGCGGCTCGTCACGGACGCCGTGGACCAGCTCGGCGGCCTCGACGTGCTCGTCAACAACGCCGCGTACCAGATGGCCCAGGACGAGGGCCTGCGCGGCATCTCGACGGAGCAGCTCGACCGCGTGTTCCGGACGAACCTGTACGCCCTGTTCTGGATCACGAAGGCCGCGCTCGACCACCTCCCGCGCGGCGGGTCGATCATCAACACCACGTCGATCCAGGCGTCCGAGCCGAGCCCCCAGCTCCTCGACTACGCGTCGACGAAGGCCGCGATCCTCAACTTCACGCGCGGCCTCGCGCAGCAGCTCGCCGAGGAGGGCATCCGTGTCAACGCCGTCGCCCCGGGACCGATCTGGACGCCGCTGATCCCCGCCACCATGCCGGAGGGCAAGGTCGAGCAGTTCGGCGGCGACACGCCCCTCGGGCGGGCCGGCCAGCCCGCCGAGCTCGCCCCGGCCTACGTGTTCTTCGCGTCGCAGGAGTCGAGCTACATCACCGGCGACCACCTCGCGGTCACGGGCGGACGGCTGTTCTGAGCGGGCGGCCACGCGGCTCGCGAGCCGGTGCTACGCGGCGAGGGCGTCCGCCAGGAGGAGCATCGTCACGAGGAACCCCGTGACGAGGTTGAGCCACAGGAAGGTCCGCCAGCCCGCGTTCGCCCGCTCGCAGTCGGCGTCCGTCACGGTGCGGAAGCGCAGCACGTTGACCGCGTACGGGAGCGGGAGCAGCGCGGCGAGGACCCCCGGCCAGGGCAGCACCGCGAGCACCGCGGCGGCGGCGACGTACGTCGCCGCCGCGGCGACCACCGTCGCGCGCGCCCCGATCACGGTCGCCACGGAGCCGATCCCCGCCGCGCGGTCCGCGCGCACGTCCTGCACCGCGCCGAACGCGTGCGAGGCCATCCCCCACAGCACGAAGCCGACGAGCACGGGCCACACGGTCCGCGCCGCGAGGTCGGCGCCGACGAGGACGAGCGCGTAGAGCAGCGGGCCGGCGAAGTGCATCGCCGACGTGAAGGAGTCGAGGAAGGGCCGTTCCTTGAACCGCAGCACGGGCGCGGAGTAGGCCACGACGAGGAGGACGACGACGAGCAGCGTCACGGCCGCCCAGGCGTCGCCGAGCGCGAGCAGCCACACGAGGAAGGGCACGTTGGTGACGGCGCAGGCCCACAGGATGCGCCGGTGCGTCGTACGGGCCGTCGCCGGGTCCGCGAGCGCCCCCTCGATCCCGCCCTTGCGGGGGTTCCGCAGGTCGCTCTCGTAGTCGAAGACGTCGTTGACCCCGTACATCAGCAGGTTGTACGGCACGAGGAAGTACAGCGTGCCGACGACGAGCGCGATGTCGACGCGCCCGCCCGTCGCGACGAGGTAGCCGGCGGCGAACGGGTAGGCGGTGTTGATCCAGGAGAACGGCCGGGAGGCGGCGAGGACCGCCCTCACGTCGTGCCCCCGTCGGCCCCGGCGGCCCCGGCGGCCCCGGCGGCCCCGGCGGCCCCAGCGCGACGGCGCCCGAGGACCTCCCACAGCGCCGGGGCGCCGAGCGCGGCGACGACCGGGTACGCGAAGTCCTCGAGCGGGGCGCCCCAGACGTACACGCCGAGGATGCGGTCGGGGTGGTAGACGTACAGCCCGACGGCGATCATCAGCGTGTCGAAGACGAGCGTGAGGACGAGCAGCAGCACGGTCGTCCACACCAGCCCGCTGGGCCGCAGACGGCGCAGGACGCGCCACGAGACGGCCACGACGAGCGCGATGACGATCGCGTTGAGCACGATGTTGGTCACGGCCGCGCCCCCTCGCGTGCGTCGGCGCGCCGCCGGGCGACCCGGTCGAACGCGCGCCACGCGACGAGCGCGTTGTAGCACAGCAGCGTGAGGAAGACGGCCTCCTCGACCGGCAGCTCCGGCGCGAGGAGGAGGCCCGTCATGTACGGCGCCTCGCCCCGCGAGAAGATCCCGAGGGCGATGCCCACCACGTCCCAGACGAGGAAGCCGACGACGGCGGTGCCGACCGTGAGGAGCGTGCGCCGCCGGTCTGCCCAGAACGCGAGGCGGAACCGGCGGTCGAGCAGCGCGATGCCGGTGATGGCGCCGAGCAGCGCGGCGAGGTAGAGCAGTCCGGTCATCGTGCGCTCACCGGCGCACCGCGACGGCGGCGCCCAGCCGCTCGGGCCGGCGGCTCGCGTCCAGGTAGCCGTGCCGCAGCGGGGCGGGCAGCGGTCGGGCGGACGTCTCGCCGAGCAGCCGCTTGGCGACGAGCTCGGCGCTGATCAGGCACATCGGCAGTCCCACGCCCGGGATCGTGCCAGACCCCGCGTGGTACAGCCCGTCGACGCGCGGCGAGACCACGCCGGGCCGGAACATCGCCGACTGGCGCAGCGTGTGCTCCATGCCCAGCGCCCCGCCGCGCCACGCCGAGAGCTCCGTCGCGAAGTGGGCCGGTCCGAGGACCTGACGCGTCACGACCCGGCCCGGCAGGTCCTCGATGCCCGCCCATGCGCCGACCTGGGCGAGGTAGCCGTCGGCGAGTCCCTCCAGGGTGCGCTGCGACGGCTCGTCGGCGCCCAGCGACGGGTCGGCGGGAAACGGCACGAGGACGAAGAGGTTCTCGTGCCCGGGGGGCGCCGCGGGGGCCGCGGACGCGGGGCCGTCCGTCGCGGAGGTCCGCGACACGTAGAGGGACGCGGGCTCCGGCGCGTGCAGCTCGTGCACGGCGCTGCCCGGCCCCGACCCGAGGATGGCGTCGAAGTTGCGCGGCCAGTCCCGCGTGAAGAACAGGGAGTGGTGCGCGAGCTCGGGCAGCTCGCCGCGCACGCCCGCGAGCACGAGCAGCGCCGAGACGCCGGGGCCGTGCGCGTCCCACCACGCCTGCGGACGGGTCGACCACCGAGGGTCGAGCAGCCGCGTCTCGGTGTGGTGGAGGTCGGCCGCCGAGACGACGACGTCCGCGCCCACCACCTCCCCCGAGGCGAGCCGCACGCCGGTGGCGCGCCCCCGGCGTCGGGCCCCGGGCTGCACCTCGACGGCCTCGACCTCGACGCCGGTGCGGATCTCCACGCCCTCGGCACGGGCGAGCCGCTCGACCGCCTCGATGACGGTGTACATACCGCCCCGGGGGTAGAGGACGCCGTCGACGAGGTCCAGGTGGCTCATGAGGGAGTACAGCGCGGGGGCACGGTAGGGCGACGAGCCGAGGAACACCGCGTGGTAGCCGAGCACCTGGCGCAGCCGCTCGTCGTCGACCGTGCCGGCCGTGTGCTCCGCGAGGGAGCGCGTGAGCAGGCGCGCGAGCCGCGGCAGCCTGCGCAGCACGTCGGGCGCGAGCGCGCGGTCGGGGCGCTCGAACGTCGTGTAGAGGAAGTGGTCGAGCGCGAGGCGGTAGGCCTCGCTCGACGCGTCGGCGTAGGCGCCCGTGCGCGCGCCCGCGCCGGGCTCGAGCGCGTCGAACGCGGCGAGGGTCGCCTCGCGGTCCGCCCTCACCTCGAGCGGGGCGGCGGGACGGTGGCCCGCGCCCCGGCCGGCGGACCCGTCGCCGTCCGGCTCGAAGAACACCCGGTACGCCGGGTCCAGCCGCACGAGGTCCACGTGGTCCTCGACGCGCTCGCCGAGCAGCGCGAAGAAGTGCTCGAAGACCTCCGGCATGAAGTACCAGGACGGCCCCGTGTCGAACCGGAAGCCGTCGACCTCGAGCGTGCCGGCCCGTCCCCCCACGGTGTCGTGCCGTTCGAGGAGCGTCACCCGGGCGCCGCCGCGCGCGAGCAGCGCGGCGGTCGCGAGGCCGGAGATGCCGCCGCCGACGACCGCGACGCGCGGCGCCCTCATGCGAGCGCTCGCGCGGCAGGACGGCGCGCGGCCGACACCTGGCCGAGCAGCTCGGCACTCGCCGCCCGCGCCGCGAGGGCCACCTTCACGGTGTCGGGCACGCGCACGCGCGCCCGCAGGATCTCGGCCGGCGGCGTCGCGTGGAGCCGCGCGAGCAGTCGCTCGTAGACGGCGACCGTCGCGGCGACGGCGATGCGCGGGCGCACCGGCAACCCCGGCAGGGCGGCGCGGGCGGCCGCGAGGTCGGCCTCGACCTCCGCGCAGAAGGCCTCGACGTCGCGCCGGCGCAGGCGGTCCGGGACGACGCCCGGCAGGTAGCGGCGGCCGAGCTCGGCGTAGTCGGTGCGCAGGTCCCGCAGGAAGTTGATCTTCTGGAACGCGGCGCCGAGCGCGCGGGCTCCGCGCTCGAGCGTCTCGTCGGGCACGACCAGCGGCTCGCCGGGACGGCGGTGCGCGTTGAGGAACACGGCGAGGCACATCAGGCCGACGACCTCCGCGGAGCCGTACACGTAGCGCTCGTAGCTCTCCCGGTCGTGCACCCGGACGGTGAGGTCGGTGCGCATGGACGCGAAGAACGGGTCGACCTCGCGGTGCCCGATGCCGCAGCGCCGTGCCGCACGCGCGAAGGAGTGCACCACCAGGTTCGTCGACCAGCCGCGCTCGAGGGCCCGCGCGGTCTCCGCCTCGAGCTCGTCCAGCAGCTCGCCCGCGCCGTCCCCGCGGCGGGTGTCCACGACCTCGTCGGCGATCCGCACGAGCCCGTACACGGCGTCGATCCCGTCGCGGGTCGCGCCGTCGAGCAACCGCGCCCCCAGTCCGAACGACGTCGAGTACGACGCGAGCACGACGCGGCTCGTGCGCGCCGCCGTCCGGTCGTACAGGTCCTGCTCGGCGCCCACGCCACCACCCCGTCCGTCGTCGGGAACACGCCGCACACGCGTTCCTCAGCATGCTGAGGAACGAATGGTCTCACGGGGCGACCGACATCACACGTCGGCGGGGACCTCGATGCGCCGCGGTCCCGCCTGCCACGCCTGCCAGGCGGAGGAGATGATCTCCGGGAGACCGTTCGTCGCGCGCCAGCCGAGCACCTCGTTGATGCGCCGCGGGTCGCCCACGAGCTGCGGCGGGTCGCCGGCCCGCCGCGGGAAGACCTCCGGCGTGACGTCGAGACCGCTCACGCGACCGATCTCGTCGATGACCTCGCGCACCGAGGAGCCTTCGCCCGTCCCGACGTTGAACACGTCGAAGGGCCGCTCGTCGGCGCCGAGGTAGTCGAGCGAGGCCAGGTGCGCCTGCGCGAGGTCGAGGACGTGGATGTAGTCGCGGATGCACGTGCCGTCGGGCGTCGGGTAGTCGTCGCCGAAGATCTTGGGGCGCTCGCCGCGCGCCAGGCGGTCGAGGACCATCGGCACGAGGTTGAGGACCGCCGGGTCGCCCAGCTCCGGCCAGCCGGCGCCCGCGACGTTGAAGTACCGCAGCGCGACGAACCGCAGCCCCCACGCGGGCCGGCCGCGCGGCCGAGCCACTCCCCGACGAGCTTGGTCTCGCCGTACGGGTTGATGGGCTC
This sequence comes from Cellulosimicrobium sp. CUA-896, assembly GCF_001942335.1. Taxonomy (GTDB): domain Bacteria; phylum Actinomycetota; class Actinomycetes; order Actinomycetales; family Cellulomonadaceae; genus Cellulosimicrobium. The sequence goes on along the minus strand of NZ_MKKH01000033.1, from coordinate 141,331 downwards.
GGCGTGCAGCTTCTCCTCGACCATCGACACCGACGGCATCCCGTAGGTCGCCGCCGACGACGAGAACACGAGCCGGTCGACGCCGGCCGCCTGCATCGCCGTGACGAGGTTGGTGAAGCCGCCCACGTTCTGCTGGTAGTACCAGGCCGGCTTCTCGACCGACTCCCCCACCTGCTTGCGCGCCGCGAAGTGGACGACGGCGCGCACGTCGTGCTCAGTCATCGCCCGCGTGAGGACGTCCACGGCCTCCGGGGCCGCGACGTCGACCTGAACCAGCCGCGCGTCGCCGACGCGGTCCGCGCGCCCGGTGCTGAGGTCGTCGACCACGACGACCTCCTCGCCGCGCTCCTGCAGCAGCCGCACCACGTGCGCGCCGATGTACCCCGCTCCGCCGGTCACCAGGATCGTCATGGGCGCCAGCCTAACGGGCGGCGACGGCGCGGGACCGGGCCGCGGCACGGTCAGCGGTGCGCCGAGGTCTCGGTGCTGCGCATGTCCGGCGGCTCGATCTGGAAGGTGCAGTGGTCGACGTCGAAGTGGCCGCTGAGGCACGTGCGCAGCCGGCGCAGGACGTCCGTGCCGTCGCCGCGCTCCAGCAGCCGCGGCTCGACCTCGACGTGCGCCGAGAGCACCGGCACCCCGGACGTGATCGTCCAGGCGTGCAGGTCGTGGACGCCGACCACGCCCGGCACGCCCTCGATGTGCGCCCGGACGTCGACGAGGTCGACGCCGGGCGGAGCCGCCTCGAGCAGGACGTGCACGACGTCGCGCAGCAGCAGCGCCGCCCGCGGCAGGATCATCAGGCCGACCGCCACGGAGGCGATCCCGTCCGCGCGCGGGAACCCGGCGGCCACGACGACGCCCGCCGCGACGACCGCGACCGAGCCGAGGAGGTCGCCGAGCACCTCGAGGTAGGCGCCGCGCACGTTGAGGCTCTCGCCCTGGCCCGGGGCGAGCAGCCGCAGCCCCACCACGTTGGCGACGAGCCCGACGACCGCGACGACGATCATGATCCCGGCGTCGACGTCGGGGTCCGGGGACACCGTCCTGCCGACGCCCTCGACGATCACGGTGACCGCCACGAACGCGAGGATCAACCCGTTCGCCATGGCCGCGAGGATCTCGGCGCGCTGCCAGCCGAACGTGCGGCGCGTCGTCGGCGGGCGCGCGGCGAGCCACCCGGCGAGGAGGGCCAGCGCGATGCCGGACGCGTCGGTGAGCATGTGCCCCGCGTCGGCGAGGAGCGCGAGCGACCCCGAGAGGAGAGCGCCGACGACCTCGCCCACCATGACGACGAGGGTGATGGCGAGCACCACGGCGAGCCGGCGACGGTGAGCGGTCGTCGCCGTGCCGTGCCCGCCGCCGTGGTGGTGCCCCGTCACGAGGCCTCCTCGCGCGGCACGGGGGCGAGCGCGACGTCCTCGGCGTCCGCGAGCAGGTGCGCCACCTCGGGCCGCAGGAGGCGGTACCACGACGAGCGCCCCTCGCGCCGGACCGCGACGACGCCCGCGTCGCGGAGCATCGTCAGGTGCGCGGAGACCGTGGACTGAGCGAGCCCGAGATCGCGGGTGAGGTCGACGACGCGCCGCTCGGTGCCGGTGAGCAGGTGGACGAGGGCGAGCCGGCTCGGCTCGGCGAGCGCGTGCAGCAGGCGAGCCACCGCCTCGTGGTCGTGCGTCGCGCCCGCGGACAGGTGCCGCACCTCCGGGTCATTCATCGTCATACGGCGATGTTATCGCCGTTCAGCGATGCCGGCTACCGTCGGGCCCGACCCGGCCGGTCACGCCCAGCCGAGCTCGTGGAGCCGGTCGTCGTCGATGCCGAAGTGGTGGGCGATCTCGTGCACCACCGTGATCGCCACCTCCTCGACGACGTCCTCGCGCGTCTCGCAGATCGCGAGCGTGGGGTTGCGGAAGATCGCGATCCGGTCGGGCAGCGACCCGGCCGCCCACATGAGGTCGCGCTCCGTGAGCGGCACGCCCTCGTAGACCCCCAGCAGCTCGGGGTCGTCGGGCGGCGCGTCGTCCTCCACGAGCACGACGACGTTGTCCATCTGCGCCGCGAGGTCCGCCGGCACGAGATCGAGCCCGTCCCGGACCGCGTCCTCGAAGTCCTCGCGCGTCATGTCCACCACGGGACCATCCTGCCCGCTCCGCGGCCCGCCCCGCGCCCGGCCCGGCTGTACACTGGCCGACGTCCTCGAGCCCCCATCGTCTAGCGGCCTAGGACCCCGCCCTTTCACGGCGGTAGCACGGGTTCGAATCCCGTTGGGGGTACGCGGGATCGTCGTCGGGCCGGCGCTCACCAGCCGATTTACGGATCGGCTCGCCGGTACGGTACGATCCTCACGGTTCGAAAGCGGGCCGCCGGACGGCGGACGTGGGAGAACAGCAAGGCCCTGTAGCGCAGTTGGTTAGCGCGCCGCCCTGTCACGGCGGAGGTCGCGGGTTCAAGTCCCGTCAGGTCGCGCGAGGCGAGAGCCCGGAACGGTCGGCAACGGCCGCCCGGGCTTTCGTGTCAGGGCTCTGTAGCTCAGTTGGTAGAGCGTTCGACTGAAAATCGAAAGGTCACCGGATCGACGCCGGTCGGAGCCACATCGAGACCCCCACCCGGGCACCGGGTGGGGGTCTTCTCGTCGGCGGACGCGGTGGCCCACGGTGCCCGGCCGAGGTGGACGCCCGGGCTCGCCCGACCCGCGTCAGAGGCTGCGCACGCCCGTGACCTGCCCGGAGGACCCGCCCGGAAGTTGCGGACCGGTGACGGTGCCGGTTGAGTTGGACGCGAGTCAACCGGCGAGAGGGTGAGCACATGAGCGACTGGATCGACGGGCGCATACCGCCCGAGGAGCAGAAGCCGACGGTCGGACAGCTCGTCGAGCGTCTGTCCGAGCAGGCCACACGGCTCGTCCGGTCCGAGATCGCGCTCGCCAAGGCCGAGCTCAAGGAGAAGGCCAAGCACGCGGGGGTCGGGGCCGGGATGCTCGTCGTCGGCGGTGTCCTCGTGCTCTACGGCCTCGGGTTCCTCTTCGCCGCGGGCATGGAGGGACTGGCGACCGTGATGCCGACCTGGCTCGCCGCGCTCATCGTGGGCCTCGTGCTCGTCCTGGTCGCCGGCGGCCTCGCGTTCGTCGGCGTCAAGCAGCTCCAGCGCGGCGTCCCGCCCACGCCGACGACGGCGGTGGAGAGCATCAAGGAAGACGTGGAGACCATCAAGAAGGGGGTGCGCTCGTGAGCGCCGCCGACAAGGCACCCGCCGCCCCGTCCCAGACCCAGCTCGAGGACGAGATCGCCCGGACGCGCGCCGAGCTCGCCGGGACGGTCGACGAGCTGGCCACGCGGCTCGACCCGCGCGTCCAGGCCGGACACGTCGCGCGGCAGGCGAAGCAGGCCGCATCCGACACGGGAGCGTTCCTGTCCGGGGGCGGACTTCCGGAGTCCGACCCCGAGCGCTCGCGCAACGTCAAGGTGCTGCTCGGAGCGGCAGCCGCGGCGCTGGCCCTCGTCGTGACGGGGATCGTGCGCAAGCGTTCCTCGTGACCGCGCGTCGCTGCGCGCCCGGCGGCCGTCGCGAGCGCGTCCGCGCCGGCGCGCCGTCGTCGCACGGCGCGGACGCGTGGGTCTGGGAGCGCTCCCGCACGGACGCCGACCGGGGCCGGGCAACCCCTTGCCCTCGCCCCGGCGGTGCTCTAGCGTTGCCCCTGCCGTCAGCCCTTGTCGGCGCCCTCGGCCGGCTCGCTCGCGGCACCGAGAAGGGCGCGGACCTCGGACTCGCGGTACCGACGATGGCCACCCAGCGTCCGGATCGACGAGAGCTTGCCGGCCTTCGCCCAGCGGGTGACGGTCTTGGGGTCGACGCGGAAGAGGCTGGCGACCTCGGCGGGCGTGAGCAATACCTCGGACTCTCCGTGCATGGACATAGGGCACCTCCTCCTGGTTCGCGCTGGTCCGGCGGATGCCCCGGATCACGACGACAGCACGAGCGCAGTTCTTCCGTCCATTGTCGCAGGATGCGGATTTGGGGCGACTTGACGGAGGGGTGAATTAGGCCGTCTATGGCCGGAAGGGCCGTATCGGCAGCCCTGCGGCTTTCCGCCCCGGCGTGCGCGCCGGGGAGAGGCCCAGACCACCCTCTCTGAGTGGATGGAATAGGGCCCGAGCATGTACCGTTGGACCCTGAACAGACGAAACTACACCCCGGGGCCGCACGTCTGAGCACGTTGCCGCCCCGCTTCTACGTTGAGGGGGTCGGAGCCATGGGCCGCGGCCGTCAGAAGGCAAAGCAGACCAAGGTCGCTCGCGCGCTGAAGTACTACAGCCCCGAGACGAACTACAGGGCTCTCGAGCAGGAGCTCACCGGTCACAGCCACACGGATGTCGTGACGGACTCCCGCTTCGGCGCCGAGTCGTCGGACGACCTCGAGCGCTACGACCAGCGCTACAACGACTGGTCCGACGACCGCTGACGGTCGGTCTCGCCTCTGCGTCCCCCGCGAGGCCTGACCCACCTCCCCGCACGACGGCGCGGCCGCTGACAGGCGGCCGCGCGTGTCGTGCGTCCAGCGTCCCCCGGCGGTCAGCCCGGTAGTCGCCGACGAGCCGGACCGCGCCCGCCTGCACGCCCTTCGTCCCGGCGACGACGTCCCCGTCGGCGGCGCCGAGCTCCGTGGCGGGGTCGAAGGCCTCGACGCTGCCCAGCACCCATGCCGGCAGCCCGAGCGCCGCGCACCGTGCGAGCGCCGCGTCGACGCCGTCCGCCCCGACGACGGCGACCATGCCGACCCCGAGGTTGAGCGTGTTCTCGAGGTCGCGGCGGGGCACGCCGCCCAGATCGCGCACGAGGCGGAAGACCGGAGGCACCTCCCAGCTCGCGCGGTCGACGACGCCGACGAGGCCGGCCGGCAGCACGCGCGCCAGGTTTGCCGCGAGGCCGCCACCGGTGACGTGCGTGAAGGCGTGCACCTGCGCGGCGTCGTCGGCCGCGAGCGCGAGGCAGTCGCTCGCGTACACGCGCGTGGGCTCGAGCAGCTCCTCGCCGACCGTGCGCCCGAGCTCGTCGACGTGCCGTTCGAGGCCCCACCCGCGTGCCGCAGCACCGCCCGGACGAGCGAGTAGCCGTTGGAGTGCAGGCCGGAGGACGCGAGAGCGACGAGGACGTCGCCCTCGCGGACCCGGTCCGGGCCGAGCAGGGCGTCGGCCTCGACCACGCCGGTGGCGGCGCCCGCGACGTCGTACTCGTCCTCGGCGAGCAGGCCGGGGTGCTCTGCCGTCTCGCCGCCTACGAGCGCCGTGCCGGCCACCTCGCACGCGGCCGCGATGCCCCGCACGACGGCGGCGATGCGCTCCGGCACGACCTTCCCGCACGCGATGTAGTCCGTCATGAACAGCGGCTTGGCCCCGACGACGACGATGTCGTCGACGACCATGCCGACGAGGTCGAAGCCGATGGTGTCGTGCACGTCCATGGCCTGGGCGATCGCGACCTTGGTCCCGACGCCGTCGGTCGACGTCGCGAGGAGCGGGTGCCGGTAGCGCGTGAGCTCCGCGGCGTCGACGAGGCCGGCGAAGCCCCCGACGCCCCCCAGGACCTGCGGCCCCTGGGTGCGGCGGACCGCGTCCTTCATGAGCTCGACCGCGCGGTCGCCCGCCTCGGTGTCGACGCCCGCGGCGGCGTAGGTCAGGCCGGCGGGGTCCTGCGGCGCGTCGCAGTCACGGTTCGGGCTCCAGAGGTCGCGGGGTCGGGGGTCGCGGGGTCGGGGGTCACGGGTGCTGCAGCGCGCCGCCGCCACCGGCGCTCACCGAGAGCGAGCGCAGCCCGTCCTCGGGCGCGCCGAGGGGCAGCTCGGCCTGCTCGAGCAGGTGCTTGCCGAGCTGGTCGTCGGGCGGGAGCTCGATCGGGTACTTCCCGGTGAAGCACGCCGCGCACAGCTGGGACGCCGGCTGCTCGGTCGCGGCGATCATGCCCTCGGTCGAGATGTACCCGAGGGTGTCCGCACCGAGCGACTGCCCGATCTCGTCGGGCGACAGGCCGTTCGCGATGAGCTCGGCCCGGGACGCGAAGTCGATGCCGTAGAAGCACGGCCACTTCACGGGCGGGGAGCTGATCCGCACGTGGACCTCCGCGGCGCCGGCCTCGCGCAGCATCCGGATGAGTGCCCGCTGCGTGTTGCCGCGGACGATGGAGTCGTCGACGACGACGAGGCGCTTGCCGCGGATGACGTCGCGCAGCGGGTTGAGCTTGAGCCGGATGCCGAGCTGGCGCAGCGTGTCCGACGGCTGGATGAACGTACGGCCGACGTACGCGTTCTTCGTCAGGCCCTGCCCGAACGGGATGCCGGACTCGGCGGCGTACCCGACCGCGGCGGGCGTGCCCGACTCGGGGACGGGGATGACGAGATCGGCCTCGACGGGGTACTCGCGGGCGAGCCGCCGGCCCATCTCGACCCGCGCGGCGTGCACCGAGCGCCCGTTGATCGTGGTGTCCGGGCGCGCGAGGTAGACGTACTCGAAGACGCAGCCCGCGCGCTCGGTGGGCGCGAAGCGCTGGGAGCGCAGGCCGTCGGCGTCGATCGCGATGAGCTCTCCCGGCTCCACCTCGCGCACGAAGGACGCGCCGACGATGTCGAGCGCCGGCGTCTCGCTCGCGACGACCCAGCCGCGCTCGAGGCGGCCGAGGACGAGGGGCCGCACGCCCTGCGGGTCGCGCGCGGCGTACAGGGTGCGCTCGTCCATGAACACGAGGGAGAACGCCCCGCGCAGCCGGGGCAGCACCTCGAGGGCCGTGGCCTCGAGCGTGTGGTCGGCGTCGCCCGCGAGGAGGGCGGTGACGAGCGCGGTGTCGGTCGTGTTGCCGCGCGCGAGCTCGCCGCGCCGCTGGCTGCCGTAGCGCTCGGCGACGAGGTTGACGAGCTCCGCCGAGTTCGTGAGGTTCCCGTTGTGCCCGAGGGCGACCGTCCCGGACGCGTCGCCCCGAGCGTGGGCTGGGCGTTCTCCCACGTCACGCCGCCGGTCGTGGAGTACCGGCAGTGGCCGACGGCGATGTGCCCCGTCAGGGCGTTGAGCGCCGTCTCGTCGAACACCTGGGAGACGAGGCCCATGTCCTTGTAGACGAGGATCTGGTCGCCGTTGCTCGTCGCGATGCCGGCCGACTCCTGCCCGCGGTGCTGCAGGGCGTAGAGGCCGAAGTAGGCGAGCTTGGCGACCTCCTCGCCGGGAGCCCAGACGCCGAAGACGCCGCAGGCGTCCTGCGGGCCTTTCTCGCCGGGCATGAGGTCGTGGTTGAGAAGTCCATCTCCGCGGGGGGCCACGTGCCTCAGTCTCCCACAGGGGCGGGCGGGAGCGTCAGCGGCGTCCGCGCAGGCTGCGCCGGTCGGCGACGACGGCCCACAGGCCCGCGACGCCGGCGCCGAGCGCCGTGCACGAGACGAGGATGACGGTGAAGTAGACGCCGGGCTTGAACACGGCGTCCGACGCCGGGGACTGCAGCCACGCCCCGCCGACCCCGAGGCCCACGACGAGCCCGAGCAGGATGCCGACCGTGAAGAACGCGCGGTAGCGGGGCGCACGGCGGACCGTCCGGCGGTCGACGACGCCCTCGACCTCGACCTCGTCCGCGCCGGTCCCGGGCCGGGGCGCGCCGGCCACGGGTGCGTCGTCGGGGACCGGGGACTGCTCGCTGCTCACGGGACGACCCTACCCGCGCTCCCTGGGAGCCGGCCGGGCGCACCGCGACCCGGGCCCCGTCGGACGGGACCCGGGTCGCGGCCCGGTCGGGCGTCAGCGCGACGCGGGGGTCACCCGCAGGTGATGCCCTCGAAGCTGACCTTGTGCTGCTCGTACCGCGGCGTCTGCCCCGGCACGTACCCGGCGACGGTCACCGAGCCGTCCTCGATCGAGGACCGGCGCGTGGCGTACGCCGTGTACGCGGAGGCACCGGGCTGCACGGCGGCGAACCGCTTCTCGCCGAACGGCGTGTAGTGGCGGACGTCGATCGCCACGTCCTCGCCGTTGGTGGCCCGCACGGCCAGGTACACGTTGCCCGCGAGGCAGCGCGCCTGCGCGGTCACCCTGAGGTCGACCCCGCTGGGCACGGCCGCCTCCACCGTGACGGGGACCCGCGCGGTGGTCCCGCTCGGCGACGCGACGACCCACAGGTCGTATGCACCCTCCGCGGCGTCGGCGGGGACGGTGGCGGTGAGCGTCGCAGCGCCGTCGACGACGGGCGCCGTGGCGACGGCCTCGCCCGGGTCCTCCGGGTCGAGCTCCTCGTCGCGCGGGACGAGGTAGCCCGTCACCTCGGTGTTCTGCGGCGCCCCGAGCGACGTCAGGTCCAGGCCCGAGAGCTCCACGCTCACGTCCTCGCCCGCCGCGACCGCGCCCGGGAGGTCGCCGACGACGACGCGCGAGCGTGCGAACGACGGCGACAGCGGCGAGTTCTCCTGAAGGTAGGCGATCCACGCCTCGCGGTCGACCAGACCGGAGTCGCGCGGGTCGGTGCCCTCGGTGAAGACGCGGAAGTTGTCACCGCCCGTGGCGAGGAACGAGAAGGTCGCGACGCGGTACTCGGCGTCGGGGTCGACCGGCTCGCCGTCGATCGTCACCGACAGGACGTTGTCGCCCGGCTCGGCGTTCGGGTCGGCGGTCGCCGCCGTCCAGCTCACGTTGTCCGACAGCCCCAGCGCCAGGTACGGGCGCGACGGACGCGTGCCGTCCGGGTTGGTCTGCCACTGCTGCTCGAGCAGCTCCACGACCTGGGCGCCGGTGAGGGTCACGGTCCACAGGTTATTGACGAAGGGCAGCACCGCGTTCGCCTCGGCGTACGTGATGACGCCGTCCTCGCCCACGAGCAGCTCGTTGCGCAGGCCGCCCGGGTTGACGACGCCGAGGTCGGCGCCGCCGCGTGCCGGGTCGGCCAGCGTGTCGCGCAGCGAGCTCGCGACGAGGTTGCCGAGCGCCGACTCCGACGCGCGGTCGTCGCGGCCCGTGGTCGGGAGCGGCCCCGGGCCGACGTACTCGCCGTCCACGTACGAGCCGCCCGTGAACGCGGTCGTGATGTCCGCCGTGACCTCGCCCACCGGCTGGGCGCCGATGACCTCGGCCTCCGCGAGCGCCGGGTCGAGCACGTCCTTGACCGCCTGCACGCGCGGGTAGGTCTCGACGAGCTCCTCCCAGGGCGTGCTCGTGCGCGGCACGTTCACGGCGGCGTGGTCGACGACCTCGCCCGTCCCCGTGTCGACGGTCAGGGTGATGTGCCCGACGAACTCGCCGTAGCTGCCCGTCTGGACCACCGGGCGTGTGGCCCCCTCTGCGCCCGGGACGGGCGCCTCCCACGCATACTGCTTGTGCGTGTGCCCGGTGAAGAACGCCGCGACGCGCGGGTCCGTCTCCGTGACGAGCTCGGCGAAGGCGCCGCCCGCGGCGACCTCCTCCTCGAGCGTGGAGCCGTCGGGGGTTCCGGCGCCGGCGCCTCGTGGACGAGCGCCACGACGACGTCGGCCTCGCCGTTGGCGTCGTCGCCGTCCTGGAGCTGCGCGGTGACGCGGTTCAGCGCCTCGACGGGGTCCCCGAACTCGAGGTCCGCGATGCCGGACGGCGTGACGAGCGTCGGCGTCTCCTCGGTGACGACGCCGACGAAGCCGACCTCGACCCCGTCGATCTCGACCACGTCGTACTCGGGGAGGGCCGGCTCCTGCGTGCCCGCGTCGTAAACGTTGGCCCCCAGGTAGGTCCAGTCCGCGGCCTCGGCCACACGGCCGGTGAGGTCGTCGACGCCCTGGTCGAACTCGTGGTTGCCCACCGCGGAGGTGGCCAGGTCGAGCGCGTTCAGGACGTCGATGGTGGGCCGGTCCTCCTGGAGCGCGGACGCGAAGAGCGAGGCGCCGATGTTGTCGCCCGCGGAGACGAAGGCCGTGCCGTCGGGGTTCTGGGCGCGGAGCTCCTCGATCGTGCCCGCGAAGGACAGCGTGTTGTTCGTGACGACGCCGGTGTCCCGGTTCGTCGCGTACGGCTCGATGCGACCGTGGAAGTCGTTGATCGCGAGCAGGTCGATCGTCGTGGTGCCGGGCACCACGTCGCCGCCGAGGTCGAGGCCGACGAGGACCGGGTCGTGGTCGGACGACCGGAACGGCGTCGTGTCGTAGAGGATCGACGCGTTGTAGTTGTAGCGCGAGTACTCGTTGGCGATCGGCTCGACGGAGTTGATGTTCCACACGTCGGTGCCGGTCACGGCCTCGGCCGCCGCCGGCGACGCGAAGACGTGGTCGAGCGACCCGACGTAGCCGTCGAACAGGTACGTCTGCTCGCCCGTGGTGGCACCGAGGTCGACGTACCCCGCGTCCTTGAGCACCTCGAGCGGGTCCTCCATCGAGTAGGAGTTGAAGTCGCCCGCCAGGAGCACCTTGTCGGTCCCGGCGTCCGCCGCGACGTCCTCGGCGAAGCCGACGAGCGCCGTGGCCTGCCGGACGCGCGACGCGTTGGACGCGCCCTGACCGTCGCCCTGGTCGGCGTCCTCGCCCGAGCCCGAACCCTTCGACTTGAAGTGGTTCGCGACGACGAGCACGTCGTCGTCGGCCGCCGTGCCGCCCTCGAGGACCCCGCCCGCCGGCTGGAACACCTGCGCGAGCGGCTCGCGCGCGTTGCCGAAGGCCGGGTCGTCGAGGAGGATCCGCGACGCGCCGACCGGCTCCGCGCCGTCGACCTGGTAGATGTACGCGAGGCGGATGACGTCCTCGTCGTCGGGCAGCGCGGCCGGCGAGGGGACGAACGCCCACTCGTCGGCACCGGCGGCCTCGTTGAGCGCGTCGACGAGGTCGGACAGGGCCTGGTCGCGGTCCTTGCCGAACGGGGCCGAGTTCTCGATCTCCATGAGCGCGACCACGTCGGCGTCGAGCGCGTCGATCGCGGCGACGATCTTCGTCTGCTGGCGCTCGAGGTCCTCCGCCTCGGCGGCGCCGCGCGCGTCGCAGCCCGTGCGGACCGTGACGGGGTCGCCCGCGCGGTCCGTGTAGTACTGGCAGCCGGTGAGCTGGTCGCCGGTCGTCGTGAAGTAGTTGAGCACGTTGAACGTCGCGACCGAGAGGTCGCGCCCACCTCCGCGGGTGCGTCCTCGCGCGTGTTCTCGAACGTCGCCGGCTGGACGGTCGCCGCGTTGCCGTCCTCGCCGGCCTGCAGGTGCGCGAGCGGCTGGAACGTCCAGGCGTCGAAGCGGTGGTCGAGGATGACGGGCGTCGTGAACGTCACGCCGGCGCCGACCCGCGCGGGCGCACCGCCCGTGAGGTACGGCAGCGGGACGCTCTTGTTGGCCGCGGTGCTGAAGTTCGTCGTCGCGCCGTCGTCGAGGACGACCGCGCGGGCCGCCCGGTCCGCGACGGCGGCGGCCGCCTCGGGGCTGCCCGGCCGGCCGGCCGACGTCGGCTGGAGGAACGGCTCGGTGCCCGCGGCGAGCAGGAACGAGCCGTAGTAGTTCGTGTCGTAGTTGTCGGCGATCGTGTAGTCGCGGCCGGCGCCACGAGCATGCCTTCGAGGACCTCGCGCGCGGCGTCCGTCGCAGGGAACGCGGCGACGGCGGGCTTGACCTCCTCGGCGGGCTCGTCGAGCACGGTCCAGCCGCCGGCCGCCGGGGTGATCTGCGTCAGCGTGAAGTACTCGCCGACCGTGCCGGTGACCTCGACGTGGTCGCCCGCCTCGACCTGCTCGGCCGCGGCGCGGGAGTACACGAAGACCGCGTCGGACGCGTCGTGCTCCTCGCCGAGGTCGCCGCCCGTGCCCTCCGTCTGGAGGTAGAAGCCGTCGTAGCCGCCCGTCGGGTAGGTCGCCGTGACGACGCCGCGCGTCGTGACGGTGCGCCCCACGAGCGGGCTCGCGGCGCCCGTGCCCTGGATCTCGGCGATCGCGACGACCTCGCCCGCTCCGGCTCGGGGTCGGGGTCGGGGTCGCCGCCGCTGCTGGTCGGCGTCACGGTGTCGAGGACGGCGAAGTCGGCGGAGTTGTCGTCGGTGTCCGCGAAGCCGGTGCGGTTGAGCGACCCACCGGCGTTGTTGGCGCGCCCGGCCGGCGCGGCGGCCGACTCGAACGTGTTGGAGGAGCCGTAGCCGAGGAGGTCGACCACGCGCTCGTCCGCGCCCGCGACGTCACCCGTCGGCAGCGTGACCGCGGACGGTGCCGCGACGAGCGCGATCGTGCCGTTCTGCCCCTGGAAGTTCAGGCCTCCGGACACGTCGGGCTCGGGCAGGGCCGCGCCGTTCGAGCCGTTCGACCCGCCGGCGACGAGGTAGAACCCGCCCGCCTCGATCGTCCCGGACAGCGCGACGGTGCCGTTCGAGGCACCCGTCCCCGTCGCCGAGCGGTACTGGACCGACCAGCCGTCGAGCGCGACGTCCGCGGCCGTGGGGTTGTAGAGCTCGACGAACTTGGTGGTGAACGGCGCGTTGGCGCTGCCGCCGTTCAGGTAGGCCTCGTTGATCACGACGCCGGAGCCGTCCACGGCCGCGGCCACGGACCCCGGTCCCGCCGTGGTCGGGGCGGCTGCGGTGGCCGCGGTCGCGGAGAGCGGGAGGGCGAGCGCCGCGCTGAGCGCGCTCGCCACCACCACCCCTCTCCGTCGCCGCGGGTTGTGGTGATGGGACACGCCTGACTCCTTCATCTCGTGCGTTCGGCCCGGCAGCGACACTGCCCCGCTCCCCCGGGCGGGTCGACGTCGCTGCCAGGGACATCGCACCCGACCCGTGTGAACGGTCGGTTGCCGCCGGATCACCACCGTGCGAACGTCGCCGCACGCCGTCGTGCGACGCGGCCCGCCCGGGCGGTCGCCGGTCGTGCCACGGACGCTAGCCCCGGCCGCCGACACCCGCCAGACCTGCGGCCGACGACGTGACGCATCCGTGACGTCACGGCCACCGGGTCAGCGGCGCCGCGCCGCCTGCAGCGGGAGGAGCGCCGACAGGTCCGCCCGCTCGCCCGACGCCCGCACGCGGCCGTCCGCCACGGCGTCGGCCCAGACGACCTCGCCGGTGACGAGAGCGAGCCACGTCTGCGGGTCCGTCTCGACGACGTTCGGCGGCGTCCCGCGCGTGTGGCGGGGGCCCTCCACCGCCTGCACGGCGCCCGCGGGCGGGACGCGGACCTCGACCGTGTGCCCGGGGGCGACGTCCGCGAGCTCCTCGAGCGTGAAGCGGACCGCCGTCGTCACGTCGCGACGCTCCGCCCGCCCGTCCCGCCACGCGGCCAGGGCGAGGCGTCCGGCGGCGGGGTCGGTACGGCGTCGGGCGGGCATGCGGCCAGGCTAGTGCGCGCCGCCGGCCGGACGCGCCGGCACCTCGAACCGGACCCGGCGACCGGCGACCGACGCCTCGCGCAGCGTCGCGCGGACCGGCTCGCCGAGCGGGAGGTCGGTCCCCTCGGCCGGGGCGCGCACGGCCGGCTCGGCGAGCACGACGTGGCCGTGCCGCGACCCCGTGCCGCCGTCGCGCTCGAGGCGCCGGGCCCGTTCCGCGTCGTCCTCGACGTCGACGACGACGGCGTCGAAGACCTCGCCCTCGCGACCGGCGAGCAGGGCGGCCTCGACGACGTCGACGATCGCGCGCTCGTACGACCCGGCCCGCTGGCCGGTGCGCGCCATCGTGCGCGGCAGCCCCGGGAGCGCGTCGAGCACCCACCCCGGCACCGGCTCGCCCGCGCACAGCGCGAGGCACACCTCGGTGCCGTAGCGGTCCACGAGCCGGCGCAGCGGCGCCGTCACGTGCGCGTACTCGGCCGCGATCGCGGCGTGGGCGGCGTCGTCGGGCACGCCGGGCGTCTGCCCCGTGCCGCCGAACGCCTCGTACGACGCGCCGCGGAACAGGGACGTCGCCTCGGTGAGGAACGCGGCGTGGCGCGGGAGGGACGCGTCGAGCGTCGGGAGCAGGTCCGCATAGGTCGTCTCGCGCGACCACGCGATGCCCAGCACCCGGGCCGTGCGGCGCAGGCGCTCGACGTCGCGCGCGTCGGCCTCCGGCAGCGCCCGGAGGACGCCCACGCCGCCCGCGCGCATGAGGCCCGCCGCGGCGATGCCGGTCAGCAGCGACAGCTGCGCGTTCCACGCCTCGACGGGCAGGGTCGAGCGGTAGGCGAGCCCGAACGACCCGTCGTCGTGCGCGACGACCTCCTGCTCGGGCACCTCGAGCGACACGCCGCCCCGCTCGCGCTCGCGCGCGAGCCGCAGCTCGCCCACCGTCCGCAACAGCTCGAGCGAGCCGCCCGGCCCCACGCGCTCCTGGGCCTCGTCGTAGGTGAGGCGCTCGCGCGAGCGGACGACGGCGCGGCGCACCGTCGCCTCGACGAGCCGCCCCTCGGCGTCGAGCGCGATGCGCCATGCCGCGGCCGGGCGGTCCTGCTCCGGCAGGAGGCTCGCGACGCCCTCGGACAGCACGGCCGGGTGGAGCGGCGTGCGGCCGTCGGGCGCGTACAGGGTCGTCCCGCGCTCGTGGACCTCCGCGTCCAGCGCGCCGCCCGGCACGACGAACGCGCCGACGTCCGCGATCGCGTAGTGCACGACGAAGCCGTCGCCGTCCCGCTCGAGGTGCAGCGCCTGGTCGAGGTCCATCGAGCCGGGCGGGTCGATCGTGACGAACGGCAGGTCGCGCAGGTCGGCGCGGCTCGCTCCCGGCTCGCCGGCGACCGTCGCCCCGGCGGCCGCGGCGTCCTCCGCCTCGGCGACGGCGTGGGGCGGGAACCCGTCGGGGATCTCCATCTCGCGGCGCAGGGCGGCGAGTGCCGTCAGGACGGCGCCCGCCGCGGCGGGCGCCGGGTCGGGGACGAGGCGCACGTGTCGGTGGGGCACCCGACGACCCTACTGGCCCGGGCCGCCCCGCACCCGCCGGCGTGGGGGCGCTACCAGCTCCACCCGCGGGCGCTCAGCTCGAGCTCCTCGCGGAAGCGCTCGGCGTCCCCGGCGTGCAGGCCGGCGCGGAGCGGCGCGTCCTCGACGGGCAGGCCGGTGAGGCGGCACGCCTCGCGCAGGAGGGCGTCGTACGCCCCCTGGACGGCGAGGTAGTGGTGCGCCCGCGCGTACACGTCCGGGTCCGCCTCGATCCGCCGCATCTCCGCGGCGAGCTCGCTCAGGCGCACCTGGAGCGCGAGGGTCTCGAGCGGGTCCGGGACCGGGCGACGCCTCCGCGCGCGGAACGGTCCCCGACGACGCTGCGCGTCCGGCGCACCGCCGGGCGCCCGGCGCAGCGCCCACCACGCGGCGGCGACCGTCGTCGCCGTCGCGCACCCGACCATGAGCTGCCACGCCATCGGAGCCGACCTCTGCGCACGTCCACGGGGACACGACCAGTCTAGGCTCTCCCGCACCCCCGGCGCGGGTCGCGCCGGTCGGGCCCGAGGACGCCGCCCGTCCTCGACGGCGTCGTCAGCCGACCGGCACGTGCACCGTCGCGACGACCGCCCGGTGGTCGGTGTCCGGGACGTGCAGCGAGCCGACGTCGGTCACGACGTTCTCCCGGTCCGTCACCACGTGGTCGAGGTCGAGCAGCGCCGGGGTGCCCGGCCGCGCCGACCACGACAGGTTGAGCCCCTGTCCGGCGCTGCGGGTCGCGTCGTGGAAGCGGTCGCCGAGCAGGTCGCGGAAGGTGGCGTGGTCGTAGGTCGCGTTGAAGTCCCCGACCAGCACCTGGGGCAGCGGGTCCTCGTGCGCCCGGTGGCCGAGCCGGAGCATCTCCGCGTGCCACTCGTGCGCGAGCTCCGGCAGCGGCGGCACGGGGTGCACCGCCGTGACCCGCACCGGGACGCCCCCGACCTCCACGACCGCCGACGGCATGGCGAACGTCGAGAACTCCGTCGTGTCGACGTCCGACAGCGGCAGCGCGGACCACAGCCCGCTCCCGGGAGCGCCGGAGCCGACCTTCGCGTCGACGTGGTGCGGCAGGACGTCCTCGATGCCGGCGGCGACGAGGCGCTCACGGAAGTCCGTGGTGAGCTCCACGACCGCGAGCGCGTCCACGTCCTCCGCGCGGACCGTCTCGACGACGGCCGCGGCGTCCGCCTGCCCGAACCACGCGTTGACGCCGAGGACGCGCAGCGGCGCCGTTCCCGGCGGTGCCGCCGTGGGACCACCCGAGAAGAACGGTGCGAGCCACACCGCGTGCGCGACGAGGCAGGCGGCCAGCAGGAGCGCCACGAGCCGCCGTCGGGCGACGAGGGCGCCGAGCAGGACGAGCACGCCGAGCGCGCCGACCCACGGCGTCAGGCCGACGACCTGCGCGAACGGCGTCACGGCGTCGAACGGCACGAGACGCACGAATGTCAGGACGACGACGAGTGCGGTGAGCGTCACGAGGACACCGGTCACGACGGGCCCTCCCGGGCGGCGGCGCGTCGTGACGCGTCCAGCGGTGGCCGAGGTCATGGCCGCATGCTGACACCGCTCCCACGGCGGCGTCACGCACGCGCGACGGGTGTCCGCCCGATCTTCACGAGACCGGCCGGACCGGTCCCGGGCCGACGAGGTCGCCGCTCCCCGGGGAGACGTCGGGCCCGCGACCACCCGGGTGGTCGCGGCCCGGCGTCAGGACCGTCAGCCGAAGATGCGCGGCAGGGTCCCGCGGAACGCCTCGTCCGCCTCCCGGAGCGGGAGGGTGAACAGGCCCTCGACGTCGAGCGCCTCGCCCGACTCGGCCGCGGCGGCGGGCTCGGTGCCGGTCTCGCCGATCTTGACGACCGGCACGCCGCGGGCGACGCACGCGTCGACGAGCTTGGACTCCTCGGACCGCGGGACGGCGACGAGGGCGCGCGCCGTCGACTCCGAGAACAGCGCCTCGAACGGCGTGACGCCGTCGCGCTCGGTGATGCCGGCGAGCGCGACGCTCGCGCCGACGCCGAAGCGCAGGGACGCCTCGAGCAGCGCCTGCGCGAGGCCGCCCTCGGACAGGTCGTGCGCGGCGGAGACGAGACCGTCGCGGCTCGCGTTGACGAGCACGCCCGCGAGCGCCTTCTCCGCCGCGAGGTCGACGCGCGGCGGCACGCCGCCGAGGTGGCCGTGCTCGACGTCGGCCCATGCCGAGCCGTCGAGCTCCGGACGCGTCGTGCCGAGCAGGTAGATGCTCTCGCCGGCCTCGCGCCAGCCGGACGGCGTGGCGCGCGCGACGTCGTCGAGCACGCCGAGCACGCCGACCACCGGCGTCGGGTGGATCGACGAGTCCACCTGCCCGGGCTCGCCCGTGCCGTTGTAGAGCGAGACGTTGCCGCCCGTGACGGGCACCCCGAGCTCGCGGCACGCGTCGGCGAGGCCCTCGATCGCCTCGACGAGCTGCCACATCGAGTCCGGGTCCTCCGGCGAGCCGAAGTTGAGGCAGTCGGTCACGGCGAGCGGGCGGGCGCCGGTCGTCGCGACGTTGCGGTACGCCTCCGCGAGCGCGAGCTGCGCGCCCGTGCGCGGGTCGAGCTTGCCGTAGCGCCCGTTCGCGTCCGTCGCGAGCGCGACGCCCAGGCCGGTCGTCTCGTCGACGCGCACGACGCCCGAGTCGTCGGGCTGCGCGAGCGCGGTGTTGCCCTGGACGAACCGGTCGTACTGGTCCGTCACCCACTCCTTCGAGGCGAGGTTCGGGGACGCGAGCAGGCGCAGGGCGGTGGCGCGCAGCTCGTCGCCCGTCCCCGGCCGGGCGTAGCGGGAGGCGGCGTCGGTCGCGCTGATCGAGTCGGCGTTGAGGCCGTCCTGCCAGGCCGGGCGCGCGTACGGGCGCTCGTAGACCGGGCCCTCGTGCGCGACCGTGCGCGGGTCGACGTCGACGATGCGCTGGCCGTGGTGGTCGATGGTGAGGCGCCCGGAGTCGTTCACCTCGCCGACGACGGCGGTCTCGACGTCCCACTTCGCCGTGATGGCGAGGAACTCGTCGAGCTTGTCGGGCGCGACGACCGCCATCATGCGCTCCTGCGACTCCGACATGAGGATCTCGCCCGCGTTGAGCGTCGGGTCGCGCAGGAGGACGTCGTCGAGCCACACGTGCATGCCGCCGTCGCCGTTGGAGGCGAGCTCGGACGTCGCGCACGAGATGCCTGCCGCGCCGAGGTCCTGGATGCCCTCGACGACCTGCGCCGCGTACAGCTCGAGGCAGCACTCGATGAGGACCTTCTCCATGAAGGGGTCGCCCACCTGCACGCTCGGACGCTTGGCGGGCACGCCGTCCTCGAACGTCTCGGACGCGAGGATCGAGGCGCCGCCGATGCCGTCGCCGCCGGTGCGGGCGCGAACAGGACCACCTTGTTGCCCACGCCCGAGGCGTTGGCCAGGTGGATGTCCTCGTGGCGCAGCACGCCGAGGCACAGCGCGTTGACGAGCGGGTTGCCCTGGTACGAGGCGTCGAACACGAGCTCGCCGCCGATGTTCGGCAGGCCGAGCGAGTTGCCGTAGCCGCCGACGCCGGACACGACGCCGTGCACGACGCGCGCCGTGTCCGGGTGGTCGACGGCGCCGAAGCGCAGCTGGTCCATGACGGCGACCGGGCGCGCGCCCATGGAGATGATGTCGCGCACGATGCCGCCGACGCCCGTCGCCGCGCCCTGGTACGGCTCGACGAACGACGGGTGGTTGTGCGACTCGACCTTGAACGTCACGGCCCAGCCGTCGCCGATGTCCACCACGCCCGCGTTCTCGCCGATGCCGACGAGCAGGTGCTGCTTCATCTCGTCCGTCGTGGCGTCGCCGAACTTTCGCAGGTGCACCTTGGACGACTTGTACGAGCAGTGCTCGGACCACATCACCGAGTACATCGCGAGCTCCGCGGCCGTCGGGCGGCGCCCGAGGATGTCGCGGATGCGCTGGTACTCGTCGGGCTTGAGGCCGAGCTCGGCGAACGGCTGGACCTCGTCGGGCGTCGCGGCCGCGCGGTCGACGGTGTCGAGCGACTGGTCGGCGGCGCGACGGGCGTCGGGACGTGCGGAGGCCTGGGGTGCGGGGGCGGTCATCGGTTCCCTCGGGTGGGCGCGTGGTCGGGGAGCGCACGACGGCGCGTCGTCAGTCTACCGGCGCACGTGGCTGCGACTTTTCTCACCCGCTGCGCCCCGGAGCGTCGCCACGGCTCACGGCCCGCCATGGGTTCCCATGGTCGGGTGACCCGCTCCACCCACCTGCGCACCGTCTCCTCGACCGCCGCGAACGCCGTCGTCGACTCCCACGTCGAGCGCCTCGGGCACGAGCTCGCGCTCGTCGAGCGCCAGCTCACGGGGTACTCGCGCCGCACCGGCGCGTACACGGGCCACGGGACGGTCGAGGAGGTCGAGCCGGCCGCCGGCCGCTACCGCGACGCGCTGATGGCCGAGCGCGACCGTATCCTCACGCGCATCGGGCTGCTGAGCGCGATGCGGACGGCGGTCCTGCACCCGGCGTTCGGGGCCCGGGCTCCCCAGCAGTCCGCCGCGCCCCGCGCGGCCTGACCGAGGGTCCGCGTCAGTCCGTCGTCTCGTCCCCGCCGTCCCTCGGCAGGTACGGCTCGGCGGCCGTGAGCACGACGGCGACGGCCGCCATCGCGACCCCGACCCGCGTGTGCGGGAGCCGCAGCCCACGAGCCCGCAGGCGCTCCCCGCGCCGGTAGACCCACCTCTCCCCCGCCACGGCGAGCGCCGCGCTCACGGCGACGGCGCCGACCCCGCCGAGCGCGAGCACCGCGGGCGGCACGCTCGACGGTGACCCGGCGGCGGTCGCGTCCGTCGTGCCCGGGCCGTCGGCGGCCTGGCGTCGGGGTGTCGTCGGGGGTGTCGGCGGCCG
Organism: Cellulosimicrobium sp. CUA-896; assembly: GCF_001942335.1. Classification (GTDB taxonomy): domain Bacteria; phylum Actinomycetota; class Actinomycetes; order Actinomycetales; family Cellulomonadaceae; genus Cellulosimicrobium. The sequence continues at coordinate 121,597 of NZ_MKKH01000033.1, read as the reverse complement.
CCCGGGCGGCGTCGCGCGCGGAGCGCAGCGCCTCCCGCGCCTCGCGACCCTCCGCCGTCGTGCGCACGGTGAGCACCGCGCCCGCGACGCCGACCGCCGTCTTGGCGAGCGCGCGACCCCAGCGCGGCCCGACGACGTCGGGCACGGCGTACCAGGCGAGCGTCGTCGCCGCGGCGGTCACGAGCGCCGCCGGGTCGGCGGGTCGGCGGGTCGGCGTGCGGTCCTGGCTCATCGGTCTCCCTCGCGTCGGCGTGCTCCTGAGGGAGGCAACGAGCCGTGCGCCGAGGGGGTTCCGCCCGCCCCTCCTCCGACGTCTCCCCCGACGTCGCGCAGCCGTTCCCGCAGGTAGCGGACGGCGGGCGCGTCGGTCATGGTCGTGCGCCACACCACCGTGACCGGGCGGGTGGGGACGGGCTCGCGAACGGGCACCGCCACGACGTCGGGCGGCAGCGCTCCCCGGCCGAGCCGCGGCACGAGCGCCACGGCGAGCCCGTGCGCGACGAGCTCGACCTGCGACGCGAACTCGAGGCAGCGGTAGTCGATGCGCGGGACGCGCGGCTCGCGCGCGAACATGTGGCAGAACCACTCGTAGCAGATCGTCCCGTCGGGCGTGCAGACCCACGTCGCGTCGAGCAGGTCCGCGGGGGTCAGCGCCTCGCGGTCGGCGAGCAGGTCCGACCGGTGCACGAGGACGTCGGCCTCGTCCCGGAACAGCTCCTCGCCGCGCAGGGTCGGCGGGAGCGAGATGCCGACGCCCTCCCAGTGGTGCACGAGCGCGAGGTCGAGCGTCCCCGCCGCGACGGCCGCGACCGCGTCCCACGGCTCGGCCTCCTGGACGACGAGCCGCAGGTCCGGCTCCTCGGTGCGCACGGCCGCGGCGAGCGGCGCGACGACACCCCGCACCGCGGTGGAGAACGTCCCGAGCCGCACGGTGCCGGTCGGCCGGGCGCCGGCGTCGTGCAGGCGCGACCGCAGGGCCTCCACCCGCTCGCGCAGCGCGCGCCCCTCCTCGACGACGCGCCGCCCGGCCGCGGTGAGCACGACGCCACGGCCCTGCCGGTCGAGCAGCCGCGCGCCGAGCTCTCGCTCGAGCCGCTTGACCTGCTGGGAGACGGCGGACGGCGTGTACCCGAGGTCGCGCGCGGCGCCGTGCACGGTCCCGGTGCGGTCGACGGCGACGAGGGCGTCGACCGCGGCGAGGTCGATCATGCGCCCACGCTATCGTGCAGCGTGGCTACCGGATAACGGTCACGACGATGCGCTGGACCTGCACGGATCCGGCGGGGCACGCTGACGCCATGCCGCTGCGCCCGTCCCTGCTCGCCACGCTCGTCGCCGTCATCTGGGGCGTGAACTTCGTCGTCATCGACCTCGGCCTGGGCGACCTGCCGCCGACGCTCTTCGTCGCCCTGCGGTTCCTCGCCGTGCTCGTGCCGGCGATCTTCCTCGTGCCGCGGCCCGCCGCGCGGTGGCGCGACGTCCTGCTCGTCGGGACGTTCATGAGCCTCGGGCAGTTCGGCCTGCTGTACACGGCGCTCGCGCTCGGGATGCCCGCCGGGCTCGCGTCGCTCGTCCTCCAGGCGCAGGTCGGCCTCACCGTGCTGTTCGCCGCGGCCGCGCTGCGCGAGGTACCGACGCGCCGACAGGTGATCGGCGTGCTCGTGGGCGCGGCGGGGCTGATCGTCGTCGGCCTCGGTCGCAGCGAGTCGACGCCCGCGCTGGCGTTCGTCGTCACGCTCGCCGCGGCGTCGTCGTGGGCGGTCGGCAACGTGGTCCAGCGCCGGTCCGGGGGCGGCGCCGTCGGGCGGTCGTGGACGGACGGGCTGTCGATGACGGTGTGGTCGGCGCTCGTCGTCCCCGTCCCCATGCTCGGGCTCGCGCTGTGGACCGACGGGCCGGACGCCGTCGGGCACGCGCTCACGCACCTCACGCCCGCGCCGCTGCTGTCCACCGCCTACACGGCCTGGCTCGCGAGCCTCGTCGGGTACGGCATCTGGAACGGCCTGCTCGCCCGCTACCCGGCGTCGGCGGTCGTGCCGTTCACGATGCTCGTGCCGCCCGTCGGCATGGCGGCGGCGTGGCTCGTGCTCGACGAGGTGCCGAACGTGGCCGAGGTCACCGGCGGCGCGGTCCTGCTGCTCGGCGTGGCCGTCACGACCGGCGTCCCGCACCGGGCGACGGCGCGGCGGGGCGTCGTCGTCGGCGGCGGCGTCGGCGGCGACGTCGTTCGCGGCGACAAGCGGCCCGCGGAGGAGTCGAATGGAGGTCCGGGACGCGCCGAGACGCGAAGGAGCCTCTCATGAGCCGGACGGCAGGGCAGACGGAGACAGGTGCGGAGCGGCAGGAGCAGCCGGAGCTCCGCCGCGTCATGGGACCGAGGCTGCTCCTGCTGTTCATCGTCGGGGACATCCTCGGCACGGGCGTGTACGCGCTCACCGGCCAGGTCGCCGGGGAGGTCGGCGGCGCGGCGTGGCTCCCGTTCCTGCTCGCGTTCGGTGTCGCGACGATCACCGCGTTCTCCTACCTCGAGCTCGTCACGAAGTACCCGAGCGCGGCCGGCGCCGCGCTCTACACGCACAAGGCGTTCGGCATCCACCTGCTGACGTTCGTCGTCGCGTTCATGGTGATGAGCTCGGGCATCACGTCGGCGTCGACGGCGTCCAACGCGTTCGCGGGGTTCCTCTCCGACGGCTTCGGCCTCGGGCTGCAGCCGGGCAGCGGCGGGCTCATCGCGATCGCGCTCGGGTTCATGACCCTGGTCGCCCTCGTCAACGTGCGCGGCGTCTCCGAGAGCGTGCGGACGAACGTCGTGCTGTCCCTCGTCGAGCTCTCCGGTCTCCTGCTGGTCATCTTCGTCGGCCTGTGGGCGATGACGCAGGGCCGCGCCGACCTCTCGCGCGTCGTCGTGTTCGAGAGCGCCGACGACAAGAGCGTGTTCCTCGCCGTGACCGCCGCGACGACGCTCGCGTTCTTCGCGATGGTCGGCTTCGAGGACTCGGTCAACATGGCCGAGGAGTGCACGCACCCGGTCCGCGACTTCCCCCGCGTGATGCTCACCGGACTGACGATCACCGGCGTCATCTACGTCCTCGTCGCGATCACGGCCGTCGCGCTCGTGCCCGTGGGGAACCTCGTCGACGAGTCCCGCGGCTCCGCGCTCACCCAGGTCGTCGCCGCCGGGGCGCCGGGCCTGCCGTTCGCGACGATCTTCCCGTTCATCGGCATGTTCGCCGTCGCGAACTCCGCGCTCATCAACATGCTCATGGCCTCGCGCCTGCTGTACGGCATGGCGAACCAGGGCGTGCTGCCGCGCGCGTTCGGACGCGTCGCGCCGACGCGGCGCACGCCGTGGGTGTCGATCGTCGTGACCACGGCCATCGCGTTCGCGCTGATCGTCTACGTGGTGCGGCAGTCCGCGACGGAGACCGGGGCGAACGCGGTCGCGCTGCTCGGCGGGACGACGTCGCTCCTGCTGCTCGTGGTCTTCACGATCGTCAACGTCGCGCTGCTCGTGCTGCGCCGCCGGCCCGTGGACCACGAGCACTTCCGCACCTGGACGCCCCTCGCCGTGCTCGGCGCCCTCACGTGCGGGTACCTCGCCGGGCCGTGGGCGCGCAGCACCGAGCAGCAGGAGCAGTACGTCATCGCGGGCGCGCTCGTCGCCCTCGGCGTCGTGCTGTCGTTCGTGACGTGGCTCTGGAACCGCGCGGTGCGGCACCGCCAGATCGCGTTCTCCGACGTGTCCCGGCTCGAGGACGAGGTGGACGAGCGTGACCGCTGACGACCGGAGGGGCCCGGAGTCCCGCCGCACGGCGCGCCCGCGCGGCCGCGTGGGCGTCGCGGACGTCGCCGCCGTCGCGTGCGAGGTCGCGCTGCTCGTCCTCGTCGCGGTCGCCGGGTGGCGGACGGGGGCCGCGGCCGACGCGGCCGCACCCCTGCCCACGGTCCTGGGGATCGTCCTGGCGCTCGCGCTGCCGGCCGCCGTCGTCGCGGTGTGGGCGCGCTGGCTCGCCCGGACGGCCGCGCACCGCCTGCCCCAGCCGTGGCGCCTCGACGTGCAGGTCGCGCTCCTCGTCGCCGCCGGGCTCGCCGTCGCCGGCGTGGGCCTCGTGTGGTGGGGCGTCGGCCTCGCGCTCGTCGGCACGACCGCGTTCGCCCTCACGCGCGACCGCTGATCCCCGCGACGATCCCCGCGCCGCCGCGTGCGTCGCGCATGATGGGCGCCATGAACCCGCGTCCGCTCCGCCGTGGGATCCCGACCAGCGCCGCAGCGGTGCTCGCCGGCGTCCTCGCCCTGGGCGCGTGCGCCGGCTCCCCCGCCCCGGCACCGGTGTCGCCGAGCGCGACCGCCACGGCCGGCACCGAAACCACCACCGACGCCACCACCGACGCCGGGGCGGCGCCCTCGGAGCCCGGCCGGGCGCCGGTCGCGCTGGCCTCCGGTGCGGTCGCGTTCGACGTCGTGCCCCCGGCTCCCGGCACCGGCACCGCCTCGCCCGCCCGGGTCGGACCCGCCGACGACGGCACGGCCGTCCTCACCGTCTCCCCCGGTGACGAGCCCGTGTCCCTCGTGCTCACGACGCCCGGCTCGCTGACGGGCAACGCCGACGGGACCGTCACCGTGCTCGACACGGCGGGGACCGCCGTCGGCGGGCTCTCCGCGCCGGGCGTCACGGACGGCGGGACCGGGCCGGGCGACGCCTCTCCGCTCCCGCGCGCGACGCTCACGGTGACCGGGCCGACCACGGCCGAGCTCGCCGTCGTGCGCCCGGCCGGTGAGCCGTCCGAGAGCGGCTCCCTCGCCGCCGTCCCCGACGGCCACGCGGTGACGACGACGCTCGGGACGACCGCCCTGCGCAGCGCCGGGTGGGGCGACCGCGAGGGCGGGCTGTCGCTCGCCGTCGACGCCACGGCGTGGGCCCGGACCGCGGGCGTCGCCGGGAGCGACACGCTGTGGGCGCAGGTCGTCGCCGCGGAGCCCGACGCCGACGTGCCCGGCATGCACGACCAGCTCGTGTGCCACGCGCTCGGCGCCCCGGACAAGGCGACGTGGAACCTCGAGCCGTGGCGGCCCGACGTCGGGCTCGTCGCGGTGCTCGCGGCGCGCTGCAACCCGACCTGACACGGAGGGGCGCGCCGCCCACCACGCACCTCCTCGCCGTCGAGCACGAGGTTGCTGTCGTCCTCCGGCGGATAACGACAGCAACCTCGTGCTCGGCGGACCCGTCAGTGGCGCGTGGCGAGCGACGAGCGCTTGGCCGCCTTCTCCGCCTTGCGCAGCGACTTCTCGCTGAGCGGCTCGTCGCCGCTCGCGCGCAGACGGCGGTAGTAGGCGCGCGCCTCGTCCTGACGCTCCTTCTCGGCGCCCGACGCGATCTTCGCGCGCAGGTGCTCGGGGCCGTAGCCCCACGCGTCGACGAGGTCCTGCGCGTGCGGGCGCAGGCGGTCGATCAGCCGGTCGAGGTAGCTCGTCACCGTGCGCGCGCGCTGTGACGACAGGCGGCCGTTGAGCAGGTACCAGGCGAGGTGCCGCTCGACGAGGCTCAGGCCGTACAGGTCGCGCGCGGTGGTCAGGACCTCGCGCGTGCCCTCGTCCTCGATCGTCGCGAGCGCCTGAGTGAACGCCTCCCAGCGCAGCAGCTCCGCGTGGGCGCGCGCCGCCTCGACGAGCTCCACCTGGTGCGCGTTGAACAGGTCGGCCGCGGTCTCCGGGTCCGCCTTCTGCGCGGGCCGCAGGGCCTGCGCGACGTCCGCGACCATCGTCTCGACGCGGTCGGTGAGCAGCGCGCGCTGCGTCTCGGCGTCCCGCAGATGGCCCGCCGCGCGGCGCGGGTCGCCGGCGTCCGACAGCGCCTGCGCGGCGCGCTTGAGCGGCGTGCGGTGCAGCGCCATGTCGCCCGCCCGCTCGACGACGACGCGCGCCATCTGGCCCGGGGTGATGCCCTTGAACTGCTTGCCGTAGTCGGCGAGCAGGCGCTTCGCGACGAGCTGGAGCAGCACGGTGTTGTCGCCCTCGAACGTCGCGTAGACGTCCATGTCGGCGCGCAGGCTCGTGATGCGGTTCTCCGTGAGGAAGCCCGCCCCGCCGCACGCCTCGCGCGTCTCCTGCAGGACGTCGAGCGCGAACCGGGTGCTCGTCGCCTTGAGCGCCGCGGCGGTGGTCTCGAGGTCCTCGCGCTGCTCGGGGGTGTCCTCGTCGCCGGAGAACACCGAGTGGAACAGGTCGAGCAGCCGCTCGTGCGCGAAGTGCGCCGCGTAGGTCTCCGCGACGGGGACGATCAGGCGCCGCTTGTGCGTGCCGTAGTCCATGAGCACGACCTCCTCGGTCGCGCTCGCGCCCGTGAACTGGCGGCGCTCGTTCGCGTACCGCACGGCGATCGCCAGGCCGAGCTTCGACGCGGTGACGGCGGCGCCGTCGAGGGAGACGCGGCCCTGGACGAGCGAGCCGAGCATCGTGAAGAAGCGGCGCCCGGGGCTGTCGATCGGGCTCGAGTACGTGCCGTCGGCGTCGACCGACCCGTAGCGGGCGAGGAGGTCCGTCCGCGGCACGCGCACGTGGTCGAAGTGGAGGCGGCCGTTGTCGACGCCGTTGAGGCCGCCCTTCTGCCCGTCGTCCTCCCCGCCGACGCCGGGCAGGAACGGCAGGCGCCCCTGCTCGTCGCGCTCGCCCTGCGGGTCGCGGATCGGCACGTAGAACGCGTGCACGCCGTGGTCGACGTTCTTCGTGATCAGCTGCGCGAACACGACGGCGGCGGTCGCGTGCACCGCGGCGTTGCGAGGTAGTCCTTCCACGCCCCGCGGAACGGGGTGTGGACGACGAACTCCTCGGTCTCCGGGTCGTACGTCGCCGTGGTGCCGATGCTCGCGACGTCGGACCCGTGGCCGGTCTCCGTCATCGCGAAGGCACCCGGCACGGACAGGTCCATCGCGCCCGGCAGCAGACGGTCCTGCTGCTCCGGGGTGCCGAGGTGCAGGATCGCCGCACCGAACAGCCCCCACTGGACGCCCGCCTTGATCTGCAGCGACGGGTCGGCCGCGGCGAGCTCCTCGAACCCGGCGAGGTTGCCGCCCGGGTCGTCGGCGCCGCCGAGCCGCTCGGGGTAGGCGCGCCAGACCTGGCGACGCTCGACGAGCCCGTGCATCTGCTCCAGCACGTGCTCGCGGTGAACCTCCTTGCTCTGGCCCTCGACGCGCCAGAACGCCGGCTCCCCCGCGGTCGCGCGCGCTGCTGAGCGCAGCTCGGACCACCGGCCGAGGAGTGCCTGCTGGAGGGACGCGACGTCGACCCGGGCGTCGTCGCGCGGGGTGCTGTCGGCGTCCGCGCCGCGGGCGGTGGCGGGACGGTCGGACGTGGCGGTCATGGGATCTCCTTGGTCGGTGCCGGGGCCGCGGTCGCAGCCGTCGCGGAGTCGGGGTGGCGCGCCGCGACGGGGTTCGCGCCGGGGTTCTGGGAGAGCACGCCGACCGGCCCGGACCAGAGCCAGGACGCGACGCGCTCGGTGAGCTGCTCGCGGTCGGGGGTGCCGGGGGCGTCACGGTGGGCGAGCCACCACTCGCCGGCGCCCCGCACGAAGCCGACGGCGCCCGCCGCCCACGCCGCAGCGTCCGCCGGCGGGACGTCGGTGACGCGGGCGAACGGCTCGGCGACGAGCTGGATGACGGAGTCGAGGAACGCGGCGAGCGGTGCTCGAGGCCCGCCCGTCCCGACGCCGAGCGCCTGGCCGGCCGAGTCCTCCGTGCCCGCGACGGCGCTCGTGCGCGTGACGAAGTAGTAGACGTTGGGCGAGCTCTCGATCATCTCGAGGTAGACGCCGACCATCGCGAGCAGCGCACGCTTGGGCGTCTCGGCGGTCTCCGCCGCCTGCGTGAGCGCGTCGTGCATCTGCCCCACGACGGCCGCGCCGAGCGCGACCTGCAGGCCGGTCTTGTCGTCGAAGTAGCGGTACACGATCGACTTCGACGTGCCGGACGCCGCAGCGATCTCGTCCATGGAGACGCCGGGGCCGTGGAGGTGCACCGCCTTGCTCGCGGCACGGATGAGCTCGGCCCGGCGGGCCGCCCGGTGCTCGTCCCAGCGGGTGGAGCGGCCGTCGACCGGCTGCCCCGGCTCGGCGCGGCCGCGGGCCCGCAGGGGCGGGCCCACGCCGCTCGCGTGTGCGTTCACGTCGTCCTCCGTCGCGACGTCGGTGTCACCTCGGTGCCGTGAGCCGTGCCCTCCTTGCGGGGCGCGGCCGTGTGACCCGACTCACGATACCGAGAGTATCAGGTACTGTGGGTCGTGGACACCCGCCCGGTCGGCGCTCCCTCGCCGGCCGCCTGGAGGCGGGACCGGGAGCACCGGCCACGAGTCTCGGCCGGGACCCCCGGCCGGACCCGACGAACGACGCAGCGCAGCGAGTGCGGACGAGGAGTGAGGCGCAGTGGCCATGAGGAAGACGCCGGCGAACGGCTCGGCGAGCACGACCAGCACCGACCGACGGACGAGCGCCGGCTCCACCGGGCCCGTCGAGCAGCGGCCCGGCGTCCGGGACGCGTGGGTGATCGGCGGCAACCGCATCCCGTTCGCCCGCGCGGGCGGGAAGTACTCCCGGTCGAGCAACCAGGAGATGTTCACCGCGGCGCTCGAGGGCCTCGTCGCACGGTTCGGCCTGCAGGGCGAGCGCCTGGGCGAGGTCGTCGGCGGCGCGGTGCTCAAGCACTCGCGCGACTTCAACCTCGTCCGCGAGAGCGTGCTCGGCTCGTCGCTCTCGCCGCAGACCCCGGCCTACGACCTCCAGCAGGCGTGCGCGACGGGCCTGGAGGCGACGATTACGGTCGCGAACAAGATCCGGCTCGGCCAGGTCGAGTCCGGTGTCGCGGGCGGCACGGACACCGTGTCCGACGCCCCGATCGCCGTGAGCGAGGGGCTGCGCCGCGCGCTGCTCGAGGCGAGCCACGCGAAGACGATCGGCGCCCGCGTCAAGGCGTTCGCGAAGGTACGCCCGGCCGACCTCGCGCCGCTCACCCCGGCGACGGACGAGCCGCGCACCGGCCTGTCCATGGGCGAGCACCAGGCGATCACGACGGCGCGCTGGGGCATCTCGCGCGAGGCGCAGGACGAGGTCGCGCTCGCGAGCCACCAGCACCTCGCCGCCGCGTGGGAGTCCGGGTTCTTCGACGACCTCGTCACGCCCCACCGCGGCCTCGTGCGCGACCAGAACCTGCGCACGGACTCGTCGATGGAGAAGCTCGCGGCGCTCAAGCCGGTGTACGGCAAGCGTCTGGCGGGGTCCGGGTCGGAGGACTCGCCCGCAGCACCCACGATGACCGCGGGCAACAGCACCCCGCTCACCGACGGTGCCTCCACCGTCCTGCTCGGCTCGCGCGAGTGGGCCGAGCAGCGCGACCTGCCGCTGCTCGCGCGGGTCGTCGACGCCGAGACGGCGGCCGTCGACTTCGTCCACGGCCACGAAGGCCTCCTCATGGCGCCCGTGCACGCCGTGCCGCGCCTGCTCGCGCGCAACGGCCTCAAGCTCGGCGACTTCGACCTCTACGAGATCCACGAGGCGTTCGCGTCGACCGTCCTGACCACGCTCACGGCGTGGGAGGACGACGAGTACTGCCGCACCGAGCTCGGCCTCGACGGCCCGCTCGGCTCGATCGACCGCTCGCGGCTCAACGTCAACGGCTCGTCGCTCGCGGCGGGGCACCCGTTCGCCGCGACGGGCGGGCGCATCGTCGCGACGGCTGCCAAGCTCCTGGCCGGCAGGACGGCCGAGACGGGCCAGCCGGCGCGTGCACTCATCTCGGTGTGCGCGGCCGGGGGCCTCGGCGTCGCCGCGATCCTCGAGTCCGTGCCCGCCGCCGACCTGCCCGCCTGACCGGCCCCGACGACCGAGAGGACCACCCGTGACCGACTCCTACGTCAAGGCCGTCAACTCCGGCTTCACCAAGACCCTCGCGAAGAAGCTGGGCCTGCCGCGCCCGGCCGTCCTGCGCCGCCACCGCGAGGCGCCCCGCTCACCGTGGGCCCGGTGCTCGTCCTCGGCGGCACGCCCGGCGTGCCCGACGACGCCGACCGCGTCGCCACCGCCCTGCTCGACGGGTTCGGGCTCGACGTCCGCCAGAACGCGGACGACTCGACGCGCTGGGGCGCGATCGTCGTCGTGCTCACCCAGGCGCAGCGCCCCGAGGACGTCGCGGGCGCCGTCATGGGCCTGTCGGCCAACCTGCGCCGCCTCGCGCCGAACGGCCGCGTCGTCACCGTCTCGCGCGCCGCGTCCGACGCCGACGCCCCCGAGCTCGCCGCGACCCGTGAGGGCGTCGACGGCCTCCTGCGCTCGGTCGCGAAGGAGCTCCGCTACGGCGCCACCGGCAACGGCGTCCAGCTCGTCGACGACACCCCCGTCGACAGCACGTCCGTGCTCGCGACGCTCCGGTTCTTCCTCTCCGCCAAGTCGGCCTTCGTCGACGGCCAGCTCCTGCGCGTCGGCCCCGGCGCACCCACGACCCCGGGCGAGCCGACCGCGGAAGCCGGGACTGCGTCGTCGGTCACCTCGGGCGACACGGCCACCGAGGCGGGGGCGGCGGCGTCGGACACCTCGGGCGACGCGGACACCGAGGCGGGGGTGGCGGCGTCGGAGGCGAAGGGCGTGGCGGGCCTGGCGGGAGCGACGCGAGGAACGAGCGGCGCGGATGGTAGCCCGAGCACCGACGCCGCCTCCCCCGCCGGGCTGGGCACCGACGCGACGGACCCGACCGACCCCTGCACGGCAAGGTCGCCGTCGTCACCGGTGCGGCCCGCGGCATCGGCGCGCAGGTCGCCCGGACGCTGGCGCGCGACGCGCGCGGGTCGTCGTCGTGGACGTGCCGGCGGCGGGCGAGGCGCTCGCGCGGGTCGCGAACGAGATCCGCGGCACGGCGCTGCAGCTCGACGTGACGGCCGAGGACGCGGGGGCCCGGATCCTCGAGCACGCGCGGTCGCGGCACGGCGGGCTCGACGTCCTCGTGCACAACGCGGGCATCCTGCGCGACAAGCTGCTCGCCAACATGTCGGCGGACCAGTGGGACGCGGTGATCGCGGTGAACCTCGCCGCGCAGCTGCGCATCACGGAGTACCTGCTCGGCGCGAACGGGTTCTCGGACCGGCCGCGCATCGTCTCGCTCGCGTCGACGAGCGGCATCGCGGGCAACCGCGGGCAGTCGAACTACGCGTTCTCGAAGGCGGGCGTCATCGGCCACACGCGCGCGTTCGCGTCGCGCCTGGCCGAGCTCGGCGGCACGGCGAACGCCGTGGCGCCGGGGTTCATCGAGACGGACATGACGGCGTCGATCCCGTTCGTGCAGCGTGAGGTCGCGCGGCGCGTGGCGTCGCTGCAGCAGGGCGGGCAGCCGGTGGACGTCGCGGAGGCGATCGCGTTCCTCGCCTCGCCCGGTGCGGGCGGCGTGAACGGCCAGGTGCTGCGCGTGTGCGGGCAGAACCTGGTGGGCCGGTGACGGCCGCGACCAGCGCCCCCGCGCGCGTCGAGACGCTGCCCACGATCCCGGGGCTCGGCGGCCTGTTCGCGCGGGGCGTCGCGGGGTCGGCCCGCATGGCCGCGGCCGCGCGCCTGCCGGGCGGCGGTCCGCGCGACCTCACGCTCCCCGAGGTGACGTACCGCGTCGCGGGCGTACCGACCGGGAACGGTGCGGAGCCCGGCGGCCCGGGCAGCGAGGAGCACCTCGCGCGGTACGCGGACGTCGTCGGCGAGGTGCCGGGCGGGACGCTCCCCGCGGGCTACCTGCACGTGCTCGGCTTCCCGCTCGCCACCGCGGTCATGGTCCGCGGCGACTTCCCGCTGCCGCTCGTCGGCATGGTGCACCTCGCGAACTCCGCGTCGCTCGTACGGCCGGTGCGCCTCGGTGACGCGCTCGAGGTGCGCGCGTGGGCGCAGGACCTGCGCCCGCACCGGCGCGGCGTCCAGGTGGACCTCGTGGTGGAGGTGTCGGTCGAGCGGACGGACGACGAGCGCGCGGCCGGCTCGGGCCTGCCCGCGACGACGCTCGCCTACCGCGGGGTGTCGACGTACCTCGCGAAGGGTGTCCGCCTGCCCGACGGCTCGGCGCCGGACGGCCCCGGCGCGAACGGGTCGGCGAACGGCAGCACCAACGGCACGGACGCGTTCGTGCCGCCGCTGCCGACCGCGCGCTGGACGCTCGGCGCCGGGACGGGGCGCACGTACGCCGCGGTGTCGGGCGATCGGAACCCCATCCACACGTCGGCGCTCGGGGCGAAGGCGTTCGGCTTCCCGCGCGCGATCGCGCACGGCATGTACACGGCGGCGCGGGCGCTCGCGGAGGCCGGTCCGGCGCGCGGCGAGACGTACGACTGGACCGTGACGTTCGCCAAGCCGGTGCTCCTGCCGAGCACGGTCGACGTCGCGATCCGCCCGGAGGGTGCCGTCGCCGCGGAGGTGCGGGACGTCGTCGGGCAGGTCCCGGCCGCGGTGGCCGACGGCGCGGGCGACCCTGCCACGGGCCTCGCCTACCAGGGGTGGGACCGCACGGGTCGCCTGCACCTGTCGGGGCGTGTCACGCCCCGTCGCTGAGCGTCGTCGGCCGGCTCGGCCGGCCGCCCTGGGCGTGCGAGAACGGGAGCCCGAGCCTACGGTCGGGGGACCGACGAAGGGAGCACCTCATGGGTCTCGGAGACAAGATCGAGCACGCCGCCGAAGAGGCGAAGGGCAAGCTCAAGGAGGGCACCGGCAGGGCGACGGACGACGAGCGCCTCGAGGCCGAGGGTCAGGGCGACCAGACCAAGGCCAACTTCAAGCAGGCCGGGGACGACGTCCGCGACGCGTTCAAGAAGTAGTCGGTGCCGCCGCCCCGGGCGGCCACCACGACACAGCGACGAGGGCTCCGCCGAGCGGCGGGGCCCTCGTCGCGTCCTGGGTCAGGTCAGGCGGGTCCGTCCGGTGCGGGGCCGCACGCCGCGGCGTCGGCGAGGAAGCCGGCCGCGGCGGTCGCGAAGAGGCCCTCGAGCCCGGACCCGGCGGGGACGGGGCGCGGGTCGTCGACGACGGTCCAGCAGCCGTCGACCACGGCGTACCGCGCACTCGGCCCCTGCTCGACGTACGCGCGCACGGCGTCGACCAGCCGCGCGACCTCGGCGCCCGTCGTCCCCACGCCGACCGACGCGCGGATGGCACCGGCGTCGTAGCCGAGGCGCGCGAGCAGCGGGTGGGCGCAGAAGCGGCCGTCGCGCACGCCGATGCCGTGCTCCGCGGAGAGGTAGGCGGCGACGAGACCGGGGTCGTGACCGGTCACGGAGAACGTCACGACGCCCACGGGGTCGGTGGCGTCGGGCCAGACCGTGACGACCCGCACGCCCTCGATCGAGGACAGCCCGTCGACGAGCGCGGCGCGCAGCGCGGCCTCGTGGGCGTGGAGCGCGGCGGGGTCGAGCGCCGCGAGCGCGTCGCACGCGGCCGCGAGCGCCACCGCGCCGACGACGTTCGGCGACCCGGCCTCGTGCCGGGCGGGCGCCGTCTGCCACTGCGTGGCGTCGAGCCCCACCTGGCGCACGGCGCCGCCGCCCGCGAGGTGCGGCGTACCGGCGTCGAGCCAGTCGCGGCGGCCGACGAGCGCCCCTGCACCGAAGGGCGCGTAGGTCTTGTGGCCGGAGAAGGCGACGTAGTCCGCGCCCGTCTGCGCGAGCGAGAACCCGCGGTGCGGCACGAGCTGCGCGCCGTCGAGCACGACCCGCGCCCCGGCGTCGTGCGCGAGCCGCACGACCTCGGCGAGGGGCAGCGCCTCGCCCGTGACGTTCGACGCCCCCGTCACGGCGAGCAGCGCGTAGTCGAACCGGGCGAGCTCGGTGCGCAGGCCGGAGAGCGTCTCGGCGACGCTCGCACCACCGGCGAGGACGGTCGCGCCGCCGGTGCGCTGCCACGGCAGGAGGTTCGCGTGGTGCTCGACGTCGAGGACGAGCACGCGGCCCGGCGTGCCGTCGGGGTGCGGCGGCACGCAGCCGGCGAGCAGGTTGAGCGAGTCGGTCGTGTTGCGCGTGACGACGGTGACGTCCTCGTCGCGCGCGCCGACGAACTCCCCGATGCGCGCGCGGGCGGCCTCGTAGAGGGCGGTGGACACCTGGGAGAGGTAACCGGCGCCGCGGTGGACGCTCGCGTAGAGCGGTAGGACCTCGGTGACGCGGTCCGCCACCGCGCGCAGGGCGGGCGCGGACGCGGCGACGTCGAGGTTGGCGTACGGCACGCTGCGCCCGTCGACGACGGGGACGAGCGTGTCGCTCCCGACGACGGGGAGCAGAGCCGGCGCGGCGGCGACGTCCGGGGCAGCCGTCTGACAGTCGAGCTCGGCGAGTGTGGTCACGGCACGGTCCTCCGATGTCGGTCGGGGAGGCGCTCCCCGCGCTTGCCGCGCGCCGGTCGGCGTGCGGCCTGGTCGTCACCCGGGGCACCCCGCCGCGGAGGAGGGTTGCCGGCCAGCAAACCGGGGTTTCACGCTGGCACTCATGACCTGCGCACCAGGATGGGCGAGGCGCGCAGGGGTGTCAAGGAATGGGCAGCGTGTCTCGGATGATGGATCGACCTCGGGTCGACGGACCCTCGGGACGCGCGCCCACGGGGCGAGACGGCCGTCCCGGAGGCCGCGCGGCGTGCCGTACGATCCGAGGAACCATCCGGAGCGGCCGAGTGACGTGGCACGTCGACGCCGCAGCAACCCCCCGGGCTCGAGAGGGCCCCGGGCGAGGGTGCTACTGCCACGACCGATGGAGGAGAGCCATGAGCGACCCCGTGCAGGACCAGCCCGCCACCACGGTGCCCCAGGCCCGCCCCGCCGCCGGCTATGCCGGCGACGTCGACCCGCAGCAGGCGTGGGACCTGCTCGCCGCGGACGAGCGCGCCGTCCTCGTGGACGTCCGCACCGAGGGCGAGTGGCGGACGATCGGCGTGCCCGACGTCGCGGACCTCGGCCACGCGGTGCTGTTCGACGAGTGGGTCACGCCGCTCGGTCCCAACCCCGCGTTCCTCGACCGCCTCGCCGAGGCCGGTCTCGCGCCGGGCGACGAGCGCCCCGTCGTCTTCCTGTGCCGCTCCGGCCAGCGCTCGATCGGCGCGGCTCGCGCCGCGACCGCCGCGGGCATCGGGCCGTCGTACAACGTCGTCGAGGGCTTCGAGGGCGCGCAGGGCTTCACCGGGGCGCGCGACGTCGAGGGCTGGAAGGTCCGCGGCCTGCCGGTCACGACGTACGACGACGCCCAGGCCGCCTCCGCGGACGGCGAGGCCGCGCGATGAGCCCGGCGGGCGGCGTCGGGCACGAGGTGCCGGGCGGGGTGCCAGGCGGTTCGGGCCGCAAGCCGCTGCCCGCGAGCGCGCGGCCCGCGACGCTCGCCGTGCGCGGCGGCAACGCGCGCACGGACTTCCAGGAGACGTCCGAGGCGCTGTTCCTCACCCAGGGGTACACGTACGACCGCGCCGCCGACGCGGAGGCGGCGTTCAAGGGCGAGGTCGACCGGTTCGTCTACTCGCGCTACGGCAACCCGACCGTGCACACGTTCACCGAACGCCTGCGGCTCCTCGAGGGTGCGGAGGCGTGCCACGCGACGGCGTCCGGGATGTCGGCCGTGTTCACGTCGCTCGCCGCGCTCGTGCGGTCGGGCTCGCGGATCGTCGCGGCGCGCGCCTTGTTCGGCTCGAGCATCGTGATCTTCGACGAGATCTTCGCGAAGTGGGGCGTGCGGACGGACTACGTCGACGGGCACGTGCTCTCCCAGTGGGAGGAGGCGCTCGCGACGCCCGCGGACGTCGTGTTCTTCGAGACGCCGTCCAACCCCATGCAGGACATCGTCGACGTGCGCCGTGTGAGCGAGCTCGCGCACGCCGCCGGCGCCGTCGTGGTGCTCGACAACGTGTTCGCGACGCCGCTGCTGCAGAAGCCGCTCGAGCTCGGCGCGGACGTCGTCGTGTACTCGGCGACGAAGCACATCGACGGGCAGGGCCGCGTGCTCGGCGGCGCGATCCTCGGGAGCGAGGACTACGTCGGCGGGCCCGTGCAGACGCTCATCCGCAACACCGGGCCGACCCTGTCGGCGTTCAACGCGTGGGTGCTGCTCAAGGGCCTCGAGACGATGCCGGTGCGGGTCGCGGCGCAGAACGCCAACGCCGAGCAGGTCGCGCGATCGCTCGAGGAGCTGCCGGGGCTCGCACGCGTGCGCTACCCGTTCCTCGACTCGCACCCGCAGACCGCGCTCGCGCGCTCGCAGCAGTCCGGCGGCGGCACGGTCGTGACGTTCGACCTCGACGTGCCCGCCGGGACCGACCCCGAGACGGCCAAGAAGAGAGCGTTCGCGTTCCTCGACGCGCTCCAGGTCGTCGACATCTCCAACAACCTCGGCGACGCCAAGTCGCTCGTCACGCACCCCGCGACGACGACGCACCGCAAGCTCGGGCCCGAGGGCCGCGCCGCCGTCGGGATCGCGGAGACGACCGTGCGGCTGTCCGTGGGCCTCGAGGACCCCCTCGACGTGATCGAGGACGTCGAGCAGGCGCTGCGCGCCTGACGCGCCCGGCAGGAATGCCCGTGCCCGACGGCGCACGGTCGCCCTAGCCTGGCGACGTGCCCGCCTACGTCCGCCCGCCGGTCCCGCGCCAGGTCTTCCACGACGCCGAGGGTCGGCCGTACGAGTACGGCGAGCGCTGGGCGGACCGGGACGGCCCGCCGGAGGACGCGTACTCCGTCGACTCCCACCCCGAGCGGTTCGCGCCGGTGGTCGACGTCGCGGACGCGCTCGTGGCGCACCTCGTGGCGACGTACGACGTCACGGTCGAGGCCGCGGACCTGCGCGACGTCGACGTGCCCCCGCACACCGCCGAGGAACCGGCGCACCCGCTGCTCGCGGGGATCCGGCACCTCGCCCAGCCCGTCGAGCGCGTCGTCCGGCTCGTGCCCACCGCGGACGACGCGGCGCCGCTGACGGTCGTCGTCACCGGCTACCCCGGCGTGCAGGTGCGCGCGGGCGTGCTGCACGTGGACGCGTTCCCGGCCTGCGGGTGCGACGCGTGCGACGACTCGGCCGAGTCCCAGGCCGAGATGCTGGAGCACCTCGTGCTTGCCGTCGCCGCGGGCCGTTTCGGAGAAGGCGTGCGGCGGGCGTGGGACGACCCGCGGACCGTATGGGTGAGGTACGCGACGTGGTCCGACGACAACTCGAGCTACGGCGAGGGCCGGCGCCGCCGTCGCGGCCTCACGCCCGCTCGCCGACGTCTGGCCGCCCTGCCGAACGGCCGCTGGAGTGCCTGGCCGCCGCGCGCCTGACCGCGCCATGTCAGAACTGCCCGCTCCCGCACCGCCTCCCTGTGGAGGGAGTTTCGTGCGTGTCGGCGCGGCCCCGTAGCCTCCTCGTAGCGCGCGGCCTGGAGGGTCGCGCGGGACGAGAGACGACCTGACGACAGGGGGTTGGCCGTGCTGCACGTGCACCGGTCCGAGCGCGCCGACGCGCTCGTCGGACCGCTGGCGCGCGTCCTGGCCGACCCGCTGGACGACCCGTTCGCGACGGACGTCGTCGCGGTCCCCACCCGCGGGGTCGAGCGCTGGCTCGCGCAGCGCCTCTCGCACTTTCTCGGGGCGGACGGCGCCTCCGGCGTGTGCGCGAACGTCGACTTCCGCGGCCCGCGTCGCCTCGTCGAGCAGGTCGTGGCCGACCTGACGGGCGTGGAGCCGGAGGACGACCCGTGGCGCCCCGAGCGCCTCGCCTGGTCCGTGCTGGAGGTGCTCGACGCCCACCTCGGCGACCCGTGGGCGGCGCCGCTGGCGCGCTACGTCGGCGAGCCGGGCGACGAGGTGCGGCGCGCCCGCCGCCTGACGCTGGCGCGACGGCTCGCCGGACTGCTCGTCGACTACGCGCGGCAGCGGCCCGAGGTCGTGCGCGCCTGGTCGCAGCCCGCGCGGGGCACCGTGGGCGGCTCGGCCCACGCCGCCCCCGACGACCTCGCGTGGCAGCCCGAGCTGTGGCGGCGTCTCCTCGACCGTGTCCCGGCGCCGGACCCGGCGCGCCGGGTCGAGGACGCCGTCGCGGCGCTGCTCGCCGACCCGACGGCCGTCGAGCTGCCGCCGCGGCTGTCGGTGTACGGGCCGACGCGGCTGCCCGAGGACGAGCTGCGCGTGCTCCGTGCGCTCGCCGAGCACCGCGACGTCCACCTGTGGCTCGTGCACCCCTCCCCCGCGCTGTGGGACACGGTCGCCGCGCACGCGACCGCGCCCCCGCAGATCTCCACCGCCGGAGGGGCGGGGGGCGAGCGACCCCGCCGCGCCGACCTCCCGACGTTCGCCCAGCACCCGCTGCTCGCCTCGACGGCGCGCGACGCCGTCGAGCTGCAGCTCCGGCTCCACGGCGCCGACGAGTCGCACCACGCGGCGGGTCCGCCGCCCGCGACGCTGCTCGGCGCGCTGCAGTCCGCCCTGCGAGCGGACGCACCCGACGGCGCGCACGTCCTCGACCCCGCCGACCGGTCGGTCCAGGTGCTGTCGTGCCACGGCCGGGCGCGGCAGGTCGAGGTGCTGCGCGAGACGCTCGTCGGCCTCTTCGCCGCCGACCCCACGCTGCAGGCGCGCGACGTCATCGTGCTGTGCCCGGACGTGGAGACGTTCGCGCCGCTCGTCACCGCGTCCTTCGGGGCGGTCCCCGAGCTCGGCGAGGACGCGCACCCCGGCCAGCGCCTCCGGGTCAGCCTCGCGGACCGCGGTGCCGCGTCCGCCAACCCGGTGCTCGGCCTGCTCGAGGCGCTGCTGCGGCACGCCGACGGGCGCGTCACCGCGTCGGAGGTGCTCGACCTCGCGGCGAGCGCGCCCGTGCGCCGGCGCTTCCGCTTCTCCGACGACGAGATCGACCGCCTGCGGCAGTGGGCCGTCGACGCGGGCGTGCACTGGGGCGAGGACGGCGCGCGCCGGTCCAGGTTCGGCGTCGACCCGCGGGTGCGGCAGGGCACGTGGGACGCCGCGCTCGACCGCATCCTGCTGGGCGCCGCGATGGCGGACGAGGACGCCCGGTTCGTCGGCCCGGCGCTGCCGCTCGACGACGTCGGCTCGACGGACGTCGACCTCGCGGGCCGGCTCGCCGAGCTCGTCGCCCGGATGTCCGAGGTGCTGCAGGCCCTCGACGGCGTGCACCCGCTCCACCACTGGCTCGACGCGCTCGACCGGGCGGTCACGCTCCTCGCGGAGGCGCCGCCGACCGAGGCGTGGCAGGTCGGCGCGGCGCGGCGGCTGCTCGGTGACGTGCGCGCCGCGGGCTCCGCGCACGGCGACGTCCCGCTCCGTCTCGCGGACGTGCGCGCCGTGCTCGACGACCGCCTCGCCGGGCGCCCCACGCGCGCCGGGTTCCGCACCGGCGCGCTGACCGTCTGCTCGCTCGAGCCGATGCGCTCGGTGCCGCACCGCGTCTGTGCCTGCTCGGCATGGACGACGGCGTCTTCCCGCGCGGCACGGCGACGGCCGGCGACGACCTGCTCGCGCGTCACCCGGAGATCGGCGAGCGGGACGCGCGCAGCGAGGACCGGCAGATCTTCCTCGACGCCGTCGCCGCCGCGGGCGACCACCTCGTCGTCGTGCACACGGGCGCCGACGAGCGCACCGGCGCACCGCGGCCGCCGGCCGTCCCCGTCGCCGAGCTGCTCGACGCGCTCGACCGCGTGGCAGCCGCACCCGACGGGCGGCCCGCGCGCGAGCACGTCGTCGTGCGCCACCCGCTGCAGACCGTCGACGAGCGCAACTTCACGCCCGGCGCGCTCGGGTCCCCCGGGTCGTTCAGCCACGACGCCGCGGCCCTCGCCGGTGCGCGGGAGGCGCGGGCACGCGCCGAGCGCCGGCGCAGGGACGGCGACGACGCACGGTCCGTCGCGACGCTCGTGCACGCTCCGCTCGAGCTGCCCTCCGGCGGTGCGTCCGGGGCGGACGGCGCACGCGACGTCGACCTCGACGACCTGGTCCGCGTGCTCGAGAACGCCCCGCGGTGGTTCGCGCAGACCACGCTCGACGTCGGTCTCGTCGTGGACGAGGACGACGTGGACGACCGTCTCCCGCTCGCCCTGACGGGCCTGTCCGGATGGGGTGTCGGTGACCGGGTGCTGCGCGCCGCGCTCGCGGGCGTCGACCCGGAGCGTGCGAAGCAGGCCGAGTGGCGCCGCGGGCAGGTCCCGCCGCGCGAGCTCGGCCGTGCCGAGCTGCAGAAGGTCGTGCAGTACGTCGGTCCGCTGCGCATGGTCTCGGTCGAGGCTGCGCGCGAGGCCGACACGGCGGCGGGCCGTCCGGCGAGCGCGGACCTGCTCGGGTCGGCCGAGACGCTCGACGTGCGCGCGGAGCTCCCGGACGGCCGGACCGTCGTCGGCACCGTGCCCGGGGTGCACGGCCGGCGCGTCGTGCGGACCGAGTACTCGCGGCTCGGCCCGAAGCACCGGTTGCGCGCGTGGGTGCAGGCGCTCGCGCTCGCGGTGAGCGACCCCGGGCACACGTGGGACGCGGTGACGATCGGCCGCTCACCCCGCGGGCCGGGTGTCGCGTGGTCGACCCTCGCACCGCCGGACGGCGACGCCGCGACGGCGCTCCTCGCGGACCTCCTCGCGCTGCGCGACGAGGCCGCACGCGCCCCCCTGCCGTTCCTGCCGGAGGTCTCGCTGAAGTACACCGAGGAGCGGCGCACGTCCCCGGCGCGCGACGCCCTGATGCGGGCCGGCTGGCTGTGGAACAAGGGGTTCGAGCGCAAGGACCCGTACGTCGTGCTCGCGTGGGGTCGCGACGCCGTCCTCGACGACGTCGCCGGGCACGCCACCACGGCCGACCTCGGCCGGCACCCCGACGACCCGACACGCCTCGGCGCGCTGGCGCGCCGCGTGTGGGACCCCCTGCTGGACCACGAGCTGCGAGGTGCGCGATGAGCGGCCGGACGGCCGCCGCGGCGGCGACGAGCCCGACGCCCGGACCGGTGACCGGTGCGGCGGACGGTACCGTGCCGCGCCCGTCGACACCTCGGCGCTTCGACGCGTTCGGCGACCTGCCCACCGGCACGGTCGTGCTGGAGGCGAGCGCCGGCACGGGCAAGACCCACACGATCGCGACGCTCACGACGCGGTACGTCGCCGAGGGCGTCGCGACGCTGCCCGAGATCATGCTCGTGACGTTCGGTCGCGCCGCGACGTCCGAGCTGCGCGACCGCGTGCGCGAGCGCCTCGTCGCCGTCGAGCGCGGCCTGCGGGGCGCGGACCCCACGCGGCACCACGACCCGGTCGTGGCGTTCCTCGCGGCGGTCGACGACGACGAGCTCGGCCGCCGCCGCGCCCGGCTGCGGGTCGCGCTCTCGCAGCTCGACGCCGCGACGATCACGACGACGCACGGCTTCTGCCAGCAGATGCTGTCCGCGCTGGGCACCGCGGCCGACGTCGACCTCGCCACAGGGTTCCTGCCCGACGTCGCCGACCTCGTGGACGAGGTGACCGACGACCTGTACGTGCGGCTCTTCGCGGACCGTCAGGACCCGCCGCTCACCCCGCGGGACGTGCGGGAGATCGCGCGCACGGCGGTCAGCGACCAGGGGGCCGTGCTCGCTCCCGCCGACGCGCCCGACGGATCGCTCGCGGCTCTGCGGTACGAGGTCGCGGTGGCCGCGCGGCGCGAGGTCGAGGCGCGCAAGCGCGCGATGCACCTGCTCGACTACGACGACCTGCTCGTGCTCCTGCGCCGCGCGCTCACCGACCCGGAGCACGGGGAGACCGCCGCCGAGCGCGTGCGCAGCCGCTTCCGCGTCGTCATGGTCGACGAGTTCCAGGACACGGACCCGGAGCAGTGGCAGATCCTGCGCACCGCGTTCCACGGGCACCGCACGCTCGTGCTCATCGGCGACCCCAAGCAGGCGATCTACGCGTTCCGGGGCGCGGACGTCGTCACGTACCTCCAGGCGGTCGAGGACGCGCAGGAGACCGCGACCCTGAGCCGGAGCTGGCGCAGCGACGGCCCGCTGCTCGCCGGCCTGCACACCCTCATGGAGGGGACCGCCCTCGGCGACCCGCGCATCGTCGTGCGCCGGGTCGACGCCGAGCACGCCGACGCCCGCCTCGCCGGGGGCGCGCCCGTCCGCCTGCGCCAGGTCACGCGGCGCGCGTACCGCCTCGGCGGGTCGTCCGCGCCGTCGGCCCCCGACGCGAGGACGCTGCTCGCGAAGGACGTCGCGGCCGACGTCGCGGGGCGGCTCGCGGGCGCGCCCGGCGAGACCCGCGTGCTCGACGGCGACACCTGGCGCGGGCTCGAGCCGCCCGACGTCGCCGTCCTGACGCGGACGAACGCGCAGGCCGAGGCGGTGCGCTCCGCGCTCGTCGCGCTCGGGGTGCCCGCGGTCGTCTCGGGGCCGTCGAGCGTGTTCGGCTCCGCGGCCGCGCAGGACTGGCTCACGCTGCTCGCGGCGCTCGAGCAGCCCGGACTGCACCGCCGGGCGACCGCGCTCGCCCTCACGCCGTTCGTCGGCTGGGACGCCCAGCGGCTCGCGACGGCCGGCGACGCCGACCACGACGAGCTCGGCGACACGGTGCGCGCGTGGTCCCACCTGCTCGCCGAGCGCGGGGTCGCGGCCGTCGCGGAGGCCGCGGCGCGCCGCGGCGCGACGGAGCGCGTCATGGCCCGACCGGACGGGGAGCGGTACCTGACCGACCTGCGGCACGTCACGCAGGCGCTGCACGAGGCGGCCGCCACCGAGGGACTCGGGACGGCGGCGCTCACCGCGTGGTTGCGCTCACGCATCGCCGAGGTCGGGACCGTGTTCACCGACGAGCGGACCCGCCGCCTCGAGACGGACGCGGCCGCCGTGCAGGTCGTGACGGTGCACGCGGCGAAGGGCCTGGAGTTCGGGGTCGTGTACGTCCCGTTCGCGTGGGAGCGGTTCGAGCAGGAGGAGAAGGAGCTGTTCGCGCTCCACGACGACCACGGGCAGCGCGTGCTGCACGTCGGCGGCGTCGGTTCTCCCGGCTTCACGGACGCCCGCAACCGGTCGCGCGACGAGGAGCTCGGCGAGGACCTGCGCCTGCTCTACGTCGCGCTCACGCGGGCCCGCCACCAGGTGGTCGTGCACTGGACGCCCACGAAGCGCAGCTCCGGCTCCGGCCCGCTCACGCGCCTGCTCCTCGCGGACCGTCACCTGGACGGCGAGCCCGGCCGGCACGCCCGGCCGGACGCGATGCGGGACGACGCGGTGCGCGCCGCGCTCGCGGCGGTCGCCGCCCGCTCGGGCGGGACGGTCGTCGTCGAGCAGGTCGAGGCGCGGCCGAAGGGCACGCCGTGGTCGGCCGCCGCGCCGGGCGCGAGCACCCTGGAGCTGGCCCGGGCGGGTCACCTGCCCGACCGCGAGTGGCGCCGTGCGTCGTACTCCGCGCTGACCGCCGCTGCCCACCACGGCCCGGTCGGCGGCGTCGAGTCGGAGCCGGAGGACCCCGGCGTCCAGGACGAGCCCGAGGACGGCACCGCCGACGACGTGCCCGGGGCTCCCGAACCGACGGCGGCCCCCGCCGGCGGCCCCGGTGCCGACCTGCCGTCCCCGTTCGAGGGCCAGCCCGGCGGCACCGCGTTCGGCACGCTCGTGCACGAGATCCTCGAGTACGTGGACACGGCCGCCGACGACCTGGACGCCGAGCTCCTGGCGCGCTGCGCGCAGGCCGCGACGGTCCGCGTGCCCGGCGTCGAGCCCGTCGCGCTCGCCGCGGCGCTCGGTCTCGCGCTGCGCACGCCGCTCGGCCCCGTCGCGGGAGGGCGCACGCTCGCCGACGTCCACCCGCGCGACCGCCTGCCCGAGCTGGAGTTCGAGCTGCCCCTCGCGGGCGGGGACGAGACGCACGGCGTCCGCCCGTCCACGCTGCGCGACCTCGCCGGCGTGCTCCGCGCCCACCTCGACGACGACGACCCGTTCGTCCGCTACCCCGACCTGCTCGCCGCGCTCGCCGACGAGTCGTCGTCCGGCCCCGGACCCGGCACGTCGACCCGCACGGCGACCGGCTCCACCGCCGACGGCGTGCCGCTGCGCGGCTACCTCACCGGGTCGATCGACGCCGTGCTGCGCGTCCCCCGCCCGGACGGCGGGCGGCGCTACCTCGTCGTCGACTACAAGACGAACCGCGTCGGCCCGCCCGGCGTGCCCCTGACGGTCGGCGACTACCGCCCCGAGGCGACGCGCGACGCGATGCTCGCCTCGCACTACCCGCTCCAGCTCGTGCTCTACCTGGTGGCGCTCCACCGGTACCTGCGCTGGCGCGACCCCGCGTACTCCCCCGACCAGCTCGCGGCCGCCTACCTCTTCGTGCGCGGCATGGCCGGTCCGGGGACGCCCGTCGGACCGGACGGGACGCCCCACGGCGTGGTCGCGTGGACCCCGCCGCCCGGGCTCGTCCCCGCCCTGTCCGCCCTGCTCGACGGAGACGCCCCATGACCGCGCCCGGAGCCGCTCCCGCCGCCGCGCCCGTGGACGAGGGCGACCCGCGTCTCGCCGTCGGCGTCCGACCGTGGCTCGCCGCCTTCACGCCGCGCGCGTCGTCTCGGCGACCGACCTGCGCGTCGCCCTGCGGCTCGGCCGGCTGACGGGCGAGCAGGACGAGCGCGTGCTGCTCGCCGCGGCGCTCGCGGTGCGCGCGGTGCGCAGCGGGTCGGTGTGCGTCCGGCTCGACGACCTCGGCGCGCTGCGCCTGCCCGAGGACGAGGAGGCCGCGCGCGCCGAGACCGAGCACCTGCCCTGGCCGGGGGCCGAGGAGTGGGCCGAGGCCGTGGCGCGCAGCCCGCTCGTCGCCGCCGGCGTGGACAGCCCGGACGACCGGCCGACGCGCTGGGTCGGCGGGATGCTCTACCTGGACCGGTACTGGCGCGACGAGCTGGTCGTGCGCCGGGACGTCGACGGCCGGCTGGCGGCGCACGACCTGCCCGCGGACGACGCGCGCCTCACCGCCGCGCTGTCCCGTCTGTTCCCCGCGGAGCAGGACGCGCGCCAGCGCCTCGCCGCCGCCCACGCCGCGCACCGGCGCCTGACCGTGCTCACGGGCGGGCCCGGGACGGGCAAGACGACGACGGTCGCCCGGCTGCTCGCGGTCCTGCACGACGCCGCGGCGCCCGCCGACGGCTCCCGCCTGCGCGTCGCGCTCGCCGCACCGACGGGCAAGGCCGCGGCCCGTCTGCAGGAGGCGGTCCGCGACGTCGTGTCCGGGTTCGAGCCGGACGACCGCGACCGCGTCGGCGTGCCCGTCGCGTCGACCCTGCACCGTCTGCTCGGCCACCGAGCGGGCAGCCGCACCCGGTTCCGGCACGACGCGCACCACCACCTGCCGCACGACGTCGTCGTCGTGGACGAGACGTCGATGGTGGCGCTGCCGCTCATGGCACGCCTGCTCGAGGCGCTGCGGCCCGCGCCCGGCTCGTGCTCGTGGGCGACCCGGACCAGCTCGCGTCCGTCGAGGCGGGCGCCGTGCTGGGCGACCTCGTGCACCGTCCCCCGCAGCACGCCGCGCCGTCGTCGCCGGCGATCGCGGCCCAGGCGGAGCCCGCCCTCGCCGACGCCCCGGCGCCCGAGCAGGGCGAGGTGGACGACCGCGCCGCGCTGGGCAACGGCGTCGTCCGCCTCCGCACCGTCCACCGGCAGGGCAGCGACTCGTCGATCCTGCCGCTGGCAGCGGCGATCCGCGACGGCGACGCGGAGGAGGTCCTGGCGCTGCTGCGCGCGGGCGACGCGTCGGTCGAGTTCCTCGAGACGCCCGACGACGAGCCGGACGAGGCGACGCTCGCGGCCGTCCGCGCGGACGCGGTGGCCGCCGGGGAGCGACTCGTGGCCGCGGCGCGCGCGGGCGACGCCGCCGGCGCCCTGACGGCGCTCGCGCAGCACCGCGTCATGGTGGCGCACCGGCGGGGCCCCGCGGGCCGGGGCCGCTGGGCGGGCCAGGTCGAGGCGTGGGTCGAGCACGCGACGGGCCAGCACGCGACGGACTCCCCGTGGGTCCCGGGCCGCCCGCTGCTGGTCACGACGAACGACGCCGAGGTCGGTCTCTACAACGGCGACACGGGGGTGCTGGTCGCCGACGGCGGGAGCTCGAGCAGCGGCGTCGTGGCGGTGTTCGGCGACCCGCGCGCGCCGCTGCGGGTCCGCACGCACCGGCTCCCCCCGGTCGAGACGGTGCACGCCATGACCGTGCACCGGGCGCAGGGGAGCCAGTTCGACCGGGTCACGCTCGTCCTGCCGCCGGCGACCTCCCCGCTGCTCACGCGCGAGCTGCTGTACACCGCGGTGACCCGCGCGCAGACGTTCGTCCGCGTCGTCGGCTCCGAGGCCGCCGTCCGCACCGCGGTGACCACCGCCGTGCACCGGGCGAGCGGGCTGCGCGCGCCGCTCTCCGGGCGCTGAGCGACGTCGGCCGAGCGGCCGCGCACGTGTCCCGGGCCGCTCAGTCGAAGCCCGGGTACTCCCACGGCTCGACGTCGAACAGCGCGCGCGTCGCGGGGGCGCCGCGCACGAGCTCGTCCACGACGTGGCGGTGCAGCACCTCCGCGCCGCTGCGCGTGTACGCGCTGCTGAACAGCTCGCCGGGCTCGACGCGCGTGCAGTACATGAGCGGCATGCGGCCCTCGGACCGGTCGTACCCGACCCACCGCGTGTACACCGACAGCCCTCCGACGACGTCGAGACCGACGACGGACCGGTCGTCGCCCTTGAGCTCGTGCCAGGTCCGCTCGTCGATCGGCATGCCGTCGAAGTCGTAGAACAGCACCACGTCGGCGTGGAAGTTGATCTCCTCGTCCACGGTCGCCCCCTCGCCCCAGGGCCTCTCGTCCTCCGGCACGTCGTCGCGTCGTCGCGGTCGGCACACCGCCTCGTCCCGCGATCATGCACCCCACCACGGTCGGGCGCCATCGGGCGCGGAATACGGCCGGCGGGCGACGCGGTTGTCGCTGAGGATGAGCACCTCCGCCGGCGCTGCGGCGCCCACCAGCCCCCGCCTGTCCGTCCTCGACCTCGTGCCCGTGCGCTCGGGCCAGACGAGCGCCCAGGCGGTGCGCGCCTCGCTCGACCTCGTCCGTCTCGCGGACCGGCTGGGGTTCGAGCGCTACTGGTTCGCCGAGCACCACAACATGCCCGCGGTCGCGGCGTCCACGCCGCCCGTGATGATCGGGGCGGCGGCGTCGGTGACGGACCGCATCCGGGTGGGGTCGGGCGGCGTCATGCTCCCGAACCACGCGCCGCTCGTCGTCGCCGAGCAGTTCGCCGCGCTCGAGGCGATCGCCCCCGGGCGCGTCGACCTCGGGCTCGGGCGCGCACCCGGCTCCGACCCGGTCGTCACGCAGCTCCTGCGCATCACCGGCCCGACCGCCGACGTCGACCGCTTCCCGCAGCACGTCACCGACATCATGTCGCTCATGAGCGCGCAGGGCGCGCAGCTGCGCCTGACGAGCGGGCAGGTCTACGACGTCCGGGCGACGCCGGCCGCCGAGAGCGCGCCGACCGTGTGGCTCCTCGGGTCGAGCGACTACTCCGCGCGCCTCGCGGCCGAGCTCGGCCTGCCCTACGTGTTCGCGAACCACTTCTCGGGTCAGGGCGTCGACGAGGTCCTCGCGCTCTACCGCGACGGCTACCGGCCGAGCGAGGCGCACCCCGAGCCGCGCACGTTCCTCACCGCCAACGTGGTGGTGGCCGAGACCGCGGAGGAGGCGCACGCCCGCGCGCTGCCGCAGCTGCGGATGATGGCGCGCCTGCGGTCGGGACAACCGCTCACCGCACTGGAGACCGTCGAGGAGGCGCAGGCGTCACCGCTCGGCGCGCTCGCCGAGGACGCCGTCGAGTCCATGCGCTCGCGCTGGGTCATCGGCGCGCCCGACGACGCCGCGGCCGAGCTGCGACGGCTCGCCGGTCGCCACGGTGTCGAGGAGGTCATGGTGGTGCCCGTGGCCGCGTCGCGCGCGGACGAGCCGCTCGACGCGACGCCGGGCCGCGAGCGCACGCTCGAGCTCCTCGCCGGCGCACTCGTCGCGGACGGCGTCCCGGCCACCCCGGCGAGCGCCGCGCCGACCGCCTGACCCCGCCGGCCGCCGTCGGGCATCCCGGGGCTGGCGGACCGCCCGCCGCCGGCGGACCGCCGAACCCCGGGCCGTGCGCCCCTCACGGTGCCGAACCCCGGGTTGTGCACCGTTCTCCGCGCCGATCGGCGCGCAACCCCGGGTTCGGCACGGCGCGGCGCGGGGTAGCGTCGCCGTCATGACCACGACGTTCGACGACGCGACCTGGCACTCCTCCGAGGACGGCTACCCCACCGAGCTCGGGGCGGACGCCGCCGCGACCCACGTCGGGGTGTTCCTCGCGTGGGCCGTGCTCGCCGGCCACGCGTCGGCCGGGCTCGAGCGCGACGCCGCGGACGCCGTCGCTGCGCTCCGCGAGCGCACCACGACCGGTGGCCGGCTCGTGCTCGACGTGTGCGACGGCCGCCTCGACGCCGACGCGCTCGACGACGACGCCGCCGCGTTCGCCGCCGCCTACTACACGGGCGGCGACGACGAGGACGAGGAGGCCGGCCTCTACCTCGAGGACTACGTCGACGCGGTGAGCCCGGGCGACGGCGACCCGCTCGACGTCTACCGCGTGCCCGACACGTGGGACACGTACGACCTCGTCGGCCCGCTCGTCGACGCCCGCTTCGCCCAGTGGCAGGACGAGGGGCGTCCCGCCGTCCTGCGCCACCGCGCCTGAGGCCCGCCGTGCCCGCACCGGTCCCGGTCACGCGTCTCGCCTCGGTGCTGCGCGCCGACAACCCCGGGCCGATGACGCTCGACGGCACCCGCTCGTACGTCGTGCGGGCACCAGGTGCCCGCACGTGCGTCGTCGTCGATCCCGGGCCGGACGACGACGCACACCTCGACGCGCTCGCCGCCGCCGGCCCGGTGGAGCTCGTCCTCGTCACGCACCGGCACGCCGACCACACGGCCGGGTCCGTGCGGCTGCGCGCGCTCACGGGCGCCCCCGTCCGCGGCGCCGACCCCGCGCACTGCCACGGCGGCGAGCCGCTAACCGACGGGCAGACGATCGAGGCCGCCGGCGTGCGGATCGACGTGCTCGCCACCCCCGGCCACACGGCGGACTCGGTCTGCCTCGTCCTGCCCGACGACGGTCCGGTCGCCACCGAGGACGACGCACCCGGAGGCGACGTACCCCGGCACGTACCGTCGGGCACGGTGCTCACGGGCGACACGGTCCTCGGGCACGGCACGACCGTGATCGCCGCGCCGGACGGGTCGCTCGGCCGATACCTCGCGAGCCTCGGCCGGCTCGAGGCCGCGGCGGCGGGCCGACGGACGACCGGGCTCCCCGGCCACGGTCCGGTGATCGACGACCTCGGCGAGCGGGTGCAGGCGTACCGCGCCCACCGTCTCGAACGCCTGGCCCAGGTGCGCGCCGCACTCGCCGACCTCGGCCTCGCGCCGGACGACGATCTCGCCGTGGCGCGCGTGACGGCGCACGTCTACGCCGACGTCGACCCGTCGGTGCTCGGCGCGGCGCGGCAGAGCGTCGCGGCGCAGCTCGCCTACCTGCGCGACGCCTGAGCGTCCGAGGTCGAGTGTCCGACGCCCACGGCACGATGGAGCGCATGACGACACCTCGGCTCGGCATCGCGTTCGTCCCCACCCACGCCCCGGAGAGCCTGCGCGCGCTCGCGACGGCGGCGGAGTCCGCCGGTCTGGACGACGTGTGGGTCTGGGAGGACTGCTTCAAGCAGAGCGGGCTCGCGTCCGCGGCGGCGGCGCTCGCCTGGACGGACCGCGTGCGCGTGGGCCTCGGCCTCATGCCGGCCCCGCTGCGCAGCACGGCGATCACGGCGATGGAGGTCGCGAACCTGGGCCGGATGTTCCCCGGACGGTTCGTCGCCGGCGTGGGGCACGGTGTCCAGGAGTGGATGGGGCAGGCTGGCGTGCGCGCCGACTCACCGCTGACGTTGCTGCGCGAACACACGGAGGCGCTGCGTCGCCTGCTCGCGGGCGAGGAGGTCACGACGGCCGGGCGCTACGTGACGCTCGACCGCGTGCGGCTCGACTGGCCGCCCACGGAGCCGGTGCCGCTGTGGCTCGGCGGCGTGGGTCCCCGGTCGCTCGAGCTCGCGGGCGAGCTCGGCGACGGTCTCATCCTCGCCAACGCGTACACGCCGGAGGAGGTCCGCGACGTCGTCGAGGTCGCGCAGGCCCCGGCGCGCGCGGCGGGGCGGTCGGCCTTCGACGTGCAGGCCACGCTCATCGCCGCGACCGGTGACGGTGCGCAGGAGCGCGTGGACGGGGAGCTCCCGCTGTGGGGGCGCAAGCCCGGAGAGGGAGTGGGCGCCGCCGGGGACGCCGCCACGATCGCGGGTGCGGTGCGCGCCCTCGCGGGCGCGGCGCGACGGCGGTGGCGGTCCAGCCGACCGCGGACGAGCCGGACCTCGACGGGTTCCTGCGATTCCTCGGGAGCGAGGTACGTCCCCTGCTCACGGCCTGAGCGTCGGCGGCGGGTCACGCCCGGCCGCACCGGGCAGCCGTCGTCAGCGCGCGGCGGTGCGTGCGCGGCGGCGTTCGCGCAGCCCGTGCACGAGCGCCGCCGTCGCGGCCACGAACGCCACCGCGGCGACGGCGAGGGCCAGGCGGACCGGGAACGTGGCGTACAGATCGGTCACCTCGGCGACGGGGATGCCCCAGCCGGTCGCGACCTGACGTGCCTCCGCGGCGAGCTCACCGGCGCGCCCGGGGACGTGGGCGACGGCGCCGAGGACCCATCCCAGCAGCTCCCCCAGCAGGGCCGGGACGGAATATGCGCTGGTCAGGGCGTAGATCACGCGGGCACCCTACCGGTTCACGACGACGCGAACCAGGACAAACCCCTGGCGGCTCCACCGGCGGCGTCGCGACGACCGAGGGGGCGTGAGGTGTCGGCCGCTCGCCGGACCCTCAGCGCAGGAGCTTGGCGAAGCAGAGCGCGATGCCGTGGGCGTCGCGGTCGTACGGCGCGTACGGCAGCACCGTCCGGAACCCGAGCGACCGGTACAGCCGGATCGCTCCCGGCTGTCGGATGCCCGTCTCCAGCAGGAGCGTGCGCGCGCCGCGCCGCCGGGCCTCGGCCTCCACCGCGGCCAGGAGTGCCCGGGCGACGCCCGACCCGCGCGCTCCCTCGCGCACGAAGACCTTCTTCACCTCGAACGCCTCGCCGTGGACGGCCCGCACCTCGTGCGCGACCTGCTGGAGCGAGGCGCAGCCCACCGCCGCGTCCCCGCGCCGTGCGACGAAGGTCGCGACCGTGTCCTCGCCCAGGCGAGCGTCGACGGCCTCGAACCCGCCCGCGGCGTCGAGTCCCGTGAACAGCTCCGGGTAGAGCGCGGCGGACGACGTGTCGTGCATCTCGCGGCGCAGCGCTGCGGCGTCCGGATCGTCCCAGGCCACGGCCAGCACCTCGACCGCGGCGGGTGCGATCGAAGCACGCGCGCCCGTGCCGTGCGCGCCCGCGGCACCGC
This sequence comes from Cellulosimicrobium sp. CUA-896, assembly GCF_001942335.1. Lineage (GTDB taxonomy): Bacteria > Actinomycetota > Actinomycetes > Actinomycetales > Cellulomonadaceae > Cellulosimicrobium. Next base: position 90,098 of record NZ_MKKH01000033.1, on the reverse strand, counting down.
TCGTCGGGCCGACCGGCGCGGGGCGGCGTCGCGCCGCAGCGGAGCCGTCGTCGTGCAGACCGGCGAGGTCCAGGGCGAAGCACCGCGACAACGGGTCGCCCGCGTAGTGCCCGTAGGTTTCAGTGGGCGTGTAGCCCAGGTCGAGGTAGAGGTCGACGGACTCCGGCTGACGCGTGCCCGTCTCGAGCACGAGCCGCCGCAGCCCGGACGTCGCGGCGTGCGCGTGCAGGGCCTGCATGGCCGTCCGCGCGTGCCCGCGACCCCGGTGCTCGGCCGCGACGTAGAGGCGCTTGACCTCCCCCGTCGTCGGCGGGTGCTGGCCACCACGCCCGTCGGGAGTCCCGGAGACGTCGCGCAGCGCGACGCACGCGACCGGCGTCCCGTCGTCGTGCACGACGAACGCGGCGAGGAGCCCGGCCGCGTCGAACGCGCCGCTGTCCGGCTCGCCGTAGCGCTCGGCGAGCTCGGCCTGCTGCCGGGCGAAGAGCGCGAGCGCGTCCGCGTCCTCGCCGCCGACCACAGCCACGGTGATGCCGGCGCCGGGCGCCGGTCGGGCGCGACCCGGCGTCCGCGCGTCGTCCGCCGTGCGCGCGGCGACGCTCACGCCCGGACGAGCGTGCTCAGCACCGAGGTGAAGAACCCGAGTCCGTCCGTGCCGGCGCGCGGGCCGGCCGCGGAGGCGGGGCCGAAGCCCGGCTCGACGGCGTGCTCCGGGTGCGGCATGAGCCCGACGACGTTGCCCGCAGCGTTCGTGATGCCGGCGATGTCGCGGCGCGAGCCGTTCGGGTTCCAGCCGTCGTAGCGGAACACGACGCGGCCCTCGCCCTCGAGCTCGTCGAGCGTGCGGTCGTCGGCGACGAACTGGCCGTCCTGGTTCTTCAGCGGGATCGTGATCCGCTGGCCCTGCGTGAAGTCGCGCGTCCAGGCCGTGTCCGCGTTCTCGACGACGAGCACCTGCTCGCGGCAGAGGAAGTGCAGGTGGTCGTTCTTGATCATGGAGCCCGGCAGCAGGTGCGCCTCGGTGAGGACCTGGAAGCCGTTGCAGATGCCGAGCACCGGCAGGCCGCCGCGCGCGGCGTCGACGAGGGTCTCCATGACGGGGGCGAAGCGGCTGATCGCCCCGGCGCGCAGGTAGTCGCCGTAGGAGAAGCCACCGGGCAGGACGACGGCGTCGACCCCCTGCAGGTCGGCGTCCGCGTGCCACAGGGACACGGCCTGGCCACCCGCGAGGCGCACGGCACGGGCCGCGTCGCGGTCGTCGAGCGTGCCGGGGAACGTCACGACGCCGACGCGGGCGCCACCCAGGGAGGCCTCGGGGGCGGCGACGGTCGTGGCGGTCATCAGGCGAGGCCCCCGGACAGGACGGTGCCGGCCGCGTCGGTCGCGGCGTCGGCGACGCGCACGACGTCCTCGATGACCGGGTTGGACAGCACCTTTGCCGCGGCCTCCTGGGCGGCGGCGAGGACCTCGGGCGTCACGTCGCCCTCGACCTCGAGCTCGAACCGCTTGCCCTGACGGACGGAGGTGAACTGCGTGAAGCCGAGGCGCGGCAGCGCCCCGACGACGGCCTTGCCCTGCGGGTCCAGGATCTCGGGCTTCGGCATGACCTCGACGACGACGCGTCCCACGGGTGCTCCTAGGGGAGGTGTATTCGGGAGAGCCGGGGCTCCGGGATCCCGGTCACGCGGCGTGCGCGGTGCGCACGGCATGAGCGAGCGGGAGCCGACGGCGGGATTCCGCGCGCCAGTCTACCCGCGCGGTCGCCACGGTCGGGCCGCGCTCCACGAACGGGCATCGGCGGTCGGGTGCAGGTCGAGGGCGTGTCGGAGGTGCCGGGTAGTGTCGAACACACGTTCGAGAAGCACGCTCGAGCGCGTGCGAGGGCGGGGTCCCGCCCCTTCCCCGCCCTCGCACGGACACCGTCCGGACCGCCGTGCACGGCACGGCCTGACGCCACAGCGGAGAGGAGACCGCCCGATGACCGCATCACCTGCTCCACGGAGGTCCGTCGCGGCGACGCACGCCGGACCTCCGTCGTCGCGGCGACCGTCGGTGCAGACGGTCGCCGCGGTGCTCGCGCGCGACGGGACGTGCACGTTCCCCGGCTGCCGGGTCCCGGCGTTCCGGTGCGACCTCGACCACGTCGTGGCGCCCCGCCCGGGCGACGAGCAGGGCCACGACGCGGGCAACCTCGTCGCGCTGTGCCGTCACCACCGCGTCGTGCGGGCACGGGACGGCTGGCGTCCCGCGCTGCTCGCCGACGGCACGGTCCGCTGGACCGCGCCGAGCGGGCACACCTACGTGCGTCCGAGCGCGTGGCGCAGCGCGTGACCGCGGTGCGGGTCAGGCGAGGGAGGAGCCCGTCAGCCGCTCGTACGCCTCGAGGTAGCGGTCACGGGTCCGCGCCACGACGTCGGCCGGCAGCGACGGCGGCGGGGCGTCGGACGCGCGGTCCCAGCCGGACGCCGGCGAGGCGAGCCAGTCACGGACGAACTGCTTGTCGAAGCTCGGCTGCGACCGACCCGGCTCCCACTGGTCCGCGGGCCAGAACCGCGACGAGTCCGGGGTGAGCACCTCGTCGCCGAGGACGACCTGCGCCGCCCCGCCGGTGCCGTGCGTCCCGAACTCGAGCTTGGTGTCCGCGAGGATCACGCCGCGCTCGCGCGCGATCTCCTCCGCCCGCGCGTAGACCGCGAGCGTCAGGTCGCGCAGCCGTGCCGCGTCCTCGGCGCCGATCTGCCCGGCGACGACCTCGAACGAGACGTTCTCGTCGTGCTCGCCGACCGCGGCCTTCGTCGCGGGCGTGAAGATCGGCTCCGGCAGGCGAGACCCGTCGACGAGGCCCTCCGGCAGCGGTACGCCGCACACGGCACCGCCCGCCCGGTACTCCACGAGCCCGGACCCCGTGAGGTAGCCGCGCGCGACGCACTCGACGGGGAACATGTCGAGACGACGGCAGATCATCGCTCGCCCCGCCACGACGTCGGGCACGAGCCCGTCCCCCGGCTCCGCCGACACGGCGGTGGACACGACGTGGTTCGGCACGAGGTCGGCGAGCTGGTCGAACCACCACAGGCTCAGCTGCGTGAGCACGACGCCCTTGTCGGGGATGCCGGGCGAGAGCACGTGGTCGAACGCGCTCACACGGTCGCTCGCGACGACGAGCACCACGTCCCCGAGCGGGTGGACGCCCCCTACGGCAGGCAGGTCGGGCTCGTACAGGTCGCGCACCTTGCCCGAGTAGACGTGCTTCCAGCCGGGCAGCTCGAGTCCCGCCGTGTCGAACGCGTCGGTCTCGCCGAGGGAGAGCGGGGGGACAAAGTCCTGGGGCGTGTCCGTCACGCGCCCTAGTGTCGCACCATGCACTTCACGCCCGCCGCCCCGTCCGGACCCGTCCCGCCGGACGGGACGCCGATCTCGGACGGCGCACCGGCGACCGCCGCCGGCGCGTTCGACGACCCGCGCGTCACCGCGTTCCTCGAGACGTTCTCGACCTTCCTCGAGACGGTGAACGAGCAGGGCCACCGCCGGCAGCGCGCGGCGGGCGGTCTGACGGTCGCCGGCGCGCTGCGCGAGCACCTCGGCACCGACCCCCTCGCGCTCGCCGTCGTCACCGAGACGGTGGGCACCCTGCGCACGGTCGACGCGGACGTCGCCGTCGAGGTGGTGACGGCGCGGCACGGCGGCGGGCGGCTCCTCGGCGTGGGCGGGGGTGAGCAGCGCATGCACGCGTCGCTGTCCGAGATCGTCGAGCACTCGGCGCGATGGGGCCACTTCCCCGTCGGAGCCGTCGACTACGCCCGCGCGGCGACCGGGCCGACGTCCGAGCGGCGGACCGTGGCCTTCGGCCTGCACCTGTTCACCTACGCCGGGACGCCTGTCGCGGTGCTGCAGCGCGCGGCGAGCCCGCGGTACGGGAACGCGGCGTCCCTCGAGGTCATGTGCACGGACGAGGACGCCGCGCTCGCCCTCCTCTCCGAGCTGCGCACGGCGATGGTCGAGCACAGCGTGCTGCGCGGGCAGGTCGTCACCTTCACGACCACGCCGTCCGAGTACGGGCCGACGTCCGCCGGCATGACCTTCGTGCCCCGCGACCGGGTGCCGGCCGCCGACGTCGTGCTGCCGCACGGCACGCTCGACCGGATCAAGCGCCAGGTCGTCGGCGTCGCGAGGCACCGGGCCGAGCTCGAGGCCTCGGGCCAGCACCTGAAGCGCGGCGTGCTCCTGTACGGGCCGCCGGGGACCGGCAAGACGCACACCGTGCGCCACCTGGTCGGCGAGTCCCCCGGCACGACGGTGATCCTGCTCGCGGGCGGCTCGTTGGGCCTCGTCCGGCTGGCGGCCGAGACCGCACGGGCGATGCAGCCCGCCCTCGTCGTGCTCGAGGACTGCGACCTCATCGCCGAGGACCGCTCGTTCCACGACGGGCCGCAGCCGCTGCTGTTCGAGGTGCTCGACGCGATGGACGGGCTCGACCGCGACGCGGACGTGGCGTTCGTGCTGACGACGAACCGCGCCGACCTGCTCGAGCGGGCGCTCGCCCAGCGGCCCGGTCGCGTCGACCTCGCGGTGGAGATCCCCCTGCCCGACGACTCCGCACGCCGGCGCCTCTTCGAGCTCTACCGCGGGACGCTGCCGTTCTCGGCGGCCGCGCTCGACGACGCCACCGCACGGACCGGCGGCGTCACGGCGTCGTTCGTCAAGGAGGCGGTGCGCCGGGCCGTGCTGCGCGCGGCCGAGGCGGGGCACGACGTCGGCGACGACGACCTGCGGTCGGCAGTCGCGAGATGACCGGCGACGCCGAGCGCGTGACCCGCTCGCTGCTCGGCTCCGCCGGGGACTGAGCGCGCCGGGGCGCGGCGGGGCGGCCGTCAGCGGCCGAGGGCGACCTCTCCGGCCGCGGCCGCGGCGGCGATGTCCGTCCGGTGCTGCGAGCCGGCGAGCTCGATCCGCTCGACGCCGGCGTACGCGCGCCGGCGCGCCTCGGCGAGGTCGGCGCCGCGCGCGACGACCGACAGCACGCGACCGCCGGAGGCGACGAGCGCGCCGTCGGCGTCCACCGCGGTGCCGGCGTGCAGCACGTGCACGCCCTCGACCTCCTCGGCCGCGTCGATCCCCGTGATCGGGTCTCCGCTGCGCACGGCGCCCGGGTAGCCCTGCGCCGCGACGACGACGGTGACGGACGCGTCGTCGGACCAGGCGAGGGGCGGCAGCGCGGCGAGCCGGCCCTGCGCCGCCGCGAGCATGACGCCCGACAGGGGCGTGACCAGGCGGGTGAGCACCGACTGGGTCTCCGGGTCGCCGAAGCGCGCGTTGAACTCGACGACGCGCGTCCCGCGGCTCGTCAGGGCGAGCCCGACGTACAGCACGCCGACGAACGGCGTGCCGCGCCGCGCCATCTCGTCGATCGTCGGCTGCGCGACGCGCGTGACGACCTCGTCCACGAGTCCCGGCGGCGCCCACGGCAGCGGGCTGTAGGCGCCCATGCCGCCCGTGTTCGGACCGGCGTCGCCGTCGAGAGCGCGCTTGAAGTCCTGGGCGGGGGCGAGCGGCACCACGGTCGAGCCGTCGCTCACGCAGAACAGCGACACCTCGGGCCCGTCGAGGTACTCCTCGACGACCACCCGACGCGCCTCGCCCGCGCCGCCGGCCGTCGGGGCACCCAGGCAGGCCCGCGCGTGCTCGAGCGCCGCGTCCCGGTCGTCGGTGACGACGACGCCCTTGCCCGCGGCCAGCCCGTCGTCCTTGATCACGTACGGGGCGCCGAAGCCGTCGATCGCGGCGGCGACCTCGTCCACGTCGGTGCACACGTGCGCGAGCGCGGTCGGGACGGACGCCGCCGCCATGACCTCCTTCGCGAACGCCTTGGAGCCTTCCAGCCGGGCCGCCTCGGCCCCTGGGCCGAACACCGGGACACCGGCGGCGCGCACGGCGTCGGCGACGCCGGCGACGAGCGGCGCCTCCGGGCCGACGACGACCAGCTCCGCACCGAGGCGCGTCGCCAGCGCGGCCACCGCCGCGCCGTCGTCCTGGTCGACCGTGTGCAGCTCCGCGAGGCCGGCGATCCCCGGGTTCCCCGGGGCGGCGTGCAGCTCGTGCGGCTCCGCGCCGAGCCGCTCGGCCTCGTGCGCGAGGGCGTGGACGATGGCGTGCTCGCGGGCACCGGTACCGACGACGAGGATCTTCACGGGCGCCGAGTCTACCGACGGCCCTCGCGCGACCGGCCGGCGTCCCGCGTCGCGAACGGGAGGCCGGCCGGGCGGCGGGTGCACGTGGACCGGCAGGGCCGGTCAGGGTGCGTCAGTGGATGAGGTCGTGCCGCGGGATGATCGCGTCGCGGCTCGGACCGACGCCGATCGCGGAGATCCGCGTCCCCGACATCTCCTCGAGCGCGAGGACGTAGCGCTGCGCGTTGACGGGCAGGTCCTCGAACGTGCGTGCCCCGGAGATGTCCTCCGACCAGCCGTCGAGCTCCTCGTAGACCGGCGTCGCGTGGTGGAACGCCGTCTGGTCGAGCGGCATCTCGTCGTGCCGCACGCCGTCGACGTCGTACGCGACGCACACCGGGACCTTGTCGAAGCCGGTGAGGATGTCGAGCTTGGTGAGCACCATGTCGGTGATGCCGTTGACGCGCGTCGCGTAGCGGGCGATGACGGAGTCGTACCAGCCGCAGCGCCGCGAGCGCCCCGTCGTGACGCCGTACTCGCCACCGGTCTTGAGGAGGTACTCGCCGTTCGCGTCGAACAGCTCGGTGGGGAACGGGCCCTCCCCCACGCGCGTGGTGTACGCCTTGATGACGCCGATGACCGAGGAGATGCGCGTCGGCCCGATGCCCGAGCCGGTGAGCGCGCCGCCCGCGGTCGCGTTGGACGACGTGACGAACGGGTACGTGCCGTGGTCGACGTCGAGCATCGTCGCCTGGCCGCCCTCGAAGAGGACGTTCCTGCCCGCGTCGAGCGCCTTGTTCAGCACGACCGACGTGTCGGCGACCATCGGCTTGACGCGCTCGGCGTACTGGAGCAGCTCGTCGACCGTCTCGTCGACCGTGATGGCGCGACGGTTGTAGGCCTTCACGAGCAGGTGGTTCTTCTGGTCGAGGGCGCCCTCGATCTTCTCGGCGAGGATCTTCTCGTCGAACAGGTCCCACATCCGGATGCCGACGCGGTTGATCTTGTCGGCGTACGCGGGCCCGATGCCGCGCCCGGTGGTGCCGATGCGGCGCTTGCCGAGGAACCGCTCGCTGACCTTGTCGATCGTGCGGTGGTAGCCGGCGATGACGTGGGCCGAGCCCGAGACGAGCAGCTTCGACACGTCGACGCCGCGCGCGACGAGGTCGTCGAGCTCCTGGAACAGCACCTCGATGTCGACGACGACGCCGTTCGCGATCACCGGCGTGACGCCCGGCGACAGGATGCCCGACGGCAGCAGGTGCAGCGCGTACTTCTCGTCCCCGACCACGACGGTGTGGCCGGCGTTGTTGCCGCCGTTGAACTTGACCACGTAGTCGACGCGGGAGCCGAGGAGGTCGGTCGCCTTGCCCTTGCCCTCGTCGCCCCACTGCGCTCCGACGAGCACCACGCCTGGCATGGATTCCCCACTTTCGCACTGCCTGTTCCTCGGCCGGTCCGGGAGTGCGCGGAGCTCGCGCGGCGGGGTCCGTGCCCGACGGCGCAGCCCCCGCGGGTCCGAGGCGTCGCCCGGGCGGCAGTCACCCGGGGACCGCGACGAGTTTACCGGTCGTTGACCTTCGGGGCGCACGGGCCTGTGGGCGACGGTGCGCCTCGGCGCGGGACGGGCACAATGAGGGGATGAGCGACGCGCACCAGAACCTGCTGGACGGACCGGCGCCGGTCCACCTCCCGGACGAGTACGCCGCCGTGCGGGAGGCGATCGAGGCGGGGACGGACCCGTACGAGATCGCGGCGCGCGAGCCGTCGTCGTCCCTCGCGTGGGCCTTCCTCGCGGAGGACTACCTGCACGAGAACGGCTCGCGAGGTGCCGTGACCGCGTACGCGTTCGCGCGGACCGGGTACCACCGCGGCCTCGACGCCCTGCGGCGCGCGGGCTGGCGCGGCCAGGGCCCGATCCCTGCCGACCACGTCCCCAACCAGGCTTCCTCCGCGCGCTCCTCGCGCTCGCGGAGTGCGCCGCGTACATCGGCGAGGTCGACGAGGCCGAGCGCTGCGAGGCGTTCCTGCGCAGCTCCGGCACGTCGGCCGACGAGGTGCGCGCGCTGCGCTGAGCGCGCGTGCAGGCGCGCGGGCCCGCGTCTAGAGTCGACAGCATGATCGAGATCGCCACCTCGCCCGCGACGACGACCCTCGTCATCGCCGGGGACCTCGATCTGGCCGAGCGCGACCAGTTCCCCGAGATCGCCGCCCGGGTCGTGGGCCTGCGGCGCCAGCTGCTCGTCATCGACATGTGCCGGGTGACGTTCATGGACTCCACGGGCGCCGCCTTCCTCATCTCCCTCGCGGACGCGGGCCGCAAGCGGGGCGGGGCGACGGTGCTGCGCGGCTGCGACGACCGCGACCTCTTCGTGCTCGAGGTCTGCGGTGCGCTCGAGCTCTTCCGCATCGACGCCGACCACCGCTGCGAGCCCGCGACGCCGCCCTCGGGGTTCGCGGAGGTCGAGCCGCAGTCCTGACCGGCCGGCCGCGCCCTCAGCGCGGCGTGGGCTGCGGTCGCAGCGTCGCCCACACGAGCTTGCCGGACGCCGTCGGGCGCCATCCCCAGTCCGCGAGCCGCTCGACGATCTGCATGCCGAAGCCGCCCATGCGGTTCGCGTGGCCGTCGGTCGGCACGGGCGGCGCGGGGTTGGCGTCCTCGACCTCGACGCGGATCCCGTCGCCCGTGTCGAACAGGCGCAGGGCGAGGTGCCCCCAGCCGTGGAGCACGCCGTTCGCGACGAGCTCCGAGACGACGAGCTCGGCGTTCGCGCTGTCGGTGACGCCCCATGCCTGGCAGGTGCGCACGACGGCGTGCCGCGCGCGCCCGATGGACGCGGCCTCGCTCGGCAGCAGCCACCGGCGGCTGCGCGGGCTGAGGACCGCGGCGTGCGGGTCGCGCTCGGGGTCCGGGATCCGCACGACGACGAGCGCGACGTCGTCCTCGGGCGCGTCGGCGAGCCGGGACAGCAGCTCCTCGCCGACGCCCGCCGCGTCGACCGCCGTGACCGCCCGCGACGCCGCGACGAGCGCCTCCAGCCCCACCCGGAGCGCGCGGTCGCGCCGCTCGATGAGGCCGTCGGTGTAGAACAGCAGCGTGTCGCCCGGGTGGAGGGACACCACGCCCGTCGCGCGGGTGCGGCGCCCACCGAAGCCGATGAGCGCGCCGCCCGCGTCGTCGAGCTGCGTGACCGTCCCGTCGCGCAGGAGCAGCGGCGGCAGGTGCCCGGCGCGCGAGTACTCGACGCGCCACGCGTCGCCCGGGTCGGTCACGTCGGGTCGTGTCAGGGCCGCGTAGACCAGGCTCGCCGAGCGCGGGATGCGCATGCCCTGGACGAGCTGGTCGACCCGCTCGAGCACCGGGCCCGGGGTCGTCAGCTCGTACGCGTACGAGCGCACGACCGACCGCAGCTGCCCCATCGCCGCCGCGGCCTCGACGTCGTGCCCGACGACGTCCCCGATGACGAGACCGATGACGTCGGGCGCGATCTGCAGGACGTCGTACCAGTCGCCGCCCACCTGGGCGTGCTCGGAGTTCGGCGCGTAGTACGTCCAGACGTCGAGCCCGGTGACGTCCGCCTGCTCGGGCAGCATCGCGCGCTGGAGGGTCTCCGCGAGGCGGTGCTCGCGGGCGTACAGGCGCACGTTGTCGATCGCCGTGCCGGCACGGCGGGCGATGACCTGGATGAGGGTGCGCACGCCGTCCTGCGCCTCGCGGTCGACGCCGGCGGACCCGTCGCCGCCCGTGCGCGCGTCCCCGCTCGTGACGAGCAGGCCCAGGATGCGACGGCGACCGGGGACGCCGGAGACCGTGACCGACGTCGGGCGGTGCTCGAGGCGCGCCAGACGGTGCTGGAGGTCGCGCTGGAGCCAGCCCGACGCGGACCACTGCGGGTACGTCGCGGTGAGGTCGAGCGCGACGGGTCCTTCGACGCGCCCGTCGAGCACGTCCTGGACGCGGTCCGGGACGTCGACGAGGCGGGCCCTCGGCGTGGAGGCGTCCGCGACCGCCGCGTCGCCGAGCGCGTCCGTCTCGTGGACGTGCGGCACCGGCTGGAATGCGCCCGGGGAGTACCTGCCGTGGCGCTGGCCGCGCCCGCTCGGCGGCGCGGCCGAGTCGACCCCCTCGGCGAAGCGCAGCCCGTCGTCGTTGAGGTAGAAGCCCGCCCAGTCGACGGCGTACCCGGCGAGCAGCGCGGTGATGTCGCGCAGCGCGAACGGCTGGTCGAGGTCCGCGAGGAGGTCGGAGCTGCGCGCCACGACGTCCAGGACCGCGCGCTCGCGCCGCTCCAGCGCGAGCGACGCGACCTGCGCGGCGTAGCGCTCGACGTGCTCCGAGACGTCGACCTGGACGCCGACCCAGTGGGTGGTCGCCCCGGCGGCGTCCCGCAGCGGGGACAGCGAGAGCTGGGACCACACCGCCGAGCCGTCCTGGCGACGCGTGCGCAGTGTGTGGGTGATCTCACGGCCGTCCAGGATGGCCGCGCGCAGCGAGTCCTTGTCCAGCGGCTCGGCGAGCAGCGTCGTGAGCACGCGCGGGCTGTGCCCGACGACCTCGTGCGCGGCGAACCCGGTCTGCCGCTCGAAGGCCGCGTTGACCCAGAGGATCGGCATGCCCTCGGCCTCTGCGCCGGTGACGAACATCGCGACGCCCGCGGACTCCATGGCCCGCGCGCACAGGTCCCGGACGTGCGCGGGCAGGCCGGTGCCGAGGCTCGGCGATCCGCCCATCATCACCTCCGGCGCCTCGTGCGCCCGGTTCGCGCACGGTCGACCTGCACCGTACAGCGCGTGCCTCTGGATGCACACGCTCCGGTCGCGTTACTGTCCCGACTGGACATTCAACCGTAGATTGGTGCTTCCCGAGACCCGTGGGGTCAGGGATCGCTGAAAGGAGCGCCGGTGCGCGAAGGTACCTCCTCGGCCGCCGACCGACCGGTCGGCGTCACGGGCGACCCCGCACAGGGGAGCGAGCCCGCCAGCGTCCACGTCATCGTGGGCGCGACCCGGGCACGCATCGTGCTGTCCGGCGAGATCGACGCCGAGCTGGGCGCCGACCTGCAGGAGGCGACCGCTGCCGCCGAGGACTCCGGCCTGCCCGTCGAGATCGACGCCCACCACGTGACGTTCATGGACTCGTCCGGCGTCGCGTTCCTCGCCCGCCTCGCGTCGCGCGGGCCGCACCGCGTGCGCGTGCTGCGCGCGCCGCCCACCGTGCGGTTCCTCCTCGAGGTCACCCGCATCGGCGAGCTGCTCGACATCGTGGACGCCGACCCCGGCTTCGACCTGGGCAAGGAGACCGAGGGCGACGACACGAGCGGGGCCCCGGCGCCGGCCTGACGCGGCCGCGCAGGACCGCGACGGCCCGCACCGGCCGCGCACGACGACGAGAGCCCCCGGTCCGTGGACCGGGGGCTCTCGTGCGCGGGGCGTCGGGTGACGCCGGGATCAGCGGATCTTCTGGCCCGCCGAGCGCAGCTGCTGCGAGGCCTCGACGATGCGGGCCGCCATGCCGGCCTCGGCCAGCTTGCCCCAGGCGCGCGGGTCGTAGGCCTTCTTGTTGCCCACCTCGCCGTCGATCTTGAGGACGCCGTCGTAGTTGCCGAACATGTGGCCGACGACGGGGCGCGTGAACGCGTACTGCGTGTCGGTGTCGATGTTCATCTTGATGACGCCGTGGTCGACCGCCTCGGCGATCTCCTCGGCCGACGAGCCCGAGCCGCCGTGGAAGACGAGGTCGAACGGGTTCTCCTTGCCGATCTCGTCACCGACCGTCCTCTGGATCTCGGCGAGGATCGACGGGCGCAGCTTGACCGCACCCGGCTTGTACACGCCGTGCACGTTGCCGAACGTCAGCGCCGTGAGGTAGCGGCCCTTCTCGCCGGCGCCGAGGGCGCGGACCGTCGCGAGGCCGTCCTCGGCCGTCGTGTACAGCTTCTCGTTGATCTCGGCCTCGTGGCCGTCCTCCTCGCCGCCGACGACGCCGACCTCGATCTCGAGGATGGTGCGCGCCGCCTGCGAGAGCTCGAGCAGCTCCGCCGCGATGACGAGGTTCTCGTCCAGGGGGATGTCCGAGCCGTCGAACATGTGCGACTGGAACGTCGGCAGGCCGCCGTTCTTCACCTGCTCGGCCTCGATCGCGAGCAGCGGGCGGACCCACGAGTCGAGGTTCTTCTTGACGCAGTGGTCCGTGTGGATCGCGATCTGCACGGGGTAGTTCTTCGCGACCTCCGTCGCGTACGCGGCGAGCGCGAGCGATCCGGCGATGCGGTCCTTGACCGTCGAGCCCGAGGCGTACTCGGCGCCACCCACCGAGACCTGGATGATGCCGTCGGACTCTGCCTCGGCGAAGCCTGGAGCGCGGCGGTGACGGTCTGCGACGACGTGATGTTGACGGCCGGGTAGGCGAACTTGCCAGCCTTCGCCCGGTCGATCATGTCGGCGTAGACCTCGGGAGTTGCGATGGGCATGCGGAGCTCCTGTGGAGTCGTGCGGGGTGGTGTCAGGCAAAGTCTGGCACGGATGCCCGCCGCGGGTCAGGGCCGTTCGGCCTGTGGTCCCTCGCGTCCCGGCGCGGCGCCGCCGTCGGCACCCGTCGCGGGCACCGCGTGCTGGGCCGCCCAGGCGTGGAGCGCGATCGCCCCCGCCGCCCCCGCGTTGAGCGAGCGCGTCGAGCCGAGCTGCGTGATGTGCAGCACCTCGCGGCACGCCTCGACGGCCTCCGCCGTCAGCCCGGTCGACTCCTGGCCGAGCAGCAGCACGCACGCCGGCGGGAGCGCGTACCCCTCGAGCGGCACCGAGCCCGGGAGGTTGTCGACGCCGAGCAGCGGCAGGTCCTCCCCCGCCGCCCACGCGGCCAGCTCCGCCACGGACGCGTGGTGGTGCACGTGCAGGTAGCGGTCGGTGACCATCGCGCCGCGCCGGTTCCACCGCCGCCGTCCGACGACGTGCACGCCCGCCGCGTTGAACGCGTTCGCCGTGCGCACGACCGAGCCGATGTTGAGGTCGTGCGCCCAGTTCTCGATCGCGACGTGCAGGAACCGGTCGGCAGGGCGGCGCCGGTCCATGTCCGCGACGATCGCCTCGACCGTCCAGTACCGGTAGGCGTCGACGACGTTGCGCCGGTCGCCGTGCGCGAGCAGCTCCGGGTCGTAGCGCGGGTCGACCCGGTCGCCGCGGTCCGAGGAGGGCGCGCCCGACGCGTCGACGCGCGGCCACACGTCCGGCCCGCCGGGCCACGGCCCCACGCCGACCACGCCGACCTCGGGCGCATCCGCGCTGCCGGGCGCGTCGTGCGACGCGCGCCTCCCAGAGCATCGCGAGCACGACGACCGCGGCCCCGCGAGCGCGAGCAGCACCGGGCCGGCGACCGGGCCCGTCGGGGCCAGCAGCGCGCCGTCGTCCTCCTGCCAGGGCCACACGCGCGCAGCGAGCCGACCATGAGCCCGGCGAGGACGGCCATCGTCACCTGGCGGCGGTGGTGCAGGAGCCACTGGAGCAGCTTCACGAAGGACCCGAGGCCCACGGCCGCGCCGAGCGCGAACGCCCCGACGAACGCGAGGTCGCGGTCGGACACGGCCTCCTGCACGGGCACGTACAGCCCCATCGCGAGCAGGACGAACGAGCCCGAGACGCCGGGCAGCACGAGCGCGTTGATCGCGATCGCGGCGCCGAGGACCACGAACCACAGCGACGGGTCGTCGACCTGGCCGGGCGGCAGGCTCGTGAGCAGGAAGGCGGCGACGGCCGCGACGACGAGCACGAGGGCGTCCAGCGGCCGGAACCGTGCGGGCATGAGCCGGAGCGGGACGGCCACGGACACGGCGATCATGCCGAAGAACACCGACCGGACGGGGACGGGGTGCGACTCCAGCAGCGGCGCGATCAGCTGCAACGACAGGAGCAGGACGACCACCATGCCGAGCAGCACGGGGACCAGCAGCGCCCAGTCGACGACGCGCAGCGCCTGCGCGGCGGGGCGAGCCCGCGGCGCCGGACGAGACCGGTGACGAGCTCGCGCCCGGCGTGCAGGAGCTGGCCCGCCGCGTCGATCAGGTCGTCGTAGAGCCCGACGACGAGCGCGATCGTCCCGCCGGAGATCCCCGGGACGGACTCGGCGGCGCCGACGAGCCCGCCGCGGACGGCGGAGGCGGGCGCCGACCGCCACGAGGTGCGGGGGCGGGCGAGGTGGGCGGGGTGCTCGTCGTGGTCGGTGGGCTGCGCGGGCGTGGCGCCGTGCTTCGCGTGGTCGTCGCGGGCGGTGTTCGTCACCCGCGAAGGGTAGCGGGCGGGCCAGTAGGCTGGCCGCGGCCACCATCCCGTCAGAAGGAGCGCAGCGTGACCGAGCGGACCATCGAGTCGTGGCTCACCGACATGGACGGCGTCCTGGTGCACGAGGGGCACGCGATCCCCGGTGCCGCGGACTTCGTCAAGGCGCTGCGGGATCGTGGGCGCCCGTTCCTCATCCTCACGAACAACTCGATCTTCACGGCGCGCGACCTGCGGGCGCGGCTCGCGACGTCCGGCATCGACGTGCCGGAGGAGTCGATCTGGACGTCCGCGCTCGCCACGGCCCAGTTCCTCACGGACCAGGTGCCGGACGGCAGCGCGTACGCGATCGGCGAGGCCGGCCTGACGACGGCGCTCTACGAGGCGGGATACACGCTCACCGAGTCGAGCCCCGACTACGTGGTGCTCGGCGAGACGCGCACGTACTCGTTCGAGGCGATCACCAAGGCGATCCGGCTCATCCTGGGCGGCTCGCGGTTCATCTGCACGAATCCCGACACGACGGGGCCGTCGCAGGAGGGCCCGCTGCCCGCGACGGGCGCGGTCGCGGCGATGATCACGTCGGCGACTGGACGCAAGCCGTACTTCGTCGGCAAGCCCAACCCGATGATGTTCCGCTCGGCGCTCAACCGCATCGACGCGCACTCGGAGACGACCGCGATGATCGGCGACCGGATGGACACCGACGTCGTCGCGGGCATCGAGGCCGGCCTGTACACGTACCTCGTCATGACGGGCTCGACGCGGATCTCCGAGGTCGAGCGCTACCCGTTCCGGCCGAGCAAGGTCGTCGACTCGGTCGCGGACCTCGTCGACCTCGTCTGAGAGGTCCCGCTCCCCCGCTGCACGACGACGACGCCCGGCCACCACGAGGGTGACCGGGCGCCGTCGTCCGTGCGTCAGGCGGTGACGACCACGCGTGCCCGACGGCGCGCGGCCGCCCCGATGAGGACGAACCCGGCGAGCACGAGCGTCGTCGCGAGGAGCGCGAGGTCCGCGTCGTCGGACCCGGTGCTCGCGAGACCGGAGTACACGTCGCACTCCACGTCCCCGCCGACGGGGAACGAGACGGTGACGGGCGCGAGCGCCGTGCCGGCCTCGTAGAAGCCGGCGAACGCCGCCGCCCCGGCCGCGGTGAGCGTCGCGGGTGCGCCGCTCCACGTGATGGTCGAGCCGGACGTGGACCTCGCCCCCGACAGGTCGAGGCTCGCGAACGCCACTCCGTTCGAGCTGGAGCGGTTGCCCTCCATGTCGCTGCTCTGCACGTCGACCACGAGCGTGCCCGTCGAGCCGGCGACGACGACGCGCGGGTTGGCGATCTTCAGGTCGAGGATGCCGTCGTGGCCGGAGAAGGCGACCGTGCCGCCGTAGCTCGCGCGCCCTTCCCGAGGTCGGTGTTGAACGAGCCCTTGCCGCCGCTCCAGGTGAACGTCGTCCCGTCGTCCCGGACGCCCGTCGTGGAGACGGCGCCCTTCGCGATCGGTCCGGTCACGTAGGCCCGGAAGCGTTCGCTGACGCCCCAGGTGAGCGTCGCGCCGTTCACGCCCTGCGCGAAGCACTGCTCCGCGGCGGCGCCGGATCCGGCGCCCTGGCCGCCGGCGGCGGTCTCCTCGGCCCCGACGACCGTGAGGGGCGCCGACGCCGTGTGGTGCGCGCCGATGAGCAGGAGCGTGTGCTCGCCCGGCTCGAGGTCGGTCGGGACGGTGACGGTCGAGCTCGCCGCGCCGCCGGCGTTCGCGGTGACGCCGGTCGCGAGCACCCGGGGCTCCGAGTGGATCTCGGTCCGCATCCCCGTCTCGTTCGCGTCGAACCCGACGCCGCTGATCGTCACCTGGCCGCCGGGGACCACCTGGGCGACGGACAGCGTCGCCCTCGCCGGGTCGACGTCGCCGCCCGACCCGCCGTCGGGGTCGCCGATCTCGCCGCCGTCACCGCCCGGCTGCTGGGCCGGGACGCCGACGGTGAAGGTGACCGGGTCGAGCGCCGTGCCCGCCGGGTAGAACCCGGAGAACGCGGCCGCACCGTCGGCGGTCAGCGTCGCCACCGCGCCGCTGTACGTCACCGAACCGTCCGCGCCGGTGGCCGGTGCGCCGAGCGCGAGGGTCGCGAACGCGACGTCGTCGCGGTCGAACGTCGACCCGTCGAGGCCCTTCGACGTCGCGTCCACGAGGAGCCGGGCGGAGGTCGCTCCGGTGATCTCGACGACCGGGTCCGACAGGCTCAGGTCGAGGAGCCCGCCGTGACCGGTGAAGCGCACCGTCCCCGCGTACCCGACGGTCCCGCGGCCCGTGCCCGACGACCACGTCCCGCCCTCGGCCTGGCCGAAGCGGAACACGCCGTCGACGACGGTGGCGCCGTCCGAGGCCGTGGCGCCGCCGTGGGCGATGGGCCCGACGATGTAGTCGCGGAAGGACTTCTTGACGCCCCACGTGAGGCTGCCCGCGGTTCCCGGCTCGACGGGCTTCGCCGTCACCGCGACGGAGGCCGGGGTGGAGGTGGAGCCCAGGAAGGCGTCCTCGTCCCCGGGCACGAACGTCGCGGTCACCGTGTGCGTGCCGACCGCGAGGCCCGTGGTCGTGAGGGACGCCGTGCCGTCGACGACGGCCGTCGTGCCGAGCGCGGAGCTCCCGGCGTCGAACCGCACGGAGCCGGCCGCGCCCCCGGGCGAGACCGTCGCCGTGAACGTCACGCCCGCGCCCTCGACGACGCGCGACGCCGACGCCGTGAGCGCCGTCGTCGTCCGCTGCGCCTCGGGAGCGGGCTGCGTGATGCCGAGCGGCGTGAACGTGTCCAGGGAGCGGTCCGTCGCCGACAGGCCGTGCGCGGCCGAGGTCGCGACCACGTACTCCGTGCCCGGGTCGAACGATCCCGCGGGGACCGTGAGCGTCGTCGTGAACGCGCCGTCCACGACCTGCGCCGGCCGCACCCACGCGAGCTGCAGCCAGCCCGACGCCACGAGCGGACCGGACCCGTCCCAGATCGAGGCGTCGCCCAGCACCACGTACGCGCCGAACCGCGCCGCGTCACCGACGAAGCCGGTGCCCGAGACCGTGAACGTGTTCTCCACCGCGGGGTCGATCCCGGACGACGGCGACACCGCCACCACCGGGTCCGCCACGAGAGGCGCCTTCACCGTCAGGGTCGTGCTGCCGGCGACACCCAGCACCGAGGTCACGCCGACGACGAGCTCGCCGTCCGCGGCCTCGGCCGGGATCGTCACGACGACGGTGTCGCCGTCCCGGGTGTACGTCGCCGACGACCCGCCGAGCGTGACGCCCCTGACGGCGTCGTCCGCGGTGAGGCCGTCGACGGTCAGCGTGACCGTCCCGCCCGGCTCGACGGTCGACGCCGCGGGCGTCACCGTCAGCGCGGCGGGGACGTCGTAGGCGACGGGGACGAAGAGCTCCTGGGCGGCGTTCGTCACGCCGCCCGCCGGGTAGGTGTAGACGCCGTGGCGTCCCCCGTCGAGCGCGGCCGGGTTCCGCACGACGAGCTCGGCCTCGAACGTGCCGTCCTCGGCGATCTCCGTCCAGGCCGCGCGGATCGCCCCCTGGTACTGCGGCGGCACCTGCTCGAGCACGGACTCGGCGAGCGCCCACGACTGCGAGCCGACCTTGCGGGCCGACGACGCGACGCCCTCCGACGGCCGCCACTGCTCGGCGAAGCTGCCGAACACGACGTACGTGCCCTGCGGGAGGGTCGCCGGGATCGGCATGCCACGCCCACCGACGTTGCCCGCCGGGTCGAAGCCGGTGCCCTTGACGACGATCGTGTCGCCCACGGACACCGCGGTGTCGCCGAGCGGCGTCGTGCCGTCCGCCGCGAACACCTCGACGGCGGGCTCCCAGACCGGCTCCTGGGGCTCGGGCTGCGCGACCGGGACCGGCGTGAACGTGTCCAGGCGACGGTCGGTCGCGGACAGCCCGTGCGCCGCCGACGTCGCGACGACGTACTCCACCTCGGGGTCGAACGACCCGGCGGGGACGGTGAGGGTGGTCGTGAACGCGCCGTCCACCACCTGGTCCGGGCGCACCCACGCGAGCTGCAGCCACCCGTTCGCGACGAGCGGGCCGGAGCCGTCCCAGATCGACGCGTCGCCCAGCACGACGTAGGCGCCGTGCTGCGCGGCCGGGCCGACGAAGCCGGTCCCCGAGATCGTGAAGCTGTTCTCCACCGCGGGGTCGACCGGCCCGGACGGCGCGACCGTCACCTGCGGGTCCGCCACCGGCTCGGGCTCCGGCTCGGGCTCCGGCTCTGGCTCGGGCTCCGGCTCGGGCTCCGCGGCCGTGACGGCGTGCGTCACGGCGGACGACGTCGAGCCGAGGAAGGCCGCGGGGTCGGCGGGCGTGAAGGCCGCGGTGAGGCTGTGGTCGCCGACGGCAAGGCTCGTCGCCTCGAGGCGCGCGACGCCGTCCGTCACGGGGGCGCTGCCGAGCGCGGTCTGCCCGTCCCGGAACTCGACGGTGCCCGCGGCGGCCGGCGCGACGGTCGCGGCGAGCGCCACCGCGGCTCCCTCGACGGAGCTGCCCGCCGGGTCGGCAACGAGCGTCGTCGTCGTCGCGGCCGCGGGGTCCGCCGGCTCCGGCACGGTGAGACGGGCGGTGAGGGTCGACATCGCCTCGCCGACGTAGCCGGCGAACTGGGGGTCGACAGTGCCGACGCCCGCCGCGAGCGCTCCGTCCGCCGTGACGACGAGCGTGTCGCCGTCCCGTGCCGTGGTCACCTGCACGTCGCGACCTTGACGTCGTCCGAGGTGGTGCCCGACGACACGAAGTCCGCCGTGAGAACCCCCACGCCCGGGCTCGTGACGGCGAGCCGGAGGTCGGAGACCGTGACGTCGAGGACGCCTCCGTGCGCGGAGTAGTGCACGGAGCCGCCGAACCGGACGTCTCCCACGGCCGTCTGCAGGTCCATGGCCCCGGACGCCGACGGGTACACCGACTGCCCGCCCTCGAGCGGGGGCGTGATCGTCCCGGAACCGCCGACGTAACCGGTCCACGAGTCCTTGAAGTTCCAGGTGGCCGAGCCGCCCTGGACGTCGGCGGCCGCGGCCTGCGCGGGGGCGACCACGCCCCCGACGGCGAGGCCGGCGGCGAGCGCGCCGGTGAGGAGTGTCGCGAGGCCGCGCCGGACGCGTCCTGGCAGTGATGTGCGCACAAGGTCTCCCGTGCTGGTCGTGAGGAGCTGGTCGTGAGGAGCTGGTCGTGAGGAGCTGGTCGTGAGGTGCAGGTCGCGGCCGCCCCGACACCGAGCCGGGGGGTCAGGCGTTCTGACACCGTGTCGGCTCGGACCATATAAGGCATGCCTCACCAAAGCAAGGTAAGCCTGACCTCTTCTTTGTGACGTGCGCCCGGAGAGTGCTCCGCGACGTCGCAGGTCACGCGCACGACGACGCCGCGACCGGGACGGTCGCGGGGCGTCGGGAGAGCGGGAGGTCGGCGGCCCAAGCCGCCGCGGGCCTAGGCCAGGCCGAGGTCCGCCAGGTCGAAGAGGTAGTGGTACGGCACGCCGAGCGCGCGGATCTTCTCGTCCGCGCCCGTCGCGCGGTCGACGATCGTCGCGACGCCGACCACCTCGCCGCCGGCCTCGCGCACGGCCTCGACGGCCGCGATCGGCGAGCCGCCGGTCGTCGTCGTGTCCTCGACGACGACCACCTTCCGGCCGGCGACGTCGGGCCCCTCGATGCGACGCTGCATGCCGTGCTCCTTGACCGCCTTGCGCACGACGAACGCGTCGAGGTCCTGCCCGCGCGACGCGGCGGCGTGCAGGAGCGCCGCGGCGATCGGGTCGGCGCCCAGCGTCAGCCCGCCCACGGCGTCGATCTCGGCCGTGCCGAGCCCCTGCTCCTCGAGGAGGTCGAGCATCTGGTGCCCGATGAGCGGCGCCGCACGGTGGTGCAGGGTGACCCGGCGCAGGTCGACGTAGTAGTCCGCCTCCTTGCCGGAGGAGAGCGTGACCCGGCCGTGCACGACGGCGAGCTCGCGGATGAGGTCGAGCAGCTGCTCGCGCGGGGTCGAGGACAGGTCGCTGGTCACGACCGCCAGGGTAGTCGTCCCGGACGGGGTGCACCGCCCGCCGTCCAGGTCCGCGGGCGGCCGTCTACCGGTACTTGCCGATCGCCCGCACCGCCGACCGCGGGAGCACGCGCAGGAGCGCGGACGCCGCGCGGTAGCGCGTGGAGGGCGTCGAGATGACGACGCCGCGGCGGACGTCCGCGAGCGCGGTGGCGACGACCCGGTCGGCCTGGAGCCACGCGACGTCGGGCAGGCCGGACATGTCGAGGTCCGCGCGCTCGTGGAACTCCGTGTGCGTGAACCCCGGGCACACGACGGTCGCGGTGACCCCGGTGCGTCGAGCTCGACGGCGAGGCCCTCGGTGAACGAGCGCACCCAGGCCTTCGCGGCGGCGTACGTGCCGCCCGCGGTGAGCGCGGCGACGGACGCGACGTTGAGGATCGCACCGCGGCCGCGGGCGGTCATCTGCCCGGCCGCGGCGTGCGACAGCACGAGGACGGCCCGGACCATGACGTCGAGCGCCGCGGTCTCGACGGCGAGGTCGCCGCCGACGAACCGCTGGTGCGTCGCGAAGCCGGCGTTGTTGACGAGGAGGCCGACGGGCCGCTCCTGCTGGTCCCCCGCGGCGGCGAGGCGCTGCGCGACGCGCGCGACGTCGTCGGGCACCGAGAGGTCCGCCGGGAGCACCTGCACGTGCACCCCCGCCGCGGCGCGGATCTGCCCCGCGAGCTGCTCGAGCCGCCCCTCGTCGCGGGCGACGAGGACGAGGTCGTGCCGCGCGGTGGCGAGCTGCCACGCGAACTCCAGGCCCAGTCCCGCGCTCGCGCCGGTGATGAGTGCTGTCGCCATGGCCACAGCCTACGGGGACGCGTGCGGGCCGCAGCCGGGCACGAGGCGGCGCCGCCAGGCGTCCCGCGAGCGCCGTCCGGCGGTGTCACGGTCGGTCGCTAGCCTGGGTCCCGTGCGCCTCGCGACCTGGAACATCAACTCCGTCCGCGCCCGGGTCGACCGGGTGCTCGCGTTCCTCGACCGGTCGGGCACCGACGTCCTGGCGCTCCAGGAGACGAAGTGCACCCCGGCGCAGTTCCCGGTCGCGGCGTTCGAGGCCGCCGGGTACGAGGTGGCGTGCGCGGGCGTGAACCAGTGGAACGGCGTCGCCGTCCTCTCGCGCGTGGGCCTGGACGACGTCGCGACGTCCTTCCCTGGGCAGCCCGCCTTCGGCGACCCGCCGAGGGTCGAGCCGCGCGCGCTCGGCGCGACGTGCGGCGGGGTGCGCGTGTGGAGCCTGTACGTGCCGCACGGGCGCGAGGTCGGCGACCCGCACTACGCGTACAAGCTGCACTGGCTCGAGGCGCTGCGCGAGCAGGCCGAGAAGTGGCTCGCCGACGACCCGGCGGCGCAGGTCGCTCTCGTCGGCGACTGGAACGTCGCACCTCTCGACACCGACGTCTGGGACGTCGCGGCCTTCGCGGGAAAGACGCACGTGACGCCGGCCGAGCGCGACGCGTTCGCGGCGTTCGGCGCGTCCGGGTACTCCGAGGTGACGCGCGAGGCGGTCCCGGCCGAGCACACCTACACCTACTGGGACTACCAGCGCCTGCGCTTCCCGCGGAACCAGGGCATGCGGATCGACTTCCAGTACCTCTCCCCCGCGGCGCGGGCCCGCGTGCAGCGCGTCGTGATCGACCGGGACGAGCGCAAGGGTTCCGGCGCCTCGGACCACGTGCCGGTCGTCGTCGACCTGGCCGACGGCTGAGGTCGCGACGCGTCGTCCGGCGTCCACCGGCGCGGCCCGAGCGTGCGGGCCGGGTCGTTACGGTGTGTGCATGACCACGCCCCCGACCCCGCCGTACGGGTCGCCCGACGAGCCCCAGGACCCGTACGCGCCGCGTCGTCCGCAGCAGCAGCCGCTGTCCCCGTACGCGCTGCCGTCCGACGAGGCGGCACCCCCGGCGGCACCGCACGCGGCACCGCAGGCCGGGCCCGCGTGGGGCACCCCGGAGGGGTCGCCCTACGGGCCCTCGTACGGCGCGGGGCACGCCGGCCCCGTGCCGCCGGTCCACGGCGCACCGACCGCGCCGTACGGCAGCCCGCCCGGCGGCGGCCACACCGGCGCGTACGGCTCCCCGTACGCGCCGGTCTACGCGCCCCCGGTGCCCACCAACGGGCTGGCCGTCGCGTCGATGGTCGTCTCGATCGCGTCGCTCGTGCTGTGCATGGGCGTCCCCGGGATCGTCGGGCTCGTCCTCGGGATCGCCGCGCTGAACCAGGTCCTGCGGGACGGCACGCGCGGCAAGGGGTTCGCGATCGCGGGGATCGCCGTCGGCGCGGTCGGCACGATGATCCTCGGGCTGCTCCTGCTCGGGCTCGCCGTGGACGGGGTGTGACAGTGCCGGACGACCTCTTCGCGCCGCCCGGCGGTCCCGCCGCGCCCCACGGGCGGACCGGACCCGACGCCGGTCCCCCGGGGACGCCACCACCGCCTCCCCCGCCCGGGCCGACCCCGCCCGGGGTTTCCTCGTCCCCGCCCGGGACGGGCCCGGCGGCCGCCCCGGCCGCCCCGGGCGCCGCTCCCGGCTTCGCCGCCGGCGCCTACCACGCGCCGGGGTGGCAGCCTCCGGCGCCCCGCACCGAGCCGCTCGCCGTGGCGAGCGTGCCCGCCGGCGCCCTCCTCGGACCGGTCGGCATCGGTCTCGGAGCCGCGGCGCTGTCGCGCGTGCGCGCGCACGGCACGCGCGGTCGCGGGCCGGCGGTCACGGGGATGGTCGTCGGCGCGGTCGCGACCGTCGGGTGGGTCGTCGGCGCGGTCGCGTGGTGGCAGCTCGAGGAGGCCCGCTCGCCCCTCGCCGGCGACGTCGCGGCACCCACGACCGTGCACGCCCGCCAGCTCGTGCTCGGCAGCTGCCTCGACGAGCTGCCACCGGACGGCGAGGTCGCCCGCGTCCGTGTCGTGCCGTGCGCGGACGAGCACCGGGCACAGGTGGTCACCCGCACCGACTTCGGCGCGGACGAGGTGTGGCCGGGCGACGAGGCGGCGACGCGCCGCGTGGCGCGGGTCTGCGGTCCCGAGGTCCTCGGCCCCGATCCCACCGGGCTGGAGCGGGTCGTGTGGGTCCCGACCGAGACGTCGTGGCGCGACGGCGACCGGACCGGCCTGTGCCTGGCCGCGAGCGACGACCCGTTGCCGGCCGACCTCGTGGGCTGACGCCCGTCAGCCGGCGTCGCCCGCGCCGACGGCGACGGCGCCACCGACGGCGGCGCGCCGGCGAGGCCGGACGTGGGGGGCGGACCGTTCGCCGGGGGCGTGAACGACGGCGTCGGCGTCGGCTTGGGCATGGGCATGGGCGTCGGCTGGCTGCTCGACCCGCCGGGCGCGCCGCCGTCCTCCGACCCGTCCTGCGGCTGCGCCGCGAGCGCTCGACCGTCTCCGGTGTCGTGGTCCCGTCCGCGGTGAGCCCGACCGAGGACTGAAACTCCCGCAGGGCGGCGACCGTTGCGTCGTCGAGCTCGCCGGTGACCTCGATCGTCGCGCCGTGCGCGCGCAGCCGCTCCTGCACCCAGCGCGCGTCGCGCTCGATCTCGTCGGCCGGCGTCGGCTGCTGCGTCGGCGAGGTCGCCGAGGACGGGCTCGGGGTGGACGCCGGGTCCTCCTCGGCGGGCGGCTCGGGCGACGGCTCGGCCAGGACCTCCCCGGGCGCCGTCGGCTCCTCCGGCTGCTCGCGCGGCGTCGTGTCCCCGCCGCGCTCGTCCGAGGAGTCGCCCTCCCCCTCGGGGCGCGGCGGGATGCGCGTCACCGTGGGACGGGGTGCCTCGGCGCGCGGGATGACGACCGGTGCTCCCGGCCCACCGCCCTGGGTCCCGCCGGAGGTCGCACCGGGCACGACGACGACCGGAGGGCCGCCGGTCGCGGCACCGACCATGCCCGCGGCCGCGATGACGAGCGTCACCGCGCCGGCGCCGGCGACGACCGCGCCCCAGGGCAGGGACGAGCGCTGCGCGTGTCCCCGACGGGCGGTGCGCGCGGGACGGCGGCGCTCGGTGCCGCCGTCCGGTCCGGCGTCGGAGCGGTGGTCGGACGGGTGGACGGGAAGTCCGGGACGACGGGGCACATCGCCTCCTTTCCTGCGCGCTCGGGCCCGGCGGGAGCGCAGCGCGCAGCCCACCGGACGGTCGGTCGGGCACAACACAGTGCCCCATGGCGGGGCACCCTGTCACGCCCGCCGTCCTGACCTGGGGCGACGTGGACGCCAACGCGGGCCGGACGCCGCCCCCGCGCGGACGCGCCCCCTCCCCCGTGCGGCGCAACCACGGTTCCCCCGTACGGCCGAAGACCGCGGACCTCCCCCGCCGCGAGGGTGGGACCACCGCACGGGTCCCCGTGCGGACCGTCCACGGGAAGGAGACACCGTGCCTGTCGCCACGCCTGTCGTCCAGGTCACCGGGCTGCGCAAGTCCTACGGGGCGTTCGACGCCGTCCACGACGTGACGTTCTCGGCCGAGCCGGGACGCGTCGTCGGCCTGCTCGGGCCGAACGGCGCCGGGAAGACCACGACGCTGCACGTGCTGCTCGGCCTGGCGTCCGCCACCGCCGGCAGCGCGACGATCCACGGCCGCGCGTACCACGACCTCGCCGACCCGGCCCGCACCGTCGGGGCGCTGCTCGACGCCGGGGGCCTGCACGCGGGCCGCACCGGCCGGGACCACCTGCGCGTCCTCGCCGCCGCGGGCCACCTCCCCGCACGCCGGGTCGACGAGGTGCTCGCGCTCGTCGGCATGACGCCCGCCGCGGACCGGCGCGTGCGCACGTACTCGCTCGGCATGCGCCAGCGGCTCGGCCTGGCCGCCGCCCTCCTCGGCGAGCCGGACGTGCTCGTGCTCGACGAGCCCGCGAACGGGCTCGACCCGGCCGGCATGCGCTGGCTGCGCGACCTGCTGCGCGCCTTCGCCGACGACGGCGGCGCCGTGCTGCTCGCGAGCCACGTGCTGTCCGAGGTGCGGCAGGTCGCGGACGACCTCGTCGTCGTCGGGCAGGGCCGCGTCGTCGCCACCGGCACCCTCGACGAGCTCGTCGCCGACCGTTCGCTCGAGGACTACTACCTCGACCTCACCGCCACCACCGAAGGAGTGCGCTGATGTACCGCGCCGAGATGCTCAAGCTCCGCAGCACGCGCGCCACGTGGGTGCTCGCGTCCGTCGCGATCGGCGGCATGCTGGTCGTCCAGGCTTCCTCATCGCCCTCCCTCGGGTCCTCGACGGCCTGCTGGGCGCCACCGGTCCGGCGGCCGGCCTCCCCGCCGAGCTCGGCCCCGACCTCGGCGCGCTCGCCGACCCGGCCCTGCCCGCGTTCCAGCGGTCGGTCCTCGACCTGCTCGCGGGCGGCGGCGGGGGCGGCGGCTCGACCGGCCTGACGGCTGTCTGCATGCTCCTGCTCGGCGCGCTCGCCGTGACGACGGACTTCCGCACCGGCGGCGTGGTGCCGACGGCCCTCGTGCAGCCGTCGCGCCTGCGGGTGCTCGCCGGCAAGGCGGGCGCGACCGCGACGGTCGCCCTCCTGGTCGGCGCGGGCCTCGTCGTCGTGAGCGCCGCCGGGCTCCTCGTCGCGCTCACGACGACGCCGGACGCGCGCCTCGCGCTCCCCGCGGGCGAGGTGCTCGGGATCTGGGCGCGGGGCCTCGCGGTCCTCGTCCTGCTCGCCTGGTTCGGGCTCGGCCTCGGCACGCTCGTGCGCGGCCAGGTGGCGACGATCGTCGTCGTCGGCGCGCTCGTGCTCCTCGAGCCGCTGGTCCGTGGCGCCGTCGCGCTGCTGTCGGGCGGCACGTCGGCCGCGGCCGAGTGGCTGCCGCTCGGCCTCGGGTCGCTCGCGTCGGCGGGACCGGGTGCCGGCGGGCTGCTCGCCGGTGCACCGTTCGGTGCGGCGGTCGCGCTCGCGGGCCTCGCCGCCTGGGCCGCGGTCCTGCTCGGCGGCGGCGCGTGGTCGTTCGTGCGGCGCGACGTCGTGTGAGCCCCGGATCGCGACCCGCGACACCTAGGGTGGTCGCGACCGCGCCGCACCGGCGGCGCGGTCGCGCACACCGCGTCCACCCCGTCCACCCCGTCCACCCCGTCAGCAGCCCGGGAGGCCCACGTGAGCGAGGCGTCGCGCCGGATGCTCGCCGCCGTCGGCGTCCGCACCGCGACCGGCCGCGACGCGGTCCTCGCGGGCGTCGTCGCCGTGGTCAGCGTGGCGCTGCTCCTCGTCGTCGAGCGCGTCGTCGCGTCGGAGCCGGGCACGGCGTTCGGCGCCGGCCCGGGGGTCGTCGTCGTGACGACGGCGGAGCGGGTCGTCGTCCTCGCGGTCCTCGTGGCGCAGTCCGCGTGCCTGGTGCTGCGCCGCCGGTCCCCGCTCGCGTGCCTGGCCCTCACGGTCGCCGGACAGGTCGTGCTCCTGGCGGTCCTGCCGGCATACGTGTCCTTCCAGCGCCCGCGACGCCCGTCGCGGCCTACTCCGCGGGGGCCTACGCCTCGCGGCGCCGGGGTCTGCTCGCGGCCGCGGGTGCCGCGGCCGTGCAGACGCTGCTCGTGTTCGCGCTCGGCGGGGCCGCGGCGCTCGGCGGGACCGACGCGGCGTACGCCGGGCAGGTGCTCGGCCTGCTGCTCAACGCGCTCGTGACCTACCTCGGCGCGGCCCTCGTCGGGGAGTACGTCGCGACGCGCCGTTCGCTCCTCGCCGAGCTGCGCGACCGGGTGCGGCAGGCCGAGCGCGAGCGCGAGGTGCTCGCCGCGCAGGCCGTCCTCGAGGAGCGCGGGCGCATGGCCCGCGAGCTGCACGACGTCGCCGCGCACCACCTGTCCGGCATCGTCGTGCAGGCGGCAGCCGCCGAGCGGCTCGTCGAGGCCGACCCCGAGCGGGCCAAGGAGTCGCTGCGGCGCATCCGCGCGCAGGGCCGCGAGACGCTCGACAACATGCGCCTCGTCGTGGGGCTCCTGCGTGCCCCGGCTCCGCCGAGGACGTCCCGCAGCCCACGCTCGCGGACGTGCCGGCACTCCTCGACGACGCGCGGGCCGCGGGCGCGGTCGTGTACGACGCGACGCGCGGCGAGCCGTGGGACCTGCCGCCGCCGGCCCAGCTCACCGTCTTCCGCGTGCTGCAGGAGGCCCTGTCGAACGCCCGCCGCCACGGGACGGGACGAGCCGTCGAGGTGCTGCGCGAGTACGGCCCGGCACGGCTCGACGTGACCGTCCGCAACACCGTCCCGCCCGGTGCGGCGCCCGCCGTGGGCCCCCGTCCCGGCCACGGCATCATCGGCATGTCGGAGCGCGCGGCCATGGTGGGGGGAACGCTCACCGCGGGCCGGACGCCCGACGGCGCGTGGCGCGTGCGCCTCACCGTGCCACGGCCGGTGCGCGACGACGACCGCCGGACCGCGACGACCGAGGAGGCCCCGTGACCCGCGTGCTGCTCGTCGACGACCAGGCGGTCGTCCGCGCCGGCTTCACCGTGATCCTCGAGAGCGAGGGCCTCGAGGTGGTGGGCGAGGCGTCCAACGGCGCCGACGCGTCCGTGTCGCGCGCCGCGTCCGCCCCGACGTCGTGTGCATGGACGTGCGCATGCCCGGCGGCGACGGGATCACCGCGACGCGCGCCCTCGCCGGCCCGGACGTCGACGACCGGGTGCCCGTGCTCGTGGTGAGCACGTTCGACCTCGACGACTACGTGTTCGGCGCGCTCGAGGCCGGGGCCAGCGGGTTCCTGCTCAAGGACGCCGAGCCCGAGGTGCTCGTCGACGCCGTGCGGCGCGTGGCGTCCGGCGACGGGCTCGTCGACCAGACCCTGACGCGCCGGGTCATCGACGAGTTCGCGCGCCGACGCGCCCCGCACGGCCCCGACGCCGCCGCCGCGGGGCTGCTCACCGCGCGCGAGCACGACATCGTCGCGCTGCTGTGCCGCGGCTCGTCGAACGCGGAGATCGCCGCCGCGCTGTTCCTCGAGCCCAGCACCGTGAAGTCGCACCTGAGCCGCATCATGACGAAGACCGGCGCGCGCGACCGCGTGCAGCTCGTCGTCTGGGCGTACGAGCACGGCGTCGTCACGCCGAACGCCTGACGCCCCGGTCGCGGCCGGACGGGCTCACGGACGCACCGTGGGCGTCAGCCGCGCTCGGGGGACCCCGCGGCGAGGTCCTCGGACTCGTCCGGCTGCTCGACGCACACCCACAGCGCCTTCGGACGCACCTCCACGTCGAGCCGTCGTGCGCGGTCGATGACGTCGCCGTCGAGCTGGCGGGACTGGGGGCGGTCCGAGACCACGGAGATCCGGCGGCCGCGGACCACCTCGCGGCTGGGGACGCGACGGTCCCCGCGGAACAGGCCGACGACGAGCTGCACCCAGTGCCGGACGCCGCGCGGCGCGATGATCGCGACCTCCAGCAGTCCGTCGTCCGGGTCGGCGTCGGGCAGCAGGTTGGTGCCGGCCGGCAGGCGCCCGACGTTGCCCACCACGACGGTGCGGGCCCGGCGCCGGCGCACCGGCTGGTCGTCGACGTGCACCTCGACCTTCATCTCGGGGTCGGCGAGGTGCTTGACCGCGCCCACGAGGTACGCGACCCACCCGGCGCGCGCCTTGAGCGCGGTCGGGGCGTCCTGCATCATCGCGGCGTCGAGCCCCATCCCGGCCATGACGGCGAAGACGCCGCCGTCGCTCTCGCCGAGGTCGATCTCGCGCCGGCCGCGCTCCATCGCGAGCCGGATGCCCTCGACCGACTGCGTGGGGACGCCCAGGTTGGTCGCGAGCAGGTTGCCCGTGCCGCCGGGCAGGATCGCGAGCGCGGTCCGGGTGCCGGCCAGGCCCGCGACGCACGCACGCACGGTGCCGTCGCCGCCCGCGACGAACACGACCTCGGCGCCCTCCTCGACCGCGCGGCGCGCCTGCCCCGTCCCCGGGTCCTCCGCGGTCGTCTCGAACCACGCCGGCTCGGGCCACCCCGCGGCGGTCAGCCGCTCCACGATCTCCGCACGCAGCGCGTCGAGCCCCTCGACCCGCACGGGGTTGACGATCACGGCGGTGCGCAGGGGGCCGGAGGACTCGCGCTGCTGCTCGGCGGGCTGGACGTTCGACGACTCGGGCACGGGCTGAGTATGTCCCGGTTCCGCGGGTCGTGCCCGACGACGGGCGGAGCCGGCCGGGCCGACATCGGCACGCCGGGCCGAGATCGGCAGGACGGCTCAAGATCGGCAGCCCCGACGTGCCGATCCCGGTCGGGGCTGCCGATCTCGCGCGCAGGCGCGGATCAGGCGGTGAGGACCTCCGGCGCGAGCGTGAGCCCCGCGCCGTCGGGGTCGCGGTCCACGCGCACGACGTCGCCGTCCGCGACGTCGCCCGACAGCAGCAGCCGCGCCAGCCTGTCGCCGATCTCCCGCTGGACGAGGCGGCGCAGCGGCCGGGCCCCGTAGGCGGGGTCGAACCCCTCGAGCGCGAGCCACTCGCGCGCCGCCGGTGAGACGTCGAGCGTGATGCGACGGTCGGCGAGGCGAGCCGCCAGGTTCGTCACGCTGAGCTCGACGATCCGGCCGAGCTCCTCGAGGCTCAGCGGGTCGAACACGATGACGTCGTCGAGGCGGTTGAGGAACTCCGGCTTGAAGGCGGACCGCACGGCCGTCATGACGCTCTCGCGCTTCGCCGCGTCGTCGAGCATCGGGTCGACGAGGAACTGCGACCCGAGGTTGGACGTGAGCACGAGGATGACGTTGCGGAAGTCGACCGTGCGGCCCTGGCCGTCGGTGAGGCGCCCGTCGTCGAGCACCTGCAGCAGGATGTCGAAGACCTCCGGGTGCGCCTTCTCGACCTCGTCGAGGAGCACGACCGAGTACGGACGACGCCGCACGGCCTCCGTGAGCTGGCCGCCCTCCTCGTAGCCGACGTACCCCGGAGGGGCGCCGACGAGGCGCGCGACCGAGTGCTTCTCGGAGTACTCGCTCATGTCGATGCGCACCATGGCGCGCTCGTCGTCGAACAGGAAGTCCGCGAGCGACTTCGCCAGCTCGGTCTTGCCCACGCCCGTCGGGCCGAGGAACAGGAACGAGCCCGTCGGACGGTCCGGGTCGGCGACGCCCGCGCGCGAGCGCCGGACGGCGTCGGCCACCGAGCGCACCGCCGCCTGCTGGCCGATGAGGCGCCGACCCACGACGTCCTCCATGTGGAGCAGCTTCTCCGACTCGCCCTGGAGCATGCGGCCGGCCGGGATGCCGGTCCACGCCGAGACGACCTCGGCGATCTCGTCCGCGCCGACCTTGTCGGCGATCATCGGCCCCTGCGCGGGGTCGGCGACCGCGTCCGCCGCGTCCTCGGCGGCCTCCGCCCGCTCCGCCTCGTCGACCTCGCGCTGCACCTGCGGGATCTCGCCGTACTGGAGGCGGCCCGCGGTCTCGAGGTCGCCCTCGCGGATCGCGCGCTCCACCTGGACGCGCAGCTCGTCGAGCTTCGCGCGCAGGTCGCCCACGCGGTTGTGGCCGGCCTTCTCGGCCTCCCAGCGCGCGGTGAGCGCGGCGAGCTCCTCGCGACGGTCGGCGAGGTCGGCCCGGAGCCGCTCGAGACGCTCGAGGCTCGCCGGGTCCGTGGACTCCGAGAGCACGACCTCCTCCATCTCGAGCCGGGTGACGGCGCGCTGGAGCTCGTCGATCTCCACCGGGGAGGAGTCGAGCTCCATACGCAGGCGCGAGGCCGCCTCGTCGACCAGGTCGATCGCCTTGTCGGGGAGCTGGCGGCCGGTGATGTACCGGTCGGAGAGCGTCGCGGCGGCGACGAGCGCGGAGTCGGCGATCGTGACCTTGTGGTGCCCCTCGTACCGCTCCTTCAGCCCGCGCAGGATCGCGACCGTGTCCTCGACCGACGGCTCGCCGACGAAGACCTGCTGGAAGCGGCGCTCGAGGGCGGGGTCCTTCTCGATGCGCTCGCGGTACTCGTCGAGCGTCGTCGCACCCACGAGGCGCAGCTCGCCGCGCGCGAGCATGGGCTTGAGCATGTTGCCCGCGTCCATCGAGGAGTCGGAGCCGGAGGCGCCCGCGCCGACGACGGTGTGGAGCTCGTCGATGAACGTGACGACCTCGCCGTCGGAGGACTGGATGTCCGCGAGCACGGCCTTGAGCCGCTCCTCGAACTCGCCGCGGTACTTCGCGCCGGCGACCATCGAGGCGAGGTCGAGGGACACCAGCCGCTTGCCCTGGAGCGACGTCGGGACGTCGCCCGCGACGATGCGCTGCGCGAGCCCCTCGACGACGGCGGTCTTGCCGACGCCGGGCTCGCCGATGAGCACGGGGTTGTTCTTGGTGCGGCGCGAGAGCACCTGCACGACGCGGCGGATCTCGGCGTCGCGCCCGATGACGGGGTCGAGCCGGCCCTCGGCCGCGGCCGCGGTGAGGTCGGTGCCGTACTGCTCGAGCGCCTTGTACGTGCCCTCGGGGTTGGGGCTCGTCACGCGTGTGTTCCCGCGCACGGCGGGCAGGGCGGAGCGCAGCGCGTCCGCCGTCGCGCCGGCCTGCTGCAGGATCGTCGCGGCCTGGGACGAGCCGGCCGCGATGCCGACGAGCAGGTGCTCGGTGGAGACGTACTCGTCGCCGAGCGCCTGCGCCTCCTTGCCGGCGTTCTCGAGCATCACCGTCGTGGCGCGCGACGGCGTCGGCTGCGCGACGGCGGAACCGCTCACGGTGGGCAGCGCGACGAGCGCGGCGCGGACCTTCTGGCCGATCGCCTGCTTGTCCGCGCCGACCGCGTCGAGCAGCCCGACGGCGACTCCGCCGTCCTGGGCCAGCAGCGCCGCGAGGACGTGGGTGGGCTCGAGCTGGGGGTTGCCGGCGGCCGAGGCGCTCTGGATCGCCTCGCCGACCGCCTGCTGCGACATCGTCGTGAACTTCGTTTCCATCGGTGCTCCGGGGGTGATCAGGAACGGGGTCTGACCAGGGAACGGTCCCGGAGTTGAGTGTATTCCGCTCAACCCTGTCCGCCAGTCGCGCGCGACCGCCCGGAGCGCACGGGGTGATGTGGTCCCGGATCGGTCACGACCCCTCGCCCTGCGGGCGGATCCGCGCCATGCTGGCTGGGTGGACACCACCTCGCGACGTCGGCGGCTCGGCCTCGGTGCGCTCCTGGTCACCCTGGCACTGCTCGTCGCCGGCTGCATGCGGATCGACATGGCGCTGACCCTCGGCGAGGACGACACCGCCGACGGCACGATCGTCATGGCGATCTCGGACGAGGTGGCGCAGTCCCTCGGGCAGGACCCGCCGGCGTTGTGGGACCAGCTGGGCTCCGAGCTGCAGTCCGACCTCCCACCCGGGGCGACGACCGAGCCGTACGCGGAGGACGGGTACACGGGCACGCGGCTGACCTACACGGACCAGCCGATCTCCCAGATGTCGGCGGGAGACCTCTCGATCACGCGCGAGGGCGACGCGTACGTCGTGAGCGGCGCGCTGGACCTGTCGGACGACGAGCTCGGCCTCGGCGGCGACCAGCCGTCCGACGACATGGCCCGCCAGATGATGGAGGGCTTCGAGGTCGTCGTCTCGGTGACGTTCCCCGGCGAGGTCGCCGAGACGAACGGCGACGTCGACGGCACCACCGTGACGTGGCGACCGGTCGTCGGCGAGGTCAACGAGATCTCCGCGCGCGGCTCGGCGGTCGCCGGCGGCACCGTCGCGCCGGGCCCCGGCACCGGGGACGACGGGACGGACGGCACCGACGAGACGGACGACGGCACGAGCGGCTCCGCGGACGGGACGGGCACGGACGTCGGCGACTCCTTCCCGTGGTGGCTGCTCGGCATCGTCGCGGGCATCGTGCTGCTCGGGATCGTCGCCCTGGTGCTCTGGCTCCTGCTGCGCACGAAGCCCGCCGACCGCGGCGCGCGGGGTTCCGGGTACCCCCAGGCGACGTACGCCGGCGCGCCCGGCCCCTACGGGCCGCCCGGACAGGCGGGCGGGCAGGCGCCGGGGCCCGGTCACCCGGGTCAGCAGAGCGGCCCGTACCCCGGTGCACCGCAGGGCGGCCCCTACCCCGGTGCACCGCACGGCGGCCAGCCGTACCCCGGCGGGGCCGGGCCCTACCCGGGCGGAGCACCAGGACCGCAGGGCCAGGGCCCGTACGGGGCTCCGCCCGCGGCACCGTACGGCGCACCCGGGCCGCAGGGCGCCGGGCCGTACGCATCCGGGCCGTTCGCACCCGGGCCGCCGGGTGCGTACGGCCCGCCGCACCCGCAGTCCGCGCCGACGGCGCCGCTCCCGCAGCAGCAGCCGCTGTCCCCGCCGCCCTCGTCCCCGCCGCCTTCGTCCCCGACGGTTCCGTCGCCGGACGTGACTCAACCGCTGCCCCCGCCCCCGGGTCCGGACGCCGCGGCGCCCGGCCCGACCGGCGAGCCCGCCCCGACCGGTCAGCAGGACGCCGACGCCCCGGGTGCGGCGCGGAGCGACCCCGGTCCCGACGACGAGGTCGACGACACGACGCACCTACGCCGGCCGCAGGACTGAGGGTCCGCTCAGCCCCAGAGCGGTTCGCCCGGGACGTACCCGAGCGCCCGCGCCCCGAGCTCCGGGTCGACGTCGGCGAGCCTCGGCGGGTCCCACGCGGGCGCGCGGTCCTTGTCGACGACCTGGGCGCGGATGCCCTCGACGAGGTCCGGCTGGGTGTCGACGAACCAGGAGACGAGCCCGTACTCCTGGGTCAGGCCCGCGCGCAGGTCGGGCAGCCCGCGCGCCCGGCGGACCGCCGCGAGCGTCACGGTGAGCGCGGTGGGGGACAGCGTCTCGAGCTCGTCCGCCTCGGCGCCGGCCGCCGCGTCGCCGCTGCGCGCCGCCTCCCGCAGACGCGCGACGATCTCCGGCACCGTGTCGCCCGCGTAGCACCGGTCGACGCGCGCCTGCCGCGCGAGCAGCCCCGACGTCGGCGGCTCGACGGCGTGCATGCGGGCGACCTCGTGCACCGTGTCCGCGTCGAGCGGGTCGACCCCGGCGGCGGCGAGGTCGACGAGGTCCTGGTGGAGGAGCCGCAGCCGCTCGGTCGGGACGAGGTGGTCGGCGAGCCCCGCGTGGATCGCGTCGGCGGCGTCCATGGTCACGGCCCCGAGCGCGAGGTGCTCCCCCAGCCGGCCGGGTGCGCGCGCGAGGAGCCACGAGCCGCCGACGTCGGGCGTGAACCCGATGCGCGTCTCCGGCATCGCGACGCGCGAGCGCTCGGTGACGACGCGCACCGCCGCGTGCGCGCCGAGACCGACGCCGCCGCCCATCGTGATCCCGTCCATGACGGCCACGACGGGCACGGGGCTCTCGGCGATCGCGGCGTCGACGGCGTACTCGCGGCGGAAGTACCGGCGTGCGTCCGCGTGCCGCCCGGCGACGATCGACGCGTGCAGCTCCCGGATGTCGCCGCCCGCGCAGAACCCGCGCTCGCCCGCGCCGTCGAGGAGCACGACGCGGACCGTCGGGTCGTCGTGCCAGGCGCGCAGGACGTCGGCGATCTCGCCGAGCATGTCGTACCCGAGCGCGTTGAGGGCGCGGGGACGGTCCAGCGTCAGGTGACCGACGGCGTCGTCGGAGCGCGCGATGATCTGGCTCGTCACCCCGTCACGGTACCGTCGGGCATGGCTTTCGCGACGGACGAGCGGGACGGCACGCACGCGCGGGACGGCTGGCGGGCCGACGTGCTGGGGGCCACCTGGCAGGCGCGCGACCTCGACCTGCCGGGCGGCGCGGTGGCGACGCTCGTGCGCGACGCGGCCGCGCCCGGGCGCCCCGGGCGCCCCGCCGTGCTCTACGTGCACGGCTTCATCGACTACTTCTTCCAGACCCACGTCGCCGACGCGTTCGCGGCGCGCGGCTACCCGTTCGTCGCGCTCGACCTGCGCGGCTACGGGCGGTCGATCGGGCGCGGGACGGGCGCGCCGTCGCGGCCGGACGACGACCCCAACTTCGTCACCGACCTCGCCGTCTACGCCCAGGACCTCGACGCGGCGGTGCGCGCGCTGCGTGCGGAGGGGCACGAGGAGGTCGTCGTGCTCGGGCACTCGACGGGCGGCCTGGTCGCGAGCCTGTGGGCCGACGCGCGGCCGGGCCGCGTCGCGGCGCTCGTGCTCGACAGCCCGTGGTTCGAGCTCAACAGGCCGTGGGTGTTCCGCGGCCCGGTGACATGGGTGGTCGACGTCGTCGGCCGGGTGGCGCCGCGGCTCGTCGTCGGGCACCTCGACGAGCACTGGGCCCGGGCGCTGCACGCGAGCACGGGCGGCGAGTGGGACTTCGACCTCGCGTGGAAGCCGCTCGAGGGGTTCCCGGTCCGCGCGGGCTTCCTGCGCTCCGTGCGCCGTGCGCACCGCCGCGTCGCGCGCGGGCTGGCGGTGGACTGCCCCGTGCTCGTGCTCGCCTCGGCGCGCAGCGGGCCGGCCGCCGGCTGGCACGAGGCGCTGCTGACGACCGACAGCGTGCTCGACGTCGAGCACATCGTCTCGCGCGGGGCGCGCCTCGGCGACGACGTCACGGTCGTCCGCGTCGAGGGCGGCGCGCACGACCTCGCGCTCTCGCCCGAGCCCGCGCGCTCGACGTACCTGCGCGAGGTGCTGGACTGGCTCGACGCGCGCACCTGACCCCTGCCCCGGTGCCGAACCCGGGGTTGCGCGCCAGGATCGTGCTCGGCTGGCGCGGAACCCGGGGTTCGGCGGCTCTCGCGCCGCCGTGTCCGAATCCCGCTAGCCAGGGGCCGCGCCCGCGCGCGAGGATCGACCCGTGACCACGACGCACCCCGTCCCGGAGCGCGCGGCGACGCCGGCCGACGACCCCGTCTTCGCCGAGCGCTACCGCGCCATCGCGTCGCGCGACCGCCGGTTCGACGGGCAGTTCGTCACGGCCGTCCGCACGACCCGGATCTACTGCCGCCCGTCGTGCCCGGCGCGGACGCCGCGGCCGGAGAACGTGACGTTCTACCTGACCTCGGCCGCCGCGCACGAGGCGGGGTACCGGGCGTGCAAGCGGTGCCTGCCCGAGGCGGTGCCCGGCACGCCGGGGTGGGACCTCGGGCACGACCTCGCGGCGCGGGCGATGCGCCTCGTCGCGGACGGGGTCGTGGACCGCGAGGGCGTCGACGGGCTCGCGGCGCGGCTGGGGTACTCGGCGCGGCACGTGCACCGAACGCTCGTGGCCGAGCTCGGCGCCGGGCCGGTCGCGCTCGCCCGCGCCCTGCGCGCGCAGACCGCGCGGGCGCTGCTCACGGGCACGGACCTGCGCCTGGCCGACGTCGCCTTCGCCGCCGGGTTCGGCAGCGTCCGGCAGTTCAACGACACCGTCGTCGAGGTGTTCGCCACGACGCCCGGCGAGCTGCGCCGTCGGACCCGTCCGACGCCCCGCCCCGCCGCGGTCGACGGCACGGCGCACCTCGAGCTGGTGCTCCCGCTGCGCGAGCCGTACGACGCGCGCGGCGTCTTCGCCTTCCTCGCCGCGCGCGCGGTCGCGGGCGTGGAGGTCGTGGGCGACGACCCGTATCACCTGTCCTACGCCCGCACGCTCGCGCTGCCGCACGGGCCCGGCGCGTTCCGGGCCACCTACGGTCCGCTGCCCGACGCCGCCCGGTCGGCGCGGTCTGGAGGCCCCGCCACTCGCGGCGCGCACCCGGGCGCACGGTTCCGCGTCGAGCTCGAGCTGACGTCGGTCGCGGACCTCCCGGCGGCGATCGCGCGCGTGCGGCGCCTGTTCGACCTGGACGCCGACCCGCACGCCGTCGACGAGGTGCTCGTGGCGGACCCGGCGCTCGCCGGAGCCGTCCGCGCGACGCCGGGCGTGCGCGTGCCGGGTGCCGTGGACGGCGCGGAGATCCTCGTGCGCGCGCTCGTCGGGCAGCAGATCTCGGTCGCGGCGGCGCGGACGCACCTCTCGCGCCTCGCGGGCGCGCTGGGCGCACCGTTCCGGTCGCGGTTCGGGCCGACGCTCCTGTTCCCGACGGCCGGACGCCTCGCCGAGGACGGACCCGCCCACCTGCGCGGCCCGGCCCGGCGCACTGCCGCGGTCCACGGGGCCGCCCGCGCGCTCGCCGACGGCGCGCTGGCGCTCTCCGCCGCCGACGACCCCGCGACGATGTGCGCGGCGCTCGAGGCGCTGCCGGGCGTCGGGCCGTGGACGTCCGGCTACGTCGCGATGCGCGTGCTGCACGACCCCGACGTCCTGCTCGACGGCGACCTCGCCCTGCGCGCCGGCGCCCGCGCGCTCGGCCTGCCCGACGACCGCCGCACCCTCGCCGCGCACGCGGCGCGCTGGGCGCCCTGGCGCTCCTACGCCGCGATGCACCTGTGGCGCGCGGCCGCCCCGACCACCCCGACCGCCCCGGCGACCCCCCAGGAGGAGACGTGACCGGCATGACTGCCCCCCTCAGCACGAGCCCCCCGACCGCCCTCACGACGTCCGTCGCGACGCCCGACGGTCCGTTCACGCTCGTCGTCGCGCCCGACGGCGCGGTGCTGGCGTCCGGCTGGACCGACGACGTCGGCGAGCTCGTCGCGCTCGTCCACCCGAGCCTGCGCACCGCGGAGCCCGACCCCGTGCCGGACGACCACGCGGCGGTGGCGACCGCCGTCGGCGCGGTGCGCGCGTACTACGGCGGGGACGTGCGCGCGATCGACGACGTGCCCGTGCGGCAGGCCTCCGGGCCGTACCGGGCGCACGCCTGGGACGTCCTGCGCAGAGTCGGGCCCGGGGCCCCCGTGACGTACACGCGGTACGCCGAGCTGTCCGGCCGGCCGGCCGCCGTCCGCGCCGCGGCGGGCGCGTGCGCGATGAACGCCGCCGCGCTGTTCGTACCGTGCCACCGCGTGCTCCGGACCGACGGCAGCCTCGGCGGCTACCGCTACGGCCTCACCGTCAAGCGGAGCCTGCTGGACCGGGAGCGGGCGGCCGCCGGCGACGCCGCGACCCTCGCCGTGTGACGCCGCTGCTCCCGCGGCGGCGGGCCCTTCTCGCGGGTCGCGGCAGGTCCTATCCTGCAGGCAGCCGGCCACACCACGACGGCCACCGCCCGCACGAGCGACCCGGGAGCGCAGCCATGGCGCGTGGAGCGACGACGAAGGACCCGAGCCCCCCGCCGCGCTGGTTCGTGCGCACGGCGTGGGTCGTGCACCGCGCACTGCACCGCGTGTCGGGCGGGCGCTTCCTGCGGCGACCGCGGCCGGACCGGTGGGGCATGATGCGCCTTACGACGACCGGGCGCCGCACGGGCCAGGAGCGCAGCGTGATCCTCGGGTACTTCGAGGACGGGCCCGACGTCGTGACGATGGCGATGAACGGCTGGGCGGAGGGGCACCCGGCCTGGTGGCTGAACCTCCAGGCCCACCCGGACGCCGTGGTCGTCCTGCCCGACGGCGCCCGGCGGGCCGTCCGGCGCGCGCGGCCGAGGGTGCGGAGCGGGAGCGCCTCTGGGCGCGGTGGCGCGAGCTCGGCGACGACGTCGACGGGTACGCGGCGCAGCGCGGGACGGACACGGCCGTGGTCGTGCTCGAGCCCCGGACCGGCGCGGCCGGCACGCCCCCGGCCTGAGGTCGCCGGCGTCAGCCCCGGCCGAACAGCTGGGTCCACACCCCGCCCGCGTGGCCCACGCCGATCTCGCGCGCGTCGCAGTCCAGGATGTTCGCGCGGTGCCCCGGGGAGTCCATCCAGGCGCGCACGACCTCCTCGGCCGTGCGCTGACCCTTCGCGATGTTCTCGCCGGACGGGTTCGCGTAGCCCTGCGCCTTCGCCCGGTCCCAGGGCGACCGCCCGTCGAGGCTCGTGTGGTCGAAGTAGCCCTGCGCGAGCATGTCCTCGCTGTGGAGCTGGGCCGCCGCGGTCAGGCGCGCGTCCACCACGAGCGGGGCGCAGCCCGCGGCCGCCCGCTCGGCGTTCGTGAGCTCCACGACGGCGGCGGCCTCGGCGGAGGGCCCGCTCGGCGCCGGGGCCGCCGTGGCGCCGGAGCGGCGCCGGAGCGGGTGCGGCGGTCGGCGCCGGTGCGGCGGTCGGCGACGGTGCGGCGGTCGGCGACGGGGAGACCGACGGCGCCGGCGCGGCGTCGTCCGGCGCGGCGTCGTCCGGCGTGGCGTCGTCCTGCTGCGCCGGGCCGGACGCGGCACCGGACCCGGACCCCGCTGCCTGCGGGTCCGGCGCGCGACGTCGCGTCCGGGCGCCGACGCGCTGCCGGTCGGCGCGGGCGCCCGCGCCGTCGCCTGCTCGCCGTCGGCCTGCCCGCCCTCGTCCTGCCCGCCCGCGTCCGCGGCGGGCGACGTGGCCTCCGCACCGGCGTCCTCGCCGGCGACCTCGTCACGCGCGCCGGCGGAGCGCGAGGCGGCGCCGTCGTGACGCTCCGCCGACGGCGCGGCGTTGTCCGCGCGGCCCTGCCACGCCAGCGCCTCGACCACGGGGCCGAGCGGGCCCGCGTCGCGCGGTGAGACCTCCCCGGTCAGGGTGGCGGCCGTGAGGCCGACGGACGGCGCGAGCACCGCCACCGCCGCGACCCCGGCCGTGATCGCGGCCGCCCGCGTCGGACCGGTCCGCAGGTGCCGGGCGGGCTCGCGGCGGCGGGTGCGCGAGGCACCCTCGGTCGGTCCGCTCGCGCGATGGCGCGGCGTCGGCTGCGTGGGCATCGCCCGACCATAGCGTTACCGGATCGTGATGCACAGCCGCCCTGGTCAGGCACCTCGCGCGTCACAGCAGCGACGGCTCCTCGGGCGTCGAGACCGTGAAGACGGCGCCCGCGACGTACGGCGAGCGCGTCGCCCTGCGCTCGAGGTCGTCCAGGCGCCGGGCCACGGTCGTCTCGGGCTCGTCGCCCGCGAGGTCGACGCTCGCGACGAGGTAGAGCGAGCGTGGCCCGACGTACTCGAGCCGCAGGTAGGTGACGCGCGCGACCTGCGGCATCGCGGCCACCGCGCGCAGGGCGGCCTCGCGCGTGCGGGGCAGCGCCGCCTCCCCGACCAGGAAGCGCCGGTTGCGGTCGACGAGCACCAGCGAGACGACGGCGAGCACGAGCCCGACGACGATCGACCCGATCGCGTCCGGCACCGGGGAGCCGGTGACCTGGTGGGCGAGCACACCGCCGGCGGCCACGACGAGACCCACGAGCGCGGCCGCGTCCTCGGCGAACACGGCCCGCAGCGTCGGGTCCGACGTGACGAGCACGTGGTGCAGGGTGTCGTGCTCGGCCCGTCGCGCCTCGGCGCGGACCTGGCGCCGCGCCTGCAGGAACGAGACGGCCTCGAGGACGAAGGCGAGGGCCAGGACGACGTACGCGACCACGAAGTCCCCCGCCGGCTCCGGGTGGACGAGCTCCTGCACCCCGTGCGTGATCGACACGCCCGCGCCGACGGCGAACAGGCCGATCGCCGCGAACATCGACCACACGTACGCCTCACGCCCGTGGCCGAGAGGGTGCGTCGCGTCGGCCGGACGGCGCGCCCGGCGGTCGGCGACGAGCAGGAACACCTCGTTGCCCGTGTCCGCCCACGAGTGGACGGCCTCGGCGAGCATCGAGGCGGAGCCGGTGACGACGGCGGCGCCGGACTTGGCGGCCGCGACGAGCGCGTTCGCCACGAAGGCGATCACCACCGTCCGCGTGCTCTCGCCGCCCACGCTCGCGGCCTGCGCGACGCGCGGGCTGCCGCCGAGGTCCGTCCGGTCGTCGGGGGCCTCGGGCCCGGGGGTGCGCATGGAGCCGGTCTACCAGCGCCCGGCCGGGCCCGCGCGACGGCGGCTACCGGTCGCCGGGCGCCGGACCCTCGTCGGGCTCCGGCGCACCGTGCCGGGTCGCGGCGTCCTCGGGCACGGCGCCGCGCGGGCCGTCCTCGAGCTCGACGCCCGTCGGACCGCCGTCCCGTGCCGGGACGGCCCGGCGTGTCGGGTCCGCTCCGCCCTCCCCGTGCTCGCCCAGCAGCTCGCGGTCGGCCGCGGCCTGGTCCCGCGTGAGCTCGTCGACGACGAGGCGCCGGTGCGGACCTTGCCCGTGCGGTATCCCGCTCGGCCGACCATGTGGGCGGCGACCGGCGACGTGAGGAGCTGGAACGCGACGACGAGCGCGAGCGTCGCGACGACGCCCCACGACCGCAGGCGCAGGCTCAGCCCGAGGAGCACGAGGATCAGCCCCAGCACCTGCGGCTTGGTCGCCGCGTGCATGCGAGCCAGCAGGTCGGGGAACCGGACGACGCCCACCCCCGCCGCGAAGGCGAGGAACGCCCCCAGCAGGAGAAGGACGGCCGCGACGACGTCCGCCACCGCGTCCCAGAACGCCGCGTCCATCAGCGCACCTCCCCCTCGGCGCCCGTGCCGTGGCTGTCGCGGTCCACGGCGCGGTCCCGCTCGGCCTCCTCCGCGGCGCGGCGCTCGGCGTCCTCGCGCGCGACCTCCTCGGCCGTGCGGATCCGCCCCTCGCCCTCGGGCTCGACGGAGGCGAACCGTGCGATCGTCACGGAGCCCACGAAGCCGACGAGCGACAGCACGACGAGCAGCGGGATCGTGTCGGTCCGGCGCGAGAACGCGGCCTCGAGCGCGATCGCCGCGACGAGCGTTGTGGTGAAGACGTCGAGCGCGATGGTGCGGTCGAGCATCGTGGGCCCGCGCTCGGCACGCACGACGGCGAGCGTCGCGGCGATGCCGAGCA
This sequence comes from Cellulosimicrobium sp. CUA-896, assembly GCF_001942335.1. GTDB lineage: Bacteria > Actinomycetota > Actinomycetes > Actinomycetales > Cellulomonadaceae > Cellulosimicrobium. The sequence goes on along the minus strand of NZ_MKKH01000033.1, from coordinate 48,007 downwards.
GCACCGCTGCCGCCACGACCACCACGAGGAACACGGTGTCGCTCATCGCCCTGCCACCTCCCTGCTCACGTCCCCGTCCCTTCGTCCGCACCGGTCGCGCGTCCTGGCCGACCGCCGCCCGTGCGCGGCGCGACCGGGTCGGCGTCCTCCCGCTGGTAGAGCCCGGCGGCACGCAGCTCGTCGTTCGTGGCGAACGCGTGGAGCACACGGGCCTCGAGCGCGAGCGTGTCCGCACGGACCTTCTCGATGCCGCCCGCCTGGTCGACGTCGAGCACGTGCAGGTACAGCATCCCGGTGAGGCGGTGCGCCTCGATGACGAGCGAGCCCGGCACGAGGGACGTGAGCTCGGCCGTCAGCGTCATGTAGACGTCGGACGGGTTCCGCAGCCGCACGCCCACGACCGCCCCGTGGGCCGTGCGGCGCGGGTCGACCGCCAGCGCCGCGACCTGGAAGGACGCGGTGAACAAGTCGGACACGAAGCGCGCGAGCAGCACGAGCACGGGCCACGGGCGCGCGGTGCCCCGTGTGGCGACGGACGGCAGCGGCAGGAGCACCATCACCGCGCAGGCGATGACGACCCCGGCCACGACGTTGCCCCACGACAGGTCTCCCCAGAGCGCCACCCACACGAGCGTCAGCCAGGCGACGGTGCGCCACTGCGTCGTCAGGCGCCGGAACGGCCCGCTCGTCAGCGTGCTGCGGCGACGGTGGAGGCTGTTCACGAGCCCTCGCCCTCCTCCGCGACGTCGCTCGAGACGCCCTGGCCGCGCCCCGAGCCGTCGGGGAAGACCGCGTCCACGTAGGTGTGACCGTCGAGGAGCGTCGCCGCGGCCCGCTCGGTGTACGCGTAGAGCGGGCCGGCGACCACGGTGAGCGCCACCCCGAAGGCGACGAGCGCCGTCGCCGGGCCGACCATGCCGCGCGGCAGCCGCACCGACTCCGGGATCTCGACGGGCGGCGTCTGCCAGAACGCCTTGTTCCACGCCTTGACGATCGCGTAGAGCGTGAGCAGGGAGGTGACGACGGACCCCACGACGAGCGCCCACGTGAGCGGCGTGCCCTGCGCGACGCCCTCCTCGAGGAGGCCGAGCTTGCCGAGGAACCCGGACAGCGGCGGGATGCCCGCGAGGTTCATCGCCGGGACGAAGAACAGGATCGCCAGGCCCGGCGCGAGCTTGGCGAGACCGCCGAGCCGGTCGAGGGACGTCGACCCGCCACGGCGCTCGACGAGACCCACGACGAGGAACAGCGTCGTCTGCACGGTGATGTGGTGCACGACGTAGAAGACGGCCGCCGCCATGCCCGGCTCGGACGCGAGCGCGATCCCGAAGATCATGAACCCGATGTGGCTCACGAGGGTGAACGACAGCAGTCGCTTGATGTCGTTCTGGGCCACGGCGCCGAGGATGCCGACGATCATCGTCGCGAGCGCGAGCCACAGGAGCAGGTCGTCGAGCCGCCCGCCGGGGAAGAGCAGGGTCTGCGTCCGGATGATCGCGTACACGCCCACCTTGGTGAGCAGGCCGGCGAACACGGCCGTGACGGGCGCGGGAGCCGTCGGGTACGAGTCGGGCAGCCACGCCGAGAGGGGGAACAGCGCCGCCTTGATCCCGAACGCGAGGAGCAGCAGGAGCTGGATGGTCGTCGCGACACCGGGGTCGATCTCGGCGAACCGCTCGGAGAGCTGCGCGAGGTTCACCGTGCCCGTCGCCGCGTACGTCACGGCGATGGCGACGAGGAAGATGATCGACGACAGCAGCGCGACGACGACGTAGATCGACCCCGCGCGGATGCGCTCCCCGGTGCCGCCGAGCGTGAGCAGCACGTAGCTCGCGGCGAGGAAGATCTCGAACCCCACGTAGAGGTTGAACAGGTCACCCGAGAGGAACGCGTTGAACACGCCGGCGGCGAGCACCATGAAGGTCGGGTGGTAGATCGCGACGGGCGTCTCGTCGTCGCCGTCCGCCACGCCCTGCGCGAGCGAGTACAGCAGGACGCAGAGCATGACGAAGCTCGACACGGTGAGCATCAGCGCCGACAGCCGGTCCGCGATGAGGTCGATGCCGACGGGCGCCGCCCACTCCCCGACGTCCACGACGACGGGCCCGCCGTCGGCCGCCACCAGCAGCACGACCGACACGCCGAGGACGACGGCGAGCGTGGTCGCCGTGATGATCCGCTGCGCGCGGGGGTGGCGCCACAGCGCGAGCGTCAGGCCGGCCGCGACGAGCGGCAGGGCCACCGGCAGCGGGACGAGCGCCTTGGAGACCTCGACCAGGTCCATCAGCGCCGCCCCTCGTCGTCGAGCCGTCGGTCCGTGACACCGTCGCCGTCCGCGTCGGTCTCGTCGCGCACCTGCGCGGCCTCGTCGTCGAGCGTCTGTCCGCTCTCCTCCGTGTCGAGGTCCTCGAACGCCGGGGCGTTGCGCGCGGCCTGCCGCGCGACCCGGCGGTCCTCGAGATCGTCCTGGACCTCGTCGTGGCCGTGGAGCTGCCACGAGCGGTACGCCATGGCGAGGACGAACGCGGTGAACCCCAGCGTGATGACGATGGCGGTCAGCACCATCGCCTGCACGAGCGGGTCGCTCATCTCGTCCTCGGGCGTCGTGCCGACGAGCGGCGCTCCCCCGGCGCGCCCGCCCGCCACGAGGAACAGCAGGTTCGCGCCGTTGCCGAGGAGGATGAAGCCGAGCAGGACGCGCGTGAGGCTGCGCTCGAGCAGCAGGTAGACGCCGGCGGCGAACAGCACGCCGATCGCGAGGACGAGCACGACGCTCGGGGTCATGTCGATGTCGCTCATCGCCGGCCTCCTCCGATCGCGTCGGGCTCCAGCGCCGACAGGGGGTCGGTGTCCTCCCCCGGCTCGCGGCCGAGCGCCGCCCGCTCGCCCTGCCGGTCGATCTCGGCGCCGAGGGTGCGCAGGATGTCGAGCACGAGCCCGACGACGACGAGGAACACCCCGATGTCGAAGAACAGCGTGGTGACGAGCTTGACGTGGCCGAACACCGGGAGCGTGAGGTCGATGATCGCGCTCTGCAGCACGGACCCGCCGAGGAGCAGCGGCACGAGGCCGACGCCGGCGGACAGGAACAGGCCGAGGCCCAGGAGGATGCCCGGGTGGACGGGCGCCGCCTCGCCGAGCTCGTACCGCCCGCCCGCGAGGTAGCGCACGACGAGCGCGATGCCGACGACGAGCCCCGCCGCGAACCCGCCGCCGGGGTTGTTGTGCCCGGCGAAGAGCAGGAAGAGCGCAAAGACGATCATCGAGTGGAACAGGACGCGCGTGACGACCTCGAAGATCACCGACCGCCGCTGCGGCGCGAGCGTGCGGCCCGCCGAGAGCCACACGGACATGCGCGGCTGGGACTCGTCGGTCACCCCGCGCCGGCGCAGCGCGGCGCCCGGGTCCGGCTCGCCGCCCCAGATGCCCTGCCCCTGCGGCCCTCGCACGACCCGCGCGTCCGCGGTCCGCAGGACCTCTCCGCTGCGCACGCGCAGGAACACGAGCGACGCGACGCCGGTGGCCGCCGCGAGCAGGACCGAGATCTCGCCCATGGTGTCCCAGGCGCGGATGTCGACCAGCGTGACGTTGACGATGTTCTTGCCGCCGCCCCACGCGTAGGCCTCCTCGGGGAAGTCCACGGAGATGGGGACGGCGACGCGCGCGAGCGGGGCGACGAGCGCGAGCCCCATCATCGCGACACCGACCGCGACGCCGATGCCCAGCCGGACCCAGCGGCTCGCGGCGAGGGGCCGGTCGGAGAAGTACGGGGGCAGGCGCCGCAGGACGAGCACCATGACGACGAGCGTGACGGTCTCGACGAGCACCTGCGTCAGCGCGAGGTCGGGTGCCCCGTGCAGCAGGAAGAGCACCGCGTTGCCGTAGCCGGCGATGCCGATGAGGACCACGGCCTTGAGGCGGCGCCGCGACCGTGCGGCCAGCACCGAGGCCACGCAGATCGCGAGGACGGCCGCGAGCTGGGCGGGACGGTCCCACGCCTTGAGCTGGTCGGGCCAGCTCGTCTGCACGACCATGACGAGCCCCGGCCCGAGGGCGAGCGCGAGGAGCATGATGCCGAGGTAGAACGGCAGGGAACCGCGCTGCGTCACCGCGGTGACGTCGGCCGCGACGTCGTCGAGCCGGCGCATGACCCGCCGGTAGGCGACGTCCGCCTCGGGGACGTGCCACAGCGATGCCTGGAACCGCTCGACGCGCGACCGCTGCCAGAAGAGCAGCACGCCGACGACGAGGATCAGCACCGTCAGCGCGAGCGCCGGGGTGAGACCGGCCCACAGCACGAGGTGCCCGGGCTCGCCCGTGGGGTACGACGCGGCGTACGGCTGCAGCAGCTCCTCGCCGAGGTGCGGGACCAGGCCGACGACGAGGCCCAGCACGGCGAGCACGACGGCCGGCGCGACGAGCAGGACGGGCAGCGGCTTGATCCGTGCCGGGTCGACCAGCGGCTCCTCGGGCTCGACGGCCGGACCGCGCGGCGCGCGCAGGTCGAGGTGCTCGTTGGCGCGGACGGGGGCGCCCGCGAAACGCTTGTGCGACGAGAACGCGCCCCACCAGAAGCGCAGGCTGTACGCGGTCGTGAGCATCGAGCCCACGACGACCGACCAGAGCGCCACGGCGTCGACCCAGGCGGGTCCCTGCCCGTGCAGCAGGCCCTCCAGCGCGGCCTCCTTCGCGACGTAGCCGGCGAGCGGGGGCAGCCCGATCATGGACGCCGTCGCGAGCGCGCCGGCCGTGGCGGTCCACGGCAGCGCGCGGCCGACGCCGGTGAGACGCCGCAGGTCACGGGTGCCCGTCGCGGCGTCGACCGCGCCGACGACGAGGAACAGCGTCGCCTTGAACATCGCGTGCGCGCCGATCATCGCGAGGCCGGCGAGGGCGGCGCCTGCGTGCCGAGACCCACGAGCAGGACGATGAACCCGAGTTGGCTCACGGTCCCGAAGGCGAGGACGAGCTTGAGGTCGTACTGGCGCAGGGCGCGGTAGCCGCCGACGAGCATCGTGCCGGCGCCGAGCGCGACGACGAGCACCCGCCACACCGTCGTGTCCGAGTAGGCGGGGGCGAAGCGCGCGACGAGGTAGACGCCCGCCTTGACCATCGCCGCCGCGTGCAGGTAAGCGCTCACGGGCGTCGGGGCGGCCATCGCGGCGGGGAGCCAGAAGTGGAACGGGATCAGCGCGGACTTCGTGGCCGCCCCGACGAGGAGGCACACGACCGCCGCCGTCACCGCGCCGCCCGTCGGCGGGTCGGCGACGATCTCCGACAGCCGGTACGTCCCCGCCTGCACGCCGAGCACGACGAGCCCGACGAGCATCGCGAGGCCGCCGCCGGTCGTGACGACGATCGCCTGCATGGCCGCGCGCCGCCCCGCCTTGCGGTCGGCGTAGTGCCCGATGAGCAGGTAGGAGAAGACGGTCGTGAGCTCCCAGAACACGAACAGGAGCAGCACGTCGTCCGCGACGACGAGGCCGACCATGGCCCCGGCGAACGCGGTCAGCGTGCCGCCGAACCGGCGCAGCCCGTGGGCGGTCGGCGAGAAGTACGCGGAGCAGTAGACGAGCACGAGCGCGCCCACGCCCCCGACGAGCAGCAGCATGAGCCACGACAGCGTGTCCATGCGGAACGCCAGCTCGAGCCCGAGGCCCGGCACCCACGCGTGCACGCTCGTCGGGTGCTCGCCCTCCATGACCCGCGACGTCCAGCTCAGCGCGTAGACGGCGGCCGACGCCGGCGCGAGCGCCATGACGAGGAACGCCCGCCGGCCCAGCAGCGACACGAGTGCGGGCGCGCCCAGTGCCATCGCGAGATGTGCGACGAGCACGAAGAGCACGGGCCGCTCCGTCCGGGTCGGGGGCGGGTGGGCGGGTGTTGCCTGGACTTGTCACTCGTCGTGGCACCGGGGGCGGTGCGCACGACGGCACGGGGCCGTGACGTGACGGAGCCACGTCGGCCACGACCATTTTACGCGGACGGCGCGCCGGGCCGCGCCCGGGCGCGCGCGGCCGGGCGCGTGACCCGCCTCTCACCGCACCGCCGGTGCGCCGGGGGCGACGGGTGGCAGCGGGGCGTCAGAGGTCCTCGCGGTCGACGAGGAACTCGGCCTCGTCCGCGATCTCGCCGCCCACCGCGTCGTGCAGCGTCCCGACGACCTGCGCGACCACCCCGGCGGCGCGCTTGCGCGCCACGCGGTGCTCCATGGAGGGCTGCTCCTCCTGCGACTCGAGGAGGTCCCGCGGCTCCCACCGGACGCGGTAGGACACCGCGCCGTCGGCCGCCCACGGCAGACCGCGCAGCAGCAGCGGGAGCTGGTCCTCCCCGCCCACCTCGACGGCCACGAGCCCGTCCAGGCCGAGGTCCACGAGCAACCCGTAGCCGTCGAGCACCGAACCGGTCGTGAGCGCCCGGATGTCGACGCCGTCCGCCGCGGCGTGGATCGACCGGCGCAGCTCCGGGTCCATCTTCTCGCCGGGGTACAGCGGCAGCTCGGCGATCCCCTTCGGCGGGCCCCCGTAGGAGGCGCCCTCGGTGGCGAGCGTCGTGCGCGGGTGCTGGCGCGCGACGAGCGCGAGCGCGGCCGTCGGCTCCAGCCAGACGTCCGAGTACAGGCTCATGTCGACGGCGGCGCCGGGGTCGGGGGTGAGGACCACGCCGGGCGACGCCGGGTGGCCGACGTCGGTGCGCACCGACCCGCCGAGGCGGCGCGCGGCCGCGACCAGCCACGTGACGACCCGTTCCTCCTCCCGGACGGGCAGACCCGCCGGGAAGGCCCGGCCGACGCCGTCGCGGTCCCCGCCCCCGGGGTACGGCGCCTCGCCGCGCTCGCGCGGGCACACGACGTCGAGCACGAGCGCCGTGCCCGGCGGGAGACCTGCTCCCGCGGGCGAGTACGGACCGGTGAGCGTCGAGTGGCGGGACGTCCGCAGGACGCCGGGCTGCCCCGGGGAGGCTGTGCGCGCCGGCGGCACGAGGGGCTCGGCGCCCACGGGGGCGACGTCCCACCGGGCTCCGGCGAACCGCGACAGCGCGAGGGTCTCCAGCTCGTCGACGAGCACGTCGCCCGGGACCCCGAGCAGGTGGCGCGCCTGGTGGGCCTGCGCGGGGCCGGGCCCGTCCGGGTGCGGCAGCGGAGGAAGGGTGGTCACGGGCGCCTCAGACCTCGGTGCGGTGGAAGTTCTGCCAGGAGCGCGACGCCGTCGGCCCCCGTTGCCCCTGGTAGCGCGAGCCGTACACGCTCGCGCCGTACGGGTTCTCCGCCGGCGACGACAGCCGGAAGAAGCAGAGCTGGCCGATCTTCATGCCGGGCCACAGCGTGATGGGCAGGGTCGCCACGTTGCTCAGCTCGAGCGTGACGTGGCCGGAGAAGCCGGGGTCGATGAACCCGGCGGTGGAATGCGTGAGCAGCCCCAGCCGACCCAGGCTCGACTTGCCCTCGAGGCGCGCCGCGACGTCGTCGGGCAGCGTCACCGCCTCGAACGTCGACCCGAGCACGAACTCGCCCGGGTGCAGGACGAACGGCTCCGCCGCGTCCACCTCCACGAGCCGCGTGAGGTCCGGCTGGTCCTGCGACGGGTCGATGAACGGGTACTTGTGGTTGTCGAACAGCCGGAAGAACCGGTCCAGCCGCACGTCGATGCTCGACGGCTGCAGCATCGACGGGTCGTACGGGTCCAGCTCGACGCGGCCGGCGTCGAGCTCGGCGCGGATGTCGCGGTCGGAGAGCAGCACGGGGACACGCTAGCCGACACCCCCGCCCTGCCCGGCGCCTGCCCGCGCGAACGAGCCGCGGCGTCGCTAACGTCGCTGGCAACCGCACGCCGGACCACCGTCCGGCACCCGAACGAAGGAGACCACCATGAAGTCGAAGCTCGCCCTCGTCGTCGGGATCGGCGTCGGCTACGTGCTCGGCACCCGCGCCGGACGCGAGCGCTTCGAGGAGATCCGGGGCAAGGCCAAGGAGCTGTGGCAGTCGGACGACGTCCAGTCGGCCGTGCACTCCGCGCAGGACAAGGTCACGACCGTGGCGAAGGAGCAGGGCGCGAAGGTGGCGGGCGTCGCCAAGGAGCAGGGCGGCAAGGTCGCCGACGCGGTGCGGAGCCAGACCTCCGGCTCCTCCGAGCCGGGCAAGCACTCGAACGGCGCGGCGTCGCCGGACCCGACCTCGCGGGACGACTACCGCATCTGAGGCGCCCCGCCCCCGACGGACCCGCGGCGGCCGGTCCTCGCCGCCGTCGTCAGGCGCGCAGCGGGCGGCCCGTCGAGTCGACGGCGTACGTGCCCTGCTTCGCGGTGAGGTAGAGGATGCCCTCGACCAAGCCCCAGATCGCCACGAGGGGCGCGAGGAACCCGACCGACAGCACCGTGAGCAGGAGCATCACGAGACCGATGCCGGTGTACCCGAGGTAGAACCGGTGGATCCCCAGGCTGCCGAGGAGGATCCCCAGCAGGCCGGCCGCGAGCCGGGACTTCGCGGTCGGGTCGAGGTTCGGGTCGTACCCGCCGGGGTAGCCGGCCGGCCCGCCCTGCGGCGGGTACCCGTAGGGCTGGCCGTACCCCGGCACCGGCCCGGCCGCGCCCGGCTGGCCGTACCCGCCCGGCTGGCCGGGCTGGCCGTACCCGCCCGGCTGGCCGGGCTCGCTCGGCCGGCCGGACGCACCGTACGGCGCGTCGGGTCCGGGCTGCTGCGGGTACGGGTTCTCGGTCACGACGCCTCCTCGGAGCGGTTCGGTCATCACCGGCCGCGTCCGCTATGATCGGGGCGCGCGCTGGTTCGCCGAGATCCTCGCAGAGGGATCACGGCGAGCGCCACCAGCGCCGCGCGGGTGTAGTTCAATGGTAGAACTTCAGCTTCCCAAGCTGACAGCGCGGGTTCGATTCCCGTCACCCGCTCAGCGCCCGAGAGCCCCGCACCACGAGGTGCGGGGCTCTCGTCGTCGCGGGCTCTTGCTTCCTCCGAGCGCGCCGCCTCAGAGCGGCTTGGCGAAGTGGTGCGACGTGATGCTCATCCGCTCGCGCAGGTAGAACCGGTGCGCGTCGAACCGCTGGACGCCCGAGTCGAGGTCCAGCACGGCGCATCCGGCGTCGCGGGCGCGCCGCTCGAGCTCGGCCAGCAGCGCGGCGCCGACGCCGCGCGACCGGGCCTGCGGCGCGGTCACGAGGTCGTCGACGTAGAGCTTGCGGACGGCGCTCGTGTTCGCGATCACGCGCCAGCCCGCGACGCCGAGGCACGCGTCGCCGTCGAACGCCGCGAGGAAGCGCGGGCCCGGGGCGTCGTCGGCCAGCACCTGGCGCAGGAGGTCGGCCGTGAGGTGCGGGCGCAGCGCCTGGAGGACGGGGAGCGCGGCGTCCCAGCGCGGGTCGTCCGCGGCGAGGTCGACGAGCGCGAGCCGCGGCCCGGCGGCGTCCGCCGACGGTGCCGAAGGTGCCGACGTCACGTCGGTCGACGGTGAGGTCTCGGGAACGGTCACGTCAGCACCCTAGGGTGCCCGCACCGACGGCCCGAACCCCGGGTCGTGCACCGATCGAGGTCCCGAACGGTGCAGACCCGGGGTTCGGCACGCGGAGGTGGCCCGGCTCAGCCCAGGATGCGGCCGGCCGCCTTGGCCGACGCCGCCATCGACCCCGTGAGCGGGAGGTCCGGCAGGATCACCGCCTGGGCCGCGTGGTAGACGTCGGGCTTGCCGACCCACGTGATGCCGCCCGGCCGGTTGGCGGTGTCGAGCTCGTGGTGCCACGACCCGCGCTCGTGGTCCACCAGGTGGCGGTCGATCCACGTCCACCAGACCGCGGCCGCCGCCTCGAACCGCGGGTCGCCGGTGACCCGGCCGAGCACGTCCGCCGCGGCGACGGCCTCCGCCGCGACCCAGTGGTAGCGGCGCGGCTCCACGGGCTCGCCGGACCAGTCGACCGTGTAGACGAACCCGCCACCGCGCGCGGCGTCCCAGCCGTCGGCGACCGCGCGGTCGAACAGCGCCACCGCCACGTCGGTCCGCGCTCCGGGCGTGCCGGCGGCGACGTCGATCTGCAGCAGCAGGCGCGACCACTCGAGGCCGTGCCCGGGCGTCGACCCGTAGGGCTTGAACGGGTCGCGCGGCCGGTCGGCGTTGTACTCGGGCAGCGGCGTCCAGGCGCTGTCGAAGTGCTCGGGGATGCGCCAGCCGTTCGCCTCCGCCCAGCCGACCACGCGGTCGGCGATCGACGTCGCACGGCCGAGCCACTCGGCGTCGCCGGTGGCGTCGTGGGCGGCCAGGAGCGCTTCCACGGCGTGCATGTTCGCGTTCACGCCGCGGTAGTCGTCGAGGTGCGACCAGGCGCGGTCCCACTCGTCGGCGTGCATGCGCGGACCGGCCTCCCAGAACCGCTCGTCGAGCACGGCGAGCGCCGCGTCCAGCAGCTCGCGGGCGCCCTCGCGCCCGGCGAGGGTCCCGGACGCCGCGGCGAGCACGACGAACGCGTGCGCGTAGGCGCTCTTCGTCCCGTCGACCGGCTGCGCCTCGACGTCGACCACGTCGCCCGGGGCCGGGGCCGGCCCGCGCGAGGACACCCAGCCGCCGTGCTGCGCGTCGACGAGCACGCTGCGCAACCCCCGCAGCGCGAGGTCCGCGCGCTCCCCCGCGCCCGGCACGCCGAGGAGCGACGCGACCGCGTAGACGTGCGCCATCCGCGACGTGATCCACGTGTGCACGGGCTGGGAGGGGTCGGGACGACCGTCGTCGTCGAGCCACCAGGCGGCGCCGTCCGGCCGCAGCGACGCCTCGCCGAAGCGCAGGAGCTCGGCGAGCTGGTGGTGGCGCCACGCCGCGAGGGCGGTGCTGCCGGGCGTCGTGGGCAGGTCGATGTTCATGACGTCCTTCTCGTGTGACTGCTGGACAGCGCTGTCAGGCTGCCGAACGTACGCGCAGCCGTCCGGTCGTGTCAATGCCAGCCTAGGTCGCGACGACGTGCGACGACCCCCCGTCCGCCGGACGCGCCGGCGGGACGGGGGGTCGCTCCCGTCAGGTCAGCCGCAGTCGAGGGCCGGGTAGTCGGCCTCGACGGTCGACCGGACCTCGTCCTCGCCCGTCCCGCGGACGGCCTCGACGGACGCCGTGCCGGCCTCGACGGACGTCGCCCGCACCGCGAACGAGTAGTACGCGGACCGACCCGGCTCCACGGAGGCGAACTCCTTCGTGCCGAACGGCGTGGTGAGGGTCACCGCGAGCGGGACGTCCTCGCCGTTCTCCGCACGCACCGCGAGGTACACCTTCCCGGCGAGGCACCGGGCGCTCGCCGTGGCCTCGACGGACAGGCCCGCCCCGGCCTCGGTCACGGTCACCGGGACCTCCACGACCGCGCTCGTCCACCCGTCGTCGACCACGACGTACGCGGTGTACGTCCCGGCCTCGGCGTAGGCGTGCGAGCCGCTCACGGTTCCGTCGCTCACCGTGCCCGCGACGACGTCGGACCCGTCGCCCCAGGTGATCGCGGCACGGAGGTCCGCGCCCTCCCGGCCGCCCGCGACGGTCGCGAGGGCCGTGTCGGCCTCCTGCCCGACGGCGACGCTCACGCCCTCGGCAGCCGTCACCTCGAGCGGCGACTGCTCGGCGAACGTGCCGTCGTGCGCGATCGCCACCACGTGGATGCGCCCGTCGGACGAGAGCTCGCCCGGCTGGTCCGGCAGGGTCAGGCTCACGGCCCGCTTGCCGTCCGGCAGGTCGATCGGCGCCGTCGCGAAGAACGCGGCGGGGGTGCCGGTCTGCGGGCTGCCGCCGCGCAGGCGGTGGTCCGTCACGGCGACCGGGATGTTGCCGAACACCGGGTTCCGGGCCGCACCCGACCAGTCGCCGAAGCTCAGGTCGATCGCCTGCGTCGAGCCGTCGTCGAACGTCAGCGTGCCCGAGGCCTCCTGGTTCTTCTCCGTGCCCGTGCCGACCACCGAGAGCTGCTCGGCGTCCGCGGGGACGTCCAGCTCGATGGTCTGCCCGTCACCCGTCGCGTTGTCCGGCTCCCCGGCGGGGACCGCCGGGACGTCGAACTGCAGGTCGGTGCCCGGGACCGTGCCGCGCTCGCCCTGCACGAAGCCCTCGTCCGCGAGCTGGCCGCGGTCGAAGAACACGCCCTGCCCGTCGCACGAGCCGACCGTGGTACCCGGGTCGCCGATGCACACGTTGTCGTACGCCGCGAGGAGCGACCCCTCGCGCAGCAGCGAGACCGAGACGTACGTGGTCGTCGTGACCGGGTCGCCGTCGGCCGGCGTCACCGTGACGGTCACCGGGTAGACCCCGGGCGCGTCCCAGGTGTGCGCCGCGCGCACCGACCAGGCCCCGAAGGACCCGGCGACGAGCGTCGCCTCGGCGGGCTCGCTCCCGTCGCCGAACGCGACGGTCGCGGTGAGGTCGTCGCCGGAGCCGTCGACCCCGGTGAGCGTGGCGAACGTGGCCTCGACCTCGCGGCCCGTGACGGCGTCGCCGTCGGCCGCGGGGCTGAGGGTCAGCTCCTCGGCGCCCGACGCGTCCGGGTCGGCGAGGAGCTCGACCTCGGCGAGCGAGAGCGCGCCGCCCTCGTCGCCGCCGGCCGACGCCGTGACCACCACGCGGTAGTGCGCGTAGGCCGCCGGCTCCGCCACGGTGAACGGACGGGTCTGCAGCGCCCAGCGGAACTGCTCGTCCGAGCGCTCGTCGAGCGTCGTCCACGTCTCGCCGTCGTCCGACCCCTCGAGCGTCCACGCGGTCGGCGACGCCGTGCCGCTCGCGCCCGAGGTCAGCGTGTACGTCTCGACGGTCGGCCGGATGCCGTTGCCCGACCACGTGATCGTCGGGGTCGTCGTGGCGAACGTGGTCCGGCTGGCCGACGTGTTGTCGGTCAGCGCCGCCGCGCTCGTCGAGGCGTCGCCGTCGGCGACGGTCGTCGTGCCGAGACCCGGGGTCGCGGCGTCCTGCACCGGCTCCGGCGCCTCGTCGCCCTCGGTCAGCGACGGCAGCCCGTCGTCCTCGCCGGTCCCCCAGTCGGACGGCTCCGGCCCCATGACGAAGTCGAGCGTCGCACCGCCGGAGAGCTCCTCCTGCGACAGGGACGTCGAGGTGTGCGCCTCGCCGTCGACCTCGAGGGACTGCACGTAGACGTTCTCGACCGAGTTGCCCGCCGCGTTGACGACGAGGTCGCCGTCGGGCAGGTGCACCGTCGCCTTCTCGAACAGCGGCGACCCGATCGCGTACTCGTCGGAGCCCACCTGGAGCGGGTAGAAGCCGAGGGCGGAGAAGATCCACCACGACGACATCTCGCCGTTGTCCTCGTCGCCCGGGTAGCCCTGGCCGATCTCGCTGCCCGTGAACAGGCGGCGCGTGACCTCGCGGACCTTCTCCTGCGTCTTCCACGGCGCGCCGACGGCGTCGTAGAGCCACGGGATGTGGTGGGACACCTGGTTGCTCATGCCCCACATGCCCATGCGGACGTCGCGCGCCTCGCGCTGCTCGTGGATGCCGCCGCTGCCGGCACCGAGCTCGGGCGTCGAGAAGAACGCGTCGAGCTTGGCCTCGAGGCCCTCGTCGCCCCCGTAGAGGTTGGCGAGGCCCTGCGGGTCCTGCGGCGCGTGGAACGCGAAGTTCCAGCCGTTCGTCTCGGTGTAGCCGCCGCCCCAGTCGGCCGGGTCGTACGTCTCCGGGTCGACCGCGAACTCGCCGTCCGCGTGGCGCGGGACGAAGAAGTCGACCTCGGGGTCGTACAGCTCGACGTAGTGCGTCGCGCGCTCGAGGAAGTACGCGGACTCCTCGCGGAGCGTCTCGCGGCGCTCCTCCGGCGTGGCGGGGTCCTCGGCGAGCGCAGCGGCCATGTTGCCGATGCCGAAGTCGTTGACCAGGCCCTCCAGGCCCCACGACACGGACTCGTGCGTGGACTCCGGCGTGAACCCGAGGAACGGCGACGACTGCAGGCCCTTGCGGCCCACCGCGTTGCTCGGCGGCGCGACCGTGGCGTTCTTCAGCGCCGCGTCGTAGGCCTCGAGCGCGACGTCCGTCGGCAGCGAGCCCTTGAGGTAGGCGTCGGCGAACGCGACGTCCGAGCTGGTCCCGGTCATGAGGTCCGCGTAGCCCGGCGAGGACCAGCGCGCGATCCAGCCGCCGTCGCGGTACTGCTGGACGAAGCCGTCGACGAGCTCGCCGGCCAGCTCCGGGTACAGCAGGGAGTACGCCGGCCACGCCGTGCGGTAGGTGTCCCAGAACCCGTTGTTGACGTAGATCTTGCCCTCGACGACCTCGGCGTTGGTCGCGGTGTCGGTGGCGCTGCCCGACGTCGGGGAGACGGGGCTCGCGTACGCGAACTCCGGCTCCTGCGCGGTGCCCGTGTTCTCGAACTGCGAGTTCGGGTACAGGTTCAGGCGGTAGAGGTTCGAGTACAGCGTGACGAGCTGGTCCTGCGTCGCGCCCTCCACCTCGATCACGCCGAGACGCTCGTTCCACGCGTCGGCCGCGGCGGCCTTCACCTCGGTGAAGGTGCGGTCCGTGACCTCGAGGTCGAGGTTGGCGCGCGCCTGGTCCTGGCCGATGAACGACGTCGCGACGCGCAGCTCGACCGTGTCGTCACCCGACGTGTCGAAGGTCGCGAAGCGCGCGTCGGCGCGGTTGCCCGCCGCCGTGCCGGTCGCGGTCGGCGTACGGTCGAACGTGCCCGCGACGAACATGCGGGTGCGGCCGACGGAGAGGCCGGAGCCGTTCTCGACCCAGCCCGAGAGCGTCCCGGTGGCCTGGTCGAACGTCAGCTTCGACGAGCCGTCGACCTTGTCGACGAGCACGTGCCCGACGTCGCCCGGGAACGTGAAGCGCAGCACCGCGCCGTGGTCCGTCGGCGTCGCCTCGAGCGCGGAGTCGTTCGTGAACGTCACGCCGTAGTAGTCGGGGCGCGCGGTTTCGTCCGCGTGGTCGAACTCGAGGCCGCGCTGGGACAGCGAGGCGCTCGGGGTGCCCGACGCCGTGGACGGCAGGAACGTCAGCTGGTTGCGGTCCCCCATCCAGGGGCTGGGCTCGTGCGAGACGCCGAAGCCCTCGAGCACCGGCTTGTTGTTCGCGTTGTTGCCCTTGTGGTACTCGTACAGCCAGCTCTGGGAGTCCGCGTTCGTGAAGGGGACCCAGAAGTTGAAGCCGTTCGGCACGGCCGTCGCGGGGATGTTGTTGCCGCGCGAGAAGCTGCCCGTCGCGTGCGTCCCGCGGCGCGTGTCCACGTAGTTGGCGAGGCTCGAGCCGTCGATCACGGGCGGCTGCGCCTCGATCGCGACGTCGTCGAGCCAGCCGGCGAACTGCGTGCCGGCCTCACCGCCCGGGTTGTCGTAGCCGAGCAGGACCTTGTCCACCGTCTTGCCCGCGGCGACCTCGCCCAGGTCGACGCGCACGGAGTTCCACTGGTCGGCGTAGAGGATCTTGCCCTCGCCCTGCTCCTGCGCCGACGCGCCGGTGCCGTGGGCGTCCGTCGCGTCGAGGTCGGACAGGTACGTGCCGTCGGTGAACTCGAGGTCCACGGACGCGAACGTCGACGGGTACTGCAGGTCGTCGAGCAGCTCGGGGAAGATCTTCCAGCTCAGGCGGGTGTCGTCGCCGACCGTGACGTCCACGTCGTCGTAGAGCACGTTCGTCGCGTACGCCTCGCCCTCGCCGAGGTGCGAGCCGTCGTAGCGCAGGGAGTGCGTGCCGGTGAAGCCGACGCCCGGCTTGTTCGTGAAGCTCACCGACGGGCCCGTGCCGACCTCGGTCTGCATGGGCGCCTCCTGCGGGGGCGCGTCCAGGTCGGCGGACAGGTCCCACTCGGCGAGCTGCACGAGGCCGTCGCCCGAGTTCGCGGTGATGTTCAGCCGGTAGTACCGGTGCGCCTCCGTCGGCGCGTCGAGCTCGAAGACCCGCTGCTGGAAGCGCTGCGGGAAGTCCTCGTCGGTGCGCTGGTCGACGGCGGTCCACGTCTCGCCGTCGTCCGAGGCCTCGATCGTCCACGTCTTCGGGTCGCGGCCGGCCGAGTCGTTGGCCGACGTGAGCGCGTACGCCTCGAACGCGACGGGCTCGGCGAACTCGTAGACGACCCAGCCGGTGGACTGGAACGCGAGCCACTTGCTGCTCGCGGAGCCGTCGGCGAGCTTCGCCGCGCCCTCGTTCGGAAGGTTCTCCGCGCTCGCGGTCACGGCGGACAGCGCGCCGAGCACGCTGCCCGGCAGCCCGCTCGTCGCGCCGGCGATGTTGTGCTGCCAGGGTGCGCCGTCGCGCTGGGCGACGGTCGTCGCGAGCGGGGCGGCGTCGCCGTCCTCGAACGACGTCGCGAAGTCGCCCGGCTCCGCGGCGGCGGCCGGGAGCGCCGTCGTGACCGCGAGGGGGACGACGAGAGCGGCCGCGACGGCCATGCCGAGCGGCCTGCCGCGCACGGCGGAGCGGCTCCGCGGCGCGGTTCCTCGGGGGGTAGGAAGGGTCATGACGCGCGATCTCCTTCGATCGACTGGACAGCGCTGTCAGATGTCAGGTCGAACCTACGGTGCGGTCCGGACCTTGTCAACGGCCGGGAGGAGCGCGGGAACTCGGGGCGCCCCTCAGGAGGCGGGCGCGGGGATCTCGCCCGTGCCGCGCACGACGAGGTGCGTCGGCACGACGACGAGCCGCGGCGGCACGTCCGGCTCCTCCGCGCGCGACACCGCGAGCGCGGCCGCCTGGCGGCCCATCTCGACGACGTCGTAGCCCACGACCGTGACGTCGAGGAGGTCCGCGAGCTCGAAGTCGTCGAACCCGACGAGCGCGACGTCCGGCGGCGTGCCCGCGGGCAGTGCCGCGAGGTGGTCGCGCAGTGCGTGCAGGGCGCCCACGGTGATCTTGTTGTTCGCGGTGAGCAGCGCCGTCGGCGGCTCGGGGAGCGCGAGCAGCTCCGCGACGAAGTCGCGGGCGAGGTCCGCGTCGTGCGCGCCGTCGCGCACGTAGCGGCCGGGGTCGGCCACGCCGGCCTCCTGCAGCGTCGCGACGAACTCGTCGCACCGCTCCTGGAACGTCCACAGCCGGGACTCGTCGCCGACGAGCGCGATGCGCCGGTGCCCGTGCGCGAGCAGGTGCTCGACAGCGGCGCGCACCCCGCCCCGGTTGTCGATGACGACCGTGTCCGCCTCGATGCCCTCGGCGGGCCGGTCGACGAAGACGACGGGCGTCCCGCCCTCGATCTCGGGGCGCAGCGCCGAGTGGTCCGTGGCCGTCGGCGTGACGACGAGCGCCCCGACGCGGCGCTCGACGAGGGCCTCGGTGAGCGCGTGCTCCCGACCCGGGTCCTCGTCCGAGCTCGTGGTGATGAGCTGGAGCCCGTGCGGGCGCAGCTCGCGCTCGATACCGCTCGCGAGCGCGGAGTAGAACGGGTTGGCCAGGTCGCCCGTGACGAACCCGACGAGGCGCGACGAGCCGCCGCGCGCGAGGTCCGCCGCGACGGCGTTGCGGCGGAACCCGAGCTGCTGCGCGGCGTCCTGCACCTTCGCCCGGGTCGCGTCGGCGACGTTGGGCTCGTGGTTGAGCACGCGGGAGGCCGTCTTGAGGCTCACTCCTGCGAGGTCCGCGACGGACGCGAGCGTCGGCCGTCGGCCGCTCCGCGCTCCCGGCGCCCGTCTGGTCGTCGTCCCCGCGGACGTCACCACGTCCGCCCCGCCCTGCATCACCATGTGTCAGATCTCCCGTCGGCCCCGGAGGAGCATGTCGACGACGATAGCGAGGAGGAGCACCGCACCGGTGGCGATGTAGCGCGTCGCCGCGTCGAGGTTGAGCAGCGTCAGACCGTTCGCGATGGACTGGATGACCAGCACGCCGAGCAGCGCCGACCACGCGCTCCCCCGGCCGCCGAACAGGCTCGTGCCGCCGATCACGGCGGCCGCGATGGCCGTGAGGTACGTGTCGGCGGCACCCGTGCCCTGGTTGGCCGCCGCGAGCCGGCCCGCCGCGAGCACGCCGCCGAGCGCGGCGAAGGTCGAGCACGCGACGAAGCACGAGACCACGGTGCGCCGCACGGCCACACCCGCCAGGAGCGCCGAGCGCCGGTCACCGCCCACGGCCCGCACCGAGCGGCCCCAGCGCGTGCGCCGCAGGAGGAGGTCGACGACCGCGACCAGCGCGACGAACAGCACGACCGTGTACCCCACGCCGCGCGCCGTGCCGAGGTAGGCGACGGCGGCGGCCAGCACGGCCGCGAGCACCGCCGTGCGCCCGGCGATCCGGCCCGTCCCGGTGCCCGGACCGCGCAGGCCGGCGCGCACCCGGCGCACGTGGTCGACCGCGAGCACCGCCGCGTACGCCGCGACGACGGCCGCGACGAGGACCCACGCGAGCGGCGTCGGGAGGAAGCCCTGCTGCACCGTGCGCACGAACCACGACTCGAAGGGCAGGTTGATCGACCCCTTGGGTCCCAGCACGACGAGCTGGACCCCGGCGAGCACGAGCAGCCCCGCGAGCGTGAAGACGAAGGACGGCAGGCCGAGCCGCGTCGACAGCACGCCGTAGCCGAGCCCGACGACCACGCCCACCGAGAGCGCCGCGAGGACGGCCACCCACACGGGCCAGCCGAGGTTCACCGTCCCGACGGCGAGCAGGGCGGCCGCGAGACCGCTCACCGACCCGACCGAGAGGTCGATCTGGCCGACGAGCAGGACGAGCACCACACCGAGCGCGATGACGCCCACGGGCACGCTCTGCAGCGTGAGGTTGACGAGGTTCTCGGCGGACAGGAACGCGGGGTTGACCACGCCGAGCACGGCCCAGATGACGAGGAGCGCACCGACGATCGGGACCATGCCGAGGTGGGCGCCGCGGACCCGCTGCACCACGGAGCCGGACAGGACGCCGCCGGGCACGGACCCCTCGAGCCGCGTGCCCGCCGTCGGGCCGGGGACGCTCATCGCCGCACCACCCCCGCGCCGCCCGCGTGCCGCGCACCGCGCGGCACGGCGTCGTGCTCGCCCCGCACCGGCCGGACCGCGCCGGTCATCGCCGCCAGCAGGTCCTCGTACGACGCGTCGCCGGCGAACTCGCCGTGCACGCGTCCGAGGCGCAGGACGAGGATCCGGTCCGCCACCGCCTGGAGCTCGCCGGCCTGGTGGCTGACGAGCACGACGGCGTGGCCGCGCTCGCGCAGGCGCTCGATGAGGTTGAGGACCTCGGCGGACTGCCGGACGCCGAGCGACGCGGTCGGCTCGTCGAGCACGATGACGCGCGGCTCACCGAGCAGCGCCCGCGCGACCGCGACGACCTGGCGCTGGCCGCCCGAGAGCGCCTGCACCGGGAGCCGGACGGACGGCACGGTCGCCGCGAGCTGGTCGAGCAGGGTCCACGCCTCGCGCTCCATCGAGACCTCGTCGAGGAACGGCCCCTGGAGCGTCTCGCGGCCGAGGAAGAGGTTCTCCACCACGTCGAGGTCGTCCACGAGCGCGAGGTCCTGGAAGACCGCCGCGATCCCGAGGGCGTGCGCCTGCTTGGGCGAGTCCAGGGCGACGGGCGCGCCGTCGAGCAGCAGCTGGCCCTCGTCCGGGCGGAAGGCCCCCGCGAGGATGCCCGCCAGGGTCGACTTGCCGGCGCCGTTGTCGCCGACGACCGCGAGGACCTCGTGCTCGTGGACGTCGACGTCGACGTCGACGAGCGCCCGGACGCCGCCGAAGCTCTTCGACACGCCGCGCACCGCGAGGACGGGCTGGTCGGGGACGCCGGTCACGGGGCGGCCTCCAGCACGCCCGTGCGGACGCAGTCGTCGACGTAGTAGCGGGTGCAGATCTCCTCGGCGGAGTGCACGCCGCCGTCGACGATCACGCGGCGCACGTCGTCGGGGCCGACGGCGCGCGGCGCCAGCAGGAGGCTGGGGACGCCGTCGATGACGGCCGTGGCCAGCGGGTCCTGGCCGCGCAGGAGCCGCACGGCGAGCTCCGCGGCGGTGCGCGCCTGCTGCGTGGTCGCCTTGTAGACGGTCATGTACTGGTCGCCGGAGATGACGCGCTGGACGGCGGCGAGCTCCCCGTCCTGGCCCGTCGTCGGGGGCACGGGGTCGAGACCGGCGGCCTTCATCGCGGCGATCGCGCCGCCCGCGATGCCGTCGCTCGCGGCGAGGACGCCGTCCACGCGGCCGGGGTACTGGGTGAGCTGGGCCTCGACCCACTCGGTCGCCTTGTCGGGGCTCCAGTCGGGGGTGTCGTACTCGGCGAGCACGTCGATGTCCTCTCCGTCGAGGGCGCGGTGGGCGCCGGCGGCCAGCGCGGCCGAGTTGGGGTCCGTCGGCGACCCGTGGACGAGCAGCACCCCCGGCCGTCGGCCGCCCGCGGGCGGGTCCTCCTCCGCGCGCTCCAGGACCGCGGCGACGAGGGCCTCTCCCATGAGGTAGCCGATGAGCTCGTTGTCGAACGACACGTAGTAGTCCGCGTCGGCGACGAAGCGATCGTAGGCGATGACGGGCACGCCGAGGCGCTGCGCCTCGGCGACCACGCTCGCGGCGGCGGTCGTGTCGACCGCGTCGAGCACGAGGACGTCGACGCCGCGCGCGAGCATCGACTCCGCCTGCTGCTGCTGGTTCGCCGCGTCCTGCGCCGCGTTGGCGTACAGGACCTCGCACGTCGGGCACCGGCGCCCGACCACGGCCTCGAACGTCGGGCGGTCGGTCGTCTCGTAGCGGGCGGTCTTGGCCTCGGGGAGCAGCAGGCCGATGACCCCCTCGGTCGGCCCCGAGGCTGCGCCCCCGGCTCGGCGGCGCCGCAGCCCGCGACGAGCGCGGCGACGGCGAGCACGGCCGCGACCGCGGCGAGCGCGGTGCGCCGGAGCGCGCCCGGACGCCGGCGGGGTATCAGGACGCTCATGCGCTCACCCCCAGCGACCCGCTGACGCGGGCCTCGTCGAGCGCGACGGCGAGGGCGCCGCGGACCTCCGCGGCCGCGCCCAGCTCGGACGCCACGACCTCGACCGGGCCCGCCGTGCTGGGGACGGTCCGCTGCTCGAGGACCGTGCGGAGCGGGCCGAGGAGGATCTCCCCGGCCTCGGCGAGCTGGCCGCCGACCACCACGATCTCCGGGTCGACGAGGTTGCACAGGTTGGCGGCCGCCACGCGAGGTGCTGCCCGGCGTCGAACAGGACGCGGCGGCAGCCGGGGTCACCCTCGCGGGCGCGGGCGATGACGTCGCGGAGCGTCAGGTGACCGCGGCTCTCCGAGAGCATGCCGAGCAGCACGTTGGCCCCGACGAAGGTCTCCAGGCAGCCCCGGTTGCCGCACCGGCAGATGGGCCCGTTCTCGTCGATCGTGACGTGGCCGATCTCGCCCGCGACGCCGCCCCGGCCGTGCACGAGGCGACCGCCCAGGACGAGACCGCCCCCGACGCCGTGCGAGACACGCAGGTACGCGGCGGCGTCGTGGCCCGCCGCCGCGCCGAACCGCGCCTCCGCGAGCGCGCCCAGGTTCGCGTCGTTGTCGACGCTCACCGGCGCGTCGAGCTCGGTCTCGAGCACCTCGGCGACCGCGACGCCGTCCCAGCCGCGCATCATCCCGACGGTCGAGATGCGCCCCGCGCGCACGTCGACGGGCGCGGGCACGCCCACCCCGACCCCGAGGAGCTCGCCCGGGGCGGCGTCGAGCGAGGCCACCATCTCCGCGACGAGCAGCGCGGCGCGCTGGAGCCCGGTGTCGGCCCGGTGGTCGGGGGCGAGCGGCATGCGCTGGTCGGCGAGGACGCGCATCGAGGCGTCGGCGAGGGCGACGCGCAGCGACCGGGTGCCGAAGTGGACGCCGGCGACGAGCCCGAGGGTGCGCGCGAGCGTGACCTGGAGCGCGCGCCGGCCGCTGCGCGTCGAGGGCGACGTGTGCAGCACGCCCGCGCCCGTGAGCTCCTTGACGATGTTGGAGACGGTGGCCGGGGACAGGCCGGTGACGCCGGCCAGCTCGACCTGCGTGAGGGAGCCACGCTGCTGGACGGCGCTCACGATCCGGGCTCGGTTGGCCTCGCGCAGAGACGTCTGCGAGCCCGGTGTCACCCGGTCAGCGCGCACAGCCGAAGGATAGCGCCCTGAGTTCACGTCCCGACCTCAGCACCCGGCCCGGGCCCGCCCCCTGCCGGGACGGGTCCGGGCACGCCGGAGGCGCGCCGGTCCGGAGGTCGGACGACCGGCGCGCCTCGGGCGGGTCGGGTCAGCCGCAGGCCGGGAGCGCGTGCTCGGGCACGACGACGGTCTCTCCCCCGTCGCCGTCCGACGGCCGCGCCGTGACCGTCGCGGCGTCGGCCTGGGGCTCCGCACCGCGCACCGCGAACGCGTGGTACGCGTTCTTCCCGGGCGCGACCGCGGCGAACGAGCGCGTGCCGTACGGGGTGGCGACCTCGACGTCCACGGGGACGTCGTCGTCGTTCACGACCCGCACCGCGAGGTACGGGCGTCCCGCGAGGCACCGCACCTCCGCGACCGCTGACACCTGGACGCCCGCGGGCTCCTCGGGACGCTCCACCACGCCCTCGAACCCCTGGCCCCCGACCCGCACCGTCACCTCGTCGAGCGAGGTCGCCGCGGACCGGTAGGTGTAGTCGAGCACACCGCGACCGTCGGCGGCGACGAACGCCACGTGGTCGAGGCCGTCCACGCCGTCGACGAGCCCCTCGAGCACGAGGACCGCGCCCGGCGAGAAGCCCGCGCCCTGCACCGTGACGTCCTGCGTCGCCGCGTCGAGGCGCACCTCGACCGTCGGGCCGGAGGCCGGCACGACGTCGCGCAGCGCCGCGTGGGAGAAGGAGTCCTCGCCGGCGGCGAGGTCCTTCGTCCACGCGCCCGCCACCGGGGCGAGCGTGCCGTCCCGCACGAGGAGGTACGACAGCGACGCGGGCGTGGTGCCCTCGGGCAGCGTGATCGGCAGGTCGCCGTCCTGGTTGCCGTCCTCGGTGTCGAACGTGACCTCGCGGTACCCGAGCATCCGGTTCGCGTCGTCGTAGGCGACGGCGATGCTGCGGATCTTCTCGCCGGTCGGCTCCGTGCTCAGCAGGTAGCCCACCGAGGCGGTGGTGCCGTCCACGTCGGAGGTCAGCCGGATCATGTCGACCGGCTCGTCGACCTCGTCGCCGACGAACGTCACCTGCGGGTCGCCCCACACCCCCTGGGCCGGGCCGGTCGCGCCCTCGACCGGGAGCATCTCGAGACGCAGCGCCTCGTAGGCGTGGCGCTCGCCGTCCTCGTCCGTCCAGGTGAGGTCGAGGTCGAACCGGTGCAGACCGGTCTGCGCCCCGAGGTCGTCCGCGACGTCGGCGCTCGCGAGGACCGGCGAGGTCCCGAGCTCGTCCCAGCCCTCGGCCGGGAGCTCGCCCGCGGCCGGGTCGGCCGACGCGTAGTAGCCGTTCGTCAGGCTCGCGGCGTCGCGCGCGCCCCACACCGCGAACCGGACGGCCGCGCCGTCGGGCCGCACGGTGTGGTCGATCCCGACGTCCGCGGTGAACCGCAGCGCGTCCCGGTGCGAGACGTCGACGTCGAGGACCTGCTGCGCGCGCCCGGCGAACCCGTGGTCGTACGTGACGACGTCGCCGTCCTCGCCGGCCTCGCGCAGCCGCAGGGCCGTGTCGCCCTCGACGCCCTCGCTCCGGTCGACGTAGACGGCGCCGGACGCGCTGTACGCGTAGAGCAGGTTGCCGTCCAGGACCGCCGCCTGGTCCTCGCCGTCGGGGGAGATCGTGGTCGGTGCCGTGACGAGGTCGCTCAGGTAGGCCTGCTGACCCTCGGGCACCTCGGCGCGCCGCAGGTCGATCGTGTACGTCTCCGTCCCGACCCGGACCGTCGCCGTGCCCGGCACCTGCGCGGCCTGGCGGACCTGGACGTACAGGCCGGTGTCGTGGTCGACCGTGACGGTGGGCACGTCGGCGCCGGACCCCAGGACGAGCGTGTACGCGTCCGTGCCCGGGTCGAAGCCCGGCAACGGCGCCCCGTCCACCTCGATCGCGTGGAGCTGCGGGTCCTGCGGCAGGTCGACCGCGACGCGGGGGTCGCCCCACACGCCCTGGTCGTGCCCGTTGTCGCCGTTCGCGTTCATGACGAGACGCAGGGCCTGGTAGCGGCCGGTCGCGCCGTCCGCCTCGTAGGTCAGCGGCACCTCGTCGAACGCGAAGTCGTTCTTCCCGGAGATCACCGGGCTGGCGGCCAGCTTCGTCCACCCGTCCGTGACGATCGTGCCCGTGCCCGCGCTACCCGGCGCCATCGGCGCGTAGTAGGCGGCGTCGAGGGCCCCGACGTCGCGGTGCCCCCAGACCTCGAAGACCACCGTCGAGCGGGTCGCGCCCGAGCCCGACCACTTCGACGGGTCGATGCCCGCGACCGCGGAGAACGACCGCACGGCGAGGTCCGAGACGTCGACGTCGACGATCTGCTCGGCGTTGCCCTGGAACCCCTTCGCGTACGTGCCGCTCGCCGTCTCGAGCCCGGCGCCCGTGCCGCTCACGTTCTCGAAGATGCGCGAGTATCCGCTGTAGGCGTAGAGCAGGTCGCCGACGCCGGGCTGGCCGCCCGTGAACGCGCCGGACGCGGAGATCGTCGTCGGCACCTCGACCAGGTCCGTCACCGAGACGACGGGCTCGGGCTCGGGAGCGCGCTCCAGGTGCACGGTGTAGTCGACCGACGACGACCCGGACGTCACGTGCAGCACGGCCGTGCCGGGGACCTCCGTCGGCTGGTCGATCGTCACCGTGGTCCCCTCGGGCGCGGTCGCCTCGACGACCGGCAGCAGGGACTCGGGGTAGTAGTCGGGGAGCACGTGGTCGTAGTCGAACGTCTCCGGGGTGAAGCCCTCCAGCGGCTCGCCGTCGACGGTCACGGAGTCGAGCAGCGCGTAGGTGGGCGCCGGGTAGATGGCCTTGGACAGCGCCATCGGGTCGGAGCCGGCCTCGAGCGGCGTGAGCGTGTAGGTGTAGTCGAGCAGGTCGGCGTCCGTCTTGCGGATCACCGCCGACGGCGGCTCGGAGCCCCAGTCGAGGTTGCCGACGCCCTTCTGGTGCTCGAGCACCCGGAGCACGACGTCGTCCGTGCGCTCGACCTCGTGCGGGTACCGGTCCTGGCTGTTGTAGGAGGACAGCGCCTCGGGCGTGTAGTGCAGCGCCACGGCCTCGAGCGGGTCGCCCGCGTAGCCCTCGCCGTACGTCATCGAGGCGAGCAGGCCCGTCCCGTCGTCGTCGGTGAGCGCCATCCAGCGCACGTCCGTCTTGTTGCCGTTCTCCTGGATGCGCGGGTACGCGACGAACTGGTCGGTGACCGTGCCGGACCAGACGCCGACGTCGTTGCCCTCCTTGCGGTCCCAGTACGTCTCCGACGGGCCGCGCCCGAACCACTCGACGTTCTCGAACCGGCCCGGGAGCTGCATCATCATGCCGAACTCGCCGAGCTGGTCAGGCGCCTCGGCGGACGGGACGAGCCGGGCTCCCACGACCACGGTCCCGTTCGCGTACACCGTGTACGTCGTGGCGTAGGCGCTCCCGTTCTCCAGGGTGGCGTTGACGACGATCTTCGTGGTCGTGCCGTCACCGCCGAGCACGTCGACGGAGACGTCCCGCGGGTCCTCGCCCTGGTTCAGCCAGCCCTGGTACGCCTCCGGGGTGCGGAGGTTGTGAGCGTTGCCGCGGACCGCGCCGTTCTGGTCGGTCTCGGCACGGAAGAACGAACCCACGGGTGCCTTCGAGACGAGGTCCACGCCGTCCACCTGGTAGGTGTCGAGCAGACCCGTCGCACGGTCGACCGCGACCGTGAAGGGCGAGCCCTCGGGCGTGGTGCCCGTGACGGTCACCGCGTCGTCCGTGGTCTCGGTACGGGACGCGTCGAGACCCGCCACGTCGACGAGCTGGTCGACGCCGTGCGCGTCGAGCGCGAACTGACCGCCGCCCTGCACGTAGCCGGCGTCCGCGTACGGGGTGTCGGCCGCGAGGCGGTACTCGACGAGCAGCTGGTACTCGGCGCCCGGCGCCGGGTCGTCGAGCCCGTAGGGGATGGTCAGGACCTTCGTCGAGCCGCCGGCCACGTCGCCCGTGGGCGGCGCGAGGTCGGCCTCGGCGTCGGAGAGCGTGCCCGTCTGGACCGTGGTGCCGTCCTGCTGCAGCGACCACACGATGTCGTAGTGGTTCGCGTTCTTGAACCGGTTGACGTTGGTCATCGTGACCTGGTGCTCGGCGCGCTGCTCGTCGGTCTGCGAGAACTTCAGGTCCTGGTACTGCTTACGGACCTCGTACGCGCCCGGCTTCCACGTCCGGTCCGGGAACAGGACGCCGTTCATGAGGAAGTTGCCGTCGCCCGACACCTGCGGCCAGCTGCCGTCCATGCCGAGGTACAGCTCGTCGTCGGTCACGCCGTCGGACGTGTCGGCGCCCTCCTTCAGGGTCAGCGCCGACTGGTCGACGTAGTCCCAGATGAACCCGCCCTGCTGGCGGTACGAGCCCTCCATGATGTCGACGTAGCGGCGGAGCTCACCACCGGTGTTCCCCATGAAGTGCTGGTACTCCATCATGATGAACGGCTTCTCGGCGGTGGGCCGGTTCGCGGCGCTGTACGCGGGGTACATCGCGCCGATCATGTCGACGCGCGCGTTGCCGTTGTCGCCCTGGTAGTGGACGAGCTTCTCGCCGTCGAGCTCCTTGATGACGTCGATCATCGCGTCGAAGTTCGGCCCGTGCCCGCCTCGTTGCCCAGCGAGTAGATGATCACCGACGGATAGCCCTTGTCGCGCTCGACCATGCTCGTCATGCGCTGCACCATCGAGGCCGTGTACCGGGAGTCGTTGCCCGGGAAGTCGCGGCTCGTCAGCGACGGGTCGATCGCGTACGGCCTGTTGTCGATCCCGTCACGCCCGTTGTGCGACTCGACGTTCACCTCGTCCATGACGTACAGGCCGTACTCGTCCGCCAGGTCGAGCAGGTGCGGGTCCGGCGGGAAGTGGCTCGTGCGGATGGCGTTCATGTTGAGCCGCTTGGCGTTGCGCACGTCGGCGACGACGTTCTCGTAGGGCACGTGGTGCCCGTAGGCGGGGTCGTTCTCGCCGCGGTTGACGCCGTAGAACTCGATGTTCTGGCCGTTGATCGTCATGTTCGACGTCGAGTCCGACGTCCCCGCGTGCGCCATCGTGAACTCGCGGAAACCGACGCGCTTGCCGAACGTCTGCAGGGTCGCGCCGTCCTCGTCCGTGAGCTCCAGCACGAGCGTGTACAGGTTCGGCAGCTCGGCCGACCAGAGTGCGGGGTCCTCGACCGTGGTCCGGAGGGCCGCCGTGCCGGTCCGCCCCGGCTCCACGGCGACGGGCGCGCTGACGGGCTCGCCGACCTGCTCGCCGGCGGCGTCGAAAAGGTGCGCGGTGACCGTGCGCGCCGCGGCCTCGCCGGACGTGTTCGCGACGTCGACGTCGACCGCGAGCTGCGAGGTCGAGTAGTCGCCGTCGGCGAAGGTCGTCTCGACGTCGTAGTCGTAGACGGCGACCTCGGGCTGGACCGTGAGGAGGACGTCGCGGTGGATGCCGCCGTAGTTGAGCCCGTCCTGGTTCTCGAGGAAGCTGCCGGTCGTCCACCGGTGCACCTGGACGGTGACGAGGTTCTCGCCCTCGTGCACGTAGTCGGTGACGTCGAACTCCGAGGTGCTGAAGCTGTCCTCGCCGTACCCGACGACGGCGCCGTTGACGTAGAGGTAGAACCCGGACTCGACGCCGAGGAACGACAGGATCAGCCGGTTGTCCTCGAGGTCCTCCGCGGACAGGTCGAGGGTGCGCATGTAGGTGCCGACCGGGTTGAACTCGGTCGCGCCCGGGCGGCGTCGAAGTCGCCCTGGTTCGGCACGCCGCCGCCGGACGCCTGGAAGGGGTAGTCCTGGTTGTTGTAGATCGGGAAGTCGGTGCCGAGCGCACCCGCGTACTGCCCGGCCACCTGCCAGCTCGAGGGGACCTCGATGTCCTGGTAGCCGCTGGCGGGGATGCTCGTCACGCCCGCGACGTCGGGCTTGTCGGCAGGCCAGGGCACGTAGTTGAACTGCCACGTGCCGTTGAGCAGGCGGACGTCGGGCGACTCCTGCTCCGCCTGGCGCAGGGTCGGGTTCGCGCGGGCCTGCTCGACGGTGTCGAACGGCACCATGACGGCGCGCGACGGCGTCTGGCCGACCTTCACCGCGCCGGGGGTGGTCCACTCGGTGCCGGTGATCTCGGGGTTGGCCACGGCGACGGGCGGTGCGGCCGTCGCCGGGACGGCGAGCCCCGAGACGGTGAGCCCGGCGGCCGTCGCGAGCGCGACGGCGATCCGGGCGATCGTGCGGTGGGGGTGCATCTGGTCGGACCTTCCACTGGGCCGCGGGCCGACGCTGCCGGTGGGGACGCAGGTCGTGCGCCGCGACGACTCTCCATCGAGGCGGTCGCGCCGCGTGCCGTCGCCGTGCCGTCGGTGGCACGGGCGTGGGGGGCGGACGCGGGGCGCGCACCGATCGTACACACGGTCCAACAGAAAGCGACACAGCCGACCGTCATCGCACACGGACGACACCGCGTGCGGCGCGCGCGGCGCCCGGGCGTCGACCACGACGCGCCCCGCCGGGCCGGGCCTGCGACCTCGTTGAATCCACGACCTGACGGCGACATCACGAAACGGACTCGTTTGCGTTCACTTCTTGACATCAACGTCGGGCCGCCGTTGTATGGGCGTCGGGTTCGAGGGCGCACCGATGCGCCCGGCCGGTGACGGTGCGCTCCCCGCACCTCCGGTCCCCCACGACCGAAGAAGGCGTAGGGAAAGACACGATGCGACTCAATCGCAGGACGAGCGCGACGGTGGCCGGTGCCGCCCTCGTGGGTCTCGCACTCGCCGCGTGCAGCAGCGGCGGTTCCGGTGACGGTGGTTCCGGTGACGACGGCAACGGCGGCGGCGCCGACGAGGTGGAGGTCTTCACCTGGTGGGCCGCAGGCTCGGAGAAGGCCGGCCTCGACGCCCTGGTCGGCGTGTTCAACGAGCAGCACCCGGACGTCGAGTTCATCAACGGCGCGGTCGCCGGCGGCGCCGGCTCGGCCGCGAAGGACCTGCTCCAGTCCCGCCTCCAGGCGCAGGACCCGCCGGACACGTTCCAGGCGCACGCCGGCGCGGAGCTCCAGGACTACATCGACGCCGCGCAGATCGAGGACGTCTCGGACCTCTACGACGAGTTCGGCCTCACCGACGTCTTCCCGGCGGACCTGGTCGACCGCGTCACGGCCGAGGACGGCGCGATCTACTCGATCCCGTCGAACGTGCACCGCGCCAACGTCGTGTGGGCCAACCCGACCGTCCTCGAGGAGAACGGCATCGACCCGGCCGCCGAGTACGCCGACCTCGACGCGTGGATGGCGGACCTCGACACGCTGCAGGCCGCGGGCGTCACCCCGCTGTCCGTCGCGACCACCTGGACCCAGGTGCACCTTCTCGAGACGGTGCTCCTCGCCGGTCTCGGCGCCGAGGCGTACAACGGTCTGTGGGACGGCTCGACCGACTGGGAGAGCGCGGAGGTCACGGCCGCTCTCGAGGACTTCGAGCAGCTCATGAGCTACACCAACTCCGACCGTGACGGGCTCGACTGGCCCGAGGCGACCCAGATGGTGATCGACGGCAACGCCGCGTTCAACGTCATGGGCGACTGGGCGGTCGCGGCGTTCGAGGAGCAGGACAAGGCCCTCGGCACCGACTTCGTGGCCTTCCCCGTGCCGGGCACGGACGGCGTGTTCGACTTCCTCGCCGACTCGTTCACCCTCCCGGTGGGCGCGCCGCACCCCGACGGCGCCAAGGCGTGGCTCGAGACCGTCGGCTCGCTCGAGGGCCAGGTCGCGTTCAACAAGGCCAAGGGCTCCATCCCGGCCCGCACGGACGCCGACCCGTCGGAGTTCTCCGAGTACCAGCAGACGGCCATCGAGTCGTTCGGCCAGGACACGATCGTGTCCTCGCTCGCGCACGGTGCCGCGACCCCCGTCGCGACGCTCAACGCGATCTCGGACGCGACGAGCAAGTTCACCTCCGGCGCCTCCGACCTCGCGACGTACCAGTCCGAGCTCGCGGCCGCCGCGCAGGGCTGAGCCGACGCGACCTCGCGCGGCCGCGCGCGTCGGGACGACCCGACGGCGCGCGGTCGCGTCCAGCCGGAACCGCTCGGACACCAGGAACCAGGCGCAGCACCGCGCCCAGGACGGGAAGACCACCATGCTCAAGTCACTGCGGCGGGCGGGGCCACCCCTGCTGCTCCTCGCCCCCTCGCTCATCCTCGTCGCCGTCTTCGTCTACGGGCTCATCGGAGCCAACTTCCGGACGTCGATCACGGACAACCACACCGCCGCCCAGGCGACCGGCCAGGAGCCGTCGGCCGTCGTGTGGTTCCAGAACTACTTCGCCCTCCTCGGCGACGAGGCGTTCCAGCACTCGCTGAAGAACCTCGTGCTCTACACCGTGGTCTTCCTCGCCGGGACCATGCTCATGGGGTTCGTGTGGGCGTGGCTCCTCGACAAGCCGATGCGCGGCGAGGGCATCTTCCGCTCGATCTACCTCTTCCCGATGGCCGTGTCGTTCGTGGCCTCGGGCGTGGTCTGGCGCTGGCTGCTCAACTCGAACCAGGGCGAGTCCGCCTCGGGCCTCAACCGGCTGTTCCAGATCATCGGGCTCGACGCGCTGCAGAACAACTGGTGGAACAACGTCAGCGTCGGCATCGTCGCGATCGCGATCCCCGCGATCTGGCAGCTGTCCGGCTACGTGATGGCCCTGTTCCTCGCCGGCTTCCGCGGCATCCCCGACGAGCTGCGCGAGGCCGCCCGCATGGACGGCGCGAGCGAGTGGAAGCTGTACCGCCACGTGCTCTTCCCGCAGCTGTCGCCCATCGCGCTGTCGGCGCTGATCATCATCGGCCACATGTCGCTCAAGGCGTTCGACCTCATCATGTCGATCTCGAAGCCCGCGAACTACCAGACCAAGGTCCCCGCCGTCGACATGTACGTGTTCAAGTCGAGCTTCGACTACGCGAACGCCGCTGCCGTCGGCTCGATCCTGCTGGTCATCGTCGCGGTCGTCATCGTGCCGTACCTGATCCGCACCAACCGTCAGGAGAAGCGATGACCACCACCTCGACCCCGGCGGTCCCCACCCCCGACGTCGTCGGCACCCCGCGCGAGACGCGCACCGAGCGGCCGCGCAACCGGTTCAGCCTCGGCCGCACGCTGAAGTACGCGGCGCTCATCCTCTTCCTGCTGATCGTCCTCATCCCCGTGTACGTCCTGTTCGTCACGAGCTTCAAGGGCGCTGGCGACGCGTCCCCGGCCCGTGCCTGGGCGCTCCCGGAGGTGTGGACCCTCGACAACTGGCAGACCGCGTGGACGTCGCTGTCCCCCGCCATCTGGCGCACGCTGCAGATGGTGATCCCGGCCTCGATCATCGCGGCGTTCCTCGGCTCGCTCAACGGCTTCGTGCTGTCGCGGTGGTCCTTCAAGGGCGCGAACATCGTCTTCACGCTCATCCTCTTCGGCATGTTCATCCCGTACCAGGCGGTGATCATCCCGCTGAACCAGCTGCTCGTGCTGGACCTCGGCGTCCCGAGCGGCATCCCGACGCTGATCATGCTGCACGTGATCTTCGGCATCCCGATCACGACGCTGATCTTCCGCAACTACTACATGACCGTGCCGCACGAGCTCATCGAGGCCGCGCGCGTCGACGGCGCGGGCATGCTCCGCACGTACTGGTCGATCCTCCTGCCGATCTCGGTCCCGAGCTTCGTGGTCGTGCTCATCTGGCAGTTCACGTCGGCATGGAACGACTTCCTCTTCGCCGTGTTCTTCTCCTCGAGCCAGAACGGCCCCGTCACGCTCGCGCTGAACAACCTGGCCAACGGCGCGCTGCTGCAGAACTACGGCGTCTCCATGGCCGGCGCGCTCTTCGCGTCGCTGCCCACGCTGCTCGTCTACATCATCCTCGGCAAGTACTTCGTGGGCGGCCTGATGTCCGGCTCGGTCAAGGGCTGAGCCGCAGACCACCGCACGACGCGAAGGGGGTCGCGGTCGTGGGCAGGGCTCGACGAGCCCGGCCCACGACCTCGGCCCCCTTCCTCGCACACGCGGCGCGACGACGCGCCACCACCCCGCTCGACGGCCACCGCCCACCCCGCGGTCGCAGCACGGGCAGCACGCCGCCACCCGCGGCGCCCTGCCCCCTCCCACCGACGACGACGTCCCAGGAGCTCCTCGCATGCGCCATCGCACCCTCTCCCCTCCCCACGTGCACGACGACCGGTCCGCGCCACGCGCGCCCCGGCGTCTGACCGCCCTCACCCTCGGGCTCGCCCTCGTGGCCCCCGTCGGGGCCGGCGTACCGGCAGCCGCCGCGACCGCCGCCACGCTCTCCGCCGCGCCCCCGGCCACGGTGCCGCTCGCGGCCGTGAGCGCCGTGACCGGTCACGACGTCGTCTCGCCCGACGGCACCCTCGACCTCACGGTCGGCGTCGTGGACGGGCGTCTCACGTACGACGTCGTGCGGGACGGCACGACGTCGGTCGTCGGGGCGTCCGGCCTCGGCCTCGTGCTGCGCGACCCCGACGTCGACCTGACGTCGGGGATGACGATCGCGTCCGTCGAGCGCGACGAGGTCGACGAGACGTGGACCCCCGCCTGGGGGACGCAGTCGTCGGTCCGCAACCACGCGAACGAGCTCACGGTGCACGCGGTCCACGAGTCCGGCCTCGAGGTCGACGTCGTCGCCCGCGTCTTCGACGACGGCATCGGCTTCCGGTACGTGCTGCCGCAGCAGGACGCGCTGGACGGCCCGTTCGTCGTGACGTCCGAGAGCACCGAGTTCGCGCTCGCTGACGACCTGACCGCGTACTATCTCGCGGCCGGCACCGACTGGCGCGCCGACGAGAAGCACTACAGGACGGCGCCGATCGACCAGGTCGCGACCGCGCAGACCCCGATCACGTTCTCGCGCGGTGACGGCCTGTTCCTCGCCGTGCACGAGGCCGACCTCACCGACTACGCGAGCATGACGCTCGACCGCGTCGACGGCGAGCCCGGGACGTTCGTGAGCGACCTGATCGCCCTCCCGGACGGGACCAAGGCCGTGCTCGACGCGAGCGAGCAGGACGTCGTCACGCCGTGGCGCACCGTGCAGGTGGGCCGCGCCGCGGGCGACCTCGCGGAGTCGCACCTGATCCAGAACCTCAACGACCCGTGCGCGATCTGCGACGTCGACTCCGACGGCGACGGCGTGGACGACACGACGGACTGGATCGACCCCGGCACCTACACCGGTGTGTGGTGGGAGCTCCAGCGCCGCGACACGACGTGGAACGCGGGCCCGAACCACGGCGCGACGACCGAGCGCATCAAGGAGTACGTCGACCTCGCCGCCGAGGCGGGGGCGGAGTACGTCCTCGCCGAGGGGTGGAACACGAACTCCGGCGGGTCGTGGACCAACCAGGACTTCGTGACGCCGCAGGCCGACGTGGACATCGACGAGGTGCTCGCCTACGCGGAGTCGAAGGGCGTCGGGTTCGTCGCGCACAACGAGACACGCGGCTACGTGGACTACTACGACGCGCACCTCGAGGAGATCTTCAGCCAGTACGAGGAGTGGGGGATCCACGCCATCAAGACCGGCTACGCGACGCGCTTCGAGCTCGGCGGCGTGAACCGCAGCACCTTCGACCAGGAGGCGGTCAAGCACTTCCAGCGGGTCATCGACGCCGCCGCGCGGCACGGCATCTCGATCAACGCGCACGAGGCGATCAAGCCGACGGGCAAGGAGCGCACCTACCCCAACATGATGACCGGCGAGGGCGTCGCGGGGATGGAGCAGCAGAACTACATGGGCTCGAACGGCAACCCGCCCGAGCAGGCGACCATCCTGCCGTTCACCCGCTGGATCGGCGGGCCCGCCGACTACACGCCCGGCGTGCTCGACGTGCTGTGGGACCCGGCGAACCTCGGCACGCGCGTGCAGACGACCACCACGACGCAGCTCGCGCTGTACACGACGTTCTACAGCCCGCTGCAGATGCTCGCGGACACGCCGGAGAACTACGCGAGGTCCCCGAGTCGTTCGAGTACCTGCGTGACATGCCCGCGACGTGGGACGAGTCGCACGTCGACGCCGAGATCGGCGACCACGTGACGACGGCGCGCCGCAGCGGCGACGCCTGGTACGTCGGCGTGGTCACGGACGAGAACGACCGCACGCTCGACGTCCCGCTGGACGTGCTGGACGACGACGTCACGTACGTCGCCGAGGTCTGGGCCGACGCGCAGGACGCGAGCTGGAAGGGCAACCCGACCGCCGTCGAGGTGACGCGGTCGCTCGTGACGTCGGACGACGTCCTCAGCGCCTCGCTCGTCGGCGCCGGCGGGCAGGCGCTGCGCCTGCGCCCGGCGACGCCCGAGCAGCTCGCGTCCCTCGAGGCGTACCAGCGGCCGCGGGTCGACGTGGTCGGCGACGTCACGACGGACTTCGACCCGGTCACCCGCACGGTCGACGTCACCCTCGACGCCCGCAACGCGGGCACCTCGGTCACCGAGGCGCGACTCGTCCTCGACGGCGAGACGGTCCCCGGGACGGCCACGCGGATCGGCGGTGGGCAGACCCGCACGCTGACGTTCACGGTCGACGCCGACGCGGTGCCCTACGCCGCGACCACCGACCTCGCGCTCGCGAGCGGCACCGGCGAGGCCGGCGCGTCGACGGACGTGCCGCTGCTGCCGTTCCCCGACACGGCCGCGCTGGGCGAGCTGCTCGACGCGGCGCGCGTCGACGGCGACGTCACCTCGGCGACGGCGCGCGTGCTCGACGCGCGCGTCGACGCGCTGGCGGTGGCGGCCGACGCCGGTGACCTCGCCGCCGTCGAGCAGGCGGCGCAGGGCCTGCGCAGCGCCCTCGTCTCCCGCTCCGCGGACGACGTGGACGGCGACGCCCTCGCGGCGCTCGACGCGCAGGTGGAGCCGTGGCTCGGCGAGCGCGTCGGGATCCCCGCGCTGCTCGTCGCGCTGCGCGACGCGGAGTCCGCGAGCGGTGCCGCGCAGGACGTCGTCGACGCCGTGCGCGCGCCGCTCACGGCCGCTCTGCGCGCCGCCGTGCGCGGCGACGCCGAGGCGGTGGACCGCACGCTGGAGCGGGCGGCGACGGCGCTGCAGGGCGGGGCCGGCGACGCCGTCGCGGGGCTCCTCGCGCTCGTGGAGGCCCAGCGCACGGCGCTCGTCCTCGAGGCGGAGGACGGTGCCCTCTCCGGCGGTGCGATCACGACGACCGAGCACCCCGGCTACACGGGCTCCGGCTTCGTGCGGACGCTGTCGCGCGAGGGCGCCGCGTTCTCCGTCGACGTCGACGTCGCCGCGGGCACGAGCTACGACGTGTCGTTCCGCTACGCGAACGGCATGGTCGTCGCACCGCTCGACCGGCAGCTGTCGCTGACCGTCGACGGCGAGGTCGCCGGACCGGTGGCCCTGCCCAACCTCGGGCAGGACGCGAACCGGTGGCGGCGCTGGGGCTACACCGAGCCGGTCCGCGTGACGTTCGAGGGCGCCGACGCCTCCTCGGTCGGTCTGCGCTTCGCCCCGGGCGACACGGGCCACGTCAACGTGGACCACGTGCGGCTCGTCCCCTCGAGCGGCGTGCTCGTGGCGGACCCGGGTCGTGGCGTCGACGTCACGGTCGAGGCCTCGACGCGCTGCCTGGGCGGCCAGGCGTACGTCGCGGTGCGCGCGCTCAACGCCGAGGACGTGCCGGTCGACCTCGCCGTCACGCTCCGCACGGACGCCGGCGAGCGGTCGTTCGACGCCGTCGCGCCGGGCGCGTCGGCGTACCACGCGTTCGCGACGCGTTCCGCGGCGCTCGACGCGTCGACGGCGACCGCCGTGGTGAGCGGCACCCTCGGCGGGGAGGCGCTCGACGCCGAGATCCCCGTCGACGTCCCGGCGGCAGCCTGCCGCTGACGCGAGCGACGGCCTCGCGGCCCAGCCGCGGGGCATGTGCGACGGGAGAGCCCCGGCCCTCGGGCCGGGGCTCTTCCCGTCGGCGGGACCGGAGACCGTCCGACGGACCGCACCCTGGACAGCGCTGTCACACCCCGGTATCGTCCGCGGGGAGGCCCGCCGCGCCCACCGCACAGCTCGGGCGCCGACCGCACGTCCCTGTCGACGACGACACCGAACGAGGTCCCATGGAACACCAGTCGCCGCGCCGTCCGTCGCGCGAACCGTTGCGTCACCCCTCCCCCCGACGGTCCCGGCACGGTCGCGGCAGGCTCCGTGGCGGTGCCGTGGCGCTGCTCGCCGCGGGGTCGCTGGTCCTCACCGGCCTGCCGGCCCAGGGCGATCCGGCCGCGGCGGGGCCGGACGCGTCCGGCCAGGTCGCGTACGGCGAGGTCGCGTACGGCGCGCCCGACGCGATCGCCGCCGACTACTACGCGGCCCTGCTGCGCCACACGCGGTGGGTCGAGAGCGTCTGGGACGAGTCGGCGGGCGTGTACCAGTCGAAGGACATGAACTTCGCCGTCGTGCTCGGCAACGCCGTGCTGCTCACGCACGGCGAGTACGACGCGGAGCTCGCCGGGGTCTCCGAGGACGAGCTGCGCGCGCAGACGCTCGCGACCATCGAGCACTACGCCGCGACCAACCGGAACGTGGACCCGGCGGGCACGTGGGGCCAGCGGCTGTTCTGGGACTCGACGTTCCAGTCCTACTTCCTCGCCGCGGGCACGCTCCTGTGGGACGAGCTCGACGCCGCGACGCGCGAGAACCTCACGACCATCGCGACCGAGCAGTCCCGCTACACGGCCGACCTCGACTTCGGGCGTGACCCGCTGTCGGGCAGCTGGACCGCGGACTGGCCCGACGGCAAGCACGTCGGCGACACCGCGCAGGAGGAGGTCGGCGTCTACACGCAGGCGCTCGCCCCGGGCCTCGCGTGGGCGCCCGACGACCCCGACGCCGACCGCTGGGCCGACCAGCTCGGCGACTGGGGACGCAACGCGGCCGGGCAGCCGACGGCGGACCGCAACAACCCCGCCGTCGTGGCCGGCGAGCCGGTGTCGACCAACACGATGCAGACGATCTACGACACGTACCTCGTGGAGAACCACGGGTCGTTCGGCCCGCACTACCAGTCGGACATCTGGCGCTCGGGCGGGCGCAACGCGATCCACTTCCTCCTGCACGACGAGCCGCTGCCGGAGATCCTTACGCGGCAGCCGAACGCCGCGGAGCTGTGGGAGTCGATCAAGCTCGTGATGTCCGAGCAGGGCGAGCCGTTCATGCCCATGGTCGCCGACCGCGAGTTCCTCTACGGGCGCGACGTGCTGCCCATGGCGTTCCTCGGCCAGGTGCTGCGCGACCCCGACGCCGCGGCGGCCGAGGCCGGGCTCGCCGCCGCGCTCGAGGACTACCAGGCGTACCCGCCGGTCGACCGGCTCACCAAGTTCTCGGGCGAGCCCAAGTACGAGCCCGAGGCGCGCGCCGAGATCGCGATCTCCTACCTGCTGCACGTCGAGGCCGCCGAGCACGAGGACGGCCCCGTCGTGCCCACGCCCGAGGACGAGCTCTTCGCAGGCCTGGCCGGCGTGCGCGACTTCGGCGACGGCCCCGGGCTCACGGTCCAGCAGTCGTCCGACGCGTGGGCCGCGGCCGGGAGCCGCCGCGGGTTCGTGAAGTTCCCGTGGGTCCCCGGCCACGACTCGTGGCTGTTCCACGTCTCCGGGTCCACCCCGTACCTGTACCCGAACCCCGGGGCGACGGTCGACGAGCGCCGGGTCACGACGTACACGGCGCCGCGCGACGGATTCGAGGGCACCTCGACGGTGCTCCGCGTCGGTGACGGCTACGCCGGGCAGGTGACCCTCCCGACCGGCGCGGCGGTCTACGCCTCCACCGGTGCCGGCGCGGACGACGCGAGCCTGTCCGTGCGCAACCTCGACATGGGCGGCTACTCCGAGCTCGACGGCTCCCGGACGTACACCACGGCCGCGGGCGAGACGACGGTCACCCTCCCGGTCACGCGCCCCGACGACCCGGCGGACGCGAACGCCGCCCGCGTCGACGACCTCGCGTTCGCCCCCGTCACGGCACGCTACGTGCGGGTGCTCGGCCAGGAGGGCCACCCGCGCTACGGGTACTCGATGTTCGCGCTGCACGCGTACGGCCCGGGCGACGGGTCCGACCTCGCCGCGGGCCGTCCGGCCACGGCGTCGAGCGAGGACGCCGCGAACGGCCGCACCGCCGCACGCGTCACCGACGGCAACCCGTCGACGCGGTGGGCGGTCGCCGTCGGCGAGCGCTCGCGCCCGGACAGCTGGATCCAGGTCGACCTCGGCGAGGAGACGACCGTCGACGCGGTGCGCGTGGCGTGGGAGGCCAGCGCCGGGGCGCGCTACCTCGTTCAGACGTCCACCGACGGTCAGACGTGGACGACGGCGACGTCGTACGGCAGGGCCGGCGCGGACGTGAACGTCGCACGCCTCGACACGGTCGACCTCGTGCCGCCGGACGCCCAGGTCCCGGCGCCGGTGACCACCCGCTACGTGCGGATGCAGGGCGTGCGCGGCAACCCCGAGTACGGCTACTCGCTCTACCACCTACGCGCGTTCGCGCCCGACGGCACGGACCTCGCCGCCGGCCGCCCCGCGACCGCCTCGAGCGCCGACGGCGCCCACCCCGCGAGCGCCGTCACCGACGGCAGCCCGACGACGCGCTGGGCCGTGTCGCGCGACGACCGGTCGCGCGCCGACTCCTGGGTCCAGGTGGACCTCGGCGAGGCGGTGGACGTGGCGCAGGTCCAGCTCGGCTGGGAGTCCGCCGCGGGGCAGGAGTACCGCGTGCAGACGTCGCTCGACGGGCAAGCGTGGCACGACGCCGCGTCCTACCGGTTCATCGGTGACGAGGAGCTGCGCGACGAGGACGCGGCGTGGATCGACGTCGAGGGCGTCGCGGGCTTCGTCGTCCGCGGGGCGGACGGCACGCCGGGCACGGACGGCGCGATCAGCGTCTCGAGCCCGACGGACACGCGTCACGTCGT
The DNA here is from genome assembly GCF_001942335.1 of Cellulosimicrobium sp. CUA-896. Taxonomy (GTDB): domain Bacteria; phylum Actinomycetota; class Actinomycetes; order Actinomycetales; family Cellulomonadaceae; genus Cellulosimicrobium. Next base: position 9,027 of record NZ_MKKH01000033.1, on the reverse strand, counting down.
GCGCCTGGCCGACGGCGCGACCGGCCCCCGTCTCGTGGAGATGGTGCCCGGCGACGCGCAGGCGACGGCCGCGCTGGCGGCGCGCCCCGTCCCGACCGCGGACGCCGACGGCGTGCTCGTGACGTCCCTCGACGGGTACCTCGTCGCGTTCAACCTCACGGGTGCCGACGTGACGACGGCCGTGACCGTCCCGCACGACGGCGGCCCGGTCCCCGTGCTCGACGGCACCCAGACGATCGGCGCGACCGCGTCCACGCTCGAGCTGAGCATCCCCGCCGGCGACGCCGTCGTGCTCGCGCCCCGGGCGACGGTCGCCGGGCACGGGGACGTCGCGCCGGCCGGTGCCACGGTCACCGTCGACGACGCCCGCACGGTCGTGGTGACGGGCGACGAGCCCGTCGAGGTGCGCAACGCCGAGACCGGCGGCACGCGGACGGCGGGGGCGTCGCCGTCGGGCACGACGGTGCGCTTCCCCGGCGCGACGCCGTTCCCCGTCGCGGACCACGCCCTGAGCACGCTGACGTTCCCCGCGTCGGTCCTGCCCGCGGGCATGACGTCGCCCGCCCTCGCGGTCGACGGCGACGCCGCCACGACCTGGGTCCCCGGGCCGGACGGCCGGATGGTCACCGACCTGGGGAGCGTGCGCGCGATCGGGACGGTGGTCACGACGTGGGAGCGCGGCGGCGCGCCCGACGCGGTCGTGTCCGTGAGCGACGACGGACTGACCTTCACCGATGTCGGGGAGTTCCGCGGGGGCTCGTCGCGCGGGACGCTCGCCGTCGACCGGACCGCCCGCTACGTCGCGCTCAGCACGGCCTGGGCGGACGGCGACCCGGGCCTCGCGACGCTCCGGGTGCTCGAGCCCGGCGCGGCCGACCCCGACGTGCCGACGTCCGTGGCGGTCCGCGCGACGGCGGACCTGCGGTGCCTCGCCGGCCGGCCGTACGTCGCCGTACGGGTGGTCAACGACGACGACGTCGCGCTCGACGTCGTGGTCGCCACGCCGTACGGGACGAAGGAGTTCGACGCCGTCGCCCCGGGTCGCAACGCCTACCAGGCGTTCGCCGTCCGCGACGCAGCACCGGAGGCCGGCGTCGTGACCGTCACCGCGCGGCCCGACGGCGCGGGCGACGACCGGGAGACCACGACCACCGTGGAGCACGCCGCTCCCTCCTGCGGCTGACCTCCGCGGGCCGCGCACGGCCCGGAGACGCCGCCCGGGTGATCCGCACCGCCCGGGCGGCGTGGGGTCGTGCGCGGCATGGGCGACCCCGAGGACCTCGACGACCCGCGCACCGGTCCCGGTCGGCCGCTGCGCCTGCGGCCCTCGCAGCACCGGGTGGACCCGCGCGCCGTCTGGTGGGTGCTGCGCGGCCTGCTGCCGGCCGGGGCTCGTGACACGGTCGTGCTCGGCGTCCTCGCGTGGCTACGTCCCTCGAGCGCGCCGACGTCGGGACGGGATGAGGATGCGACGTCGTGCGGTGCCCGCCCCGTGATGTGAGGGTGGCACGCATGCGACACGCGACCCGGACGCCTGCCCTCGCCGCCTCCGCCCTCGTCTCCGCTCTCCTCCTCGCCGCCTGCTCCGGCTCGTCCGACCCGGCGGCGCCGACGTCGTCCGGCACCGGCCCGAGCAGGGGCGCGACGCCGTCCTCCGAGCCCGACGCCACGGACCCGGCGTCCGAGGAGCCCGCGCCCGCGGTGCCGACGGACCTTCCTGCCGAGGCGCTGCTCCCCGCGGCGGCGTGGGAGGCGTCGGGCGACGCGCGCGAGGAGAGCGAGGGGGCCGCGGCGTGGCGCCTGCCCGACGCGTGCGGCGCCGAGCCGCCCGCCGACGTCGCCGCCATGCTCACCGTCGCCCAGGGCGACGGCGCGGCCGAGGGGCCCGTCGGGGTGCAGCAGGTCGCGGTCTTCCCCGACGCCGACGCGCCGTGGCCGCGGCGGACCGCCTCGCCGCCGCGATCGACGCGTGCGCCGGGACGTCGCCGGACGAGACGTCCGGGGGCACGACGTTCGTGACGGAGCCGCTCGACGTCGGCGCGCAGGGGGCGGGGCTCGCGACGGACTACTACGGGGCGTCCGACGGCGGGGACCTCGACGGCGCACTGGGCAGCTACCTCGCCGCGACGCGGCGCGGCACGGCGGTCACGCTGGTCGCGCTCGACGGCGGCGAGACCACGGTCGGGGTCGCGCGCGAGACGGTCGTCGCGAACGCGCAGGCGGCGTGGGACCTGCTGTGCCGCTACGACGCGGAGGGCTGCTGACGGGCGTCCCCGACCGTCGGGGTGCCGAACACGGGCCTGCCCACCGATCGACAGTGTGATCGGTGGGCAGGCCCGGGTTCGGCGTCGGCGGCGCGGGTCAGACCGGCGCGGGCTCGGTCTCCGGCTCCGTGACGAGCGGGTAGACGCCGTTCTCGTCGTGGACCTCACGGCCGGTGACCGGCGGGTTGAACACGCACACGCACGTGATGTCGGTGCGCGGACGCACCTTGTGCTTGTCGTGGTCGTTCAGCAGGTAGAGCGTCCCGGGCGCGAGCGGGTGCACCTCGCCGGTGGCGAGGTCCTCGATCTCCCCCTCGCCGGACGTGATGAACACCGCCTCGACGTGGTTCGCGTACCAGAAGAAGCTCTCGGTACCGGCGTAGAGCGTGGTCTCGTGGACCGAGAAGCCCACGCGCTCCTTGGCGAGGACGATGCGCTTGCTGCGCCAGTTCTCGGTCTTGATGTCGGCGTCGGTGTCGGTGATCTCGTCGAGCGTGCGCACGAGCATGGGGATACCTCCAGGTGGGGACGACGGGAAGAGGGCGCGGGCCGGGGTCACGACGACGTCCCCCGGCCCGCGCGGTCTGGGCGGGTCCGGACGGGTCAGGAGAGGACGGCGGCGAGCGAGTCCCCGATGATCGCGAGCCCGCGACGCAGCTCCTCGTCGGTGACCGTCAGCGGCGGGAGGAGCTTGACGACCTCGCTGTCGGGGCCCGACGTCTCCATGAGCAGACCTCGCGCGAAGGCCTCCTCGCACACCCGGCCGGCGGTCTCGCCGTCGGCCATCTGCAGCCCTCGTGCGAGGCCGCGGCCCTTGGAGACCAGCCCGTGGTCGGGGTAGCGCGCGACGAAGGTGTTGAAGTGCGACTCGATGAGCGCGCCCTTGGCGGTGGTCGAGCGCTCGAGGGCGTCGTCGGACCAGTAGGTGCGGATCGCCTCGGCGGCCGTGGCGAACGCCGGGGCGAAGCCGCGGAAGGTGCCGTTGTGCTCGCCCGGCTCCCAGATGTCGAGCTCGGGGCGCACGAGCGTGAGCGCCATCGGGAGCCCGTACCCGGAGATGGACTTCGAGAGGCAGATGATGTCCGGGACGATCCCGGCCTCCTCGAAGCTGAAGAACCCGCCGGTGCGGCCGCAGCCCATCTGGATGTCGTCGACGATGAGCAGGATGCCGTGGCGCTTGCACAGGTCCGCGAGCCCACGCAGCCACTCCGCACGCGCGGCGTTGATGCCGCCCTCGCCCTGCACCGTCTCGACGATCACCGCGGCGGGCTCGTTGAGGCCGCTCCCCCCGTCCTCGAGCAGGCGCTCGAGGTAGACGAAGTCGTCGACGTCGCCGTTGAAGTAGTCGTCGTACGGCATCGGCGTCGCGTGGACGAGCGGGATCCCCGCGCCGCCGCGCTTCATCGAGTTGCCCGTCACCGACAGCGCGCCGAGCGTCATGCCGTGGAAGGCGTTGGTGAAGTTGATGACGGACTCGCGGCCCGTCACCTTGCGCGCGAGCTTGAGCGCCGCCTCGACGGCGTTCGCGCCGCCGGGGCCCGGGAAGACGACCTTGTGGTCGAGGCCGCGCGGACGCAGGATCGTCGACTCGAACGTCTCGAGGAAGTCGCGGCGGGCGGTCGTGAGCATGTCCAGGCTGTGGACCATGCGGTCGTCCGCGAGGTAGTCGATCAGCACCTTCTTGAGCCGGGGGTTGTTGTGCCCGTAGTTGAGCGAGCCCGCGCCGGCGAAGAAGTCGAGGTACTCGGTGCCGTCCTCGGCGTGGACCGTGGCGCCGCGGGCGCGGTCGAACACGACGGGCCAGGCGCGCGAGTAGCTGCGGACCCCGGACTCCAGGGCGGTGAACCCGGTCGGGTCGTCGGCGGCGTTCGCGTCGGCGGTCGGGAGGATCGGGGTAGTCACGAAGGAGCTCTCCTTGTGGTGGTGCGCACGGGTGCGTGAGGTCACGGGGGCTGCGTCGTCACTCGTGCGCCGGACCGGCGCAGCCCGAGATCAGGGGTGTCAGCGTGGGTGCACGCCGTCGATGACGAGCAGGGGCTCGTCCGCGTGCGCGTCGGGGAACTGGTCGGCCGTGAACAGCGGGGTCGTCTCGATGGTGGCGCCCCGTCGCGCCGCCCAGCGGACGAACAGGGTGCGCGAGGCGACGTTCTCCTCGGCCACGGTGGTCTTCAGGGTGGTGACGTCGGGGGCCGCGTCGACGAGCGCGTCGAGCATGCGGCCGGCGATCCCGCGGCCTCGCACGACGGCGTCCACGGCGATCTGCCACACGAACAGGTGCGCGACGTCGTCCGGGAGGCGGTAGCCGGTGACGAACCCGACGACGCGCTCGCCGCCGGCAGCCGTCTCGTCCGGCACGACGGCGACCCGGCACGTCTCCGCGAAGTGCTCGGCCAGGAGCACGTACGCGTACGACGAGTTGAGGTCGAGCTCACCGGAGTCGCGCGCGACCCGCCACATGGCGGCGCCGTCCGCCGCGGTCGGGCGGCGGACCGTCACCGGTGCCGCGCCGACGGTGTCGGCGGGCGTGCCGGCGAGCGTCTCGGCGGGCGTCTCGGCAGGCGCAGCAGCGGAGTCGCTGCCGGTCGTGCTCGGGGTCGAAGGAACGGAAGGCGCGGCGTTCGTCGTCGTGTCCATACCAGCGACGACCATAGACACAGATCGCCCTGTCTCGCACCTGTCGATGGTGATTCGATGACCATTTCGCCCCGCGGGCACCCGGAGTTATCCGCATCCTGCCGCGGATCACGGCCGGTGCGTCACGATCCGATCACGAAGATGCCGCGCGTCTCCCATGGTGAGATCGTTCGCGGACGGCGGGAGAGCGGCTCGGCCCGTCCGCCCCGGGGCGGACGGGCCGGCAACGACGAACGGCCCCACCCGCGAGGGGTGGAGCCGTTCGTCCCGGTGCGCCCGGAGGGATTCGAACCCCCAACCTTCTGATCCGTAGTCAGATGCTCTATCCGTTGAGCTACGGGCGCTGGCCGTGCAGCCGCTGATCGCTCACCGGCCGTCGAGAACACTACCTTGTCCGGCGGGCGATCCCAAACCGTACCGACCCTGCCCGGAGACGGCGTGACCGACGCCACGACGAGGTCCGCTCCCTCGGGTCGTCCTCGCGCAGCACCGGCCCTCCACCCGTGGTCGGACCCGAGCGCGGCACGGTCCCGTCCACGGCCCGACGCGACGCCCCGCGGCGCTCGCGCACGATCGAGGCATGACGTCCACCGGCCCCGCACCCGCCCCCGGCGGCTCGCCCCTCGTCGCGAGCGCGCTCACCAAGGTCTACGGCACCGCCCAGGCCACGACGCACGCCCTCGCCGGCGTGAGCCTCACGGTCCGCCCCGGCGAGTCGCTCGCTGTCATGGGACCCTCCGGCTCGGGCAAGACGACGCTGCTCCACTGCCTCGCCGGCATCACCGCCCCGCGTCCGGCTCCGTCGTGTGGCGCGGCACGGACCTCGCGACGCTGTCCGAGGCGCGCCGCACGGTGCTGCGTCGCGAGGACTTCGGCTTCGTGTTCCAGTCCGGCCAGCTCCTGCCCGAGCTGCCCGCGGTCGAGAACGCCGCGCTGCCGCTGATGCTCGCGGGCCGGTCCCGCGCCGAGGCCACGGCGGTCGCCACCGGCTGGCTCGCGCACCTCGGCCTCGGCGGCATGGAGCAGCGTCGCCCGGGCGAGCTGTCGGGCGGGCAGGCGCAGCGCGTCGCCATCGCCCGCGCGCTCGTCGGCGCGCCGGGCGTCGTCTTCGCCGACGAGCCCACGGGCGCGCTCGACCAGTCGACCGGCGCGGAGGTGCTCGACGTCCTGACCCGGGCGACGCGGGCGTCCGGCGCGGCCCTCGTCGTCGTCACGCACGACGCCGCGGTCGCACGCCACTGCGCGCGGACGGTGACGATGCGCGACGGACGCGTCGTCGGCGAGTTCCACGCGCCCGCCTCCTCCGCACCCGCCGGGTCCGACGCCGCCGCGGCCGTCCCGGGCCCCGCCACGGCGCCGTCACGGGCGCCGGTCAGGAGGGCCCGCGATGAGAACCATCGACCTGTGGTGGCTCCTGCGCCGCCGCAGCGCGGACGACCGCGATCCCCAGCGCCTGACGAACGTCCTCGCCGTCATCGCGTTCGCCACCGTGACGGCGGTGCTGCTCGTCGTCGTCGGCGGGTTCAGGGCGTTCCTCGACCGCGCCGGTGGTGTCCAGGGACTGCGCGAGGGCGCGGACGCGTCGGTCACGTCCTTCGACACCCAGTACCCGCTGCTCGCCGGCATCGCGTCGCTCCTCCTGCTCGTCCCGCTCGTCACGCTCGGTGGTGCGGCCGCCCGGCTCGCCGTCGCCCGCCGCGACGCGCGCCTCGCGGCGCTGCGCCTCGCGGGCGCCACGACCGGTCAGGTCACGACGCTCACCATGCTCGACGCCACCGCCCAGGCCGTGACGGGTGCGCTCGGCGGGCTCCTCGGCTATGCCGCGCTGCTGCCGCTCGTGGCACGGCTGCGGTTCCAGGGTCGGACGTTCGAGATCGCCGAGCTCTGGGTCGGCGTGCCGGCGCTGCTCGTCGCCGTCGTGCTCGTCGTCGCCGTCGCGCTCACGTCCGCGCTTCTCAGCCTGCGGCGCGTCGCGATCACGCCGCTCGGCGTCGCGGCCCGTGTGACGCCGCCCGGGCTCAGGGCGGTGCGCCTCGTGGCGACGGGCGTCGCGTTCGTCGCGATGCTCGTCGTCACCACCGTGTCGTTCGGGTCCGTCGCCATCGCGATCACGCTCGTCGTCGGCGTCCTGCTCGTCGGGTTCGCGACGCTCAACCTCGTCGGGCCGTTCGTCATCGGGGTCGTCGGCAGGATCACCGCGGCGAGGGCGCGGCACGTCGCGACGCTGCTCGCCGGCCGCCGCATCGTCGACGACCCGCGGACCGCGTGGCGATCGGTCGGCGGGGTCGCGCTCGCGACGTTCATCGCCGGGGTCGCGAGCATCGTCGCGCTCTTCGACCCGCAGGCGGTCTCCGACCCCGCGGAGGCCCAGCTGCTCGGCGATCTCAAGACCGGCGGCTTCCTCACCCTCGCGATCGCGGGTCTGCTCGCGGGCGTCTCCACGGGCGTCATGCAGGCGGGCCGGGTCGTCGACCAGCGCGGCGAGTACCGCTCCCTCGTCCTCGCCGGGACGGACGTGCGCACGCTCGACCGGGCGAGGTTCCGCGAGACGCTCGTACCGCTCGCCGTGAGCGTCGGCGCCGCGACGGGCACGGCGCTCCTGCTCATGGCGCCCGTAATCGGGCTCCACGCGTTCGCGGACGTCGGCGTCGTGGTGCAGTTCCTGCTGTGCGTCGCCGCCGCCTCCGGGCTCGTGCTCGCCGGGGCGGGTGCGTCGCGGTTCGTCGTCCGCTCCGTGCTCGCGACGTCGGGCTCCGCGTAGCCGCCCGGGCGACCCGGCGCGGGCCTCGCCCGGCAGCATCACACGGGCAACAGAAAAGGCCCCGGGCGCGTGGCTGCCGGGACCTTCCTGGCGGAGACGGAGGGATTTGAACCCTCGAACGGGTTGCCCCGTTACCACCTTAGCAGGGTGGCGCACTAGACCTGACTATGCGACGTCTCCTCGCGGGCCGGGCCGAAGGCCGTGATGCTGCACCCGCGTCGCCCAGGGTACCGGCGGGTCGCCGCGCGTCCAAACCGCGGGCCGCGCGCCGTGCCCGCCGCTCGACCGTCCGGCCGCGCACGGCACGCTCGGCGCCCGTGGGACGTTCCCGGCACCGGGACCGGGCGGGGCGGAGGGCGAGGGATTCGAACCCCCGGTGCGTTGCCGCACAACGGTTTTCAAGACCGTCACATTAGGCCGCTCTGTCAGCCCTCCCGAGCCTCGCGGCTCAGCGAGACATTGTGGCACGTCGCGCCGCGGGGCGACGACGCCCGGTACGACGACGCCCGGTACGACGAGGCCCGGGTACGACGAGGCCCGGGTACGACGACGGCCCGGGTACGACGACGGCGGGCCGCCCCTCCCAGGGGCGGCCCGCCGTCGTGACGCGGATCGTGCGGCGGTCAGGCCGCGCCGCGGAGCTGGCGCATCGCGAGCTGCACGAGCGCGATGAGCGTCTGCTTGGTCGCCGCGCGCGACCGGGCGTCGGTGTAGAGCATGGGCACGTGCGCGGGGATCTGCAGGGCCTCGCGGACGTCCTCGAGCCGGTGCTTGGCCACGCCGTCGAAGCAGTTGACGCCGACCACGAACGGGATGTTGCGCGACTCGAAGTAGTCGATCGCCGGGAAGCACTGCTCGAGACGGTCGGTGTCGACGAGCACGACGGCCCCGATCGCACCGCGGACCAGGTCGTCCCACATGAAGAGGAAGCGGTCCTGGCCCGGTGTGCCGAACAGGTACAGCCACAGATTCCCCGGGAGCGAGACGCGCCCGAAGTCCATCGCGACGGTGGTCGTCGTCTTGCGGTCGCTCACGCCGCCCGCGTCGTCCACGCCCACCGAGTGCTCGGTCATCGCGGCCTCGGTGTTCAGCGGCTCCACGTCGGAGATCGAGCCGATGAACGTCGTCTTGCCGACCGCGAAGCCGCCCGCGACGACGATCTTCACGACCGTCGGCGCCGTGCGCTGCTCACCTGCGGCAGGACGGGCCTGGCCCGCGGCGGCGGGCGGCCCTGCGGTCGCCGGCTGGGGCGCGGTCGCAGGCTGGGGCGCGGCTGCCGGCTGGGGCGACGTGCGACGGGCCTGGCCCGCGGCGGCGGGCGGCCCTGCGGTCGCCGGCTGGGGCGCGGTCGCAGGCTGGGGCGCGGCT
>NZ_MKKH01000032.1 GCF_001942335.1 Cellulosimicrobium sp. CUA-896 | reverse complement strand
CGGGGTCCCGGGCGCGGCGGCGTGCTCCGCGTCGGCCGGCCCGCGGGCGCGAGGTGCCGGTCGCGCCCGGCCCGGGTGCCGCAGTCGTGGTGCAGCCCGTGACGGCGGCGACGAGGACCGCGACGGCGACGGCGCGCGACGCGGGGTGCGGTCGCCGGCGCGGCGGTCGTGGGGGCACGCCGACACCGTAGTGGTCGCGACCGGCGCGAGCCAGCACCGTCCCGCAGCGCCGACCACAGCCCGCGACGCGCGCCGCTCCGCCCTCCCGCCGTCCACAGCGGTGCGGCGGTCGGCTGCGCGGCGCCCGCGGTGCGCGGTGGGATGGGCGCATGACCACGCTGATCCGGGCCCGTGGCCCCCGCGAGCTCCTCGCCTACGTCCCGTACCGCCTCGGCTACCGCCCGCGCGACAGCGTCGTGCTCGTGGGCCTGCGGGGTCCGCGCGGCCGGGTCGGTCTCGTGGTCCGCGTCGACGTGGAGGACCTGGCCGACGTCGAGCGGGGTCCGCAGGTCGCCCGCACCGTGCTCGCGCACCTGGCGGCCGACGGCGCGGGACGCGTCGTGCTGGTGGCCTACACGGACGCGCCCCTGCGCGCGGCGGTCCCGACGGCGGCGCGGGAGCGGGCGGCGGTCGAGCATTGCCGCGAGGCCGTCGAGTCGCTGCTCGGGCCGACCGACGTCTGGGTCGTCTCGTCCACGGGATGGTCGGGCCTCGACTGCACCGACCTGACGTGCTGCCCGGCCGACGGGCGTCCGCTGCGCGAGCTCGAGGGCAGCGAGGTGGGCGCCCACATGGTGCTCGCGGGCGAGAGTGTCGCGGACTCGCGCGAGGAGGCCCTGCGGATCCCGCGCGCGACGGCGGACGCGCGCCGGCGCGCGGCCCGTGCCGCACGAAGGGCCCGGGCGCGCCCCGGGGCGCCGCAGCTCGGCACGCTCTCGGGTGTCCCGTCGGGCGCGCCCTCGGCGGGCACGACGGTCGCGTGGCGGCTCGAGGGGCTCCGGGCGTGGCGGAGCGCGACGGCGCTGCTCGCGGACGGGGAGGGCGGCGTCCCGGCGACGTTGCCCGCGACGCTCGTCGGGCGTCTCGAGGCGGCGCTCGAGTCGGTCCCCGTGCGGGACGCCGTCCTGCTGTCCCTCGTGCCCGGCGGGGACGACGACCTGGCGGAGCGCACCGTCCGGGGCGTCGACGCGGAGGCCGGGACCGGCGCCGCGATCGCGCGGCTCGTCGACCCCGCGGTCGCGGTCGTACCGGACCCGTCCCTGACCGGTCCTGCCCGCGTGGTCCTCGAGGCGGTCGTCGCGCACGCGGCGCGCGGCCGGGCGGCGCCCGCGCTGACCCTGCTGGCGCTGGTGGCCTGGTGGCACGGCGACGGTGGACGTGCCGCCGAGAGGTTGCGCGAGGCGCTCGCCGAGGACCCCGCCTACCGGCTCGCGCTGCTGCTGTTGAGCGCGGTCGACGCGGGCGTCCCGCCGGGGTGGGTGCGCGCCCGCGAGTGAGGGCGGCGAACGGTTCGGGTACGGTCGGCTCCGGTGGTGCCTCGCCACCCCGACCGTTCGCCACGAGCCGTCCGCGGAGGACCCATGACCGTCGTCGTCGCCCACCTGAGCACCCCCGAGGGACGGGAGGCGCTCGACACCGCCGCGACCGAGGCGGCCCGGCGACAGGTGGCGCTCGTCGTCGTGGCAGCGGACGCCGCCGGGGCGGCGCCGGAGGTGGCCGCCGCGCGCGCGACGACCTGCGCCGCGTCGAGCAGGGGCTCGAGGGCACCGGTGCCACGCTGCAGGTCGAGACGGGCGGGGCCGACCTCGCGGACGACCTGGTCGCGGCCGCGGAGCGCACGTCCGCGGAGCTCATCGTCATCGGCCTGCGCCGTCGCAGCCCCGTCGCAAGCTCATCCTCGGGTCGAACGCGCAGCGCATCCTGCTCGACGCGCCGTGCCCGGTGCTCGCCGTGAAGCCCGACCCCGGGGCCGGTCGCTGAGCCGGCGTCCCGCGGGAATCTTCGCGGGAGGGTCGCCGTTGTACCAGCAGGCCCGGCTCCGGGTCGTCGGCGCGAACGCGCGACACCGTCCCGTCCTCGACGGACGAGCGAGGTCGCCGGCCACGTCCACGACGCCCGGGGCACGGATCGCCGGTACAATATAGGTGTCCGCCTGAGCCCGACGACTCACCGTACGAGTCGGTGCGAGCCCACGAGGCAGCACGCTCGTCCTGGTTCCGTCCGCTCCTGCGGCCCTACCGCCCCCCACGATTGCCGAAAGGTCGGTTTGTGGCGCCCTCCACACAGATCCCCGCACTCCCGCGCGAGTTCGAGCACCCCGCGCTCCAGGAGCTCCTGCGGCGCGGCAGCGCGAACGGTCGCGTCGACGCCGAGAGCTTCCGCACCGCGTGCGAGCAGGCGGCCGTCAACGACGCCAAGCGCCTGAAGGCGGTGTTCCGTGCGCTCGCCGGCGCGGGCGTCGAGGTCGACATCCCCACGACGAGCGCCGTCGCCGCGGCGGCGAGCCCGCGTGCGACCACGACGGCGCGGGCGGACAAGCCCGCCGCCAGGACGGCCGCGAAGCGCGCGACCACGCGCCGCGCCGCGACCGCCACCACCGAGGCGCCCGAGGACGGCGCTGCCGACGAGGCCGAGGCCACGCCCGCACGCCCCGCGGCGCGCACGGCCCGTGCGACGAAGAGCGCCACGGCCGCCAAGGGTGCCGCGCGGACCACCAAGTCCACGGCGCGCTCGAAGAAGGCGTCGGAGGCGGACACGGGTGCCGACGAGGGCGAGGTCGACCTCGCCGAGGTCGAGGCCGACGACGACGCCGCCGCGGTCGCCGAGGCGACGTCCGTCGGGAAGATCACGCCGGAGGGTGTCGAGGACGGGGAGACCGGCTTCGTCGTCTCCGACGCGGACGACGACGACGCGCCGGCGCAGCAGGTTGTCACCGCGGGGGCGACCGCGGACCCGGTCAAGGACTACCTCAAGCAGATCGGCAAGGTCGCGCTGCTGAACGCCGAGCAGGAGGTCGAGCTCGCCAAGCGGATCGAGGCCGGCCTGTTCGCGGAGGAGAAGCTCGCGGCCGAGGGCGACGACATCGAGCGCAAGCTCAAGCGCGAGCTGCAGTGGATCGCGCACGACGGCAAGCGTGCGAAGAACCACCTGCTCGAGGCCAACCTGCGCCTCGTGGTGTCGCTGGCCAAGCGCTACACGGGCCGCGGCATGCTGTTCCTGGACCTGATCCAGGAGGGCAACCTCGGTCTGATCCGCGCGGTGGAGAAGTTCGACTACACCAAGGGCTACAAGTTCTCGACGTACGCCACGTGGTGGATCCGCCAGGCGATCACGCGCGCGATGGCCGACCAGGCGCGCACCATCCGCATCCCGGTGCACATGGTCGAGGTCATCAACAAGCTGGCGCGCGTGCAGCGGCAGATGCTGCAGGACCTGGGCCGTGAGCCCACGCCCGAGGAGCTCGCCAAGGAGCTCGACATGACCCCGGAGAAGGTCGTCGAGGTCCAGAAGTACGGTCGTGAGCCCATCTCGCTGCACACGCCCCTGGGTGAGGACGGCGACTCCGAGTTCGGCGACCTCATCGAGGACTCCGAGGCGATCGTCCCGGCGGACGCGGTGAGCTTCACGCTCCTGCAGGAGCAGCTCCACCAGGTGCTGGACACGCTCAGCGAGCGCGAGGCCGGCGTCGTGTCGATGCGGTTCGGCCTGTCCGACGGGCAGCCCAAGACGCTCGACGAGATCGGCAAGGTCTACGGCGTCACGCGCGAGCGCATCCGCCAGATCGAGTCCAAGACGATGTCGAAGCTGCGGCACCCGTCGCGCTCGCAGGTTCTGCGCGACTACCTGGACTGACGCGCGAGGACGCAGGTCCGCGACGCGCGAAGGGCCCCGACGACACGGTCGTCGGGGCCCTCGTCCGTGGCGGGCAGGTCCCGTGACGACCGCCACGATCAGGTCCGGTCCAGGGGGCCGAGCACGGTCCGTTCCCGGGAACGCCGACGGCCCGGGACCGTGCTGGTCCCGGGCGTCGTGCAGAGGCTGGGCGGCCGCGCCACACCGTGCGCGGCCTGGTCGGCGAGCGGTCAGACCGTGCCGGCTCCGTGCTCGGCGAGCAGACGGTCGGTCTCGTCCTGGACGTGGGTCGCGACTCCCGTGTAGGCGTCGGCGTGGGCCCGTGCGTGGTGGCCGCAGAACAGCAGCTCGCCGGTCGGCAGGACCACGCGGACGTACGCCTGGGCGCCGCAGCGGTCGCAGCGGTCGGCCGCGGTCAGCGGTTCGGTGGTGGTCGTCGTAGCAGTCACCCGACCATGAAACCATCTTGTCGGGTGCCTGCGCGGCAGAACGGGCCTCGGTTCGCTCCCCGCGTACCGGCCCCCAGGGTGGAATATCTCAGGGCAGTGCCGCGGTGGCGCCGGTCGGGTGCCGCGGCGGCGCACGGCGAGGCGGCGTCGGGCCTGTGGGCCGCCTCGTCTAGGCTGTGCGCCGTGACGACCACCTCCGCTGAGTCCAGCTACACCGCTCGGCACCTGTCCGTCCTCGAGGGCCTCGAGGCGGTGCGCAAGCGACCCGGCATGTACATCGGCTCGACCGACTCCCGCGGCCTCATGCACTGCCTGTGGGAGATCATCGACAACTCGGTCGACGAGGCGCTCGCGGGCAACTGCCGGCGCATCCGCATCGTCCTGCACGCCGACACCTCGGTCACCGTCGAGGACGACGGGCGCGGCATCCCGGTGGACATCGAGCCGAAGACGGGGCTGTCCGGCGTCGAAGTCGTCTTCACCAAGCTGCACGCCGGCGGCAAGTTTGGCGGCGGCTCGTACACCGCATCCGGCGGGCTGCACGGCGTCGGCGCCTCGGTGGTCAACGCGCTCTCGTCGCGCCTGGACGTCGAGGTGGACCGTGGCGGCAAGACGCACCGGATGACGTTCCACCGCGGCGAGCCCGGCACGTTCGCGGACCCGAAAGCGGGGCCGACGCCCGACGCGCCGTTCGAGCCATTCGTCAGCCGCTCCGAGCTCGCGGTCGTGGGCCGGGCGAAGCGTGGCGTGACCGGTACGCGCGTGCGGTACTGGGCCGACCGGCAGATCTTCCCGAAGAACGCTGTCTTCTCCTACGACGAGCTCGTCACGCGGGTGCGCCAGACCACGTTCCTCGTCCCGGGCCTCGAGGTGACGGTCCGGGACGAGCGCGGCCTCCCAGGGACCCCGGCGGAGGACGGACCGCACGAGGAGACCTTCGTCCACCACGGGGGGTCGGTCGACTTCGTCGAGTTCCTCGCCCCCGACACGCCGGTCACCGCGACGTGGCACCTGACGGGGAGCGGCACGTTCACCGAGACCGTGCCCGTGCTCGACGACCGCGGCCACATGACGCCGCAGGCCGTGCAGCGCGAGTGCGAGGTGGACGTCGCGCTGCGCTGGGGCGCGGGGTACGACACCGAGGTGCGCAGCTTCGTCAACATCATCGCGACGCCGAAGGGCGGCTCCCACCTCGGCGGGTTCGAGCAGGGGCTGCTCAAGGTGCTGCGCAAGGCGGTCGAGACGAACGCGCGCCGCCTCAAGGTGTCGACCAAGGACGCCTCCGAGCGCATCGAGAAGGACGACGTCCTCGCGGGTCTCACCGCGGTCGTCACCGTCCGGCTCGCCGAGCCGCAGTTCGAGGGGCAGACGAAGGAGGTCCTCGGCACCGCGCCCGTGCGAGGCATCGTGAGCCGCGTCGTCGAGAAGGAGCTGAACGCGCTCCTGACGTCGACGAAGCGGGACGACAAGACGCAGGCCGCGTTGCTGCTCGACAAGGTGGTCGCCGAGATGCGGGCGCGCATCACGGCGCGCAAGCAGAAGGAGATCTCGCGGCGCAAGAACGCGCTCGAGACGTCCTCGCTGCCGGCGAAGCTCGTGGACTGCCGCAGCGACGACGTCGAGCGCAGCGAGCTGTTCATCGTCGAGGGCGACAGCGCGCTGGGCACGGCGCGCCTCGCGCGCAGCTCCGACTTCCAGGCGCTGCTGCCGATCCGCGGCAAGATCCTCAACGTCCAGAGGCGTCGGTCAGCGACATGCTGCGCAACGCCGAGTGCACCGCGATCATCCAGGTGATCGGTGCCGGGTCCGGCCGGTCGTTCGAGCTCGAGGCCGCGCGCTACGGCAAGATCGTCCTGATGACCGACGCCGACGTCGACGGCGCCCACATCCGCACGCTGCTCCTCACGCTCTTCTACCGGTACATGAAGCCCCTGGTCGAGGCCGGGCGCGTGTTCGCGGCCGTGCCGCCGCTGCACCGCATCGAGGTCATCGGGTCCGGTCGCCGCAAGAACGAGTACATCTACACGTACTCCGAGGCCGAGCTCGCCGCGACGCTGAAGAAGCTGGACAAGGCGGGCCGCCGGTACAAGGAGGACATCCAGCGGTACAAGGGTCTGGGGGAGATGGACGCCGACCAGCTCGCCGAGACCACGATGGACCCGCGGCACCGCACGCTGCGACGCGTCACGGCCGAGCACGCGGAGGCCGCCGAGCGGGTGTTCGAGCTCCTCATGGGCAGCGACGTCGCGCCGCGCAAGGACTTCATCGTCGCCGGCGCGGCGGACTCGACCAGGTGCGCATCGACGTCTGAGAGGTTCGCCCGCGGGACGACGTCGGCTTCCGCACCCGTCCGCCAGTCGGGCGACCCTGCGCGGGGCCGCGCGCGCTCCCTACGCTGTACCGGTGACCCTGCAGACCTTCCGCGAGGCGCCGGCGCGCCCGCTCACCGCCCTCACCTCGCTCCTGCTCGCGGTCGGCCTGCTCGCGGGCTGCGGCGCCTCGGGCGACGACGCCGACGCGTCGTCCTCGCCGACGGTCGCCGAGTCCTCGGCGGGCGACGGAACGTCCGACGCCTCGGCGGACGGCGACGACACGGCGGACGAGCAGGACGCGGACGACCCCGAGGGCCAGGGCGAGGTGCCGGAGCTCTCCTACGAGGGCGAGGACGGGCGCACGGCGCTGGACCTCCTGCTCGAGGCCGACCCGTCCGCCCAGGTGAGCGGTGAGGGCGAGAACGCGTTCGTCACCGCGATCGACGGCGTCGCGGCCGACCCGGACGGCGAGTTCTGGGCGCTGTACGTGAACGGCGAGATGGCGAGTGTGGGAGCCGGCTCGCTCGAGACCGAGGACGGGGACGAGGTCACGTGGAAGCTCGAGGCCTTCACCTCGTGACGCACGACACGGGGCAGCCCGGGCGAGACCTGCTGACGCGATGGTGGCGCCCTGCGCTCGTCATCGGCTTCGTGGCTCTCGCCGTCGTGTGGCGGCTGGTGCGCGCCGATCTCGGTGCACCGCCGAACCTCGAGCTCGTCACCGCGGCGACGTTCGCGGCGACCGTGCTGCTGCGCTCGCGCTGGGCCTTCGTGGTGCCGCTGGCGGTGACGGTCGTGTCCGACGTGGTGCTGGGCAACACCGCGATCGCGCTCTTCACGTGGAGCGCGTGGCTCGTCGTCGGGCTCGGCTCGTTGCTCGCGCGGAGGACCACGGGCTGGCGGCGCGTCGGCGCCGGTGCCGCCTTCGGCGTCGCCGGATCGCTGTGGTTCTTCCTCTGGACGAACTTCGGCGTCTGGTTTCAGGGCCGCGGTACCTGGTACGCCCCGAGGGTCGACGGGCTCGTCGCGAGCTATGTCGCGGGCCTGCCGTTCCTGCGGACGATGCTGCTCGGCAACCTCGTCCTCGTTCCGCTCGTCGCGGCGGGCACCGTGCTCGTCGACCGGCTGGAGGCGTCGCACGGTCTCGCGGTCACCGCGGCCCGGCCCGCCTGAGCCGCGTCGGGGTCACCGGAGCTGCTCGGCGACACCGACGATGATCCCCTCGGGTCCGCGCAGGTAGCAGAGCCGGTACGCGTCCTCGAACTGCGCGATGTCGCCGAGCAGCTCTGCGCCGTGCCGACGCAGGCGCTCGACCGTGTCGTCGATGTCGTCGACGGCGAACATCACGCGGTGCAGGCCCAAAGTGTTCGGTGGCGCGCTCTGCAGGCCGGCGTCGACCGGCACGGGCGCGAAGTAACGCGCGAGCTCGAGCCGTCCGGGACCGTCGGGCACCCGCAGCATGGCGATCTCCGACCGCATGCCGTCGAACCCGACGACACGGTCCGCCCACGGCGCCTCGATCTGCGCCCTGCCCTCGAGCTCCATCCCGAGCTCGGTGAAGAACGCGATCGCCGCGTCGAGGTCGTCGACCACGATGCCGACGTTGTCCAGCCGGTGGATCGTCATGGTGGGCCCCTTCCTCGCTGCTCAGCCGCCGACGCCTCCCTCGACGCCTCGGCCCGGCTCGCTCATGTCGCCGGTGCGGGGCGTGCCGTTGGCGAGCCCGTACCGCAGCAGCACGGTACCGGTCGGGCGGCCCCGGGCGCCTCGAGCAGCGTGAGGTTGGTCGGGACCGCCCCGCCGTCGAACACGGTCTTGCCGACGCCGAGCACGATCGGGTGCACCCAGAGGTCGAGGCGGTCGAAGAGCTTCTCTCGCAGCAGCGTCTGCACGAGGTCGAGGCTGCGACGACCTTCACGTGCTCGTGGCGCTCGCGCACCTCGCGCACCGCGGCGGGGAGGTCGGTGCCGAGCAACGTCGATCCCGCCCACGACAGGTCCGGCGTGCCGCGCGACGCGACGTACTTCGGGATGCGGTTGAAGAGCGTGGCGATGTCGTCGTCCGCGCCGCCCTCCTGGTGCGGCCAGTACGAGGCGAAGATGTCGTAGGTCCTGCGCCCGAGCAGCAGCGCGTCCGTGCCCTCGTAGGCTGCGGCGACCTGGCTCCCGGCGACGTCGTCGAGCAGCGGCGCCTGCCATCCGCCGTACGGGAACCCGTTCTCCGGGTCCTCCTCCGGCCCGCCGGGCGCCTGCCCGACGAGGTCGAGGGTCGCGAACAGCTCGATCTCGATGAGTCCCATGGTCGTCTCCCGGTCGCTCGCCGTCTCGGTCCCAGGGTGGACCGCGCCCCGCCGGGGAAGTCATCGACCAGCTCGCCGTGCCGACGTGGCGCATCCCACAACGCCGGGTTGGAACGGCGGGAACCCGCCGAGCGTCCTACGCTCGAGGACGCGGGAGCGTCGGCACCGGCCGTCGCGCCCCGCCCGGCGCGGTCGCGCGGCCGCACCGGCGGTCACGCGCCCCCGGTCGTCTCGTCGCTGAGCCGGGCGCTCGTGCGTCCGGCCGTCTGGAGCTCGTGTGTCAGGTAACGCCACCGCCAGGTTCACCAACGTCGCGCTGCTGTCCGTCACCAGCCGGCTCCCCGCCGGGGTGCGGACGTCCGCCGAGGTGCAGGAGCGTCTCGCTCCCGCGCTGCGCCGGCTGCGCCTGCCGTCCACGCTGCTGGAACGCGTCGCGGGCGTGCGCGAGCGGCGCGCCTGGACCGCCGGGGAGGACGTCGACGACGCGACGGTCGCGGCGGGGCAGGAGGCGCTCAGCGCCGCCGAGGTGGACCCGAGCGACGTCGGTCTCCTCATCAATACCTCCGTCACGCGCAAGCACCTCGAGCCGTCGGTCGCGGTGCGGCTGCACCACGGGCTCGGCCTGCCGTCGTCCGCGACGAACTTCGACGTCGCCAACGCGTGCCTCGGCTTCATCAACGGCATGAGCCTCGCCGCGGGCATGATCGAGTCCGGACAGATCCGCTACGCGGTCGTCGTGGACGGCGAGGACGCCGACCTCATCCACGACCGCACGATCGAGCGGCTGCTGCGCGAGGACCGCGACCGCGACGACTTCATGCAGGAGTTCGCCTCGCTCACGCTCGGCTCCGGCTCGGCCGCCGCCGTGCTGGGCCGCGCGGACGAGCACCCGCACGCCCACCGCGTGCTCGGCGGCGTCACCCGCGCCGCCACCCGGTTCCACGACCTGTGCGTGGGCAGCACCGACGGCATGTTCACCGACGCCAAGGCGCTGCTCGAGGGCGGCCTCGAGCTCGTCGTGGACGCCTGGAAGGACGCCGTCGCCGACTGGGACTGGTCCGCCATGGACCGGTACGTCACGCACCAGGTCTCGCGCGTGCACACGAACGCGATCGTCGAGGCGGTGGGTCTGGACCGCTCCCGCGTGCCCACCACGTACGAACGGCTCGGGAACGTGGGGCCGGCGTCGGTGCCGATCACGCTCGCCGAGGAGCAGGACACGCTCAGCGCCGGTGACCGCGTGCTCCTCATGGGCGTGGGCTCCGGCATCAACACCGCCATGCTGGAGCTGGCCTGGTGAGCGGGCCCGCCCTCACACCAGCGACCGACCGCTCCCTCCGCCCCGCCGGCACCGTCCCGCCCGGGCTGCCCGGCCTGGACCCGCGGTACAGCCACGTGCTGCGGGACGCCCGGGGCGTGAGCTGGCACTACCTCGACACGGGCCCCGAGCTCGAGCGGCGCGGTCTCGCCCCCGTCGGCACCGTGCTCGCCGTGCACGGCAACCCCACGTGGTCCTACCTGTGGCGGCGGCTCGTGACCGACTCCGTCGCCGCCGCCCAGGTTGGCGGCGCGGCGTGGCGCGTCGTCGCCGTCGACCAGCTCGAGATGGGGTTCTCCGCGCGCACGGGGGAGCACCGCCCGCTCGCCCGCCGCGTCGCCGACCTGGGCGCCTTCACCGACGCCCTCGGCCTCGCCGGGCCCGTCGTCACCCTCGGCCACGACTGGGGTGGCGTCGTCTCCCTCGGCTGGGCCGTCGACCACCCCGACCTCCTGGCCGGCGTCGCGCTGCTCAACACGGCCGTGCACCAGCCCGACGGCGCCGCGCTGCCCGCGCCGCTGCGGCTCGCGCTCGCGGGCCCCGTGCACCGGTTCGGCACCCGCACGACGTCCGCCTTCCTCGACACGACGCTCGCCCTGGCGCGCCCGCGCCTGCCTGCTGACGTCGTGGACGCCTACCGGCTGCCCTACGGCGCGGCGCACGACCGCGACGGGATCGAGGGCTTCGTCGCCGACATCCCCGTGGACGCCGCGCACCCGAGCGCGCCCGAGCTCGACCGCATCGCTGCCGGCGCCGCGCGCCTGCGCGTACCCGCCGTGCTGCTGTGGGGGCCGCGCGACCCGGTGTTCTCCGACCGCTACCTCGACGACCTCGTGCGCCGGCTGCCGCACGCGCACGTGCACCGGTTCTCCGGTGCCGGCCACCTCGTCGCCGAGGACGCGGACTGGACGCCCGCTGTCCTCGGGTGGCTCGGGGGAGAGGTGCTGTCCGGGGTCCGTGCCGGGGCGACCGGGGCCGAGGCGGTCGAGGGGGCCGATAGGGCCGACGGGGCTGATGGGGCTGACGCCGCGTCGTTCGTGCCGCTGTGGGCGGGCCTGGACGCGCGGGCGGACGACGACGCGCCCGCGGTGCTGGACATGACCGCCGCGGATGCCGACGGGCCGGCCCGGGCCGTGAGCTGGCAGGCGCTGCACCGGCAGGTGCGGCGGGTGGCCGCGGGGCTGCACGCGATCGGGGTGCGCCGGGGCGACCGGGTGTCGCTGCTCGTGGAGCCGGGGCCCACGCTGACCGCGCTGGTGTACGCGTGCCTGCGGATCGGTGCCGTCGTGGTGGTCGCCGACGCCGGGCTGGGGGTCCGCGGGCTCACCCGCGCCAGCGTGGGGCGTGGCCGCGGTTCGTCGTCGCGCAGACCAAGGGCCTGGCCGCGGCGCGCGCGCTCGGCTGGCCCGGCGTGCGGATCTCGGCCGACCCGCTCGCGCCCGCGGTCCGGCGGGCGCTGGGCGTCGCGCACGAGCTCGTCGACGTCGCGCGCGCGGGGGAGGGCGCAGCCTGCCGCCCGAGCCCGGACCCGACGACGAGGCCGCGGTGCTCTTCACCTCCGGGTCCACGGGCCCGGCCAAGGGCGTCGTGTACTCGCACGCCCGTCTCTCCGCGCTGCGGGACACGCTCGCCGAGCACTTCGACGTCGGCCCCGACACCGGTCTCGTCACGGGCTTCGCCCCGTTCGCGCTGCTCGGACCCGCGCTCGGCACCCGGTCGGTGACGCCGCGCATGGACGTCTCCTCGCCGCGCACGCTCACCGCCCGGGCCGTCGCCGACGCCGTGCGCGCGTCGGACGCGCGCATCGTGTTCCTCTCGCCCGCCGCGATCCTCAACGTGGTCGCGACCGCCGGAGCGCTCGACGACGCCGACCGCGACGCCCTCGTGCGCGTGCGCACGTTCCTCTCCACGGGCGCGCCGATCTCGGCCGAGCTGCTCGGCTCGGCCGCCGACCTCATGCCCGCGGCCACGGCGCACACCCCGTACGGGATGACGGAGTGCCTGCTGGTCACGGACGTCACGCTCGACGGCATCCGCGACGCCGCCGCGGCCCCCGACGCGGGCGTGTGCGTCGGTCGCCCCGTGCCCGGGGCGGAGGTGCTCGTCAGCGCGCTCGACGACGACGGCGTCGCGACCGGCGCGCCGTCCGCGACGCCCGGCGTGCTCGGCGAGGTCGTCGTGCGGGCCGGGCACCTCAAGGAGCGCTACGACCGGCTGTGGCTCACCGACCAGGCCGCCGAGCGCGACACCCCGCCCGGGCGCTGGCACCGCACCGGCGACGTCGGGCACCTCGACGCCCACGGCCGCCTGTGGATCGAGGGGCGGCTCGGGCACGTGCTCCGCACCGCCGACGGGCCGCTGGCCCCCGTGAGCCCGGAACAGCATGTGGAACGGGTGGCGCAGGTGCGGCGGGCCGCCGTCGTCGCGTCGGGCCCGCGGGCGTGCAGCAGGCGGTCGCGGTGGTCGAGACCGTGCCGGACGCCCGGCGCCCCGGGCTCGCGCCCGAGGCGCTGACCGCGTCGTGCGCGCCGCGTCGCCCGTGGCGCTCGCGGCCGTGCTCGTGGTGCTGCACATGCCCACCGACGTGCGGCACAACTCGAAGATCGACCGGGCGCGCCTCGCCGCCTGGGCAGACGGCGTCCTCGCCGGCGGGCGGGTGGGGCAGCCGTGACCGTCCTCGTGACCGGGGCGTCGGGGCTCCTCGGAGGCGCCGTCGCTCGCGCGCTCGTGGCCCGCGGCGACGACGTCCGCACGCTCCAGCGCCGCTCCTCCGGCGTGCCGGGCGTGGAGGACATCCGGGGCTCCGTGACCGACCCGGCGGCCGTCGCGCGCGCCGTCGAGGGCGTCGACGCCGTCGTGCACCTCGCGGCCAAGGTGTCGCTCGCAGGGGAGCCCGCGGAGTTCCACGCCGTGAACGTCGAGGGCACCCGCGCGCTCCTCGACGCGGCCGAGCGCGCCGGGGTCGAGCGGTTCGTGCAGGTGTCCTCGCCGTCCGTCGCCCACGTGGGCGCGTCCCTCGTCGGGGCGGGCACGACGCCGGCCGACCCCCGGCACGCGCGCGGCGAGTACGCGCGCACGAAGGCGGCGGCCGAGCTGCTCGCCCTGGGCCGCGACCGCCGGCGATCGTCCGGGTCGGAGGTGTCGGGCGGGACCGGGCCGAGCGTCGTCGCCGTGCGCCCCCACATCGTCTGGGGGCCGGGCGACACGCAGCTCGTCGAGCGGGTGCTCGAACGGGCGGCGAGCGGGCGCCTGCCCCTGCTGGGGCACGGCGCGGCGCTCATCGACACGCTCTACGTCGACAACGCCGCGGACGGCATCCTCGCCGCGCTCGACCGTGCCCACGACGTGCACGGCCGCGCGTACGTGCTGACCAACGGCGAACCGCGCACCGTCGCCGACCTGCTCACGGGCATCTGCCGCGCGGGCGGCGTCGAACCACCGCGGTGGCGCGTGCCGGCCGGGGTCGCGCGGGCCGCGGGCAGCCTGGTCGAGGCCGTCTGGCGTGTGCGCCCGGGCACTGACGAGCCACCGATGACGCGGTTCCTCGCCGAGCAGCTGTCGAGCGCGCACTGGTTCGACCAGCGAGCCACGCGCCGCGACCTGCGCTGGCGCCCCGCCGTGGGCGTCGACGAAGGGCTGCGGCGCCTGGCCGCGCACTACGGCGGTACTGCCGCTTAATGCACGAACGGGACCGAGGCGCGGCGGGGACCCCGTCACGAGGGCCCGCTCTGCGGGGAGCCAGAGGACAGTGCGCCAGGTCACGGCCACCCGGTGTGAGGTTCTGGGAGCACGAGGAGTCGGCGTCAGTCGCGGAACGTATCCAGGCGGCGATGTTGCCCGTACTGGCGGCGACGTTACCCAAACTGCAAGAGGAACCTCCACGGTTGAGGGCGTAGCGGTGCCCTCGATGTCACGTCTGGAAGATTGTGAACAAACGTGTCTCGATGTCCGCCTCGAACAGTCGGCTGGAATTTGGGTCTCGAGAAGGTCGGCTATGGCAGGATGCGCAACATGTCAGACCCGGGACCTGCAACCGACGAGTACGATCGCCGCGCGAACATCTACAACAACCAGTCTGGGGAGGTCACGCCTGTCCGCAAAGACCAGATCCACGGACTCGACTCGTTCATTGAAAGCTGGCGCCACAACGTCGAGTTTCCACATCAGCTGAGTTTTGGTGGCTGGCAGATGTCCGATGAGGAACATCCGGCTGGCACCGGAAGACCGGCGTATCGCCTTGTGCATAAGACAATTCGCACAATCCCCAATCCCCAGGTATCGATGCTCTATTCAAACCTTCGGATCAATGTAGGAAATGGCCAAATCACTCTTGGTGAACCTCGATTTGGCGACGCCTTGGCAGGCCGACTACCAGGTACCTTTATCGTGCCTGAGTGGGGTGAGCTCAAGCAGTCAGGGCTGGATTACGGTTACGAATGGCAACCCAATGTCAACTTGAAGTTCGAAGGTCACCAGGAGACGACGCCGCCAACAAACTACCTTGAGATCCTTTATGAGTTGCCCGAGGGTGATTGGTCGGAGTTCGACGCTATGCTGGCAGCCGGTCGAGCGGGAGTCGCTGAACTCACTGCAATGATCGACTTTATGTACGGCGCGCGGCTACTTGGGCCGATACTCACAGAGGAAGTCGGTGAAGTGTTTGAGGACTGGCACTGGAACCGTCTGCTCGGGGGTCGTTCGCTGGGAATGGAGAGCCAGGCTCGCATGGAAGTCCTTGACGGTCAGCGCTTCATCGATCTCGTGGGTTCGGCGATCGAGAAGCGGCTTGAGCTTCCGGCGGAAGAGCGGGCACGACTCAAGGTGGCATCCCAATGGTATTGGCGCGCGGACTCCGAGTTGGATCGCGTACAGAAGTACATCGCCTACTGGCTGTGCATCGAGGCACTCGAGCTCGGCGAGAACGCCAACATTAAGCCAGTGAAATTGGCGGTTGCGCGGATTCTTGAGATTGACCATAAGTCGGCCAGCGCGGCGGTCGGCGAGATGTATCGCATTCGGAATGGTCTAGTCCACGGTGTCGTTCGGGTGGTGGAGAAATCCGCCCTGAATCGCGTTGAGGCATTGGCCGTGGTGCTGCTTGAGGAGCACAGCCTTGGAACGGTCTCTGATCAGCGTCGAGACGCTTTGAGATTGGCCGTCGAACTGGCGAAGCTGCCCAAAGCGAACCGGGACCAGAACTGACGCATCAGCGGGAAGGTGAATCCGCCAGTGGGTATCCCGCAAGAATGCTGCGGCACGTGCAAGCGCCCGTCCGGGAACGCCTCATGGGCCCGGTTCACGTACCCGTCTTGGAACGGCTTAAACTAACAGAGAACTAGATTGCGACCATCCAGACCTTCAGGTCCTGGCCGCGCAACAGCGTCGCCGCAGATCACGCCCACCGAGGGTCGGGTCGACCAGCCGGGACGCATCTTGAAGAACGTCAGACGGAGAAGTACTTTGCCTCGGGGTGATGCAGGATAAATGCGTCCGTCGACTGCTCCGGGTGGAGCTGGAGCTCCGCCGAGAGCTCGACGCCGACGCGCTCGGGGCGCAGGAGCTCGACGACCTTGCGGCGGTCCTCCATGTCCGGGCACGCGGGGTAGCCGAGCGAGAAGCGCGCGCCGCGGTACTCGAGCTTGAACATGCCTTCGGCGTCCGCCGGGTCCTCGTCCGCGAACCCGAGCTCGGCGCGCACGCGTGCGTGCCACATCTCGGCGAGCGCCTCGGTGAGCTGTACCGACAGACCGTGGAGCTCCATGTACTCGCGGTAGTGGTTCCCGGCGAACAGCTTTGCGGTGTGCTCGTCGACGCTCGCGCCCATCGTCACGAGCTGGACGGGCAGGACGTCGTACCGGCCCGTCTCCTCGACCCAGGAGCGCGGCCGCACGAAGTCGGCGAGGCACAGGTGCCGGTCGCGGCGCTGGCGCGGGAACGTGAAGCGCAGCCGCTCCGTCCCCGGTTCGCCGCCCGAGCCCCCGTCCGGCGCACCGATCCCCGCGAGGCCCGCCCTGTGGTGCGCCACGACGACGTCGTCTCCTTCGGACCACACGGGGAAGTACCCGTACACGACCGACGGGTCGACGACGCCCTCGGTGCGGATGCGGTCGAGCCACGCGTTGAGCCGCGGCCGGCCCTCGGTCTCGACGAGCTCCTCGTACGACGCGCCGTCGTCCCCACGACCGGGCTTGAGGCCCCACTGGCCCATGAACGTCGCGCGCTCGTCGAGGAACGCCGCGTACTCGGCGAGCTGGAGGCCCTTGACGAGGCGCGTGCCCCAGAACGGCGGCTCCGGCACCGGGTTGTCGGCCGCGACGTCGGACCGCGCGGGCAGGTCCTCCACCGGCGTCTCCGTCACGGTGACCACCGCGTGCCGGCGCTTCTTCAGCGCGGGCAGCCCGACGGCGTCGGGCGACTCGCCCCGCGCCACGCGGACGAGCGGCTCCATGAGCCGCAGCCCCTCGAACGCGTCGCGCGCGTACCGCACGACGCCGGGGAACTGGCCGGCGAGGTCGTCCTCGACGTACGTCCGCGTGAGCGCCGCGCCGCCGAGGAGCACGGGCCAGCGCCCGGCGAGCCCGCGGGACTCCAGCTCGGCGAGGTTCTCCTTCATGACGACCGTCGACTTCACGAGCAGCCCTGACATGCCGATGACGTCGGCGTCGTGCTCCTCGGCCGCCTCGATCATCGCCGAGATCGGCCGCTTGATGCCGATGTTGACGACCGTGTAGCCGTTGTTGGTGAGAATGATGTCGACGAGGTTCTTGCCGATGTCGTGCACGTCGCCGCGCACGGTCGCGAGGACGATCGTGCCCTTGCTCCCGGTGTCGGCGCCCTCGGCCCGCTCCATGTGCGGCTCGAGGTGGGCGACGGCCGTCTTCATCGTCTCCGCGGACTGCAGGACGAACGGGAGCTGCATCTCGCCGCGGCCGAACAGGTCGCCGACGACCTTCATGCCCTCGAGCAGGTGGTCGTTGACGATGTCCAGGGCCTTCATGCCGTCGGCGAGGGCGGCGTCGAGGTCCTCCTCGAGGCCCTTGCGCGCACCGTCGACGATGCGCCGCTCGAGCCGTTCGCCCACGGGGAGGGCGGCGAGCTCTGCCGCCCGCGCGTCCTTGAGCGCGGCGGAGTCCACGCCCTCGAACAGCTCGAGCAGCCGGGCGAGCGGGTCGTGCACGAGGTTCCCCGCGTCGTCGTAGCGACGACGGTCCCAGACCAGGTCGAGCGCCGCCTCGCGCTGCTCGTCGGGGATCTGCGCGAGCGGCAGGATCTTCGCCGCGTGCACGATCGCCGAGTCGAGGCCTGCCTCGACCGCCTCGTGGAGGAACACTGAGTTGAGCACCGTCCGTGCGGCCGGGTTGAGCCCGAACGACACGTTCGACACCCCGAGCGTCGTGTGGATGCCGGGGTAGCGGCGCGTGATCTCGCGGATCGCCTCGATCGTCTCGATGGCGTCGCGCCGCGTCTCCTCCTGGCCCGTGGCGATGGGGAAGGTCAGCGCGTCGACGATGATGTCGTCGACGCGCAGGCCCCAGTCGCGCGTGAGCGTCTCGACGAGCCGCGTCGCGATCGCGACCTTCCCCTCGGCCGTGCGCGCCTGCCCCTCCTCGTCGATCGTCAGCGCGACGACCGCGGCGCCGTGCTCGACGACGTGCGGCATGATCCGGGCGAACCGCGACGTCGGCCCGTCGCCGTCCTCGAAGTTCACCGAGTTCACGACGGCACGACCGCCGACGAGCTCGAGCCCCGCCGCGATGACGTCGGGCTCGGTCGAGTCGATGACGAGCGGGAGCGTCGACGCGCTCGCGAGCCGCGAGACGACCTCCCGCACGTCCGCCACGCCGTCGCGACCCACGTAGTCGACGCACACGTCGAGCAGGTGCGCGCCGTCGCGCGTCTGGGCCCGCGCGATCTCGACGCACTCCTCCCAGTTCTCGGCGAGCATCGCCTCGCGGAACGCCTTGGACCCGTTGGCGTTGGTCCGCTCGCCGATCGCGAGGACGGACGTGTCCTGGTGCAGGTCCGTGTGGGAGTACAGGCTCGCGACGCCGTTCTCGCGCTGCGGGTGGCGCTCCGCCACGGGGCGCGCCCGCACCGCCTCGACGACGCGCAGAAGGTGCTCGGGCGTCGTGCCGCAGCACCCACCGACGAGCCCGAGCCCGAACTCGCCGACGAACTGGGTGTGCGCCGCGGCGAGCTCGTCGGGCGTCAGCGGGTAGGTCGCGCCGTCCGGCCCGAGCACCGGCAGCCCGGCGTTCGGCATGCACGTCACGGGCATCTCCGCGTGCCGCGCCAGGTGGCGCAGGTGCTCGCTCATCTCCGCCGGCCCGGTCGCGCAGTTCAGCCCGATCGCGTCGACGCCGAGCGCCTGGAGCGTCGTGAGCGCCGCCCCGATCTCCGAGCCCATGAGCATCGTGCCGGTCGTCTCGACCGTGACCTGCGCGAGGACGGGGACCGATCGCCCGACGTCGCGCATCGCCGCGTGCGAGCCGTTCACCGCGGCCTTCGTCTGCAGCAGGTCCTGGCTCGTCTCGACGAGGATCGCGTCGACGCCGCCGTCGAGGAGCCCGCGCGCCTGCTCGGCGAACGTGTCGCGCAGGTGCGCGTACGTCGTGTGCCCGAGGCTCGGCAGCTTGGTGCCCGGGCCCATCGACCCCAGCACCCAGCGCGGGTGGTCGGGCGTCGCGAACGCGTCGGCCCGTTCGCGCGCGATGCGCGCCCCCGCGGCGGCGAGCTCGCGGATGCGGTCGTCGATGCCGTAGTCCGACAGGTTCGACCAGTTGGCCCCGAAGGTGTTCGTCTCGATCGCGTCGACGCCGACCTCGAGATAGGCGTCGTGGACGGACGCGATGATGTCGGGGCGCGACACGTTGAGGATCTCGTTGCACCCCTCCAGACCCTCGTAGTCCTCCAGCGACGGGTCCTGGTCCTGGATCATCGTGCCCATGGCGCCGTCCGCGACGACCACGCGCGTGCGCATCGCGTAGGCGAGGGCCTGGGAGCGGGTGTCGGCGAGGTCCGGAGAGGCGGAGACGGGCATGGGGGAAGCGTAGGTCGCCACGGGCGTGCGGCGGCGGCCCGTCTCTCGGGCTGGTCGTGCGGGACGGCGCGACTGCGGGGACAATCCGCGTGCCCGACGCCGCGCGCTCGCCTAGCGTGGACCTCATGTCCTCGTCCTCCACCTCCACCCCCACCTCCTCTGCTGCTGCGACGTCCACCGACGCCGCCTCCTCCGCCACGTCACCCCTCGAGCCCATCGCCGTGCGGGCCGCCGCGCCGGCGACCCTGCCGCCCGTGACCGCGGGCGACCTGACGTGGCGCCCCGCGACGCCGGACGACGCGCCCGCGCTGCTCACGCTCAAGAACGAGATCGCGGAGGCGGACGACGAGCCCTTCCGCGAGTCGATCGGGGAGGTGCAGGACCTGTTCACGCCGACCTGGCGCACGTTCGACACCGACTCGCTCGTCGGCGAGGACGCGGACGGGACGCTGCGCGCGTGGGCCCTCGTCGACACGGCGCCCGGCGACGTGCGGACCGTCCGGACGTTCCTGCACGGAGGTGTGCACCCGAGCCACCGCGGGCGCGGCATCGGGCGCGAGCTGCTCGCCTGGGAGGTCGCGCGCGGACGCCAGCTCCTCGCCGCGAGCGGCAAGGAGATCCCGGCCCGGATCACGCTCTACGCCGAGGACAGCGCGCCCGAGAGGACGGTCCGCCTCTACGAGCGGTTCGGCTTCGCGGCGCGCCGGTACTACTCCGAGCTGCGGCGCGACCTCGCGCAGGACGTCCCCGAGGTCGACCTCGACGGGTCGCTGCGCGTCGTGCCGTTCTCGGACGAGCTCGACGAGGCCGCGCGACTGGCCCACAACGACGCGTTCCGCGACCACTGGGGGAGCGAGCCCCGTTCGCGCGAGTCGTGGGCGCACGGGCGCAGCGAGTTCGCGCCGCAGTGGTCGTTCCTCGTGGTCGACGACGCACCCGACGCCGACGCCCTGCTCGCCGACCCGCACACCGACCCGGAGACGGCCGCCGCGCTGCGGGCGGGCGAACCGCTCGTCGTCGGCTACGAGCTCGCGGGACGCTACGACGAGGACTTCCCCGTGCGCGGATACACGTTCGGGTACACCGAGCTGCTCGGCGTCCGCCGCGGCTACCGCGGACGTCGGGTCGCCGTCGCGGCGCTCGCGGCGGGGATGCAGGCGTTCGCGGCCGACGGCATGCAGTACGCGGCGCTCGACGTCGACACCGAGAACCCGTCGGGCGCCCACGGGCTGTACGCGAGCCTCGGGTACGAGAAGGTGTCCGGTTCGCGGATGTACTCGATCGAGCTCTGAGGTCGGCGGGGCGGGCGCGGGCCGTCCGGACCGGGACCGCCCGTAGAATCGTCGCGGCCCGCACCGCGGGCCGGCCCCCGCCCGGTAGCCCCGCGGCGCGGCGGCCGGCCGCCGTCGGCCGTCCCGTACCCCTCGAGAGGACCCTCCCGTGATCACCGCCCACGGCGTCGAGCTGCGCGTCGGCGCCCGTGTCCTGCTGCACGAGGCCACGTTCCAGATCGCCGCCGGCGACCGGATCGGCCTCGTCGGACGCAACGGCGCCGGCAAGACGACGCTGACGAAGACGCTCGCGGGGGAGACCCAGCCCACGGCGGGGAAGATCACGCGCGGCGGTGACATCGGCTACCTCCCGCAGGACCCGCGCACCGGCGACCTCGACGTCGTCGCGCTCGACCGCGTGCTCTCCGCCCGCGCCCTCGACACGATCGTGCGCCAGATGCGCGAGACCGAGGGCGCGATGGCGAGCGCGGACCCCGAGACCCACGAGGCCGCCATGGCCCGGTACCCGAAGCTCGAGGCGCGCTTCCTCGCCGCCGGCGGGTACGCCGCGGAGAGCGAGGCGCACCGCATCACGACCAACCTCGGTCTCGACGAGCGGGTCCTGGCGCAGCCGCTCGGCACGCTCTCCGGCGGCCAGCGCCGCCGCATCGAGCTCGCGCGCATCCTGTTCTCGGGTGTCGAGACCCTGCTCCTCGACGAGCCGACGAACCACCTCGACGCCGACTCGATCATCTGGCTGCGGGACTTCCTCAAGGCGTACTCCGGCGGCTTCGTGGTGATCTCCCACGACGTCGAGCTGCTGCGCGCCACGGTCAACAAGGTGTTCCACCTCGACGCGAACCGCGGCGAGCTCGACCAGTACAACCTCGGCTGGGACGGCTACCTCGCGCAGCGCGAGCAGGACGAGCGCCGTCGCCGGCGCGAGCGCCAGAACGCCGAGAAGAAGGCGGGCGCCCTGCTCGCCCAGGGCGAGAAGATGCGCGCCAAGGCCACGAAGGCCGTCGCCGCGCAGCAGATGATGCGCCGCGCCGAGAAGCTGCTCGCGGGCGTCGAGGGCGAGCGGCAGAGCGACAAGGTCGCCAAGCTGCGGTTCCCGAAGCCCGCCCCGTGCGGGCGCACGCCCCTCACCGCGAGCGGGCTGTCCAAGGCGTACGGCTCGCAGGAGGTCTTCGCCGGCGTCGACCTGGCGATCGACCGCGGCAGCCGCGTCGTCGTGCTGGGGCTCAACGGCGCCGGCAAGACGACGCTGCTGCGCATCCTCGGGGGCGTCGAGCAGCCCGACACGGGCGAGGTGCACCCCGGGCACGGCCTGAAGATCGGGTACTACGCGCAGGAGCACGACACGCTCGACATGGACGTGACCGTGGTGGAGAACCTGCGCCACGCCGCCCCCGACCTCACGGACACCCAGGTGCGTTCGGTGCTCGGGTCGTTCCTGTTCTCGGGCGACGACGCGGACAAGCCGACGCACGTGCTGTCCGGCGGGGAGAAGACACGCCTCGCGCTCGCGACGCTCGTGGTCTCGGCGGCGAACGTGCTGCTGCTCGACGAGCCGACGAACAACCTCGACCCGGCGTCCCGCGAGGAGATCCTCGGCGCGCTCAAGACCTACGAGGGCGCCGTGGTGATGGTCACGCACGACGACGGCGCCGTCGAGGCGCTCGAGCCCGAGCGCGTGCTCCTCCTGCCCGACGGCGACGAGGACCTGTGGAGCGACGACTACGCGGAGCTGGTCTCGCTCGCCTGACCGCGATCGAGCTGGGCGTCGATCAGCGCGTCCTCCTCGTCCTCCGCGCTCGGACGCCGGGCGCGCGGCTCGCGGCGGGGTCGCGCGGTTCCGTCCTCGTGCTCGGCGAGCAGGTCGCCTGCCGTGAGCGTCCCCGCCTCGCCGCGGGCGTCGCGGCGGTCGCGACGCACGAGCAGCCAGAAGCCCGCGAGCGCACCGAGCGCGAACACGCACCACTGGAAGGCGTACGACAGGTGCGAGCCGGGATCGGTGTCGGGCTTCGGCAGCGCCTGGAGCCGCTGCGCGGGCGCCGGGTCCTCCGACCTCAGCTGCCCGTACGCGCCGACGGTACGTCCCTGCGCCCAGCCGCCGCCGTCCGGGCCGGCGGCGAGCACCTGGTCGGTCGAGATCGCCTGCACCTGCCCGTCGGGCGCGCCCCGTCCGGACGCGGGCTCGTCGGCGCGCAGCGTGAGGGTCGCCTCGACGACGCCGTCGGGGGCGTCCGGCACGTCCCCGGGCGTGACGGCGTCGGTGCCGAGCGGCACGAACCCGCGGTCCACCACGACGACGAGCCCGTCCGGGGCGGCAGGCGTGGGCTCGGTGACGAACGGCACGAGGACGTGGAACCCGGGGCTGCCGCCGACGGGACGGTTGCGCAGCAGGACCGTGGCGTCGTCGGCGTACCGGCCCTCGACCGTCACCGGCCGCCACACGTCGGCGGGGTCCAGCGCGGCCCCCGGGCCCGTGACCACGTCCGCGAGGGGGACCGGCGCGGCGGTGTAGTTCGCCTCGATGCGCTGGATCTCGGCCTCGCGGTCCACGTAGCGGTTCCACTGCCAGCGCCCGGCCACGAGGCACAGCGCGACGAGCACCACCACGCCGACGGCGAGCGTCACCCACTGGCGCGGGGTACGCGGCTGGTGGGCGTCCGCCGTCTCGCGCTGCGGCGTCGGGACCGGCGTGAGGCGCTGCGTCGCGGGGAGGGGCGCAGGCGTCACGGGGTCGTCCGGCGCTCGAGCTCGTCGACGGGGACCGTCGTGCGCCAGAACGAGCGCGCGCCGAGGAACGTCTCGAGGTGCTCGCGGTGGTCGTCGCACGCGAGCCACACCTTGCGGCGCTCGGGGGTGTGGAGCTTGGGGTTGTTCCACAGCAGCCCCCACGCCGCGGGCTCGCGGCAGCCCTTCGCGCTGCACACGAGCTCGTCGTCGCCGACGGGGTCGGCGATGCCCAGCACGTCGATCACCGGTCCTCCTCGGGTCGGTCCCCGGGCCGAGGCCGCGGCCACCGGGCGCACCGCCGGGCGGCAGCTGCTGGTGCTCCATCGGGGACGTGTCGTAGTGGGCCTGGTCGCGTCCGGCGTTCGCGAACAGCACGGCGCTGTACGGCAGCACGACAGCCGCCGCGGCGAGCACGAGCGTGAGCCAGGGCAGCCGGTCCGCGACCGCGATCGCGGCGAGGAAGCACACGACACGGATGCCCATCTGCACGAGGTACCGGCGCGTGCGGCGCGCCTGGTCCTGCGCCAGCGGCTCGGGCGCGGCGGTGATGCTCGGGACGGGGTCGACCGGCCGCCCGCCCGCGCGTCGTCTGCTCACCCATCCAGTCTACGTTTTGTGCGGACCCCACAAAGCGCCTGGGGGAGGTGTGACGGTCCGCGCGCGCACCGCGCCGGGCGCGCACGGTAGGTTCGGCACGTCCCCCGATCGTCCCCACCGAGGAGCACCCGTGTCCGAAGCCACCTCAGCCGCCCCGCGCACCGTCGTCGTCACCGGCGCCGCCCGGGGGATCGGACGCGCCGTCGCCGAGCGGTTCGTGGCGAACGGGGACCGCGTCGCCACGGTGTACCGCGGCGGCGACCTGCCCGACGGGGTGATCGGTGCCGTGGCCGACATCACGGACACGGCCGCGGTCGACGCGGCGTTCACCGAGATCGAGGACGCGCTCGGCCCCGTCGAGGTGCTCGTGGCCAACGCGGGCGTGACGCGCGACCAGCTCCTGCTGCGGATGACCGACGAGGACTTCGAGTCCGTGATCGACGTCAACCTCACGGGCACCTTCCGCTGCGTGCGCCGTGTGACGAAGGGCATGATCCGGCAGCGCCGCGGGCGCATCGTGCTCGTCTCCTCCGTCATCGGCCTCTACGGCGGCGCCGGCCAGGTGAACTACGGCGCGTCCAAGGCCGGGCTCGTGGGCATGGCGCGCTCGATCACGCGCGAGCTCGGCTCGCGCGGCATCACGGCGAACGTCGTCGCGCCCGGCTTCATCGACACGGCCATGACCGCCGAGCTCCCGCAGGAGCGCCAGGACGCGTACAAGGCGCAGATCCCCGCGGGCCGGTTCGCGCGGCCCGAGGAGGTCGCCGGGGTCGTGCAGTTCCTCGCGTCCGACGCCGCCGCGTACGTCTCCGGGGCCGTGATCCCGGTCGACGGCGGCCTCGGCATGGGGCACTGAGCCCCGGCGCACGTCCCGTGGCGGGCCCCGCCCCCTCTTCTCCAGCACGTTCTTCAGTACGCTCGCCCCAGCGCGCCCGCCCACCGGGTGCACGACGGAAGGAAACCGATGGGTCTGCTCGACGGCAAGAAGCTCCTGGTGACCGGGGTCCTCACGGACTCCTCGATCGCGTTCCACGCGGCGCGCCTCGCCCAGGAGGAGGGCGCCCAGGTGGTCCTCTCCTCGTTCGGCCGTCAGATGAAGCTCACGCAGGCCTTCGCCAAGCGCCTGCCGGTCGAGGCTCCCGTCGTCCAGCTCGACGTCACCGACCAGTCCGACCTCGACGGCCTCGCCGACGCCGTGCGCGAGCACGTGGACACCCTCGACGGCGTCGTGCACTCCATCGGTTTCGCGCCCCAGTCCGTGATGGGCGGCAACTTCCTGTCGGCCGCGTGGGAGGACGTCGCGACCGCGCTGCAGGTCTCCACGTTCTCCTACAAGTCGCTCGCGACGGCGGCGAGGCCGCTCATGACGGACGGCGGCGCGCTCGTCGGGCTCACGTTCGACGCGCAGTTCGCCTGGCCGGTGTACGACTGGATGGGCGTCGCCAAGGCGGGCCTGGAGTCGGCCAACCGCTACCTCGCGCGCGACCTCGGCCCGGACGGCATCCGGGCGAACCTCGTGTCCGCCGGCCCGATCCGCACCACCGCCGCCAAGTCGATCCCCGGCTTCGAGACCATGGAGGACGCGTGGCCGGACCGCGCGCCGCTGGGCTGGGACCAGACGACGGCCGAGCCGGCCGCGCGCGCGGTCGTCGCCCTGCTCTCGGACTGGTTCCCGGCGACGACGGGTGAGATCGTGCACGTCGACGGCGGCGTGCACGCGATGGGTCAGTGACGGCCGTGACGCCCGCCGCGGACGGCGCTGTGCACCGGCTCGTCCTGCTGCGCCACGCCAAGGCGGAGCGCGCCGGCGCGGTCGACGACGTCCTGCGCCCCCTGCGGCTCGACGGTCGTCGCCAGGCCGGCCGCGTCGGCGTCGCGCTGCGCGACGGCGGCCTCGTGCCGGAGCGCGTGCTGTGCTCGTCCGCGCTGCGCACCCGCCAGACGTGGGAGCTCCTCGCGGCGCACCTCGGGGACGCGGAGCCGGAGCTCACCGTGAGCGACGCGCTCTACGCGGCCGACGTCGAGGACGTGCTGGGCCTGGTCCGGCAGACCGACGCCCGGGTGCGCACGCTCCTCGTCGTCGGGCACGAGCCGACCATGGCGGCGACGGCGTCGTTCCTCGCGGACCCGGCGTCCGACGGCGGTGCGCTCGCCCAGGTGCAGGTCGGGGTGCCGACCGCCACCTACAGCGTGCTGGAGTCCGCGGAGCCCTGGGAGACGTGGGGCGCGCGCGGCGCGCTGCTCACCTTCGTGGGCCGGCCGCCGGCCTGACGTCCTCCACCTGGCGCCGCGCGGCGTCCGCCCGGTCCACGACGTCGAGCACCGCGTCGAGCCGGGGGCCGTCGACGGCGTACGGCGCCTGCCGGCGCACGAGCGGCTTGGCGGCGAACGCGATGCCGACACCCGCCGCGGCGATCATGTCGAGGTCGTTGGCGCCGTCGCCCACGGCGATCGTGTCCTCGGGCTCGACGCCGAGGCGGGCGGCGAAGTCGAGCAGGGTCGCCGCCTTGGCGGCGCGGTCCACCACCGGCCCGATCGTGCGGCCGGTGAGCCGGCCGCCGGACGCCTCCAGCCGGTTGGCGCGGTAGAGCGTGATGCCCAGCTCGGCGGCGAGCGGCGCGACGACCTCCTCGAAGCCGCCGGAGACGAGGCCGACCTCCCAGCCGCGCCGCCGCGCCTCGGCGACGAGCTCCGGCGCGCCGGCCGTGAACGTCGCGCGGCGACGGACGTCCGCGAACGCCTCGACCGGGACCCCCTCGAGCGTCGCGACGCGCTCGCGCAACGACGCGGCGAAGTCGATCTCGCCCCGCATCGCCCGCTCGGTGACGGCCGCGACCTGCTCACGCGTGCCGGCGTGGTCGGCGAGGAGCTCGATGACCTCCTGCGCGATGAGCGTCGAGTCGACGTCCATGACGAGCAGGCGTGCGGGTCGCGCGCCGGTGGGCGACGTGCTCACTCGACGACCGTGCCCTTCGGCACGACCGTGATGCCGCTGTCGGTGACGGTGAAGCCGCGGGCGCGGTCCTGCTCGGGGTCGAGACCGATGCGCGCCTGCTCCTTGATGACGACGTTC
Source organism: Cellulosimicrobium sp. CUA-896 (assembly GCF_001942335.1). Lineage (GTDB taxonomy): Bacteria > Actinomycetota > Actinomycetes > Actinomycetales > Cellulomonadaceae > Cellulosimicrobium. Next base: position 2,851 of record NZ_MKKH01000032.1, on the reverse strand, counting down.
TTGTCGATGATCGCCCGGTGCACCTGCGCGTGGCGGTGCACCTGCACCCCGTCCATGAGCACGGAGTCCGAGACCGACGACCACGAGTGGAGGTAGACGCCGGGGGACAGGACGGAGCCCACGGCCGTCGCCCCGGAGATGATGACGCCGGGGGACACGATCGAGTCCGCGGCGTGACCGAGCCGGCCGCGGCCGGCGTGCACGAACTTCGCCGGCGGCAGGCCCGTGTACCCGGTGTGCAGCGGCCACTCCTCGTTGTAGAGGTTGAACACCGGCGTGACCGCGATGAGGTCCTTGTTCGCCTCGTAGTACGAGTCGATCGTCCCGACGTCGCGCCAGTAGTCGCGGTCGCGGTCCGTCGAGCCGGGCACGTCGTTGCGGATGAAGTCGTAGACGGAGGCCGCGCCCTTCTCCACGAAGGCGGGCACGATGTCGCCGCCCATGTCGTGGCGGGACTCGCCGTCCGCGGCGTCGGCGGTGACCGCGTCGACGAGGGCGTCGGCGTCCATGACGTAGTTGCCCATCGACGCGAGCACCTCGCGCGGGGAGTCGGGAAGGCCGACCGGGTCCTTCGGCTTCTCCCGGAACGCCGCGATCCGCGTGGGGTCCTTGGCGTCCGTCTCGATGACGCCGAACTGGTCCGCCATGGTGATCGGCTGGCGGATGCCCGCGACGGTGAGCTGCGCGCCCGACTCGACGTGGGCGTCGACCATCTGCGAGAAGTCCATGCGGTAGACGTGGTCCGCGCCGACGACGACGACGATGTCCGGCCGCTCGTCGTCGATGATGTTGAGGCACTGGTAGATGGCGTCGGCGCTGCCGAGGTACCAGTGCTTGCCGACGCGCTGCTGCGCCGGCACCGGGGCCACGTAGTTGCCGAGCAGGGCCGACATGCGCCACGTCTTGGTGATGTGGCGGTCGAGGCTGTGCGACTTGTACTGCGTGAGCACCACGATCTTCAGGTAGTGCGAGTTCACGAGGTTCGACAGCGCGAAGTCCACGAGCCGGTAGATGCCGCCGAACGGCACGGCCGGCTTCGCCCTCGACTCCGTGAGCGGCATGAGGCGCTTGCCCTCGCCCCCGGCGAGGACGATGGCGAGGACTCGGGGTGCGGCGGCCATGCCCGCACGGTAGTCCCTCGGGTGGGACCCTCGCAGCACGACCCGCATCCTGGTGGGCTAGCGTGTGGCGCGTGAGAGTCGACCTGCTGACCCGCGAGTACCCGCCCCACGTCTACGGCGGTGCCGGCGTGCACGTCGCCGAGCTCTCGAGCGTGCTGCGCCGCCACGTCGACGTGCGCGTGCGGTGCTTCGACGGGCCGCGGGGCGAGGACGGCGTCACGGGGTACTCGGTGCCCGGCGCCTGGCGCGGTCGAACGCCGCGCTCGGCACCTTCGGCGTCGACCTCGAGATGGCCGGGGACGTCGCGGGCGCCGACCTCGTCCACTCCCACACCTGGTACGCGAACCTGGGCGGGCACCTGGCGGGCCTGCTGCACGGGGTGCCGCACGTGGTGTCCGCGCACTCGCTCGAGCCGCTGCGCCCGTGGAAGGCCGAGCAGCTCGGCGGCGGGTACGCCCTGTCGTCCTGGGCGGAGCGCACCGCGTACGAGGGCGCGGCCGGCGTGGTGGCCGTGTCGGCCGGCATGCGCGAGGACATCCTGCGCGTGTACCCGCAGGTCGACCCCGCGAAGGTGCACGTCGTGCACAACGGGATCGACCTCGACGGCTGGCGGCGCCCGGAGCGCGAGGCCGACGTCGTCGTCGCCGACCGGGTCGTCCGCGAGCTCGGGATCGACCCGCAGCGGCCGGCCGTCGTCTTCGTCGGCCGCATCACGCGCCAGAAGGGGCTCTCGTACCTCCTGCGCGCGGCACGCTCGCTCCCGCCCGAGGTGCAGCTCGTGCTGTGCGCCGGCGCTCCCGACACGCCGGAGATCGCCGCCGAGGTGAGCGGTGCCGTCGAGGTGCTGCAGGCGGAGCGCACCGGCGTCGTGTGGATCGAGCAGATGCTGCCGCGCGCCGAGCTCGTCGCCGTGCTCGCGGCGTCCACCGTCTTCGTGTGCCCGTCGGTGTACGAGCCGCTCGGCATCGTCAACCTCGAGGCGATGGCCGTCGGCCTGCCGGTGGTCGGCACGGCGACGGGCGGCATCCCGGAGGTCGTCGACGACGGCGTGACGGGTCTGCTCGTGCCGATCGACCAGGCCGACGACGGCACGGGCACGCCGCTCGACCCGGACCGCTTCGTCACGGACCTCGCGGACGCCCTCACGCGGGTGGTCTCCGACCCCGCGCGCGCCGCCGAGATGGGGGCGGCCGCGCGCCGCCGCGTCGAGGAGCACTTCGCGTGGGACGCGATCGGCGAGCGCACGCTCGACGTCTACCGGACGGTGCTCGCGCAGTCCTGACGCGTCACGCGCAGCGCGTCACGCCCGGGTGCCCTCCACCCAGAGCGTCGCGGCCCCGACCGCACGGCGCGAGGCGCGGTCGACCTCGCGCAGGGCGGTCGACCGCTGGTCGGCCTGCCACAGGTTCACCGCGCCGCCGTCGTCGACGGTGGCCAGCTCGACGATCGCCCGCAGCCGGACCGCCTGCTCGAGCACGCGCACCGCGCGGGCGTCGAGGTCGCGCGGCAGCTGCCAGCCGGGGGCGCCGCCCGAGCGCAGGCCCGCGATCGCGCCCGCCGCCGCTCGCGCCAGCGCGCCACGTCGAGGGTGTCGAGCGCCTGCGTCGCGACGAGCAGGGCGGTGCGCAGCTCCCGCTCGGCCTCCGCGAGGTTCCCGCTCGCGCCGCGCGCACGCGCGTCGTCCACGGCGCGACCGTCGTGACGTGCCACGTGACGAGGTGGCCGGGCTC
>NZ_MKKH01000031.1 GCF_001942335.1 Cellulosimicrobium sp. CUA-896 | reverse complement strand
CGCGGGCGTGGGCGCGGTGCTCGCGGCCGGACGGCGGCCGGACTGGCCGGGAGCGGTCGCGGAGGACGTCGTGGCCCTCGTCCTGGCGGCGTGGGCCGTGCGTCGCTGACCGCTGCGGGCCGGTGTCGCTGACCGCTGCGGGCCGGTACGGCTAGGCGGCCGCCTCGTCCGCCGGGACGACGCGGTAGCGCAGGCAGGTGCGCACGCCGAACTCCTCGACCCCGACCTTCTCGAGCGTCGCCGCCGGGTCGCCGTCGAACAGACGCAGACCGCCGCCCAGCAGGACCGGCATGACGTCGACCGACAGCTCGTCCACGAGACCGGCCGCCATGAGCTGGCGGAACAGGCTCGCGCCGCCGACGACCGTCACGTCCCGCTCCCCGGCCGCCGCCACCGCGCGCTGCACGGCGGCCTCCACGCCGTCCGTGACGAACGTGAACGACAACCGCTCGTTGTGCCGCGGCGGGACCGGCGGCGGGCGGTGGGTGACGACGAAGATCGGCACCTGGAACTCGTACTCGTCGGCATACCTGTCGGGGTCCTCGGCGCCGTCGTACGTGCGCCGGCCCATGAGCACCGCGCCGGTCTCGTCCTGCAGCGACTGCATGTACCCGTTGCGGGTGAGCTCGTCGAAGTCCGCGTACAGCGCGGCGGAGCTCCCCGCGGCGTCCTGGACGAACCCGTCGAGCGAGACCGTCGCCCCGGCGATCACCTTGGTCATGTCCACTCCCCTCCTGCGGGCACGATGCCCGGTCGAGGGGAGGACCCGGCAGGGTCGCGCGACTCATCGGCCGGGCGGTCCGGGGCTACGGGTTCGGGACGCTCGTCACCGTCGTGAGCAGGAACGCGCTGTCCTCGAGGGCGGTGACGCCGTGCCGCTCGTGGGTCAGCACGCGCAGCTCGCCCGCACCCAGCTCCGTGTCGCCCTCGTCCAGCGCGGTGACGCGCACGCGCCCGCGCAGCACCTGGATCGAGGCCGCCGGCGGCGAGTTGTGCTCGCCGAGCTCGACGCCCGCCACGAGGGCGATCACGGACTGGCGCAGCGGGCCGTCGTGCACCACGACCTCCGCGCTGCGGCCGTTCGCGGCGGCCCGTGCGTCGGTCAGGTGCGCGTCGGTGAGGAGGTCGACGTTGGTCATGGGTGGTCTCCGGCCTGTCGGGGAGTCTCATCCTGCCGCGCGTCGTCGTCGTGCGCAGCGGCGTGCCGCGCCCCCGGCGGGCGCACCACGGTCACCGGGCAGTGCGCGTACTCCACCGCGTGGCGGCTGACCGAGCCGAGCAGCAGGCGGTCGAAGCCGCCCACGCCCCGTTGGCCGAGCACGAGGCGGCCCGCGTGCGACGACGCCTCGATGACGCCCTTCGCCGCGTGCACGTGCCGGACGGTGCGCACGACGCGGTCCTGCGGGAGGTCGACGCCGGCGGCCGTGATCGCGGCGTCGAGCCTCGCCGCGGCGAACGCCGCGTAGTCCTCGAGCGGGGGGGCCCAGCCCCACGAGTCGGGGAGCGGGGCGAGGGAGACGATCTGCCAGCAGAAGAGGGCCTCGAGCGCGAGACCGGAGCGGCGCGCGACGTCGGCGCCGTGACGCAGCGCGTGCACGGACGTGGACGAGCCGTCGACGCCGACGACCACGGGGGCCGAGGCGTCGGGCCGCGCGCCGCGCACGACCGTCACGGGCACCGTCGCGTGCTGGACGAGCGCCGTCGACACCGAGCCCAGGACGGCACGGCTCAGGCGACCCCGGCCGCAGCGGCCGACGACGAGGAGGTCGGCGCGGGACTCCTCGCGCTCGGCCAGGGCGAGCAGCGACGTCGACGCACGGCCGCGCACCTCGGCGGCCGAGGTCGCCACCTCCTCGGGCCCCAGGCCGGTGCGCTCCCGCGCCGCCCGCACCCACTCCTCGACGGTCGCCCGCCGCCGCTGCGCGCGCGCCTCCTCGTCGCCCGTGTCGTCCTGCCCGTGGTGGCGCGCTGGGTCCCAGGCGAGCACGGCGGTGAGTCGCACGCGCCGCGACGCTGCCTCGCGCAGGGCCCAGTCGAGCGCCTCCTCGGACCACTGCGAGCCGTCCACGCCGACGACCACGTCGCCCATCCCGCCACCTCCACCGGTGCGTCCGTCGTGCTCCGTGCTCCTAATGCTCGGGCCGCTCGTCGTCCAGGAGGATCGCCCGCAGCGGCGCCGTGACGACGTCGACCTGCTCGAGCAGGCCGACCGGCCCGGCGGCGACGACCACGCGCTCGCCGACCACGACGAGCACGGCGGCGCGGTCGCGCACGTCCGCGCGCACGCAGGGGCGCGCGACGCCGTCCACCTCGAACGTCGTGCGGACCAGGGGCGCCGCGTCCACCTCCTCGACGATCGCGCGCATGGCGGCGCGGTACTCCTGGTAGGAGTCGAGGAAGTCGTCGTCGCCCTCCCCGTGCATCGGCGCGGCGAGCGCGCCACCGAGCGCCGTGCGCACGATCTCCTCGGCGAGCGCGTCGGACGGCACGACCCGCAGCGTCTCGACGTCGAGCGTCTCGCCGGCGAACGAGACGTAGGAGCGCAGGAACCGCTCGTCGCTCGGGTCGTGCGTGCCGTCGCCGACCCCGGTGAGCGTCTCCTCGTCGAGGTCCAGCCCCCACGTCAACGGGTCCGCGACCTCCGCGACGTCGCCCCGGAAGCGGTCGACCACCTGCTCCCAGGTCGCGGGCGTACCGGGCGCACGGTGGCGACCGACGCGGGGGTCGTCGTCGTGCCGGGGGGCCGGGTCCTCGGGGTGCTGCTCCGGTCGGGACATCGGGATCCTCCACCCTCCTGCCGGACCGTGGGGTGCGGCACTCCTGAGCCTGCCGCTGCCGCGGTCCCCGGTCAACGCTGCGGCGGGCGTGTCGGACCGCGTCCGGCGCCCGCGGACGGAGCGTCAGGTCACGGCGCGCACCCTCTTTCACGCCCCTGGCGAACAACGGCATATGGGGGCGGTGCGCCTCGTTGGGAGCACATAGAGTCAATGCGGTCAGGCTGTACCCGTCGTCCGACGGGCAGGTGTACGCCGCTCGTGAGGAGCAGCACATGTTCGAGAGATTCACAGACCGAGCCCGTCGGGTCGTCGTCCTCGCCCAGGAAGAGGCGCGGATGCTCAACCACAACTACATCGGCACCGAGCACATCCTGCTCGGCCTCATCCACGAGGGCGAGGGGGTCGCGGCCAAGGCCCTGGAGTCCCTCGGGATCTCCCTGGACGGCGTCCGCACCCAGGTGACCGAGATCATCGGCGAGGGCCAGCAGGCGCCGAGCGGGCACATCCCGTTCACGCCGCGCGCCAAGAAGGTGCTGGAGCTCTCGCTGCGCGAGGCGCTCCAGCTCGGCCACAACTACATCGGCACCGAGCACATCCTGCTCGGCCTCATCCGCGAGGGCGAGGGCGTGGCGGCCCAGGTCCTGACGAAGATGGGCGCCGACCTCAACAAGGTGCGCCAGCAGGTCATCCAGCTGCTGTCGGGCTACCAGGGCAAGGAGCCCGTCTCGGCCGGCGGCCCCACGGAGGGCCAGCCGTCGGGCTCGGCCGTCCTCGACCAGTTCGGGCGCAACCTCACCCAGGCGGCCCGCGAGGGCAAGCTCGACCCGGTGATCGGGCGCAGCCTCGAGATCGAGCGCGTCATGCAGGTGCTGAGCCGGCGCACCAAGAACAACCCCGTCCTCATCGGCGAGCCCGGCGTCGGCAAGACGGCCGTCGTCGAGGGCCTCGCGCAGGACATCGTGCGCGGCGACGTCCCGGAGACGCTCAAGGACAAGCAGCTCTACACGCTGGACCTGGGCGCCCTCGTGGCCGGCTCGCGCTACCGCGGTGACTTCGAGGAGCGCCTGAAGAAGGTGCTCAAGGAGATCCGCACGCGCGGCGACATCATCCTGTTCATCGACGAGATCCACACGCTCGTCGGTGCCGGTGCCGCCGAGGGCGCGATCGACGCGGCGAGCATCCTCAAGCCGATGCTCGCGCGCGGCGAGCTGCAGACGATCGGCGCGACGACGCTCGACGAGTACCGCAAGCACGTCGAGAAGGACCCGGCCCTCGAGCGCCGCTTCCAGCCGATCCAGGTCGCCGAGCCGTCGCTCAACCACGCGATCGAGATCCTCAAGGGGCTGCGCGACCGCTACGAGGCGCACCACCGCGTGTCCATCACGGACTCCGCGCTGGTCTCCGCGGCCACGCTCGCCGACCGCTACATCAACGACCGCTTCCTGCCGGACAAGGCGATCGACCTCATCGACGAGGCGGGCGCGCGCCTGCGCATCCGCCGCATGACGGCCCCGCCGGAGCTCAAGGAGCTCGACGAGGAGATCGCCGAGGCGCGGCGCGAGAAGGAGTCCGCGATCGACGCGCAGGAGTTCGAGAAGGCCGCGCGCCTGCGCGACACCGAGAAGCAGCTCGGTGCCAAGCGGGCCGACAAGGAGAAGGCCTGGAAGTCCGGCGACCTCGACACGGTCGCGGAGGTCGACGAGGAGCTGATCGCCGAGGTCCTCGCCATGGCGACGGGCATCCCGGTGTTCAAGCTCACCGAGGAGGAGTCCAGCCGCCTGCTGCACATGGAGGACGAGCTGCACAAGCGCGTCGTCGGCCAGGAGGCCGCGATCAAGGCGCTGTCGCAGGCGATCCGGCGCACGCGTGCGGGCCTCAAGGACCCCAAGCGCCCGGGTGGGTCGTTCATCTTCGCCGGCCCGACCGGCGTCGGGAAGACCGAGCTGGCCAAGGCGCTCGCCGAGTTCCTCTTCGGGGACGAGGACGCGCTCATCCAGCTCGACATGTCGGAGTTCTCGGAGAAGCACACGGTCTCGCGGCTGTTCGGCTCGCCCCCCGGCTACGTCGGGTACGACGAGGGCGGCCAGCTCACGGAGAAGGTGCGGCGCAAGCCGTTCTCGGTCGTGCTGTTCGACGAGGTGGAGAAGGCCCACGCGGACATCTTCAACTCGCTCCTGCAGATCCTCGAGGACGGTCGCCTGACCGACTCGCAGGGCCGGGTCGTGGACTTCAAGAACACCGTCATCATCATGACGACGAACCTCGGCACGCGGGACATCGCCAAGGGCGTCCAGACCGGCTTCAACGCCGGCGGTGACCTCGTGACGTCGTACGAGCGCATGAAGGCGAAGGTCAACGAGGAGCTCAAGCAGCACTTCCGCCCCGAGTTCCTCAACCGCGTCGACGACGTGGTGGTCTTCCCGCAGCTCTCGCAGGACGAGATCATCCAGATCGTCGACCTGATGATCGCCCGCCTCGACGTGCGGCTGCGCGACAAGGACATGGGCATCGAGCTCACCCCGGCGGCGAAGGTCCTGCTGTCGGAGAAGGGTTACGACCCCGTCCTCGGCGCCCGTCCGCTGCGTCGCGCCATCCAGCGCGACATCGAGGACGCGCTGTCCGAGAAGATCCTGTTCGGCGAGCTCAAGGCCGGCGAGATCGTCCTGGTCGACGCCGAGGGCGAGGGCCTGCTCGGCGAGTTCACCTTCCGCGGGGTCCCCAAGGGCGACCACGACCGCGGCCCGGTGAGCGTCGGTGCGGCCGCCGCCCTGGACGCCCCCACGGGCGTGTCGGTGCGCGACCTGCCCCCGACCGGTGAGCTGCAGGCCGGCGCGGAGTGACGCGCCGGTGACGCGCTCCTGACGGCGCGGCCTGACACCACGACGGCCCCGGCCCTCCCGCAGGAGGTCCGGGGCCGTCGTCGTACCCGGGCGACCGCGCCGCTGGGACCCCGGACCACCCCGCCGCTACGGTGAGGTTGTGCCGACGTCGCCCTCGCCTGCCCTCGTCGCCCGCCTGCGGGCGGCAGGCTGCGTCTTCGCCGAGGACGAGGCCGCGCTCCTCGAGGAGGAGGCGGCCGCCGGGGACCCGGGCAGGCTGGAGGAGCTCGTCGCTCGACGGGTCGGCGGCGAGCCGCTGGAGCACGTGCTCGGCCGCGCCGAGCTGCGCGGCGAGCGGGTCCGCGTGGACCCGGGGGTGTTCGTGCCGCGCCAGCGCACCGGCCTCCTCGTCGAGGAGGCGACGCGCCTCGTCCGGCGCTCCGGACCCGCGTCCGCAAGGAGAGGCGACCGGCCGCTCGTCGTCGTCGACCTGTGCTGCGGCTCGGGCGCGCTCGGCCTCGTCCTCGCGACGGAGCTGCGGTCCGAGGGCCGGGGCGGCGACGTCTCGCGTGTCGAGCTGCACGCGGCGGACGTCGACCCCGCGGCGGTCGCGTGCGCGGCGCACAACGTCGCCGCGGTCGACGGGTTCGCCCACCAGGGCGACCTGTTCGACGCGCTGCCGCCCGCGCTGCGCGGGCGCGTCGACGTGCTGCTCGCCAACGTCCCGTACGTACCGACCGACGCCATCTCCTCCCTGCCCCCCGAGGCCCGGGACCACGAGGCGCGCGTCGCGCTCGACGGCGGGGCCGACGGGCTCGACGTGCTGCGCCGCGTCGCGGTCGACGCGCCGTCGTGGCTCGTGCCCGGCGGGCACCTGCTCACCGAGGTGAGCGAGGGCCAGGTCGCCGCCGTCGTCGAGGTGCTGCGGGGCGCGGGCCTCGACGTCCGCGTGGTGCGCGACGACGAGATCGGCGCGACCGGCGTGGTCGCGACGCGGCCCGACGAGACGTGAGCATCGGCCCCTGGTCGGCGGACTCGTGGGGCCGTCACGCGCTTCTCGGCGCACCGTGGCCCGCCGAGGCTCCTCAGCGCAGCAGCGCGCGGATCTCCCTCTCGGCCCGCTCGGGCGACAGCGCGCGGCAGCCGCGCGCGACCCAGTGCCGCACGAGGCGGGGCTCGTCGCGCAGCAGCGCCCAGCCGCGGCGCACGAGCGTCAGCGGCGGCTTGCGCATCTCCGCGAGGTCGCGCAGCAGGCGGAACCAGAACGTCACGAGCCGGGGGCGGCGCAGGCAGATCGCGTCCGCGAGCACGTCGTGCTCGCGGCAGGCCGCGACGATCTCCGCGGCGAAGATGCCCTCCGCCAGCACGACCCGTGCGCCGGTGACGTCGACGTGCGTCGTCCCGGTGCGGCGCGACGTCGGGATGTCGTACACCGGGACGTCGGTGTGCCCGGTGCGGGCGAGCTCGACGAGCGCCGTGACCGCGCCGGCCGCGTCCCAGCTGCGCGGGTCGTCCCAGTCGACGATGCCGAAGCGCTGCGGCAGGCCGGGGTGGTCGTGGTCGAGGTAGAAGTCGTCGAGCTCGACGACCGGCAGCCCGAGTCGGCGTGTGAGCGACGTCTTGCCGGAGCCGGACGCCCCGGTGAGGAGCACGACGCGCGTCGGCACCTCGCGGGAGCCGGGCGGGAGGTCGAACAGGGCCTGCTCGTCGGACGCGGGAGAGGGAGCGCTCACGGGACACCATTGTCGCAGCGTTCCCGTGCCGTGCCGTGCCGTGCCGTGCCGAGCCGCACCCTTAGGCTGCCCCGGTGACCTCCACCGCTCTCGCCGCCGACGCCTCGACCCCCTCGCGCGCTGGCGACCGGCCGACGCCGTGCAGGCCGCGCTGGCCGGCGACTACGCGGCGTTCGTGCGCGGGGGCGGTGCGGACGGGCCCGCGCGCGCGGGGGCCGTCGCGCGGGACGGCGGCCCCGAGCACCTGACCGCGAGCTGTTTCGTCCTGTCCCCGGACCTCGACCGGGTGCTGCTGTGCTACCACCGCAAGGGCCGGTTCTGGGTGCAGGTGGGCGGGCACCTCGAGCCGGACGACGCGACGCTGCCGGGCGCCGCCCTGCGCGAGGCACGCGAGGAGAGCGGGATCGTCGACCTCCGGCCGTTCGAGCCGGAGGCGTGGGCCCTGCCCGTCGACGTCCATCGGCACGAGCTCGCCGCCGCGTTCGGCCGGTGCCGGGCGCACCGCGACGTCGGTTTCGTCGCGTTCGCGGACCCGGCGGCCCCGACCGCCGTGAGCGACGAGAGCGAGGACGTCGCGTGGTTCGCGGTCGACGACCTGCCCACCGGGACGCCACCCGACTTCCCGCAGCGGCTGACGACCGTGCTCGCGGAGGTGCGCCACCGTCGTCGGGTCGCGGGCGACGTCCCCACCACCGGAGCCGACGACGCCACGGCCCCGGCGGCCCGCGCTCAGCCGATCGGCGGGTAGGACGCCCTCGGCAGGTGGTACGCGAGGTCGACGGCGGTCTCGACCGCCTCGTCGAGGCCGAGCCGGTGCTCGGCGACGAGCCGGGCGAGGTGCCGGCGTCGATCCGCCGCGCGAGGTCGTGGCGGGCCGGGATCGAGCAGAACGCGCGCGTGTCGTCGACGAAGCCGCTCGTGTTGTAGAAGCCCGCGGTGTCGGTCACGGCCTCGCGGAAGCGCCGCATCCCGTCGGGCGTGTCGAGGAACCACCAGGGCGCCCCGAGGCGCAGGGCCGGGTACACGCCGGCGAGCGGCGCGAGCTCGCGCGAGAACGACGTCTCGTCGACGGTGAACGCGATCATGCGGAACCGCTCGTGGTGCCCGAACGCCTCGAGCACCGGCCGCAGCGCGTGGACGTAGTCCGTCCGCTCGGGGATGTCGTACCCCTTGTCCGGTCCGTAGGCGCGGACGATCCCCGCGCAGTGGTCGCGCAGAACGCCGGGGTGCAGCTGCATGACGAGCCCGTCGTCGGTCGACATGGCGGCCATCTGGAACAGCATGTGCGCGGAGAACGCGCGCGCCTCGTCGGCGGTGACCACTCCGCGCAGCGCGGCGTCGAGGACGCGTGCGGCGTCCGCGTCGTCGAGCGGCGTGGTGTGCGCGGACAGGTGGCCGTGGTCGGTCGCCCGGGCGCCCGCGGCGACGAACGCGGCCCGCCGCCGGCGCAACGCGTCGAGGTAGCTGCGGTAGTCGACGACGTCGACACCCGCCGCGGCGCCGAGCTCGGTGACCTGCGCCGACCAGTCGGGGCGGTCGACGTGCAGGAGCGGGTCGGGGCGGAACGTGGGCACGACGCGCTCGTCCCAGCCGTCGGCGGCCAGGCGTGCGTGGTCCGCGAGCGGGGACTGCGCGGGGTCGGTCGTCGCGAGGATCTCCAGCCCGAAGCGCTCGAACAGCGCGCGCGGCCGGTACTCGGGCCGGGAGAGGCGGTCGACCAGGTGGTCGTACAGCAGGTCGGCCGTCTCGGCGGACGGCGCGACGGGCGCGTTGAACACCTCCACCAGCGCGTGCTCGAGCCAGTAGCGCGTCGGCGTCCCGCGGTACAGGCGCCATCCGGCGCAGAAGCGGCGCCAGATCTCCCGGGGGTCGGTCTCGGCCGGCGGCGTGCCGTCCGGCGCGCCCGGCAGGGGGGCGACGCCGAGGCTGTGGACGCCGCGGACGCCCGGGGCGCCGTGCGGCGAGGTGCTCTGCGCGACGAGCATGCGCACGAGGTAGTGGTCGGGCGTGACGAACAGCTCCGCGGGATCGCCGAACGGGGCGTCGTCCGCGAGGAGCGCGGCGTCGACGTGCCCGTGCATGGAGACGACCGGTAGCCCGCGCGTCGCGCCGTAGATCTCGCGCGCGAGCGGCCGTAGCTCGCGGTCCGCGGGCAGCGCACGGTCCGGGTGCAGGGACCACGCCCCGGTGGTCGTCCCGGTGGTCTTCCCGGTCGTCGCTGCCTGGTCGTGGTCAGCCATGGTGGTCACGAGTCCTCCTCGCGCATCGTTGCGAACGTTTGCATCATAGGTCATAAGATCGGCTGCCCGCGGCACCTCAGGCGGTGCAATCGTTGGCAGAAGCTCGTGCCGGTGTACCGGCTGGAGACGGGACCGGGCCCGCCGCCCGGCGCCGGAGGGCGTCGAGCGGCGGGCCCGGGTCGGCGGCGTCAGCCGCAGGTGGGCGCGTCGTGCTCCGGAGCGGCCACCGTCTCGCGTGCGTCCCCGGTGTCGGACGGCCGGGCCGTGACGGTCACGGCGTCGGCCACCGGGTCGGCGTCGCGCACCGCGAACGCGTGGTATGCGCTGCTGCCGGCCGCGACCGCGTCGAAGGACCGCGACCCGTAGGGGGTCTCGACCTCGACGTCCACGTCGACCGCGTCGTCGTTGGCGACGCGCACGGCCAGGTACGGCTTGCCCGCGAGGCACCGGACCTGCGCGGTCGTGTCGACGGAGACCTCCGCGGGGGCCTCCTCGACGTCCGAGAGACGCTCGATCCAGATGTTGCGGAACCGCGGGTTCGGCCCGGGGTCGCCGTGGTCCTGGAGCCGGATGTGCCCGGCCGTCGGTCCCTCGTTCTTCCCGTTCCCGGTCTTGCCCTCGATCGCGACGTCGTCGTGGACCACCTGCCCGTTCCAGACCAGGGTGAGCCGTGCGTCCTCGGTCTTCGTGCCGGACGCGTCGAACCGCGCCGCCCGGAACTCGATGTCGTACGTCTGCCAGGTACCCATCGGGGTCGCGGCGTTCACGTCCGGCGCCTGCGCTGGTAGATGGCGCCCGCCGTGTTGGTCGCGGGCTCCAGGCCGAACGACTCGAGCACCTGCACCTCGTAGCGCTCCTGGATGTAGACGCCGCTGTTGCCGCGCGCCTGGCCCGTCTGCGACGGGTCGAGCTCCGGCTGGTACCACTCGACGTGCATCCGGAAGTCGTCGTACTTCTCCTTGGTGCGGATGTCGCCGCCGAACGACTCCATCGACCCGTCCTCGACCGGCCACGTCGCGGGACCGCCCGCGACGGCCTCCCACGCGTCGAGGTCGCTGCCGTCGAAGAGGACGTCGCGCTCGGACGGTGTCACGGTCATGTTGTCCAGGTTCACGTGACCGATGTCGTCGTCGTCGTGCTGGATCGTGATCGTGTTCGCCCCCTCGCGCAGCGGGACGGTCTCCACCTGGGTGGCCCACGTCGACCAGCTCACCGTGCTGTCGAACCAGACCTGCTTCAGCTTCTCGCCGTTGACGTAGAGGCTGAGGTTCCTCGGCAGCGGGCTCGGGTCGGCGTTCTGCCCGTTGGCGTAGCGGATCGCGAGGTCGTGCAGACCGGCCTCCTCGGCACGGACGGCGAACGTCGTGCGCGCGCCGGGCTCCCAGTTGCGGTCGACGAACCCGGAGCCGGTGTAGCCGGCGTGGTTGCTGTTCCACCCGGCGCCGCCGCCGATGTCGGCGGCCTCGGCCTCGTACACCGGCGGGGGGACCGAGCCGTCGGGGAGCCGGTTGAGCGTGTACCAGGCTTCGGTGCTCCACAGCTCCTGGCCGCTCTCGGACGCGAACGGGCGCGGGGAGTGCACGTTCACCACGCGTCCGGGCTTGAGCCCGTCGATCGCGAGCGTGACGGTCGTGCGGTCCTCGCTCAGCGTCGCGGCCGTGACGTCGAGGTCCTCCTCGTCGACCTTCGGGCCGCCGTACTGGGGCGTCGCGACGTAGCGCCACTGGGCCGCCGTGTACTTCGAGGCGAGGTCCTGCGCGGTCTCCTCGGAGAGCGGCTGGGTGTACTCGATCTCGAACCCGCCGTCGACGGCGCGCATCTCGAGCATGTCGAACGCGTTGTTGTCGTCGTACGTCAGCTTCTGCAACCCGTAGCCGAGCTTGCCCGCCTGGCCCCAGTTGCCCGACCAGCCGATGCCCCCGACGTAGATCGAGCCGTCCGGGCCGATGCTGGTCCTGCTGACCCCGGACTCCAGGCCCTGCGTCATGCGGAACACCGCGCCCTGCTCCTGGCCCGCGACGTCCTCGAGGTACACGCGCTGCAGGCCGCCGTAGGTCACGTCGCCGATCGCCATCTGCCCCGCGAACACGCCCTCGGTGAGGGTGACCGGGTTGCTCGGCGAGTTCGAGATCTCTCCGTGGGGCATCCACAGCACGGGCTCGGTCACCGGCTGGTCGTCGTACGGGCCGTCGGGGTTGGTGAAGTGGTTGTAGAACGCGCCCTCCTCGACCTTGACGAGCTTGGAGGTCGGGATGCGCACGCCCTGGTTGTCGGCCACGTACATGCTGCCGTCCGCGCCCCAGCCGAGCCCGTTCGGCGTGCGCAGACGCCGGCGACGTACTCGACCTCGCCGGTGTCCTTGCTGATCTTCATGACCGACCCGCGGTTCTCGGCGAGCTGCGGTCGAGGGAGTTGCCGCCCGGGATCATCGCGATGCCGGTCGTGACGTAGAAGTATCCGTCCTCGTACAGGAGGCCGAACGCGAACTCGTGGTAGTTGCCGCCGAAGGGCCAGGTCGCGAAGGTGTCGTACTCGTCGGCGACCTCGTCGCCGTCGTTGTCGATGAGCGCGGTCAGGCCGTCCTTCTCCGACACGTAGATCGTGCCGTCGACGTACTTGACGCCCATCGGCTCCGTGAGGTTCTCGGCGACCTTGGTGTAGGTCACGTCCTCGGCGGTCCCGTCGCCGCTCGCGCCGTCGATCAGGTAGACCTCGCCGAGCTCGGTCAGCCGGTCGCCGCCCCACGTCGAGATGACCATCCGGCCGTCGGGCAGCCAGTCCATGCCGGTGACCTGCGGCTCGAAGCCCTCGGGACGCAGGTCCGTCAGCGTGTAGTCGGGGTGGACCTCGGCCAGGGGCAGCCCGTCACCGGGGGTCTCGCTGATGTTCTCGCACGACTTGCGTCCGGGCGACGTGACGCGCGTGACGTCGGCGTCGGTGCTCAGGACGCTGTTCGGCACCAGGACGAAGTTCTCCGTGCCCGGCGGCCGCCACTCGAGCAGGAGCCGCTGGCCGAACGCGTTGTCGAAGTGGTCGACGAGCAGCTCGTGGTAGCCGGCCCCGAGGTCGACCGACCCCTCCTCGGAGAGGACGCCGTGCGCGCCCGGGTTGTCCACCACCTCGGTGCCGTCGAGCAGGAGCCGGGATCCGTCGTCGCTGGTGATCCGGAAGTCGTACGTCCCGGCCGTCTCGACGTTCAGGTACCCGGTGACCTCGGTGACGAACTGGTCCGTGAGCCCGAAGTCGTCGTCGGAGGTCCAGTTGATCGTCGGCATGATCTTGTCGACGTTGGGGGTCGTCCCCGGCTTGAGCGTGCAGTACTCGTCGAGGGGGATCCGGACGTCGAACACCCGCAGCGTCACGCCGGGCTCCTGCGGCCGGATGTCGTCCTGCGCGACGTCGGCCTGCGCGGTCGTCGTGACCGGGAGCAGCACGGTGAGCGGGAGCGCGAGCGCGGCCGCCGCGGCGACCGACCGTCTGCGCCGGGTCGCCGGGCCGCCGCGCCGTCTGCGGGTGCGTGCGGGAAGGGATGGGGTCGAGCGGGGTTCCATGAGCCTGCCTCTCCGTCGAGGGTCTCGTGTGGGTCCGAGCCTGCGCACGACAGCGCGGGCCATCGCCACTATGGGTGCCCCGGGGAGGACGGACAACGAGTTGCCACCAGTTGCCCTGGCGCTCACCGACGATCCGGCGGCGGACGGGGACTAGGCGACCCGCGCCGTGGAGCCGCGCTCCACGAGCTTGGCGGGGAGCAGCGTCGGCGCCGACGACGCGGGGGACGGCGAGCGCAGCTGGCCCAGCAGGCGCTGGACGGCGAAGGCGCCGAAGTGCCGCAGCGGTGCGGCGACCGTCGTGAGCGGCGGGGTGCAGAAGTCCGAACCGAAGATGTTGTCGAACCCGACCACGCTCATGTCCTCGGGCACGTCGACGCCGAGCCGGGTGAGGCCGCGCATCGCCCCGATCGCGACGAGGTCGTTGTAGGTGATCGCGGCCGTCGCGGGGTGCTTGACGAGCGTCTTCGCCGCCGAGAGCCCGCCGGCGAGCGTCGGGGCGAACGGGCCGACGCGCCGCGAGCGCAGGCCGTGCTCGTGCGTCGCCTCGCGGAACGCCCGCCAGCGCATCCCGTCGCCCACGACGCCTCCGGCCCGGCGACGTAGGCCACGCTGGTGTGCCCGAGGTCGGCGAGGTGCTCGACGGCGCGTCGCATCCCCAGCGCGTTGTCGGTGACGACGCTCGGGACGTCGGTCATCACCCGGTTCATGACGACGGTCGGCCGCTGCTTGGCGACGACGCGGATGGAGGAGTCCGACAGCCGCGACGTCGCGAGCACGACGCCCTCCACGAGGGGGAGCGTGCGGGCGAGCGCCTGCCGCTCCGCCTCGTCGGACTCGCGGGCGTCGACGACGAGCAGCGTGTACCCGGCGTCGCTCGCGGTCTTCTCCGCGCCGCGGATGATCTCGAAGAAGAACGGATTGGTCACGTCGGCGACGAGGATCGCCAGCAGCGCGGTCCTGCCGGTCGGGAGCCCGCGCGCGAGCGGGTTGGTGCGATAGCCGATCTCGTGCGCGACCTGTCGGATGCGCTCGGCGGTCTCCGAGTTCACCCGGCCCGGCCGGGAGAAGGCCCGGGACACCGTGGAGGGCGCCACGCCGGCGACCTTCGCGACGTCGTAGATCGTCGGGCTCGGCCCCGGGGGGACAGCGTTGTCCATGCGGCCGGACTGTAGCGGCCCTGCCCCGGGGCGACAACCGGTTGTCGCCCCGCCGGGCGTGTCACCAGCGCGAGGCAAGTGGTGGCAACTGCTTGACCGCTCTCGCGGCGCGGCCTGCAATGACGGGGTGAGGACGCGTGCGCGAGGATGTCGGGCGGCAGGGGCCGGACGAGGTCGCCGGGCGGGGGGCGTGCACGCGTCCCCGCCGGGCCGGCGCGTGGGGCGCCGGTGAACCGGCGGACCCTGCGCCGCGCGCGGCGCCGCGGGCGGACGTCGACCCGGTCGTCGAGACCGTGTCGGCCGCGATCGCCGCCACAGCGCGCGGCGGCAGGGTGGGTGTCCTGAGCACCGGCGGCACGGGCGCCGCGCTGCTCCTCGACCTGGCCGTCCGGGCGGTCGGTCCGGTCCGCGTCGTCGCGCTCGTGGCCCTGGGCCCCGGTGCGACCGCGGCCCGTCGCTGCGCCGTGGCCCAGGCCGCGCACGCGGCCGGCGTCGTCGCCTTCGACCTCTGCGGCACCGGCACCGGCACCGACGCCGACGACGACGCGGGAGCCGTGCCGCGTGCGCTCGAGCTGGCGGTGGTCGTCGCGCCCGACGACCTGGACGGCGGCGTCGGGATCCCGGGATCCGCACCGGCCACGTGCACGCCCTTCGTCGACGCCCGGCTCGACCGCCGCGCCGTGGAGCGGCTGGCACGTGAGCTGTGCACACCGGTCCCGGTGCCGCCGGGCCCGGCCGCGCACGACCCGGTCCTCCCGCCGCGACCCGGCGAGGCGGCGCACCAGCACGTCGCGACGGTGGACGAGGTCGTCCAGGTCGAGGCCGCCGAGAGCGAGCTGCGGCGTCTGGGGCTCGAGCTCCTCGTGCGGTCCCACGGCGACCTGGCCCGGCTGGAGGCTCCGCGCTCGGAGCTCGCGAGCGTGGCTGTCGAGCCCCTGCGCGGCGAGGTCCTGCGGGCCGTGCGGTCCGCGGGCTTTCGTGACGTCGCGCTCGACCTCGGTCGCGTGACGGAGCCGTCCGGGGCCTGAGAAGGCGGCGCGGCAGCGCCGCGCGTGGCAGCGCCGCGCGTGGCAGCACCGTGCGCGGCAACCGACGGCAACCCGCTCGTCGTCGGTGCGCTCCGGCGCGCCTCCGGGCGCGCGGGAGGTGACGACGGCCGGTGCAACTGGTGGCAACTCGTTGTCCGCCTCCGCGGCGGGCCCATAGTGTCCGACGCGACGCACGACGACGACCCGTCCCGGAACGACCCGGGGCGACGACCGACCTCGACGGAGAGGCCGTCCGACGGAACGAGCCGTCGACGCCGGGCTCCACGACGAAAGGGAACGACCCGTGGTCTGGACGCTCTCCGGCTTCGCCGACGAGATCTCGCCCGATCTCGCGACCCAGTGCGAGGTCGCCGCCGGCCTCGGCCTGCGGTACGTCGAGGTCCGCAGCGCCTGGGAGACGAACGTCCTCGACCTCGACGGCGACCAGCTCCGGCAGGCCGCGCGGCTCCTCGACCGCCACGGCCTGCGCGTGTCGAGCATCGGCTCGCCCGTCGGCAAGATCTCCGTCGACGACGACTTCGCGCCGCACCTCGCGCGCATGCGCCACGCGGCCGACGTCGCACGACTGCTCGGCGCGCCGTACGTCCGCGTGTTCTCGTTCTGGGTGCCGGCCGGCGACGCGCCACGGGTGCACCGCGACGTCGTGCTGCGGCGCATGGCGGCGCTCGCCGACGTCGCGCGCTCGGCGGACGTCGTGCTGCTCCACGAGAACGAGAAGGGCATCTACGGCGACACGCCCGAGCGCTGCCTCGACCTCGTCGAGTCGGTCGCTCGCCGCACCTGCGGCTCGCCTGGGACGCGGCGAACTTCGTCCAGGTCGGCGTGCGCCCGTTCACCGTCGGCTACCGCCTGCTCCGTCCGCACCTCGAGTATGTCCAGATCAAGGACGCCACGGCGGCCACCGGCGAGGTGGTGCCGGCGGGACGCGGCGACGGCGAGGTGGTCGAGACGGTCCGCGCGCTGCGGGCCGACGGGTTCGACGGGTTCTTCTCGCTCGAGCCCCACCTCGGCGCGGCGCACGCCTACGGCGGCTTCTCCGGGCCGGAGCTGTTCACGCAGGCCTGGGAGGCCTTCACCCGCATCCTCGACGCCGAGCAGGTGGCCTACGCATGACCGCCGACGACATGACCACGAGCACCACGGAGGACCCGCGATGACGACCACCCAGGGAGCGCGGACCGCGCCACCGACCGCACCGCGGCCCGCGCCGGGCGCGACCTCCGCGCCGCGCGAGCCCCGAGGCGGGGCCGCGGTACGGAGCCGCGTGCTCGCGGTCGCGTCCGCGGCGTGGCGACCGGGCCTGGTGCTCCTCGCGCTGTTCGGCGTGTGGTGGTTCGTCGCGTGGCGCGAGCTCGTCCCCGCGTACCTCGTACCGGCGCCCGGCGCGGTGTGGGACACGATGGTGGCCGACTGGGCGCTGCTGCTCGAGCACACCTGGGTGACGACGATGGAGACGATCATCGGCTTCGTGCTCGCGGCCGTGATCGGCGTCGCGACGGCCGTGCTGCTCGTCTACTCCCCGACGGCCGGAGAAGGCCCTGTACCCGCTGATCCTCTTCGCCCAGGTCATCCCGAAGATCGCGATCGCGCCGATCCTCGTGGTCTGGTTCGGGTTCGGCCTGACGCCCAAGATCGTCCTCGCCGTCCTCATCGCGTTCTTCCCCGTGGTCGTCTCGGCCGTCGCCGGCCTGCGCTCGACCGACCCGGAGCTGCTGGAGCTCTCGGCCACCATGGGCGCGTCGCGCTGGAAGACGTTCCGCAAGATCCGCTTCCCCGGGGCGCTGCCGCAGCTCATGTCCGGCCTCAAGGTGGCGGTCACGCTCGCGGTCGTCGGCGCCGTCGTCGGCGAGTTCGTCGGGGCCGACCGCGGCCTCGGCTACGTGCTCCTGCTGGCGAGCGGCAACCTCGACGCGCCGCTGCTGTTCGCGGACCTCATCCTCATGTCCCTCATCGGCGTCGTGCTCTTCCTCCTGGTGGAGCTGCTCGAGCGCCTGCTCATCCCGTGGCACGCGTCGCGGCGGGGCAACGTCGCGCTCGCCGCGGCGTGAGCCGCGTCACGACGGGCCCGCACGACCGTTCCTGCGTTTCCCCGCCGTCCGACGACGGGCGGCACGAGAAGAAGGGCTCTCCCATGCGTGGTGGCAAGTTCGGAGCATCGCTGGTCGTGGCCGGCGTCACGGTGGCGGCGGTCGCGGCCTGCGGGCAGTCCGGGACCGACGACGGTGCCGCCCCCGGCGGTCAGGGCGACGACGGCCTGACCGCGGTGACGGTGACCCTCAACTGGGTCCCCTACGGCGAGCACGCGCCGTTCTACTACGGCGTCGAGCAGGGCATCTTCGAGGACGCGGGCATCGACCTGACGATCCAGCCCGGCAACGGCTCGGGCAACACGGTGCAGCAGGTGGCGCAGCGCAACACGGACTTCGGCTGGGCGGACACCCCGCCGCTCGCGAACGCGATCACGTCCGGGATGCCGGTGCGCAGCGTGGGCGTGTTCCTGCAGACCGGCCCGAGCTCGGTCGAGTTCTTCGACGACCAGGGGATCACCGAGCCGGCCGACCTGGTCGGCAAGACGGTGGGCGGGACGCCCGGCGACGCCATGTACGGCACGTTCCCGGCCTGGCTCGAGATCAACGGCGTCGACCCGGCCGACGTCACGGTCGTCAACGTCGACGCCGCGGGCAAGATCGCCGCGCTCATCGAGGGCAAGGTCGACGCGATCCAGGGCTTCTACCACGACCAGGCGCCGACGATCGAGAACCAGACGGGCGAGGAGGTCTCCGCGCTGCCCTTCTCCGACTTCGGCATGAACCTGCTCGGCACGGGCCTGCTCGCGCACGAGCAGACGATCGCGGAGGACCCGGAGCTCGTGCAGGCGATGCTGCAGGCGACGTCGGACGCCTTCCTCGCGGCGACGGACGACCCGGAGGCCGCGGTCGCCGCGATGGCGGCCGGCGCGGAGCAGGCCCCGGAGGAGAGCGTGCTCGCCGCGCAGCTCGAGGCGACGATCGGCCTCCTCGGCCTCGACGACGCCCCTGCCCCCGGCGTGAACACCGAGCAGCAGTGGACGGACACGCTGACGTTCCTGTCGGAGAACACGGACTTCGAGGGCGACGTCGCCCCGTCCGACTACTGGGACGGCACCTTCGGGCGGACCTGTGACGGCCGCGACCGAGCGCGAGGCGCCCGCCCGCGCGACCGGCACCGAGCCCATCATCGAGGTCTCGCACCTGCCATGCGGTTCCGCTCCAAGCGGTCGGAGACGGTGGCGCTCGACGACGTGTCGCTCGCGGTGACGCCGGGGGAGTTCGTGACGATCGCCGGGCCGTCGGGCTGCGGGAAGTCCACGCTGCTCAAGATCGTCGCCGGGCTCAGCCGCGTCACGGAGGGCGAGGTGCGCCTCTACGGCGAGCGCGTCACCCGCCCCCAGCGCGAGATCGGCTTCGCGTTCCAGCGCTCGGCGCTGCTCGAGTGGCGCGGGGTGCGCAAGAACATCCTGCTCCAGGCGGAGATGCGCGGGATGGACCGGCGGCGCGCGGAGGAGCGCGCCGACCACCTCATCGAGCTCACCGGGCTCCGCGGGTTCGAGAAGGCGCTCCCGCACGAGCTCTCGGGCGGCATGCAGCAGCGCGTCGCGCTGTGCCGGGCGCTGCTGCACGAGCCGCGGGTGCTCCTCATGGACGAGCCGTTCGGCGCTCTCGACGCGCTCACCCGCGAGCAGATGAACATCGAGATGAACCGGATCTGGCGCGAGACCGGCACGACCATCGTGCTCGTCACGCACTCCGTGCCGGAGGCCGTGTTCCTCGGCAGCCGCATCGTGGTGATGAGCCCGCGCCCCGGCCGCATCGTCGAGGTCCTCGAGCCCGGGCTGCCGGACCGGCGCGAGTACGGCACGACGCTCGCCGACCCCCGGTTCACCGCGGCGGCCGAGCGGCTGCGCGACCTGCTCGGCGCGAGCCACGCCGCCGAGTGACCCGCGACCGGGCAGCCCACGGCCGGGCAGGCCAGGACCGGGCAGGCAGGGACCGAGCAGACCAGGACCGAGCAGATCAGGGAGGACGACCGTGAGCACGAACCGCCTCGGGGTGGGGATCGTCGGGATGGGCGGCATCGGCACGATGCACGCCCGGGCGCTGCGCGAGCTGGAGGGTCGGGTGCGGCTCGTCGCCTACAGCGGCGCCCGGGCCGCGACCGACGACGAGCTCGCCGGCTGGCCGGCGGAGCGCCTGGAGCCGGACGGCGTGATCGGCCACCCGGACGTCGACGTCGTCGCGGTCTGCTCGCCGAGCGGGACGCACGCCGACCTCGCGCTCGCGGCGGTCGAGGCCGGGCGGCACGTCGTCGTCGAGAAGCCGCTCGCGCTGGACGTCAAGGACGCCCTGCGCGTCGAGCGCGCGGCGCGCGAGCGCGGCCTGAGCGTGTCGACGATCTCGCAGCGGCGGTTCGAGGCCGAGCACGCGGCGCTGAAGAAGGCCGTCGACGACGGGGCGCTCGGCGAGCTCCGGCTCGCCCTGACGCACGTCCACTGGTTCCGGGACGACGACTACTATCGCGCGGCGGGCTGGCGCTCGACGACGGAGCAGGGCGGCGGGTCGCTCATGAACCAGGGCGTGCACAACGTGGACCTCCTGCGCTGGCTGTGCGGCCCCGTGGAGTCGGTGACCGCGCAGTCGGGCACGCTCGCGCACCGGATCGACGCCGAGGACAGCACGGTGGCGACGGTCCGGTTCGCCTCCGGGGCGCTCGGGGTCGTCACCACGACGACCGCGACACCGCCCGGCTTCCCCGCCACGATCGCGCTGTACGGCTCGCGCGGCTCCGTCGAGCTCGGCCAGGGCGAGGTGCGGCGCTGGGACGTGCCCGGCGTGCCCGCCCCCGTCTCCGGGACCATCGCGAGCGGCGCGGCGGACCCGCTCGCGATCGGCCACGCCGGCCACCTCGCCCAGTGGACGCGGATCGTCGCGGCGCTGGAGGCGGCGGCGCCGGTGCCGGTGGGCATCGACGAGGGCGTCGAGACGGTGCGGTTCCTGTGCGCAGTCCACGAGGCCGCCGCGACCGGCGCGCAGGTGCGCCCGGCGGAGCTCGCGGCGGCGGTGCGGGCGCCCCTGCCCTCGGCCTGAGCGGCGCCCCACCCGGCCGGCCCGGGCTGCCCGCGGTCGCGCGCTGCGAACGTTTGCCAGCCGGCCGCTTCGAAGGCGCGCTTCATCAGTAGCGAACAGTCCTACAATCGTTCGCAACGCTCCGCTCGGAGCCCGACCCCGAGGAGGACCATGGTCACGGTGCGCGACGTCGCCCGCGAGAGCGGCGTGTCCATCTCGACGGTGTCCCGGGCACTGGCGGAGCCCGGACGCGTCGCGCCGGAGACGCGCGACCGCGTCGTCGCGGCGGCCACGCGGCTCGGCTACCGGCCCAACCGCGCGGCGAGCGGCCTGCGCGCCGGACGCACGCACGCGCTCGGGCTCGTCGTGCCGACCTGGAGAACCCGTACTTCGCGTCCGTCACGAAGGGGGTCCAGGCGCGCGCACGCCAGACGGGGTACGCCGTGTTCGTCGTCGACGCGAGCGAGGACCCCGCGCTCGAGACCGAGCTCGTCGAGGGGCTGCGGCCGCAGACCGACGGGCTCGTGCTCTGCTCGCCCCGCGCGGTCGAGGCAGGTCTCGAGGCTGCCGCGGACTCCCCGGTCGTCCTCGTGAACCTCCGCATCGACGGCGTCCCCGCGGTCTCGTCCGACGACGAGCACGGCGTCCTGCTCGCCGTCGAGCACCTGCGGGCTCTCGGTCACCGCCGCGTCGCGTACGTCGGCGGTCCGGACCGGTCCTGGTCGGACGCCCGCCGTCGTGCCGGCCTCGACGCCGCGCGCGAGCGGTTCCCCGACGTCGAGACGGTCGTCGTCGGCTCCTTCCGGCCGCGCGTCGAGGGCGGGCGCGCGGCGGCCGACCTCACCGTCGCGACGGGCGCGACGGCCGTCGTCGCCTACAACGACCTCGTGGCGCTGGGGCTCGTCGCTCGTCTGCGCGAGCGCGGCCTCTCCGTCCCGGACGACCTCAGCGTCGTCGGGTTCGACGACACGTTCGTCGCCACCCTCGCGTCACCGCCGCTGACGACCGTCCGCACCGACCTCGCGCGGCTCGGCGCGCGCGCGGTCGACCGCCTCGTGGCCGCCCTCGACGCCCGTCGGGCTGCGGGTCCGGCCGGCACCGGCGGCACGGACGCCACCCCCGTCGACTCGGCGGACCGTACGGACGTGCTCCCCGTCGAGCTCGTCGTGCGCGGGTCCACCACGGTCCCGCCGACCGCCCCGCCGACCTTCCCGCATCCCACCTCGACCCAGGAGACCGTGTGAGCGCCTCGACCACCGACCCGAACCCGCCCGCGGCCGTGCAGGCCGGTGGGGCGCGCCTGCACCGGGACGCGACGCCGCCGGGGCTCGCGGAGCCGGTGCGCCCCGAGCAGGTGGGCATCGTCCACCTCGGCATCGGCGCGTTCCACCGCGCCCACCAGGCCGTCGTCACCGAGGACGCGGCGCTCGCCACGGGCGACGCGCGCTGGGGCATCCTCGGCGTGACGCAGCGCTCGGCGTCGGTCCGCGACCAGCTGCGCCCGCAGGGCGGCGCGTACACCGTCCTCACCGTCGGTCCCGACGGCGCGTCGCCGCGCCTCGTCGGTCCGTGACCGACGTCGCGTGGCCCGCCGAGGAGACGCCGCGCGTCCTCGGGGCGCTCGCCGCGCCGACGACCCACGTCGTGACGCTCACCATCACGGAGAAGGGCTACGCGCGCC
This sequence comes from Cellulosimicrobium sp. CUA-896, assembly GCF_001942335.1. Classification (GTDB taxonomy): domain Bacteria; phylum Actinomycetota; class Actinomycetes; order Actinomycetales; family Cellulomonadaceae; genus Cellulosimicrobium. Next base: position 8,314 of record NZ_MKKH01000031.1, on the reverse strand, counting down.
GCGCCGACGGAGGGCTGGACCTCGACGCGGTGCGCGCCGACCTCGACGCGCTGGCCGCCGAGGAGCGCACCGCCGGGCCGCTCGGCACGAGCACGGCCGCGACGAGCGCCGTCGGGCTGCTCGTGCGCGGGCTCGCGGCGCGCCGCCGCGCCGGGGGAGCGCCCCTCACGGCGCTCAGCTGCGACAACCTGACCGACAACGGCCGGGTCCTCGAGCGGCTCGTGCACGAGGCCGTCGGCGCCGCGCTGCCGGGCACGGCCGGTGACGCGCTGCGGGCGTGGCTGGCCACGTCCGTCACGTTCCCGAGCAGCATGGTCGACCGCATCGTCCCCGCGACGACGCCCGCGCAGCGCGACGAGGTCGAGACCCTGCTCGGCGCGCGCGACGAGGGTCTCGTCGTCGCGGAGCCGTTCCTCCAGTGGGTGGTCGAGGACCGCTTCGCCGGCCCGCGGCCCGCCTGGGAGCGCGGCGGGGCGACGTTCACCGACGACGTCGCCCCCTACGAGCGCGCGAAGCTGCGCCTGCTCAACGGCGCCCACTCCTACCTCGCGTACGCCGGGTCGCTCGCCGGGCACGCCACGCTCGCCGACGCGGTCGCCGACCCGGCGCTCGCCGCCGGGGCCCGCGCGCTCCAGGCCGACGCGATCGCGACGCTCGAGGCGCCCGACGGCGTCGACCTCGCCGTCTACGCCGAGCAGCTCCTCGAGCGGTTCGCCAACCCGGCGACCGGCCACACCACCCGGCAGGTCGCGATGGACGGCACGCAGAAGATCCCGGTGCGCTGGGGCGGGACGCTCGCCGACCTGCTCGCCGCCGGCACGGTCCCCCCGGGGGTCGTCGGGGCGCTCGCGGCCTGGGCGGCGTACGTCGTCGCCGAGACGCGGGCGGGCCGGAGCGTCGACGACCCGCGCGCCGACGAGCTGCGTGCGCTCGTCACCGGAGCGGCCGACGACGGAGCGGCCGTGGCCGCGCTCGTGCGCCTGCCGGGGCTGCTGCCGGAGCTGCCGGGCGGTGCCGGCGACCGCGACCGGGTCGTGGACGCCGTCGTCGAGGCGGCCGGCGCCGGGAGGCCGGTGGACGCGCCGTGAAGATGGGCTTCCGCTGGTACGGCGAGGGCAACGACACCGTCACGCTCGACCACGTGCGCCAGATCCCCGGCGTGGAGACGATCGTGTGGAGCCTGCATCACAAGCAGGCGGGCGAGGTCTGGGAGCAGGCCGAGATCGACGCCGAGGTCGCGCGGATCACCGGGCTGACGGGCGAGGCGCGGGCGCGCGGGATCACCCGCACGTTCGACGCCGAGGTCGTGGAGTCGGTCAACGTGCACGAGTCGATCAAGCTCGGCAAGACCGTGCTCGGCATGAGTCCCGACGAGGCGGTCGAGAACTACGGCACCACGATCCGGCGGCTCGGCCGGGCCGGCGTGAAGGTCGTCTGCTACAACTTCATGCCCGTCTTCGACTGGCTGCGCACCGACCTGTGGCGTCCGCTGCCGGACGGGTCCACCGCGCTGTTCTACGAGCAGGCGGTCGTGGACACGATGTCGGCCGAGAGCCTCATCGCCGACATGGAGACGACCACGCACGGGCTCACCCTCCCGGGTTGGGAGCCCGAGCGGCTCGCGCACTTCAGCGAGCTGAACGCGGCGTACGCGGGCGTGACGCACGAGGACATGTACCGGAACTACCGGGCCTTCCTCGACGCGGTGATCCCCGTGTGCGAGGAGGTGGACGTCAAGATCGGCGTGCACCCCGACGACCCGCCGTTCGACGTCTTCGGCTGGCCGCGCGTGGTCTCCACCAAGGAGGACCTCGCGACGGTGCTCGACCTGCACCCCAGCCCGTACCACGGCCTGACGCTGTGCCTCGGCAGCTTCTCGGCGAACCCCGGGCAGGACGCGGTCGACGCCGTGCGCACGTTCGTGGACCGCATCCACTTCACGCACGTGCGCAACATCAAGCACCTCGGCGGCGGCGACTTCACCGAGGTCGCGCACCGGGCCTGCGAGGGCAGCGTCGACACGACCGGGATCATGAAGGCGTACGCCGAGGCGGGCTACCAGGGGTACGTGCGCCCGGACCACGGGCGCCACCTGTGGGACGAGAACACGACGAACAAGCCGCGGCCCGGTTATGGGCTGTACGACCGCGCGCTCGGCGTCCAGTACCTCCTGGGGGCGTGGGACGCGTTCCGCTACCGCGACGCCTGACGCCCCTCGCGCCGAGCGCACGCGTGACCTACGGTCGGGGCACCAGCCCCGTCGTGGAAGGACTCGTCGTGCCCCGACCCCCGCTGCCCAACGACGCCGTCGAGCTCCTGCGCCGGCCGAACCCCGCCGTCATGGCGACCCTGCGGTCCGACGGGACGCCCGTCACCGCCGCCACCTGGTACCTGTGGGAGGACGACGGCCGCGTGCTCGTCAACCTCGACGCGACCCGGGTGCGCCTCGGCCACCTGCGCCGCGACCCGCGCGTGTCGCTCACCGTGCTCGCCGACGACTGGTACACGCACGTGACCGTGATCGGCCGCGTCGTGGAGATGCGCGACGACGAGGGGCTTGCCGACATCGATCGCCTCTCGACGCACTACACCGACCGTCCGTACGCGAACCGCGAGGACCCGCGCGTGAGCGCCTGGATCGAGGTCGAGCGCTGGCACGGCTGGGGCGCGACACGGCACGAGGGCGCCTCCTGACGTGCCGCGCGCGCTCGTCCTCGCCGGCCGCGGCCGGTACGAGGACCCGTGGCACGACCACGCCGCGACGTCGCACGTCGTCGCAGGGCTGCTCGCTGAGCAGGGCGTCGACGCCGAGGTCCGCAGCACGTTCCCGCACGCGTTCGGCGATCTGGGGTCGTTCGACCTCGTCGTGGTGAACGCGGGGCGCGGGCGCACCGACGCGGCGTTCGACGGCGACGACGCGGCGTGGGCGCCCGCGCACGAGGCCGTCTGCGCCTTCGCGGCGGGCGGCGGCGCGTTGCTCGGCCTGCACCAGGCGGCGAACTCGTTCGCCGACAGCCCGCACTGGGCCGGGATCCTCGGCGGCCGGTGGGTGCCGGGCACGTCGACGCACCCGCCGCAGGACGTCGCGACGTTCACGCCCGTCGCGACCACCCCGTCGTCGCCGGGCTCGGCCCGGTGGTCGCCGACGACGAGCGCTATTGCCGGCTCGACATCGCCCCGACCTCGCACGTGCTCCTCACCGCGCACCACGACGGGGTGGACCACCCCGTGGCCTGGGTGAGCGCCGGGGCGCGCGCCGTCTACGACGGGCTCGGCCACGGCGTCGAGTCGTACGCGTCGCCGTCCCGGCGCGACCTGCTGCGCCGCGAGGTGGACTGGCTGCTCGGCCGGAGCTGAGGCCGGCGTGGCGGCGAGTCACCCGGGACGGCGGCAGCTCGCTCAGAGGCGGGTGACCTCGCCGAGGGACGCTGCCAGCTGTGTCAGGGCGCCCGGGACGAGGGAGTAGTACGCCCAGCGCCCGCGCTGTTCCCGGGTGAGCAGGCCTGCGTCGACGAGGATCTTGAGGTGGTGGCTCACGGTGGGCTGGGACAGCCCGACGGGGGCGGTGAGGTCGCAGACGCACGCCTCACCTCCGTCCTGCGAGGCGACGATCGCGAGGAGCTGGACCCGGGCCGGGTCGGCGAGGGCCTTGAACGCGCGGGCGAGCTCGCGCGCGGCGTCGGTGTCGACGGCCCGGGTGACGGCCGGTCCGCAGCAGCCGGCGACGTCGGCGGTCGGCGCGAGGGGCAGGTCGGTCGTCGTCACGCCCACCATCCTCGCATGGATTGACATTCGTCGATGCGTATCCCACGATGCTCGCATCGACGGTCTTCAATGTGTGAGGAGTGGTGATGGGCGAGGTCGTGCGGGACGAGCTGCCGATCGTGGTGATCGGCGCGGGTCCGGTGGGTCTGGCGGCGGCGGCGCACCTGCTCGAGCGCGGGCTCGAGCCGGTGGTGCTGGAGGCGGGTCAGGGACCGGGGGCGGCGATCACGTCGTGGGGTCACGTGCGGTTGTTCTCGCCGTGGCGCTACGACATCGACGCTGCGGCGCGGCGCCTGCTGGAGCCGACGGGGTGGGTCGAGCCGGATCAGAACACCCTGCCGACGGGCGGGGAGCTCGTGAGCAGTTACCTGCCCCGCTGGCTGCGACGCCGCAGATCGCGTCGCGGCTGCGCACCGGGACCCGGGTGCTGGCCGTGGCGCGTGACGGGGCGGACAAGACGCGGTCGCTCGGGCGGGAGCGCCGCGGCTACCGGGTGCGCACGGTCGACGGTGACGGCGTCGCGCGCGACGTGCTGGCGCGCGCGGTGATCGACGCGTCGGGCACGTTCGCGACCTCGAACCCGCTGGGCGTCTGCGGGCTACCGGCCGTCGGCGAGACCGAGGCGGCCGGGTACGTGACGGGTCCGCTGCCGGACGTCCTCGGGGCCGAGCGTCACCGGTTCGCGGGTCGGCACACGCTGGTGGTGGGGATGGGGCACTCGGCAGCGAACACGCTGCTGAGCCTGGTCGAGCTCGCCGAGGCCGAGCCGGGGACGACGATCACGTGGGTGATCCGCGGCGGATCCGCGCGGCGCCTGTTCGGCGGCGGCACGGACGACGAGCTCCCGGCGCGCGGTCTGCTCGGCACCCGTCTGCGGGCGGCCGTGGAGGCCGGGCGCCTCACCCTGCTCAGGCGGGTGTCGCTCGAGCGTCTCGTGCCGGCCGGCGACACGGTGCGCGTGCTGGGGACCACGCGCGACGGGGCGCTGGACGTCGTCGTGCACCAGATCGTCAACGCCACCGGGTTCCGTCCGGACCTGGACATGCTGCGCGAGGTGCGCCTGGACCTGGACCCGGTGGTGGAGGCGCCGACGGCGCTCGCTCCGCTGATCGACCCGAACCAGCACTCGTGCGGCACGGTGCCCCCGCACGGGGAGCAGGTGCTGTCCCACCCGGACGACGGCTTCTACCTCGCCGGCATGAAGTCTTACGGGCGCGCGCCGACGTTCCTCCTCGCCACCGGGTACGAGCAGGTGCGCTCGATCGCCGCGGCCCTCGCCGGGGACCGGGCGGCGGCGGACGCGGTCCAGTTGGACCTGCCCGCGACGGGCGTGTGCTCGACGGACCTCGCCCTGGACGCCGACGGCGAGAGCGCGGGCGCGGCGTGCTGCGGCACCGCACCGGCCGAGCCGCAGCTGGTCGGCATCGGCGTCGGGGCACCGGCCGGTGTCGTCGCCGGCGATGCGGTCAGGCGGTCGCGCTCTGGACGGGCGTGACGCCGAGCTCGTCGAGCAGGGTGAGCACGCGGGCGCGGATCTCGTCACGGATGGGGCGGACGGACTCGATGCCCTGCCCGGCCGGGTCGGCCAGGGCCCAGTCCTCGTACCGCTTGCCGGGGAAGATCGGGCACGCGTCCCCGCAACCCATGGTGATGACGACGTCGGAGGCCTGCACGGCCTCGGTGGTGAGGACCTTGGGCTGCTCGGCCCGGATGTCGATGCCCTCTTCGAGCATGGCCTCGACGGCGACGGGGTTGATCTGGTCGGCCGGGGCGGACCCGGCGGAGCGGACCTCGACGGCGCCGCCGGACAGGGCGTGCAAATACCCGGCGGCCATCTGGGACCGGCCGGCGTGTGGACGCAGACGAACAGGGCGGACGGGTTCGTGGCGGGGCTCTCGGTCATGGTGGTCTCCGATGCGTCAGGGGGTGGGCAGGTCGAGGTCGGGCAGGAGGTCGGTGAGCAGGGTGCGCACGCGGGTGTCGAGCTCGGCGCGGATCGCGGCGACCCGGCCGGGGAGGCCAGGGCGGGGTCGCCCACGAGCCAGTCCTCGTACCGCGTGCCGGGCAGGACCGGGCACACGTCCCCGCAGCCCATCGTGATCACGACGTCGGCGGCGCGGACCGCGTCGTCGGTCAGCGGCTTGGGGTAGGCCTCGCTGTCGGCGGTGCCGAGCGCGGCGAGCTCGGGGCGCACCGCGGGGTGCACGTCCGCGGCCGGGGTCGAGCCGGCCGAGCGCACCACGACCCGGTCGCCGGCGTAGCGGCGCACCAGGGCGGCGGCGAGCTGGGAGCGGCCGGCGTTGGCGACGCAGACGAACAGCACCTGCGGCCGCGCGCCGGCCTCGCGGGTGAGGTCGGTCAGGCGCTGGCGGGAGAACCGCTCGGTGAGGGCGAGCAGGTGCGCCGAGACCGTGGCCGAGCGGGCCAGGGCCGTGTAGGACTCGCGCACGGTGCCCAGCACCACGTCGGTGCTGAGGCCGGGGTGGCGGGCGGTGAGGTCGGTCGCGAGGCGGTCGAGCGCGGCGTCGACGTCTTCCAGGCCGGTGAGCTCGTGCGGGGCGACAAGGGCCTCGAGCGCGGCCGGGGCGAACGACTCCAGCAGGGTGGAGACCGCGGCCTTGTACCCGGGGGTGATGCGGTACCAGACCCAGGTGCCGCGCCGCTCGGAGCCCAGCAGGCCGACGTCGCGCAGCACCTTCAGGTGGTGGGAGACGGTGGGCTGGGACACGTCCGTCAGCGCGGCGAGGTCGCACACGCACGCCTCCCCGGCGGTCGAGGTCGCGATGAAGGAGAGCATGCGCAGGCGCAGCGGCTCGGCGAGGGCCTTGAGCGTGACCGCGATCGCGCCCGCGACCTCGGTCCCGACTGCGTGCGCCTCGATCTGCGGGGCGCAGTCCGGGTCCGCGACAGTCAAGGGAACGGTGGTCATGACCTCACCTCTTCCAGCTCGGGTGCTCGGGGCGCGGTGGCGTAGGGGTCGACCGTGAACCAGCGGCGCGCGACCCACAGTGAGACGTAGACGAGACCGACGAGGACGGGGACCTCGATGAGCGGGCCGACGACACCGGCCAGGGCCTGACCGGAGGTGGCGCCGAAGGTGCCGATGGCGACGGCGATCGCGAGCTCGAAGTTGTTGCCCGCCGCGGTGAACGCCAGCGTCGTGGTGCGGGCGTACCCCAGTGCCACGGCCTTGCCGACGACCACGCCGATGCCCCACATGGCCGCGAAGTACACCAGCAGCGGCAGGGCGATCCGTGCGACGTCGAGCGGGTTGGAGGTGACCGCCTCGCCCTGCAGGGCGAACAGCAGCACGATCGTGAACAGCAGCCCGTACAGCGCCCACGGCCCGACGGCGGGCAGGAACCGGTCCTCGTACCAGGGCGGCCCTTGGCGCGTTCCCCGACCAGACGTGAGGCGAACCCGGCGGCGAGCGGCACGCCCAGGAAGACGAGCACGTTGAGCGCGATCTGCCCCACCGACACGTCGAGGCCCTGGGGGTACAGGCCCAGCCACCCGGGCAGCACCGTGAGGTAGAAGTAGCCGAGCAGGGAGAACGCGACGACCTGGAACACGGAGTTGATCGCGACCAGCACCGCCGCGGCCTCCCGGTCCCCGCACGCGAGGTCGTTCCAGATCACGACCATGGCGATGCACCGGGCCAGGCCGACGATGATCAGCCCGGTGCGGTACTCGGGCAGGTCGGGCAGGAAGATCCACGCCAGGGCGAACATCAGCGCCGGCCCGACCAGCCAGTTCAGCACCAGCGAGGACACCAGGAGCTTCCTGTCGCCGGTGACCGCGCCGACGCGGTCGTAGCGCACCTTGGCCAGCACCGGGTACATCATCACCAGCAGCCCGAGGGCGATCGGGACCGAGATCCCGCCGACCTCGAGCGCGGCGAGCACGTCCGACAGCGCCGGGACGAACCGGCCCAGGACCAGGCCGGCGACCATGGCCAGCCCGATCCACACCGGCAGCCACCGGTCCAGCGTCGACAGCCGCCCCCGCGTGGTCGCGGTCGCCTCGCTCACGCGAGGACCTCCTCGATCTCGGCGGCCAGCGCCTGCTTGGGGCGCGCGCCCACGACCGACTTCACCAGCTGCCCGCCGGAGTAGATGTTCAGCGTCGGGATCGACACGACCCCGGCCGCGGCGACCGTCGCCGGGTTGGCGTCGGCGTCGAGCTTGGCGATCGTGAGACGCCCCGCATACTCCGCGGCGAGCTCCTCGAGGATCGGCGCGACCTGGCGGCACGGGCCGCACCAGGTCGCCCAGATGTCCACCAGGACGGGTACCTCGGAGCTGAGGACCACCTCGTCGAAGGTGTCGTCGGTGACGGTCACGGTGCTCATCGGATCTCCTCCAGGGCGAGCGGCAGCTCGTCGGGGTTCGGGCTCTCGGGGGTGCCGGCCAGGTCCGCGAGGCCGGCGGCGTCGACGAGCTCGGTGAGGTAGCGCTGGGCGTCGAGGGCGGCGGAGCACCCGGAACCGGCGGCGGTGATGGCCTGGCGGTAGGAGTGGTCCACGAGGTCGCCGCAGGCGAACACACCG
>NZ_MKKH01000030.1 GCF_001942335.1 Cellulosimicrobium sp. CUA-896 | reverse complement strand
GAGGGCGACGGAGGCGGCCGCGAGCGCCGCGGCGACGACGACGGCGCGGGCCGGGACGTGGCGCGTGCCGGGTCGGTCGGTGTCAAGCCGGTCGGTGTCGAGCCGGTCGCCGGGGGCGGGGGAGCGGCAGCGCGAGGGCGCCGAGGGCGACGGAGGCGGCCGCGAGCGCCGCGGCGACGACGACGGCGCGGGCCGGGACGTGGCGCGTGCCGGGTCGGTCGGTGTCAAGCCGGTCGGTGTCGAGCCGGTCGCCGGGGGCGGGGGAGCGGACGACGACCCCGAGGACCTTGCCCGCGTAGGCGGCGGCGAGCGCGGTGGCGACGAGCGCCAGGACGTGCAGGGCACCGGCCCCGGGGACGGGGGACACCTCGACGTCGGCGACGATCTCGTCCTTGGTGACCCACAGCACGAGCGGGGGGACGCCGGCGAGCGCGGCGCCGGCGACGAGGGTGGCGGCGCCGAGCGCGGGGGTGCGGCGTGCGGCACCGCGCAGGCCGTCGAGGCGGCGGGTGCCGAGGGCGGAGAGCCAGGCGCCGGCGGCGACGAACAGCCCGGCCTTGACGACGGCGTGCCCCACGAGGTGCTCGGCGCCGCCGGTCGTGGCGCCCGCGCCGGCGGCGAGCACGACGAGGCCGAGCTGGGCGGCGGTGCTGGCCGCGAGGAGCTGCTTGAGGTCGCGCTGGGCGAGGGCGACGGTGCCGAGCACGACCGCGGTGCCCGCCCCGGCCCACGCGACGACGCCCCCGGCGGCGCCGGTGAGCGCGTCGGACAGGCGCAGCAGCAGGTAGCCGCCGGCGGCGACCATCGTCGCGGAGTGCAGCATCGCGCTGACGGGGGTGGGGCCGAGCATCGCGCCCGACAGCCACCCGGAGAACGGCAGCTGGGCGGACTTGCCGAGCGCCGCGACGACGACGCCGGTTGCCGCGACCGCGGCCCACGGCTGGTCGAGGCGCGCGACGTCGCCGAGCGCGAGCCCGCCGCTGCCGGCCAGCAGCGCCCCTGCGGCGACGTACAGGCCGGTGTCGGCGGCGCGCGTGGTGAGGAACGCGGTGGAGGCGGCGTGGACGGTGGCGGGGGAGCGCCACCGGAACGCGATGAGGGCCGCGGAGGTGGCGCCCATGACCTCCCAGCCGAGGAGCAGGGCGGGGACGGTGGTCGCGGTGACGGTGAGCAGCATCGCGACGACGAACGTGAGCCACCAGGCGAAGAACCGGGCGGGGGCCGCGCGCACCTCGTCGTCGGCGCCGGCGACGACGGTCACGGCCAGCCCGACGACGCACACGGTCACGACGAGGACCGCGGACAGCCCGTCCACGGCGACCCCGAGGCCGCCGCCGGGCACGGGCAGGAACGGGAGCTCGACGGCCGGGCGCGACCCGGCGCGGGCGGCGACGACCCCCGCGCCGACGGTCAGCACGGCGAGCACGGCCACGGCGGCGGGGGCGGCGGCCCGGTCGAGCGCCCTCACCCCTCGAGCTCCGTCGCGTCGTCGACCATGTCGATCTGGCGCGCGCGGTACAGGGCGAGCGCGACGGCGAAGCCCATGGCCATCTCCACGGCCATGACGACGGTCGCGAGCAGCACGAGGACCTGCGCGTCGGGCACCGCGGGCCACAGGAAGTACCAGGCGGCACCGGCGGCCAGGACGACGCCGTTCACGACGAGCTCGAGACCCATCATGATCATCACGACGGACTGCTGGGACAGGGCGCCGACGATCCCGGTGGCGACGAGGGCGGCGGCGACGGTGAGCACGACCTGCAGGGTGGTCCCGGTCATCGGGGCAGACCTCCGTCCACGGGGTCGTCGGGGCGTGGCCGGTCCAGGTCGGGGCCGAGGCGGTCGTAGCGACCGCGGGGGGTGGCGAGCGCGAGCCCGGCGATCATGGTGGCGAGCAGGACGACGCCGACGACGATCATGACGAGCATGTGCGGGCCCATGACGGCCTCGCCCACCTGGACGGTGGTGTCGGGTGGCGCTGCGCCGGACCGCTCGGGCCAGTCGACGGTCCAGATGCCGGCGCTCAGGGCGGCGAGCACGACGACGCCGGCGGCGACGGCGCCGCGGGTGTTGTGCACCATGCTCATGGGCATCAGCCCGCCGGGGTTCATCATGAGCATGACCATGAACACGACCATGATCGCCATCTCGACGGTCATCATGAGCACCACCAGCAGCCCGAGGTACGGCAGGTCGAGCAGGAGCAGCGACGCGCCGACGGCGAGGAACGACGCGAGCAGCGAGAACGTGGCGCGCGCCATCGAGTCCACGACGAACACGAGCACGCCCGCGCACACGGCGAGCGCCCCCAGCGCGCCGAGGACGACGAGCAGGACGGGACCGGTCATGGCATCCCTCCGGTGAGGACGAGGACGGCGACGACCGCGGCCTGCACGATCGTCAGGGGCAGCACGACGGTCCACGCGACGTCGGCGACGCGGTCCGGGCGCAGCAGGGGCAGCCGCCGGCCGACCAGGACGACCAGCGCCACGACGGCCAGGGTCTTGACGGCGAACCACACCGGTGCGGGCAGCAGCGGGCCGTCGCCGCCGCCGAGGAACCAGGCCGCGGCGGCGGCGCACGTGACGCCGAGGAACGCGCAGCGGCCGGTCTGCACGAGCAGGCGCCCGACGCCGGAGGACTCCGCCAGGACGCCGCCGGCGAGGTCGGTGCCGGCCGGTGCGGCGAACGGGCCCCAGGCGGTGAACGCGGCGGCGGCGAGCAGCACGACGAACGCCACCGGCATCGTGAGGACGAACCAGCCGCCGCCGGTCTGCGCGGCGACCACGTCGGTCGAGCGCAGCGACCCCGCGCCCACCCCGACGGTGGTGAGGGCGAACATCAGCGGCAGCTCGTACGCCAGGCCCTGGGCGAGGAACCGGTAGGCCCCGACGAGGGCGTACGGGGAGTTCGGCGCCCATCCCAGCATCCACATCGCCGCCCACAGCAGCGCCTCGGCGGCGTTGAACCACACGAGGTCCGCCGAGGCGACACGAGCGACCACGGGCCGACGGGCACGACGCGGCGGCGAGCAGCGCGAGCGCGGGCACCGCGACGACGGCGGTGCGCCCCAGCAGCGCGTCCGGTGCGAGGGTGCGTCGCGGCTGCTGGACGAGCAGCCGTGCGGCCTCCCGCACCGGGGACACGGCGCGCCGCCCGACGCCCGGGACGACGGCCGCGTCGAGCGCCGCGACGACCCCGCCGAGCAGCAGCGCGCCCAGGGCGACGAGGACGCCGGCGAGCACCGGCGCGCCCGTCATGCGCCGCCGCCCGGAGGCGCGTGCGCGCCGTGCGTCCCGCCGTGGCTCCCGCCGTACGGCTCGGCGCGACGCGGGGATCGGGCGCGACGACGGCGCTCGCCACGAGGAGACGGGCGGCGGCGAGCTCGGTGCCCTCGAGGAGCCCGGCGAGGTCGTCGGGCACGAGCGGCGGGGGAGGTGGGGCGCCGTCGACGACGTCGCACCAGGCGCGCACGTGCGCGGCGACGTCCTGCCCGTCGGACGTCCGACCACCGCCGAGCGACCACCGCAGGACGCGTGCGCGGCGCACGCGTGCCGCGACGTCCGCGGCCCGCGCGTCGCGTCCGGCGCGCGAGCACCACGGCGTCGCTCGCGCGCGGCTCGATCGGCGAGCCGGCGGGGCCCGGACAGCGTCAGGACCCGGGCGAGCACGTCGAGCGCCCGGGAACGAGGGTCGGCCAGCGGCACGGGTCGCTGCACCCAGCGTGCCGAGACGTCCGTCAGCACGTCGCCGGCCCAGGCCGCGTCGACGACCAGGCCGCCCGGCCAGGCGACCAGCCACGGGCCGAGCGCGGTGCGCAGGACGTCGAGCTCCAGACCGTCCCGGTCGGGCGCCGTCGACGCCATCGCCAGCCCGCGGACCATCATCGAGCCGTGGTTGCCGTGGTCGCCGTGGTCGTCACCGTGGTCGTCGTCGTGGTCGTCGTCGTGGTCGTCGTCGTCGTGGTCGTCGTCGGACGGGGGGAGCGGGGCCCACGGGTCCGCCGGGCCTGCGCCGGGCGCCGCGTGGAGGGACCGGGCGGCGTCCTCGAGCGCGTCCTCGACGGCCCGAGCGTCGTGCACCAGGGCACGGGCCCGCGGGGCGGCGACCTGCGACCACAGCACCTCGAGCGCCTGCACGGCCTCCGGCTGCGTCACCGCGCCGGCGACGACGAGCGCGTCGGTGTCGGCCGGTGTGCTCGCCAGGACCCAGCCGCGGGCCGCGACCGCCGCCTGCACGCGTACCCGCAGCCCGTCGTCGGGCCCGACCACGAGCACGTGCGGGCGCCCCAGCGCCCAGCGCCGCACCGCGTCGATCACACCCACCGCAGCGCCCCCTCCCGCCACGCGTACACCACACCCACCAGCAGCACGGCGAGGAACCCGAACATCTCCACCACCGACGCCGCGCCCCAGGTCCGCGACGACCACCGCCCACGGGTACATGAACACCATCTCCATGTCGAACGCGAGGAACAGCAACGAGATCGCGTACCAGCGCACGTGGTAGCGCGACCAGGCGTGCTGGCGCGGCACCACGCCCGACTCGAGCGGCAGCGACACCGCTGCCGCGCGCGCCACGGCGAGCGCCCGCGCCGCGCCGAGGAGCCCGAGCACCACCACCGCCAGGACCGCGACCAGACCCACCAGCCCCAGCACCCGACGCCTCCTCACCCCCGGACCCGCGCCCGGCCACGCCATCCTCACCACGAGGCGGGCCGACCCGCACTCGCAGACCCGCCGGGCACCCCCGCGCGAGCGGCCTGCGACCGCCGGCGGCGGTACCGTCGGACGACGCCGTCACCGCCGACGCCCGCAGGAGGTCACCATGTCGGACCGGGGTTACCAGCTCGCCGCGATCGTCATCTACCTGCTCCTCATGCTGGGCATCGGCTACTACGCCTACCGGCGCACGAAGAACCTCGACGGGTACATGCTCGCCAACCGTGGGCTGCGGCCCAGCGTCGCCGCGCTGTCCGCCAACGCCTCCGACATGTCCGGCTGGCTCCTGCTCGGCCTGCCCGGCGCCATCTACGCCGCCGGGCTCATCGAGGCGTGGATCGCGATCGGGCTCATCGTCGGCGCCTGGCTGAACTGGCGCTTCGTCGCGCCCCGGCTGCGCGCCTACTCCGAGATCTCGTCCAACGCCATCACGATCCCGAGCTTCTTCGCCAAGCGGCTCAAGGGCAACAGCCGGCCACTGCGCATCGCGGCCGCCCTCGTCATCCTCGTGTTCTTCACCTTCTACGTCTCCAGCGGCATGGTCGCCGCCGGCAAGTTCTTCGAGTCGTCGTTCGGCTGGCCGTACCTCACGGGGCTCGTCGTCGTCGCCGCCATCACCCTCGGCTACACCCTCTTCGGCGGGTTCCTCGGCGCCACCCTCACCGACGTCGCCCAGGGCCTGCTCATGCTCGCCGCGCTCGTCGCCGTGCCCGTCGTCGCCGTCACCACCCTCGGCGGCCTCGACGCCGTCGTCGACGAGGCCCGGGCCGTCAACCCCGACGCGTTCAACCTCTTCACCGGCCTCGACGACGGCGCGGCGCTGTGGGTCGTCACGCTCGTGTCCACCGCCGCCTGGGGCCTCGGCTACTTCGGCCAGCCCCACATCATCGTGCGGTTCATGGCGCTGCGCTCACCCCGCGAGGCCACCGTCGCGCGCCGCATCAGCCTCGCCTGGATGACCGTCACCGCCGCCGGCGCCGTCGCCACCGCCCTCATCGGCATCGCCTACTTCGCCGACGACCCCGCCCTGCCCCTCGGCGACCCCGAGACCGTCTTCCTCGTCCTCAGCCAGATCCTGTTCCACCCGTTCGTCGCCGGGCTCGTCCTCGCGGCCGTGCTCGCCGCCATCATGTCCACCATGTCCAGCCAGCTCGTCGTGTGCTCCTCCGCCCTCGTGGAGGACCTGTACAACATGGCCGGGCGCCGCTCCTCCGAACGCATCGAGCTCCTCCTCGGCCGCGCCGGCGTCCTCGCCGTCGCCGTCGTCGCCGCCGTCCTCGCCCTCGACGAGAACTCCGCCATCCTCGATCTCGTCGCCTTCGCCTGGGCCGGTTTCGGCGCCGCGTTCGGCCCCGTCGTCCTGCTGTCCCTGTACTGGCGCCGGCTCACCCCCGCCGGCGCCCTCGCCGGCCTCGCCACCGGTGCCGTCACCGTCCTCGTCTGGGGCAACGTCCCCGTCCTGGCCGACGCCATGTACGAGATCGTGCCCGGCTTCCTGCTCAACCTCCTCGTCGCCGTCCTCGTCTCCCGCGCCACCGCACGCCCCGACCCCGCCATCGACGCCGAGTTCGACCGCATGGAGGCCGAGCTCGCCGCCCCCGCCGCCACCGCACCCACCACGTCCACCGGCGACGACCGCACCACCGGCGCATGACCCCACCCACCCCGCAACACCCCGCGGCACCCCGCGCCGCAGGGGTGGGCGCGCCTGGCCCGACGTGGCAGCATCACCACCATGACCGGCGACGCGACGCAGCGCACCGACCCGGCCGCGAGCGCCCCCTCACCGCACGCCTGCGCGACCTCGCGCTCCTGCGCCGCGTCCGCGACCGCATCGACCGCGAGCACGCCCACCCCCTCGACGTCGAAGCCCTCGCCCGCGGCGTGCACATGTCCGCCGGCCACCTCAGCCGCCAGTTCAAGGCCGCCTACGGCGAGTCGCCCTACTCCTACCTCATGACCCGGCGCATCGAACGCGCCATGGCACTCCTGCGACGCGGCGACCGGACCGTCACCGACGTCTGCTTCGCCGTCGGCTACCAGTCGCTCGGCACCTTCAGCACCCGCTTCACCGAGCTCGTCGGCATGCCACCGAGCGAGTACGCCCGACGCGCCCGCACGACCGGCGCCTGCGAGCTCCCGTCGTGCGTGACCAAGCAGGCCACCCGACCGGTCAGGAATCGAGAAGCGCCCGCCGTCGGCCTCCACCTAGCGTGAACGCCATGGACATCACCATCCACACCACCTTCCTCCCGCACACCGACCCCGAGGCGTCCCTGGCCTTCTACCGCGACCTCCTCGGGTTCGAGCTCACCATGGACGTCGGCGAGGGCACGATGCGCTGGCTCACCCTCGTCGCACCGTCCCAGCGCGCGTCCGGCTCGTCCTCACCCCGCCTGCCGCCGACCCCGGCGTCACCGACGACGAACGCCGCACCATCGTCGAGCTCATGGCCAAGGGCAGCTACCAGTCGATCATCCTCGCCACCACCGACCTCGACGGCACCTTCGAGCGCCTCCAGGCCGCCGACGCCGAGGTCGTCTCCGAACCCACCGAACAGCCCTGGGGCGTGCGCGACTGCGCCTTCCGCGACCCCGCCGGCAACATGGTCCGCATCGACGAGGTCCGATGACCACCCCCGCCGCGGCGCCGGTGCGACGATGAGTACGCGAGCCGACGGCGGTCTGCCCTGCGACGCCCCCCGCCGACGCGTCGCTCCCACCACCAGCTGAAGGAGTGCCCAGGGTGACCGCTACCGAGACGTCGACCCGCACCACGACCACGGACGACGCCGTGGCGCACGCCGCCGACACGCACGACGTCATCCGCGTGCGCGGCGCACGGGAGAACAACCTCAAGGACGTCAGCGTCGAGATCCCCAAGCGGCGCCTGACCGTGTTCACCGGGGTGTCCGGGTCGGGCAAGAGCTCGCTCGTCTTCGACACCGTCGCCGCCGAGTCCCAGCGCATGATCAACGAGACGTACAGCGCGTTCCTCCAGGGCTTCATGCCGTCGCTCGAACGGCCCGACGTCGACGTGCTCGAAGGCCTGACCACCGCGATCGTCGTCGACCAGGAACGCCTGGGCGCCAACCCACGCTCCACGGTCGGCACCGTCACCGACGCAACGCGATCCTGCGCGTGCTGTTCAGCCGCTTCGGCGACCCCCGGATCGGCCCGCCCACCGCCTTCTCCTTCAACGTCCCCGCACGCAAGGCCAGCGGCGTCATGACGTCCGCCACGGGCGAGAAGACGATCGTGCGCGAGGCGATCTACCACGGCGGCATGTGCCCGCGGTGCGAAGGACGAGGGAGCGTCTCCGACCTCGACCTCACCGCCATCTACGACGAGTCCAAGTCGCTCCTCGACGGCGCCATCACCGTCCCCGGCTATACCCCCGACGGCTGGATGGTGCGCGCCTACGCCGAGTCCGGCTTCTACCCGCCCGACCGCCCGATCCGCGAGTTCACGAAGCAGCAGCTCGCCGACCTCCTCTACAAGGAACCGACGAAGATCAAGGCCATGGGGATCAACGTCACCTACGAGGGCCTGATCCCGAAGATCCAGAAGTCGATGTTCGCCAAGGACGTGGACTCCCTGCAGCCGCACGTGCGCGCGTTCGTCGAGCGTGCCGCGACGTTCGCCGCGTGCCCCGACTGCGGCGGCACCCGCCTGTCGGAGTCGGCACGCTCGTCCCGCATCCGCGGCGTCAACATCGCCGAGCTCTGCGCGATGCAGATCACCGACCTCGCCGCCTGGCTCCACGACATCCGGACCCACCCCGACGACCCGTCCATCGTCCCCGTCGTCCAGGCGCTCGCGGACAACCTGGCCTCGTTCGTCGAGCTCGGCCTCGGCTACCTCAGCCTCGACCGGCCGTCGGGCACGCTGTCCGGGGGAGAGGCGCAGCGCATCAAGATGCTGCGCCACCTCGGCTCCTCGCTCACCGACGTCACGTACGTCTTCGACGAGCCGACCATCGGCCTGCACCCGCACGACGTCGAGCGCATGAACGACCTGCTGCTGCGCCTGCGCGACAAGGGCAACACCGTGCTCGTCGTCGAGCACAAGCCCGAGGCCATCGCCGTCGCCGACCACGTCGTCGACCTCGGTCCCGGCGCGGCACCGCCGGGGGAGAGGTGACGTTTGAGGGCACCGTCGAGGCCCTGCGCACCAGCGGCACCGTCACCGGGCGCCACCTCGACGACCGCGCGACCGTGAAGGAGACGGTGCGCGCGCCGTCGGGCGTCCTCGAGATCCGGGGCGCGTCGTCGCACAACCTGCAGGACGTCGACGTCGACGTGCCCCTGGGCGTGCTCGTCGTCGTCACCGGCGTCGCCGGCTCCGGCAAGAGCTCGCTCGTCGAGGGATCCATCGCGCGCCGCGACGACGTCGTGACGATCGACCAGAGCGCCGTGAAGGGCTCGCGCCGGTCCAACCCCGCCACGTACACGGGGCTGCTCGACCCGATCCGCAAGGCGTTCGCCAAGGCCAACGGCGTCAAGCCGCCCTGTTCAGCGCCAACTCCGAGGGCGCGTGCCCCACCTGCAAGGGCGCGGGCGTCATCTACACCGAGCTCGGGTTCATGGACACCGTCTCCACCCCGTGCGAGGAGTGCGGCGGCACGCGCTTCCAGGCGGCCGTGCTCGAGCACACGCTCGGTGACCTCAACATCGCCCAGGTCCTCGACCTGCCCGTCGCGAAGGCCCACGCGTTCTTCGCCGACGGCCCGGCGCGCACGCCGCCGCCGCGGCGATCCTCTCGCGCCTCGAGGACGTCGGGCTCGGTTATGTCAGCCTGGGTCAGCCGCTGACGACGCTGTCCGGGGGAGAGCGCCAACGGCTCAAGCTCGCGACGCACCTGGGGGAGTCCGGCGGCGTGCTCGTCCTCGACGAGCCCACCACCGGGACTCCACCTAGCCGACGTCGCCAACCTCCTCGCCCTGCTCGACCGCATCGTCGACTCCGGCAAGTCGGTCGTCGTCATCGAGCACCATCAGGCCGTCATGGCGCACGCCGACTGGATCATCGACCTCGGCCCCGGAGCCGGGCACGACGGCGGCCGCGTCGTCTTCGAGGGCACGCCCGCCGACCTCGTCGCCGCCCGGTCCACGCTCACCGGCCAGCACCTCGCCGCGTACGTCGGAGCGTGAACGCCCCGGCGCTCGCGGGCCGGACGGCCGACGGGTCAGGCGATCGACGCGAGCAGCTCCCGGCACGCCTCCTCGCACGCGCGGCACGCCTCGGCGCACACCCGGCAGTGCTCGTGCATCCCGGCGTGCTGCTCGCACTCCGCCGCACACACCCCGCACGCCGCGACGCACGCCTGCAGCTGGTTGCGGGTGACCGCCGCGTCGTACCCCGTGTGACGGGACAGCACCGCGAGCGTGGTCGTGCAGATGTCCGCGCAGTTGAGGTCCGTCGTGATGCAGCGGCGCAGGTCGGCCACCATGTCCTCGCCGAGGCACGCGTCGGCGCACGCGGTGCACGTCTGCGCGCACGCCGCCAGCGCCTCGAGCGCGCGGGTCAGCAGGTCGTGGTCCAGGTCGACGTCGCCGGGGTACGAGCGGAGCATCGCGTCAGCCTTCATCAGGGAGTCCTCCTCAGGAGTCGGCGCGCGGCGCTCGGTGCGCCGCGGGTCCTTCGACGCTAGGAGCGACACGGCCGCGCCGCACCTGCGCGCGGGACATCGCCCGGCTCGCTCACCTGGGGTGACCGCGGCCGCTGCTTCGTGGCAGCATGCCTGGGCGTGAGACGACGAGCCCACGGAACAGTGCCAGCTCTCGCCGTCGTCCTGCTCATGGCTGCCGGCTGCGCGAACGGCGATCCGGCGGCACGGGAAGCGTGCGACGAGCCCGAGCTGACGTGGTCGCAGGAGGCGGCGTCGCCAGGAGAGGTGGTGACGCTGCACGGTTCCTCGATGACGACCGGCTGCGCCGGCCCGCCGTCCGAGCCCGACGAGCACGAGCCCATGCGCATCACGGAGGCGGCGCTCATCGTGGACGGTGACACCGTCGCCGCGCCGGCGGTCGCCGCAGGGATCGCCGCGGACGAGGACGGCGTCCTGCAGCTGGAGCTCACCGTCCCGGACGGCGCACCCGCGGGAGCAGCGCTGACGGTCGAGCTCACCGACAGCCAGGGAGCGGTCGTGCGCTCGGACGAGCTCGCGATCGCCGATGCCGACGGATGAGCACGGCGTCGTGAGGTGATCGACCACGCATCCACCGGTGTTCGCGCGTCTGTCGGTTACGCCGATAATGCACATTATGTCATTATGTGGCCGGGACGGCCGCCTCACGCATCACCGGACGAGGTCGCCACCTCCCCTCGAGCATGACGACACGGCCTGCGGCGACGACGCGTCCGACGACGACCTCGCGCGCCTCTGGCGCGGCGCGGCCCACGGAGGCGCCGGCAGCGCCGTCGCCGTCGCCGACCTCGACGTCGACGGCGGCCCGGCATCCGTCGACCGACCTCACGAGCCGGCTCGACGTCCAGCCGGTGACGTCCGCCGGCCCGCGCGTCTCGTCCACGGGCGCTCGTCGCGTGCTGGGCGCGCTGGTCGCCGTGCCGACCGTCGCCGTGTGCCTCGTCCTGATGCTCCTGACGGGTGCCGTCGTCGCCGTGGCCGCAGCCGGCACCTGGGCCTGGCGGACGCTGTCCCCCAGGACGCGCGCCCGGGCCTCGCGTCGCCACGGGCGCCCCACGGCGCGCCCTGCGGCACGGCTCGACCCCGGTGACCGGACCCCGCCGGCGAGCCCGCAGGCAGCGTGTCTGCGCACCATCCAGCCGGGCATGTTCTAGGCTCCCCCAATCGGACATAGCGGCTAAACCATTGTGTTTAGGTCAACACCGTGGTGACGGATCGGGTCACCGCCCCGTCACCCCTCTCGTCGCGGCGTGCGACCGCGGCACCCCGGCTCGCGCGCGCACCGGCAGGTCGACGTCGCCTGCGGTCCACTGCGCGCCACGACGACGTCCCACCAGCACTCCGGCCGACGCTCTCCCGCCGCGGCACCGTCGCACCGGACCCGAGGCGCTCGCGCGCACGCCGCTCCCCCGGCCCCCACGTCGCTGGGCCCCTCACGTCGCCGGCCCCATCTCCCCGAGCACCACGACCCTGCGCCGGTGCGCGTCCTGCGCGAACCCGCGCCGTGGTCTCGGTGGGCGACGTCGCGCGCCATGTCTGACCTGCGGTGTCGGTGCCCGGCCCTACGCTTCCGGTGCCCGCACAGCACGGTCGGAAGGAGCACGGCAGGCATGGTCGCGCCGCCGCACCTCGAGCGCATCACGGTCGCCGAGGCCGCCGACCGGTACCTCGCGTCGGTCGCCAGCCAGACGTTGCGCGGCGTGCTGTCGGCGACCACGCGGCGCAGCTACGAGCGGGACGTGCGCGAGTTCGCGCGGCTCGCCGGGCCCGCACGCGTGCTGGACGACGTCACCGGCGAGGACGTCGACGACGTGCTCGTGCGGTACCAGGTCATGCCCGACCGGCGGTACAGCGACGCCGCCCGCAAGCCGGGCGGTGCCGGCCGCTCCGCGGCCACCGCGAACCGCTTCCGGCAGTCCGTGACCCGCTTCTTCGCCCACGCGGCGCGCGCGGGGTGGGTGCAGGCCGACCCGATGCAGTGGGCCTCTCCCCCGGCGCGGCTGCGCGACGGGCTGCGCGTCGCGCGCACCGCGCTGTCCGCCGGGTCGGCCGCCTCCCTGCTCGCCGTCACCTCGGCCGAGGACCCGACCGAGGGAGCCGCCCGCCGCGACCACGACCTGCGGTTGCGCGACACCCTCGTCGTGGCCCTGCTCCTCGTCCTCGGCCCGCGCGTGTCCGAGCTCGTGCGGGCGACGTCGACGACTTCTCCCGCGACCCCGGCGAGACGCGGTGGCGCATCCACGGCAAGGGCGGGCACGTGCGCACCGTCACCCTCTCCGCCCCGCTCGCCGGCGCGCTCGAGGAGTACCTCGAACGGCTGCGCCCCGTCCTGGCGGCCCGGCGCCCCGACGACCCGGACGCCCAGCGCGCCCTCCTGCTGTCCTGGCGAGGACGCCGGACCGACGCCCAGGCCGTGCGCGACCTCCTGCGCCGCTCCGTCGACCGCATGCCGCCCCAGTACCGGCGCGAGGCGACACCGCACGCCCTGCGCCACACCACCGCGACCCTGCTCGCCGCGAACGGCTGGGACGTCAAGGTCGTCGCCGAGCTGCTCGGGCACGCCTCGATCGCCACCACCGGCGTGTACCTCGACCGCATCGAGGGCGAGCTCGCCGCCGCGATCCGCTCGCACCCGCTCAGCGGCGCCCTGTCGAACGGCGCAGCACCGCCCCACGGGCCGGCCGCCGCGGAGTAGTCTGCGCTGCATGGGCGCGGACCGGCGCGACGGCGGGCTACGGCGGCTCGAGCTCGTCGAGGCCGACGAGCTCTCTCCGACGACGCCGCCCCGCAGCCACCCCCGTCAGGTCCGTCTGCTTCGCCCGCCCCGCCGGGTCACCGGTCGCGGCAGGACGACCGGCCCTCGCGCGACGGCCCGCTGCGCACCTCCCTGCCCCCACGGACCCCGACCCCGGTCGGGCGCCCCGCACGCGCCGGGCCCGGCGCCGCACCGGTGTCGTGGTCCTCTGCGTGGCGGCGCTCGCGGCGGCGTTCGTCGCGAGCAGCCTCTGGCAGTCGTGGTCGGACCGTGCCGCGCTGCTCGGCTCCGCCGGCGGCGTGTCCTCGCTCGCGACGGCACCCGCGCCGGCGTGGGAGGCGGACGCGTCGGGGTCGGTGCTGTGGGCGGTCGGCGACGTGCTCGTCGTCGCCCGCGGGGACGCTCTCGCCGGTCTCGCGCAGGACGACGGCACGCTCGTGTGGACCACGCCCCTCGGCGGGCCGGCGCGCTGCGCGGCGCCGGGCGACGACGCGTTCCCCGGCGCGCGCGCGGGCGGGCGGACGTGCTCGTGTGCCTGACCGGGGACGACCGCGACCCCGAGGCGTGGGTGGTCGGTGCCGACGGCGTGGTGGCGACGCGTACGGCGCTGGGTGCGCAGCTCGGGCAGTCGGTGGTCGTCCCCGGCGGGGTGCTGCGCTGGCAGCGGACCGGAGGCGAGCTCGCCGTGGCGCTGCAGGACGCGGCCGACGGGTCGGTGCTGTGGCGCGCGACGGCGGCGCCCGACGACGTCCCGCGCGAGGGCATGTGCCGGCCGCAGGTCGCGGGCACCGCGGCCGCCACCGTCGAGCACGGCCTGCTCGTGGTGCGCGGCTGCCGCCTGAGCGCCGTCTTCACCCCGGACGGGGACCGCCTGGACGACCCCGGTCCGGCCGTGACCGTCCAGGTGGTGCCGTCCGGGGACGGGACGTACCTGCGCACGACGACGGCCTCGTCGTCCGGTGCGGTCGAGACGACGCAGCTGGTCCGCACCGACGGCTCGGTCGACCGCATCGTGCCGGGGCGCCCGCTCGTGCCGCTGGCGACGGACGGCACGGCCGACCCGACCCGGCTGCTGTCGGTGCCGAGCGGGGTGCAGGCCCTGGACCCGTCCGGGACCGAGCGGTGGACGACGAGCGGCACGGTGTCCCGGGTCCTCGTCGTGGCGGGCGGCACCGCGGTGCTGGACCTGGGCTACGTGGTGCGGGGCGTGGACCTGGCCTCGGGCCGCACCACGTGGTCGTTCGAGCGGGACAGCCTCGGGACGGTCGACGCGGTCGTCGGGGCCTTCACCGACGGTGACGTCGCCGCGCTCACCCTGTCCGCGCTGGAGGACGCCGGGTCGGGCCGGTTCGTGGCGCTCGACCTCGAGGACGGCGACGTCCTGTGGGACGAGCTGTACGCGGGCGACCCGGGTGCCTTCCGCGCGGTCGGCGGCCGCCTCGTGCACCTCGACCCGGCCGCCGAGCGGCTCGTCGCCTACGGGTGAGGCGGTCGGCGGGGGTCGGGAGGGCCGCACGCCGGGGGCGCGACGCAGGTCACCTCGGGCGCCCGTCGCGCCGCCCTGGCGCCGCGCACGCCTGCCGCTACGGTGAGCACGTGCGAATCCTCACCGACGGGTCGTGGCGCGCGGCGCGCCGTCTGCTGGTCCGCGGGTGCGTGGCGGCCGCCGCCGTCCCGGTGACCCTCGCGGGCGCGCTCGTGGTCGCGGACGCGGTCCGTCGGCGCCGCAACGCCGTCGAGGCGTCCTTCCCCCGCTCGCAGCCCGACGCCGTCGAGGTCGCCGGGACGACGACCACGCTCTACACGTTCGGCGACGACCTGTATCGCGCGATGCTCGACGCGATCCGCGGGGCGCAGCGCTGCATCCTGCTGGAGACGTACATCTGGAAGGGCGACGCCGTCGGCGCGGAGTTCAAGCAGGCGCTGGTCGACGCGAGCGCGCGGGGCGTGGACGTCTACGTCATCTACGACGGCTTCGCGAACCTCGTCGTGCCGCGCGCGTTCTTCGACCTGCCCGCTCCCGTCCACGTCATCCGCTACCCGGTGTTCCGTCCCGGCGTGCTCATGCTCAACGTGCGCAAGTCCGGGCGGGACCACCGCAAGATCCTCGTCGTCGACGACGAGGTCGGCTTCGTCGGCGGCTACAACATCGGGTCCCTGTACGCGACGCAGTGGCGGGACACCCACGTGCGGCTCGAGGGGCCGAGCGTGTGGGAGCTGCGCAACGCGTTCGTGGACTTCTGGAACGCCAACCGGTCGGCCGACCAGCCGGTCCTGGCCGACCCCGGTTCGGTCCACTGGGAGCCGCGGCTGCGCGCGGCGCGCAACGCGCCGGCGCACCTGGTCTTCCCCATCCGCGGCCTGTACCTCGACGCGATCGACCGCGCGAGCTCGCACGTGCTCATCACGCAGGCGTACTTCATCCCGGACCGGGAGATCCTCGCGGCGCTCCTCGCGGCCGCGGCGCGCGGCGTCGACGTGCGTGTCCTGGTGCCCGAGCGGTCGAACCACGTGCTCGCGGACTGGCTCTCGCGCGGCCTGTACGAGGAGCTGCTGCGCGGCGGCGTGCGCATCCACCTGTTCCGCAGCGCGATGGTGCACGCCAAGACGGCGACGATCGACGGCCGGTGGACGACCATCGGCACGGCGAACATCGACCGCCTGTCCCTCACCGGGAACTACGAGGTGAACCTCGAGATCACCGACCCGGACATGGCCGAGCAGATGGAGAAGGTGTTCGAGGTCGACCTGACGAACACCCGCGAGCTCACGCTCGAGGAGTGGGAGTCGCGGCACGTCGCCGCGAAGCTGGGCGAGGTCATCCTGTCGCCGCTGTGGCCCCTGCTGTGATCGGCGGTCAGCCGTCGCGCCGGGTGCCGGGCACGTCGAGCGACTCTCCCGGGCGCAGCGGCCGGTAGTCGTACGTGCCGCCGGTGCGGGCCTCGCCGAGCAGCCGGTCGACGAGCCCGCGGCCCGCCGCGGACAGCACCGCGTCGTGGACGGGCACGACGACGCGCGGGTCGACCGCCCGCACCACGTCGATCGTCTCGGCGAGCTTGAGCCAGGGGGCCGCCACGGGCGCGAGCAGCACGTCGAGCCGTGCGCCGACGAGCGGGTCCAGGACCCCCGGGGCGCCGGGCACGTCGAGCGAGTCGCCGGGGTGGTGCACCGTCGTGCCGTCGGCGCGCAGCAGGTAGGTGACGTTGGCGACGCGCGGGACGTCGCGGTGCACGACCGCGTGCTCCCCTCCCCCGACGAGGACCTCGACCCCGTCGAGGGTGAGCCCGTCCCCGGGGACGACGACGTGCACGCGGCCGGCGTCGTCGCCGGGCAGCGCACGCCGCACGGCGGCGGCCGCGTCGTGCGGCGCCCACACCTCGAGAACGGGCCGGGCGCGCAGCGCGTCCGTGAGGACCGCCACGTCGACGTGGTCCGGGTGCTGATGGGTGACCAGGACCGCGGTCGCGTCCCGCAGCGCCGCCCCGGCGTCGCTGAGCGTCCCGGGATCGACGACCACGGCGGCGTGGCCGTGGTGCAGCGTCACGCACGAATGGCCGTGATGGACGAGGCGCACGCGTACTCCCGGGAACGACGGGCGCCGGTACGGCGTCCCGCCCGGCGTGGGGTCAGCTCGCGGAGCGAGCCCGACGGCGCTGGGCCAGCTCGTCGTGCGGACCGTCCTCGACACCGGCCTCGTCGTCGAGGGACTCGGTGGGCAGCTCGGACAGCGTGCCCTCGACCTCGCGCCAGACCCGACCCACCGCGATGCCGAAGACGCCCTGGCCGCCCTGCACGAGGTCGACGACCTCGTCCGGGGACGTGCACTCGTACACGCTCGCCCCGTCGCTCATGAGGGTGATCTGCGCGAGGTCCTCGACGCCCCGCTCGCGCAGGTGGCCGACGGCGGTGCGGATCTGCTGGAGGGACACGCCCGTGTCGAGGAGCCGCTTGACGACCTTCAGCACCAGGATGTCGCGGAAGCTGTAGAGGCGGTGGGAGCCCGACCCGCTCGCCGGCCGCACGGTGGGCTCGACCAGCCCGGTGCGCGCCCAGTAGTCGAGCTGGCGGTAGGTGATGCCGGCTGCCCGGCACGCGGTCGGGCCGCGGTACCCGGTCGCCAGGTCCTGCTCGGTGATGTCCTCCCCGAAGAGGAGGCCCTGCGCACCTTGTGGGAGCCTCGCCCCGGAGCCGACGCTCGCCTCACCGCTGCTGTTCACTGTCGCCTCCTGGGATGATGTCGTCGTCCACGCTATGGGCGCCGGAGGGGGTCGTCAACGACCGACGGGCGGACGCGCTGCGCGTGTCGCGGACTGGCTCGGACCAGGCCGCACGGGGTGCCTCACTCGTCGGTCGTGAAGTCCTCCGGTGTCACGTTCTCGAGGAAGTCGCGGAAACGCTCGACCTCCTCCTGCTGCGCCACGTCCACGACCTCCACGCCCGCCGTGGCCACGACCTCGGCCGAGCACAGCACCGGGCTGCCGGTGCGCACGGCGACCGCGATGGCGTCCGACGCGCGCGAGTCGAGACGGCGCCCGTTGCTGAGCACGAGCTCGGCGAAGAACACGCCGCCGTCGAGGGCGACGATCTCGGCGGCCTCGAGACGCACGTCGACGGCCTCGAGCAGATCACGCAGCAGGTCGTGCGTCATGGGCCGCGGGGTCGGCAGCCCGGCCTGCGCCATCGCGATCGCGCTGGCCTCGCGCGGGCCGATGACGATGGGCACCACGAGGTCGGACGCGCCGTCGAGCAGCAGCACGACGATCTCCTGGTCGCGCTGCTGCTGGCGCACCCCCAGGACCTCCACGGGCACCATCGGCACGTCCTCGCTCACGCGTCCACGGTACGCCGGGCGGCGGCGTCCGGCAGCGGCTGCGGGCACCTCGAGGCGCTCGCGGCGGCGAGGGCTCAGCGGGTGAGGTCGTCGACGCCCTGCCGGACGAACACGGTGTGCAGGCGCGCGCAGAGCTCGCCGATCTCGGTCGCGAGGCTGTCGGCGTGGGCGCGCGCCGACGCCGTCTGCTGGCTGCGCCAGGGCGCCACGACCTGCTCCACGAGGTTCACGTGCCGGTCGGCGGCGGTGCGCAGGGTGCGCAGGTGCCGTGGCTCGATGCCGTACTCGGCGAGGCCGGCGGCGATGACGACGACGTCCAGGGCGTGCGCGTCGAGCTGCCCGCCCGTCGTGGGGTGCAGCACGCCCGCCGCGACGAGCCCGTCGACGAGGGGACGCTCGACGCCGGCCGCCGCGGCCAACGTCTCGACCGTGTACCGCCGCCGCACCGGCCCGGCGTCGCCGTCCGTGGTCGCCAGCCGCGGCACGGGCGCCTCGTAGTCCGCGCCGGAGTCGAGCGCGGCCAGCTTGTCCTTGATGACCCGCAGCGGCAGGTAGCGGTCGCGCTGCTCGACGAGCACGTAGCGCAGCCGTTCGACGTCCGCCGGGCTGTACTGGCGGTACCCGGCCGGGGTGCGCACCGGTTCGATGAGCCCCTGCTCCTCGAGGAACCGCAGCTTGGAGTGGCTGACGTTGGGGAACTCGGGGCGCAGGGCGCCGAGCACGTCGGAGATCCGCATCGTCGCGCGGCGCGAGATCCCCTGCGGCCAGGGCTCGTGGGCGCCTCGCCCGGCTCGGGTGCGTGCGCGGCGCCGGTGGGCACGCTCACGACTGCGGGGCCGGGCCGTCCGTCGCGGGGCCGGCGTGCCGGCTGGCGTGGAAGGTGAGCCGGTACTTGCCGATCTGCACCTCGTCGCCGGTGGCGAGCACGGCGGCGTCGATCCGGCTGCGGTTGACGTACGTGCCGTTGAGCGAACCGACGTCGCGCACGACGAACCGGTCGTCCTCGCGCACGAACTCCGCGTGCTTGCGGGAGACGGTCACGTCGTCGAGGAAGATGTCGGCGTGCTCGGAACGGCCGGCGACGGTCCGCTCGGCGTCGAGGAGGAACCGCGAGCCCTGCCCGGGGCCGCGCTGCATGATCAGGAGCGCGGAGTGGCGCGGCAGCGCCGCGACCGCCGCGTGCTCCTCCGGGCTCAGCCCGCCGGGCTGCACGCCCTCCTCGGCCGGCGCCTCGATGCGGCCGAAGCTGATGGTCGTGTCGCCCACCCCCCGGTTCGGCACCTCAGGACCGCCTGGGACTGTCATCTCGCCTCCTCGGGGCTGTCGGCACGGCGTGCGCTGACCTCGGTCGTCACGCGTCGGGAGCGTCCGCTCCACGCCGAGAAACTACTACATGCGCAGGTCATGCGGTGCACACGACGCGGTCATCCCAACCTACCGGGTGCGGCCGCGCACCGGTAGCGCCCGGGCTCGCCGACGCGTCGGTGTCGCGCGCGGGTCACTCCTGCGCGGGCACGGGGGTCGCGTACTGCGGGGTGCTCGGCTCGCGCGTCGCCGTGACGGCGACCTCGTCGAGCTGCCGGATGGTCGTGCGTGCGCCGTCCGAGCGCAGGGAGGCCATCGCCCCGCCCGGGATCTCGAGCGCGGTCTCCAGCGTCGAGGGGTCGCCGATCACCGTCCACCGGTACGGCGACGCGATCACCTGCCCGTCGACGACCACGCCCTCGGCCGAGTCCTCGAAGTAGCTGCTCGCCACGAGCCGCACCCCGTTGACCTCCATCGCCTCCGCGCCGGCGTTGCGCAGCTCCTCCAGCACGTTGAAGAGCAGGAACGCGTCGAGGGGCGCCCCGCTCTCGGCGACCTCGATCTCGACGCCCGGCCCCTGCGCCGGCAGACGGCCCGAGAGGATGCCCTGCGTCTGCTGCTGCTCGCGCGCCACCTCCAGCGCGGCCCGCTCGCGGCCGGACCCGGAGCGCAGCTCGTCGCGGGTGGCGCGCAGCGACGCGACCTGGTCCTCCAGCTCCCCGGACCGCTGCGTGACGTCGTCCAGCAGGCGCACGAGGTCCGTCTGCCGCAGGCTCGACAGCTGGTCCTCCTGGGTCTGGCTGACCTGGACGACGAGCGCGAAGCCGAGGAGCGCGCACAGCACGCCGACGACGAGCTGGGACCGGTTCGCGCGCGGGCGCAGCGCCTGCGCGAGGCCGCGGAGCCCGCCCGGCTCCGGCAGTGTCGGGGCGCCGTGCCGCCCGTGCGCCGCGGCGGGGCGCGCCGGCGCGCGCTCCTCGGGCGTGGCGGGAGCCATCGGCGGTGCAGCGGGCGCGTCGGCGGCGGAGTGGTCCTCGGCGTCCGTGCGGTCGTCCGACGGCGCGTCGGTCGGCGCGTCGGCGGGGGTGTCGGTGACGTCGGGCCCGGAGGCGGACGTCGCCGCCGTGACGGCGTCGCCGTCGGACGGCGCGGGCTGATCCTCCTGGGGCGCGGGGGCCGTGGCGCGCTGCTCGCCCGTGGCGCCGGTGGGTTCCGCAGCGGCGCCGTCCCGAGCGTCGACCTCGGTATCCGCGCCTCGGAATCCGGGGCCTCGAACGCCGGGGATTCGAAGGCCGGGACCTCGGGACCGGCGTCGCCGGCGGCGGGCTCGGTGGGGTCGGTGGCCGGGCTCGCCGCGGCGTCGTCCCCGCCGTCGTGCGTGGCGGGTGTGGTGGAAGCGGGGTCGGTGGCGTCGCCGACCGTGTCGGCGGTGGCGTCGTCGGGGGGCACCGGCACGGTGGTGGCCTCGTCGGCGGTGCCGTCGGGCTCGGGGGGCGGGGTGGGGCGTGGTGAACGAGGCACGGTCAGGCCTTGAAGATGTGGCGGCGGATCGCGGCCGCGTTGGAGAAGATGCGGATGCCGAGGACGACGACGACGGCGGTGGACAGCTGGCTGCCGACGCCGAGCTGGTCGCCGAGGAACACGATGAGGGCCGCGACGACGACGTTCGACAGGAACGACACGAGGAAGACCTTGTCGTCGAACAGCCCGTCGAGCATCGCGCGCAGGCCGCCGGAGAGCGCGTCGAGCGCGGCGACGACCGCGATCGGCAGGTAGGGCTGCAG
Organism: Cellulosimicrobium sp. CUA-896; assembly: GCF_001942335.1. Lineage (GTDB taxonomy): Bacteria > Actinomycetota > Actinomycetes > Actinomycetales > Cellulomonadaceae > Cellulosimicrobium. The sequence continues at coordinate 14,247 of NZ_MKKH01000030.1, read as the reverse complement.
CGAGACGGGCACGGTGGGTTGCAGCACGAGCCCGGCGACGACTCCCACGACCAGTCCGACGACTGCGATCATTCGACGTTCTCCTGCCGTTCGACGCGGGTACCGGTGCCGTCCCCGAGGTCCGGCTCGCCGTCGGAAGGACCGCCGCCGCCCGGGTTCGGGTCGGAGTCTACGGGCGCGCCGGGGACGTCCGCGAAGTACAGCGTGGGGCTCGGGCGACCGGGGATCTCGAGGCTGCTCTGCGCGGTGGTGCTGGACTGGATGCCGTACTGGCTGCTGAGCAGCCGCAGGTAGTCCGAGGCGCCTGTGCGGACGAGGGAGGTGCGCAGCGCGTCCGCGTCGCCGATCGCCTCGACGTGGTAGGGCGGGACGAGCGGCTGGAGGTCGACGAGGACGGCGTCGCCCGCGGCGCGGATCGCGGACAGACCGGTCAGCCGCTGATCGTTGATCGCGACCGCCTCGGCGCCGCCGGCCCACAGGCCGTTGACCACACGCTGCAGGTCGGAGTCCTTGACGAGGGAGTCGGAGCTGTCGTCGTCCGGGTCGAGACCTCCGCCCCCGTCGTCGAGCGTCACGACGACGCCCGGTCCCTCGACCGCCCGGGACCCGGTGAGGACCCCCTCCTGCTGCAGGCCCTCGAGCACCTCGCCGCCGCCCGCGCCCAGCGCCTCGTCCTGGAGCTGCTCGATCTCCGCGGACAGCGCCCGTCCTCGCGTCGCGAGCTCGTCGGCGTCGGCCTGCCGGTCGGTGATCTCCTCCTCGAGCGTCTCGCGGGCGGCGAGCACGGCGGGCTGCGGCGCGCGCAGGTCCACCGCGGCCGCGGCGGTGACGACGCCGAGCGTCACGGCGAGCGCGGCGAGCGCGACCGCGCTCGGCGCGGCGACGCCGGGGCGCGCCCTGCGCGGCCCGCCGTGCGGCCGCGTCGGCGTACCCGGGGTCGAGGGGGCGATGCATGACCTCGTTGAGGAGCGTCATGGACGCGTCGAGCGGAGGGCGGCGCGCGGGCCCTTCGCGTCCCGTCGAGGGGCCGGTCACCGCGCGTCCCCCGCGGGCCCGGGGGCCGCGTGCGGCCGGTCGTCGTCCGCGTCCGCGCCCGCCGTGGTGCCCGCCGTGGTGCCCGCCGTGGTTCCTGCCCTGGTGTCTGCCGCGACCAGCGCGCGCGCCTGGAGCACGTACTGCGCGCCGGCGAGCCAGTACAGCGCGATGCCCCACCAGGTGAACGCCCACCCGGTGACGGCGGCGACGTCGCCCAGCCACCCGGACGCCCCGCCAGGAGCAGCAGGGGGAACGCGTACAGCAGCGCGAACGTCCCCGCCTTGCCCGCGAGACTCACGGGCAGGGGGCCGTAGCCGTGCCGCGCGAGCCAGGGCAGCAGGGCCGCCAGCAGGACGTCGCGCGCGACGATGACGACGACGAGCCACACGGGCACCACGTCGCGCCACGCCAGCCCCAGGAGGGTGACGAGGATGAACAGGCGGTCGGCCGCCGGGTCGAGCACCTGCCCGAGGCGGCTCACCTGGTCCAGCCGCCGCGCGAGCACGCCGTCGGCCCAGTCGGACGCCCCGGACACCGCGAGGACGACGAGCGCCCACACGTCCTGCCCCTCGACGATGAGCACGGCGAACACGGGCACCAGCAGCAGCCGCAGCAGGCTGATGACGTTGGGGACGGTCAGCACCCGGGAGCTGACCTGCTGCCCTGATGCCACGCTCACCGTCCGTGCTCCGTCCCCCCGCCCCGCGGGCCCGCGGCAGGCGCCGCGCGCGACCATCCTACGTACCCGCTCACCGGCCGAGGAGGGCGCCCGCGAACCTCGTCCGGCGGCACGCCCGAATTCACCCGCTCTGCCCCGGCTGCGCCCCTCGTCCCCGCCCGGCCCGGTGGTGGACGTCACCACCCGCGGACCGCGGGGACGGCCGCGCGCTCCGGTAGCATGGTGCGAACCTGTGGAGTTCGTCGCTCGTCCCGCGTGTTCTGTGAGAGTGGCCGGTCCCCCAGCCCTCGGCCGTCGACCGGCGGCGGGCGACCGGCAGGTGTGTTCGGGAGTGCGACCTGCGGAGAACCGACCCGGTGACCGCACGCCACTCCTCATCCCGAACGAACGGTCCTCACCCCGCCATGACTGCTGCCGTCGTCGCGCCCTCGCGCGCCCTCGACACCGCCTCCACCCCTTCCACCCCCTCCGACGCCGCCGCGCACGAGCCGACGTTCACCGAGCTCGGGCTCCCCGCCCCGCTCGAGCGCGCCGTCGCCGACCTGGGGTTCGTCACCCCCTCCGCCATCCAGGCGCAGGCCGTCCCCGCACTGCTGTCCGGGCGCGACATCACCGGCGTCGCGCAGACCGGCACCGGCAAGACCGCGGCGTTCGGGCTCCCGCTCCTCGCCGCGATCGACCCCGCGCAGCGTCACGTCCAGGCGCTCGTGCTGACCCCGACGCGCGAGCTCGCGATGCAGGTCGCCGACGCGATCGAGACGTTCGCCGCGCACCTGCCCAAGGTCGACGTCGTCGCCGTCTACGGCGGCTCCCCCTACCAGCCGCAGCAGCGGGCGCTCGCGGGCGGCGCGCAGGTCGTCGTCGGCACCCCCGGGCGCGTCATCGACCACCTCGAGCGCGGCACCCTCGTCCTCGACGACGTCCGCTTCCTCGTCCTCGACGAGGCCGACGAGATGCTGCGCATGGGCTTCGCGGAGGACGTCGAGACGATCTTCTCCCGCGCCCCGCGCGAGCGGCAGGTCGCGCTGTTCTCCGCGACGATGCCGGCGCCGATCCGCCGTGTCGCCGCGGAGCACCTCGTCGACCCGGTGGAGATCGCCGTCGCGCGACAGTCCTCCACCGTCACGAGCGTGCGCCAGACCTACGCCGTCGTGCCGTTCCGGCACAAGACCGGCTCCCTCGTGCGCGTCCTCGCCACCTCGGACGCGGACGCCGCGATCGTGTTCACCCGCACGCGCGGCGCCGCCGAGGAGGTCGGGTCCGCCCTCGTCGAGCGCGGCATCTCCGCCGCCACCATCTCCGGCGACGTCGCACAGAAGGAGCGCGAGAAGATCGTCGAGCGCCTGCGGTCCGGCGCCCTGGACGTCCTCGTCGCCACCGACGTCGCCGCCCGCGCCTCGACGTCGACCGCATCGGCCTCGTCGTCAACTTCGACCTGCCGGGCGAGCCCGAGGCCTACGTGCACCGCATCGGGCGCACCGGCCGCGCCGGGCGCACCGGTGAGGCGCTGAGCTTCGTCACCCCCCACGAGCGCGGCCGGCTGCGCGCCATCGAGCGCACCACCCGCACCCCGCTCGAGGAGGTGGAGATCCCCTCCCCCGCCGACGTGTCCGCGCACAAGGTGCGCCGCCTGCTCGAGCAGGTTCCCGCGCGCCGCGAGGCCGGGCGCCTGTCGATGTACGCCGACATGGTCCGCGGCTTCGTCGCCGAGCACGACGTCGACCCCGTCGACCTCGCGGCCGCGATGGCGGCGCTCGCGGTCGGCGACGACGGCCCGCGGGCGCGCGAGGAGCAGGAGCGGTTCGAGGCCGAGCGTCAGCAGGCCCGGGAGCAGGCGCGGGCGCGTCGCGACGAGCGCGGGGGCGACCGTCCGCGCGGCGAGCGGGCGTCGGGGCGCCGCGACGGGGACGGTACGCGCGGGATCCGTCGCGACGCGACCGGGACGCGGTACCGGCTGTCGGTCGGCTACACGCACGGCGCGCAGCCGGGCGGGATCGTCGGTGCGCTGACGAACGAGGCCGGGCTCAACGGGTCGGACGTGGGCAAGATCGACATCTTCCCGTCGTTCTCGCTCGTCGACATCTCGGCGCCGCTCGACGCCGCGACGCTGGACCGGATCTCCAGGGCGCGCGTCGCGGGCAAGTTCCTGCGCATCCGCGTCGACGAGGGCGCCCCCGCGGCGCGCAAGGGCCCGCGCGCGGGCTCCGACCGGCCGCGCGGGGGCCACGGCCCGGCGGGCCGCCACGACGAGCGGGACGAGCGCAAGGCCCGGCACCGCGCCGCGCACTGACCGGACCGGCACCCGACCCGCCACCGGCGGGTGCGTGAGAGGCCCCCTGCACGACGCAGGGGGCCTCTGTCGTCACTGGGCGCCCGTGGCGGCCACGACCCGGCGTGCCGCGCACGGCGGCGGTCGGGTCAGCCGGGGCGGTCGTGCTCGGGCGCCTCGCCGTGGGCCTGGACGAGCGCGGCGAGGCGCCGCGCCTCGGCCTGCCCGCGGGCGCCGTCGGCGGTCTGGATGCCCATGACGGCGAGGGTCGAGCCGTCCGCCAGGTCGAGGTGCACCCAGGGGTCCCCGCTGCCCAGGCGCACGGACACGACCTGCGCCCAGTCGAGGCGGCGCGTGTAGATGACGTTGCGCACCGTCAGCCCCTGCGGGCTGGGGACGGCGTGGACGCCGCCGAGCCGCCACAGCAGCCACGCGGCGAACAGGGCGAACACCGCCAGCGAGAGGCGGTTGACCAGCGCCGTCCCCAGCGCGCCGGAGGCGGTGAACCCCACCAGGACGCACCCGCCGACCACGACGACGCCCGTCGCCCACGCGGAGGCGAGGCCGAACCGGGGACGGAACACGCGGTACGGGTCATCGCCGGGCGACCCCGCCGGCTCGCGCGGGTCGGCGTTCATCGCCTCACGCCGCCGGCTCAGAGGCGGGACGCGTGGATCCGCGTCACGAGGATCGCGCGCGCGCCCACGTCGTACAGCGCGTCCATGACCTGGTTCGTGCGGTCCCGGCGCACCATGGCTCGCACCGCGGCCCAGTCGCGGTCGTGCAGCGGCGACACCGTCGGCGACTCCAGGCCGGGCGTGATCGCCACGGCCTGCTCGACGAGCGAGACGGGCACGTCGTAGTCCATGAGCACGTACTGGCGAGCGGTGAGCACGCCCTGCAGTCGCCGGCTGAGCACCTCCACGCCCGGCGGGACGTCCGCCTCCGCCACCGCGCGCGGGCGGATGAGCACGGCCTCCGACACGAGGATCGGGTCGCCGAACACCTCCAGGCCCGCACCGCGCAGCGTCGTGCCCGTGGACACGACGTCCGCCACGACGTCCGCGACGCCGAGCTGCACGGCCGACTCGACGGCCCCGTCGAGGTGGACCACCGTCGCGTCCACCCCGTGCGAGCGCAGGTGCTCGCCCACGAGGACCTCGTACGACGTCGCCACGCGCAGACCCTGCACCTGCTCGAGCGACGAGACGGTCCCGGTTGGGGCCGCGTAGCGGAACGTGGACCCGCCGAACCCGAGCTGCATGTGCTCCACGGCGTCCGCGCCGGAGTCCAGGAGCAGGTCCCGCCCGGTGATGCCGACGTCGACCGTGCCCGACCCGACGTACACCGCGATGTCGCGCGGGCGCAGGAAGAAGAACTCGACGTCGTTGTCCGGGTCGGCCAGCACCAGCTCGCGCGAGTCCCGGCGCTGGCGGTAGCCCGCCTCGCGCAGCATCTCGACGGCGGGCTCGGACAGGGACCCCTTGTTGGGGACGGCGATGCGCAGCATGGGAAACCTCGATCAGGAGAGAGTCAGGAGAGCCGTCCGGCGACGGCCGGGGACGAGCGGGCGAGACCGTCGCTCACAGATGCTCGTACACGTCCTGCAGGCTCAGGCCCTTCGCGAGCATGAGCACCTGCAGGTGGTACAGCAGCTGAGAGATCTCCTCCGCCGTCTTCGCATCGCCCTCGTACTCGGCGGCCATCCACACCTCGGCCGCCTCCTCGACGACCTTCTTCCCGATCGCATGCACCCCGGCGTCGAGCTCGGCGACCGTGCCCGAACCGGCAGGTCGCGTCGTGGCCTTCTCCGACAGCTCGGCGAACAGGGACTCGAACGTCTTCACGCGCCCCAGCGTATCCGCCCACCCCCGCACGCCCGGACCGGGTCCGCCCACCGGGCGCCGACCGGTCCGCGAGGTACGTCACAACGACCGCAGCGCCACCACCGTCGCCACGGCCGCCTCCGCCGCCTCCGCTCCCTTGTCCTCCCGCGACCCCGGCAGCCCCGCACGGTCCAGCGCCTGCTGCTCGTCGTCGCACGTCAGCACCCCGAACCCCACCGGCACACCCGTACGGACGCTCACGTCCGTCAGACCCTGCGTCGCCGCCTGGCACACGTACTCGAAGTGCGGCGTACCACCCCGGACCACGACGCCCAGCGCCACCACCGCGTCCGCGCCGTGCTCCACCGCCCGCGCCGCCGCCACCGGCAGCTCGAACGACCCCGGCACCCGCACCTCCGTCACGTGCGACACCCGCGCCGCCGCCAGCGCCCGCCGCGCACCCGCCAGCAGACCGTCCATCACCTCCGCGTGCCAGCTCGCCGCCACCACGACCACCCGCAGCCCCGACCCGTCCACCCGGATCGACGGCGCACCCGCACCGCTCATCGCCCCTCCTCCGTCTCGTCCTCGGCGCCCGCGCCCGACGGCGCCTCCACCGTCTCCAGCAGATGACCCATCGCCACCTTCTTCGTCCGCAGGTACGCCCGGTTGTGCGCACCATGACCCACCTCGAGCCGCTCCGTGCCGACCACGTCCACACCGTGCGCCACCAGACCCGTCACCTTCGCCGGGTTGTTCGTCAGCAACGTCACCCGCGACACCCCCAGGTCCGCCAGCACCGCCGCGGCCGCCCCGTACTCCCGCCGGTCCGCCGGCCACCCCAGCTCCAGGTTCGCCTGCACCGTGTCCAGCCCCGCGTCCTGCAACCCGTACGCCCCGATCTTCGCCAGCAACCCGATCCCCCGGCCCTCGTGACCCCGCAGGTACACCACCGCACCCCCCTCACGGGCCACCCGCTCCATCGCCGCCTGCAGCTGCGGACCGCAGTCGCACCGCAACGACCCGAACGCATCCCCCCGTCAAGCACTCCGAGTGCACCCGCACCACCGGGGCCCGCGAACCCCCCGACGCCGGGTCCGACACCGCGCCCGCCGACGGCACCCCACCGACTTCCCCGCGCCCGGCGTGTCAGCTGCCGGCACCAGCGCCACGTGCTCCGCCCCCGTCCGCAGGTCCCGGTACCCGATCACCCGGAACCGGCCGTGCGCCGTCGGCAGCTCCGCCTCCCCCGTCCGGTGCACCCGCCGCACCGCCCGCGCACGCTCCGTCGCACCACCGGACGCCGGCACCGGGTCGTGCTCACGCCGCCACGCCACGAGATCCGCGATCGTCAGCAGCACCAACCCCTCCCGCTCCGCCAGCGCCGCCGCGTCCCCCAGCCGCATCATCGTCCCGTCGTCGTGCACCAGCTCCGCGATCCCCCCGACCTCGCCCGCACCCGCCAGACGCACCAGGTCCACCGCCGCCTCCGTGTGCCCCGCCCGGTGCAGCACACCACCCGGCACCGCCCGCAACGGCAGCACGTGGCCCGGCCGGATCAGGTCCGCCGCACCCGACGACGGGTCCGCCAGCACCCGCAACGTCCGCGCCCGGTCCTCCGCCGAGATCCCCGTCGACACCCCCGACGCCGCGTCCACCGTCACCGTGTACGCCGTCCGCCGCGGGTCCTGGCTGTGCGGCACCATCAACGGCAGCTCCAGCGCGTCCGCCCGCTCCCCCGGCATCGGCGCGCACAGGTACCCCGACGAGTGCCGGATCGTCCACGCCACCCACTGCGCCGACACCCCCTGCGCCGCGAACACCACGTCCGCCTCGTCCTCCCGGTCCGGGGAGTCCGCCACCAGCACCGGCCGCCCCGCACGGATCGCCGCCAGCGCCTCCTCGACCGTCCCCCGCCGCACCCCCGCGCCCGGCGACGCCCCGGCGCTCGCGGCCGGGGCGTCCCGGTCCGCGCGCCGGGTCACGACGCCGCCCCCGCCGCGAGCAGCCGCTCGACGTACTTGGCGAGCACGTCGACCTCGACGTTCACCTGGCCCCCCGGAGCGAGGTCGCCGAGCACGGTCGCCTCGAGCGTCGTCGGGATGAGCGAGACGCCGAACGTCGCGTCGTCCACGCGCGTGACGGTGAGCGACACGCCGCTCACCGCGACGGAGCCCTTCTCGGCCACGTACCGCAGGAGCGACGCCGGCGCGGAGAAGAGCAGGTCGTCCCAGCGGTCGCCCGGGTCACGGCGCACGAGCGTCGCGACACCGTCGACGTGGCCCTGGACGACGTGCCCGCCCAGGCGGGCGTCCGCCCGGACCGCCCGCTCGAGGTCGACGCGCGAGCCCGCGCGCAGCCCCCCGAGCGTCGTGCGGCGCAGGGTCTCCGGCATGACGTCGGCCGTGAAGGTCCCGTCGCCGGGCAGGTCCCGGACGGTGAGGCACACGCCGTCGACCGCGATCGAGTCCCCCGGCGCGGCGTCGGACGTCGCGAGCGGCCCCTCGACCACCAGGACGGCGTCCGTCCCGGCACCGCCCGGGAACGCGACGTCCCGCACCGTGCCGATCTCCTCGACGATCCCCGTGAACATGCTGTCGTCCCTGCCCTTCATCGAACCGACCTCGACACCGTCAGCACGTCGTCGCCGACGCGCCGTACCTCCACCGTGCGGAACCGCCGTGCGTCCGCGATCGTCCGCGCGCCCAGGTCGCCGACCGCGCGCCGGCCCGCGCCCAGCAGCGCCGGGGCGACGTACGCGTGGAGCTCGTCCACGGCGCCCGCCACGAGGAACGCCGTCGCGAGCGTCGGCCCACCCTCGACGAGCACGTGCCGGACCTCCCGCGCGGCGAGCACGTGCAGCACCTCACCCACGTCGTGCGTGGGCAGGTGCAGGAGCGGTCCGCCGGCACCGCGCAGCCGGGACCGCGGTGGGATGCCTCCGTGGCCGACGACGACCCGCAGCGGCTGGTGCTCCGCGAGCCGCTCGACGCCGTCGTCGCCCGTCACACGCGCCGTGAGCGCCGGGTCGTCGGTCCGGACCGTCCCCGTGCCGACGGCGATCGCGTCGACGGCCGCCCGCACCCGGTGCGCGTGCGACCGCGCCTCGGGGCCGGTGATCCAGCGGCTCGTCCCGTCCTGCGCCGCGACGAAGCCGTCGAGCGTCGTCGCCGTCTTGAGCGTCACGTACGGGGTGCCGCGCCGCACTGCGGTCAGCCACACGTGCAGCAGCGCCGCGCCTTCCGCGGCGCGCAGCCCCCGGGCGACGCGCACGCCCGCCGACCGCAGCACCGCGCCACCCCCGCGCGCGAGCGGGTCGGGGTCGTCGACGGCGTGCACCACCTCGGCCACGCCCGCCGCGACGAGCGCGTCCGCGCACGGTCCTGTGCGCCCCGTGTGCGCGCACGGCTCGAGCGTGACGACGGCCGTCGCCCCCCGGACGTCGACGCGTGGTCGCGCGCCGCCGCGAGGGCGGCGACCTCGGCGTGGGGCGTGCCGGCGCCGCGGTGGAAGCCCTCGGCGAGCACCGTGCGAGGACGAGGGTCGATCGCGTCGGGGGCCGCACCGTCAGGGACGGGTACGGCGGCGTCGTCGGGCGGGGCGAGGAGCACGCACCCGACGCGCGGGTTCGGCCCGTGGGCGTGCCCGCGCGCAGCGAGCTCCAGCGCACGCACCATCGCGGCGTCGATCGTCAGCTGTTGCGGGCCCACGTCACCTCGCACGTCCGGGCACGGGTGCTCCGGGGCGAGGGCGGGCGGCGGGGAGGCAGCGGGCCCGACGGGGCCCACCACGTGCCGTCGCTCACCACGGCGAGGCCGGTGCCCCCTCGGTGCCGGCTCGCCGACGTCGTCGGGTCGCACGCGCCGTGGGGACGGCCGCGCCGCACGTGCTTCCTCCCATCCGGACTGTCACCGTCGGTCCTGGAGTTCCACCAGGTCAACCGCGCGTAGGGCGCGGGTCGCGGACTGTCACCGCCGGCTCGGAATTGCACCGACCCCGGAGCACGTTCGTGCGTACTGCTGCTGCCAGGATGCCACACCGTGCGCGCAGCTCGTGATCGCCCGTCGCCGCGAGGTCTCCCCTCCGGCGACCGGGGGTGATGTGCGCTTGGCACACTATTTCTACTCGAAGAACGAGAGGCGATCGCGGAGCGCCTCGTGCCGGTGCCCGCCGTGACGAGAGACGGCAAGGGCGGCGCCCGTGTATCGGTGCCGCCCCTCCCGAGCCCTCAGTGGGCGTGCGCGCCGTCCGCCAGGTCCCGCAGGGCCTGGATCTCCCCCGGGATGCTCTCCGCCCCGTAGACCGCGGAGCCCGCGACGAAGACGTTCGCCCCGGCGTCCGCGGCCCGCTCGATGGTCGACCGCGACACTCCCCCGTCGACCTGGATCCACACGTCCAGACCGGACTCGCTCACCGCCTCGCGCGCGCGACGGATCTTCGGGAGCGTCCCGTCGATGAACGACTGCCCGCCGAAACCCGGCTCGACGGTCATGACGAGGATCATGTCGATCTCCGCCAGCAGGTCGAGGAACGGCTCGACCGGCGTCGCCGGCCGCAGCGCCACCCCCGCCCGGGCGCCGAGGCGGCGCAGCTCACGCGCGAGCCGCACGGGTGCCGTCGCCGCCTCCGCGTGGAACGTCACCGACGCCGCCCCGGCCTCCGCGTAGGCGGGCGCCCAGCGGTCCGGCTCCTCGATCATCAGGTGGGCGTCGACCGGGACGGGCGACACCTCGGCCAGCCGTTCGAAGACGGGCAGACCGAGCGTGAGGTTCGGCACGAAGTGGTTGTCCATGACGTCCACGTGGGCGTAGTCGGCCGTGGAGATGGCATCGAGGTCCCGCTGGAGGTTGGCGAAGTCGGCGGACAGGATGCTCGGGGCGATGAGGGCGGACATGGGGCCAGCGTAGGGCGCACGGCCGTACCCTCGTCCGGTGGACCACTCCCCTCCCCCGGCGGCCGGGTCGCCCGCGTCCGTCCGTCCCGCCGTCGCGGCGGACCTGGGCCGCGTCGCGGAGATCTTCGCGCCGTACGCGCGCGACACCGCGGTGACGTTCGAGACCGAGCCGTGGGACGTCGCCCGGTGGGCCGCCAAGCACGACGACCTCGCGGGACGCGGCCTGCCGTTCCTCGTCGCCGACGTCGAGGGCGAGGTGGCGGGGTTCGCGTACGCAGGCCCGTGGCGCCCCAAGGCGGCCTACCGGCACACCGTCGAGGACACCATCTACCTCGACCCCGGGTACGCCGGGCAGGGCGTCGGCACGGTGCTGCTCACGGCCCTGCTCGACGCCGCGGCCCGGGCCGGTGCGCGGCAGGTCGTCTCGGTCGTCGCCGACGTGCCCGAGGCGGCGGCGTCCCTCCCGCTGCACCGGCGGCTCGGGTTCGTCGAGGCCGGCCGCCTCACCGCCGTCGGGTTCAAGCACGGCCGGTGGGTCGACACCGTCCTCCTGCAGCGCGCGCTGGACTCTCCGGCCTGAGGCCCGGCGCACCGCGGACGGTCAGGCGTCGGGGAGCTTCGCCGCAGGGCCTGCGTGCGCTGCTCCACGGTGCGCCACGCGTGCCGGTCGACGCCGGGGGTGCGCGGAACGGTCGACGGCGACCAGCGCGTCCGCGAGCGCCTCGAGCGTCTGGCTGACGACGCGGTGGGCGCGGCGTCGGGGCAGGCCCCAGGAGGCGCCTTCGGCGACGAGGTGCTCGCCGGTGAGGGCGTCCATGTCGCGTTCGCCGGCGACGTCCATGGCGAAGACGCGGGACGCGTGCGGGTGGTGCAGGTGCATGGAGACGTCGTAGGCGGGGGCGAGGCGGACGGTGCCGTCGGCGTGGCGCAGCACGGAGATGTTCTTGGCGTGGGCGTCGGTGTTGCCGATGGCGAGGTTGAACGTGGTGAGGGCGAGGAGGGGGTCGGGGCGAGTGCCGTCGTCCTGCAAGGTGCGGGCGATGCGCGCGAGGGACGGCAGTGCGCGTCCGTGCTGGAACTTGCGTTCGGGGTCGCGGGTGTTGAGGCCGAGGCTTGTGCGGTGTCCTCCTGGTGGAGTCGCTGGACGCCGTCGGGGCCGGGGACGCGGTCGTAGCGCGTGACGACGAGGCAGCGTTCGCCGTCGAGCTCGGTGACGTGGGCGTCGACGGTGGTGAGGCCGACACGACGGGCGAGGTCGAGGGCGGCGGCTCGGTGTTGACGAGGTCGGCGGTCGGCGAGTCGGAGGGGCGGGCGGCCTTGAGGATGTGGGTGGTGGGGGTGGTGCCGTGGGCACGGGCCCAGCCGTGGTTGTCGTGGACGAGGGTGATCTTGGGCTCCATGCCGGGCAGGGAGCTCGTGAGGTGCTCGGTGCGTCCGGCGCCGCCGGCGCGGGCGATCGCTGCACGCAGGAGGCGCGCGACGCCGGCGTCGTCGAGGCGTTGGGGCTCGGCACGGTGTGGCGTGGGGGCGGTCCCGTGCGGGAGGAGGACGAGCGCACCGGCGGTGTCGGCGCCGTAGCGGGCGAGGAAGGCGACGGCGTCGTCGGGGTCGACGCCGGCGTCGAGGGCCATCTGCTCGCGGGTGCGACCCTCGGGCATCAGGCCGTCGAGCCACGCGGCGACCTTGGCGGGGTGGGGTGCCTGCTCGGTGGTGTCGGTGGTGGGCAGCAGGTGGGACAGGACGCGGGCGCCGACGCCCCAGCGGTCGAGGGCGCCCGGGGTCCAGGTGAGCTCGACGCCGGGTGCGGTGCGGTCGCCGGCGCGGTGGAGGCGGGCGACGTGGGTGCCGTAGAGCCAGGCGTCGAGGGTGTCGGTCACGGGCGTTCCTCGAGCCGGACGTCGATGCCGAGCTCGTCGAAGATCTCGAAGAGGCGGCGGACGTAGAGGTTCTCAGCACCGTTCTCGAGCTCGGAGAGGTACTGGCGGGTGATGCCGAGGTCGGCCGCGAGCGCCTCCTGGGTGATGCCCCGGTGGCGGCGGACGCGGCGGACGAAGCGGCCGAGGTCGGTGGCGCTGCGGGGGCGGGTCCAGCGGGGTTGGTCCGTGGTGGCCATGCGGTCCTCCGGTGTCGAGATGTTCTGGCGCCGCTCGGGCGCAGGTTATCGCGACACCGGAGGAGCGTCGAGATATCACGACATGGTGCGCCGCAAGAGGGTGATGTGCATGGCGTCGGTACCGTGGACGTGGGGCCACAGCTGGACGTCGGGGCGGTCGCCGAGGTCGATGGTGTCGCGCGCCTCGGGGCGCACGACGTCGCGCACGACGGCGGGGGCGTCGAGGACCTCGACGTCGTCGCGGCGGCGCAGCACGTCGGCGACGACGACCTGGGTCTCGGCCAGGTGCGGGGAGCACGTGACGTAGGCGACCACTCCCCCGGGCCGCACGGCGTCGAGCGCGGAGGCGAGCAGCTCGCGCTGGAGGCCGGTGAGGGTCGCGAGGTCGCCGGGGGTGCGGCGCCAGCGCGACTCGGGACGGCGGCGCAGGGCGCCGAGGCCGGTGCACGGCGCGTCGAGGAGGACGCGGTCGTACGCGCCGGGCTCGTCCCGACCGACGTCGCGCCCGTCCCCGGTGCGCACGGCCTCGACGGCGGAGGTGGGCACGGCCGCGAGCGCCTGGGTGACGAGGCGGGCGCGGTGGGGCTGGACCTCGTTGGCGACGAGGCGAGCGTCGCGCTGCGCGGCGAGGGCGGCGAGGAGGGCGGCCTTGCCGCCGGGGCCGGCGCACAGGTCGAGCCAGCGGGCGTCGGGTCCGTCGAGGGGGGCTGCGGCGAGGGCGAGGGCGACGAGCTGGCTGCCCTCGTCCTGGACGCCGGCGCGACCGTCGCGCACGGCGGCGTAGGCGGCGGGGTCGCCGCCGTCGAGGACGAGCGCGGTGGGTGCCCAGCGTCCGGGGGCGGTGCGCTGGTCGGCGAGCTCGTCGGTGTCGGCGAGGCCGGGGCGGGCGACGAGGGTGACGCGGGGTGCGTCGTTGTCGGCGTCGAGGAGGCGGGCGAGCTCGGCGGGGTCGCGGCCGGTACCGGCGAGGGCGTCGCGCAGGGCGCGCGCGACCCACACGGGGTGGGAGCCGGTGTCCGCGAGCGCCGTGAGCTCGTCGGGGGCGTCGGCGGTGATCGTGGCAAGCCAGTCGTCGAGCGGGGTGCGGGCGACCTTGCGCAGGACGGCGTTGACGAGCTGGGCGCTGCCGGCGCCGGTGCGGGCGCGGGCGAGGCTGACGGTCTCGGAGACGGCGGCGTGCTGGGGCACGCGCATGGCGAGGAGCTGGTGGACGCCGAGGCGCAGGATGTCGAGGACGGGCGGGTCGAGCCGGTCGAGGGGCCGGTCGAGGCAGCGCGCGAGGACGGCGTCGTAGCGGCCGCGCAGGCGCAGGGTGCCGTACGCGAGCTCGGTGGCGAAGCGGCGTCGCGGCCGCGGATGCCGCGTTCGCGCAGGAGCGGGGGCAGGACGAGGTTGGCGTAGGCGTCGGAGCGTCGACCTCGCGCAGGACGT
>NZ_MKKH01000029.1 GCF_001942335.1 Cellulosimicrobium sp. CUA-896 | reverse complement strand
TCCCCGCGACGGGCGACCCGCACGACGTCACGCTTGAACTCAGGCGGGAACTTCTTGGGCACAGCGACATCCTTCCAGCAGGACCTCGTCCCACAGATGAAGTGTCAACCAATCCTGCAGCAGTCCCCATCCAGCGACTTCGGAGCTGACCGCTGGTAACGACTTGCTCTGGGTGAAGCAGCGACGTCACAACACTCATCCCGAACTCCACGACCATGCACCGTCCACTCTCGTGGTGCGTTGGTGGTCTGAGACCGCCACCGTTTCCCGGGCGACGCAGAACCAGGTTCTGCGACGCCTGAGAACTTGTCCGTCAACGGGCCCAGCGACTGCTGCCGATCTCGGCGAGTTCGTGCAGGTATAGGTCGAAGTTCCGCTCGGTGGTGAGCGGCGACGTAGTCGACGGCTGCCTTATCGAGGTCTTTCGTGGCCGTGAAGTGAGCATGCACGGCTCGATCCCGGGTTCGCGCGCGACGGACGCCCGTCACCTGGGGCGAGATGACGGGCGTCCGTCGGGGTGGTTGGTGCTCAGCGCTGCTTGCGCCTGTCGGCGGCGATCGCGAGGGCGTAGGCGAGGGCGAGGATGCCGAGGAGCCAGGCGAGGGCGATCCAGATGTCGTTGCCGACGGGCTGGTCGGCGAACAGGGCGCGCAGGGTGTCGACGATGGCGGTGACGGGTTGGTTCTCGGCGAACCACGCGACCGGGCCGGGCATCGAGTCGGTCGGCACGAACGCCGAGCTGATGAACGGCAGGAAGATCAGCGGGTAGCTGAACGCGCTGGCGCCGTCGACCGTCTTGGCGGAGAGTCCGGCGATGACGGCGAGCCAGGTCAGGGCGAGGGTGAACAGGGCGAGGATGCCCGCGACGGCGGCCCAGGCGCCGAGGGAGGCGCTGGTGCGGAAGCCCATGAGGAGTGCGACGGCGATGACGATCGTCACGGAGACCATGTTCGCCACGAGTGACGTCAGGACGTGTGCCCAGAGGATGCTGGAGCGGGCGATGGGCATGGACTGGAAGCGTTCGACGATGCCGCCCTGCATGTCGAGGAAGAGGCGGTAGGCGGTGTAGGCGATGCCGGAGGCGATGGTGATGAGCAGGATGCCGGGCAGCATGTAGTCGATGTAGGACTCGCTGGTGCCGGTGTCGATCGCGCCGCCGAGGACGTAGACGAAGAGCAGCATGAGCGCGATCGGGGTGACCGCGGTCGTGATGATCGTGTCGGGTGAGCGCAGGACGTGGGTCAGGGACCGGCCGGTCAGGGTGCGGGTGTCGGCCAGGGCGTGGGTGGTCATCGGAGCTCCTCTCCGGCGGGCTGGGAGCCTCGGCGGTCGTCGGGGTCGTGGGGTCTCGCTGGTCTCGCCGACGAGGGTGAGGAAGACGTCCTCCAGGGACGGCTGCTTCTCGACGTACTCGACCTGGGCGGGCGGCAGGAGCGCCCTGAGCTCGGCCAGGGTGCCGTCCTGGATGATGGTGCCGCGGTGCAGGATCGCGATGCGGTCCGCGAGCTGCTCGGCCTCGTCGAGGTACTGCGTGGTCAGCAGCACGGTCGTGCCGCGGCGGGCGAGGTCCTTGACGGTGTCCCAGACCTCGATGCGCGCCTGCGGGTCCAGGCCGGTCGTGGGCTCGTCGAGGACGATGATCGGCGGGTCGCCGACCAGGCTCATCGCGATGTCCAGGCGGCGACGCATCCCGCCCGAGTACGTGCCCGCCCGGCGGGCGCCCGCGTCGGACAGGGAGAACCGGGCCAGCAGGTGGTCCGCCACGGACCCGGGGTTCTTCAGGTGGCGCAGCCTGGCGACCAGGATCAGGTTCTCCCTGCCGGTGAGGACCTCGTCGACCGCGGCGAACTGCCCCGTCAGGCTGATCGACTCCCGGACCTGCCCGGCCTGCGCGGCGACGTCGAACCCGTGGACCGTGGCCGTGCCCGCGTCGGCCTCGAGCAGCGTCGACAAGATCCGCACCAGCGTCGTCTTGCCCGCCCCGTTCGACCCCAGCAGCGCGAAGATGCTGCCCGCGGCCACGTCCAGGTCCACCCCGCGCAGCACGCGCAGCTCCCCGAACGACTTCTCGATACCCCGCACCCGGACCGCCGGGTCGAGGAGCTGTTCCGTGCTCATGTCTGGTACTCCGTTCCTGGTCGTGCTGCTGTCAAGACTGTGGTGGTGGCCCTGGCCCTCGTCCGTCGCCCCGACCTCTCGGGGCGACGCACGGTTCAGAGGCTGCGTGCCGTGATGTCGCCGTACGAGGTCGTGGCGCGGATCTCGAGCTCGGCGGCGCCGTCGTTCCGCAGGGCGTTGGTGACCCGGCCGAGGCTCGTCCCGGCGTCCAGCGAGGCCGAGACCCCGGCGGCGGCGGCCACCGAGACGTCGCCCATCTGGGTGCTCAGCACGAGCGCGCCGCTCACGGCCTCCTCGACGCGGATGTCGCCCTTGGCGGTGCTGATCTCGCCGGTCCCGGCGAGGCGGCCCACCGACACGTCGCCGGCCTGGGTCGCGAGCCGGACGCTCGCGGCCTCGTCGAGCTTGATCGCGCCGTAGGAGTCCGTGGCGACGACGTCGCCGAGGCGGCCGACGCCGCGCAGCTCGCCGCACCCCGTGACCTCGACGCGAGAACCGGCGGGCAGCTGGACCGTCGCCTCGACGCTCCCCGACGGGCCGAACAGCTCGTTGACCGTCGGCGTCGCGACGCGCAGCGCGCCGTCGTGGAGCTCGACCGTCGTGCGCTCGACGGCCTTCGCGTCGCGGCCCGACGAGGAGTTCGACGGCCGGACCTCGACCGTCGTGTCGGTCCGGTCGGTGGCGATGACCTGGATGCGGCCCACGGGGACGTCGACCGAGAGGGAGATGGTGGTGGGGGTGGCGAAGGTGTGCATGGTGATCGGCTCCTGAGCAGGTGTCCCGCATTCTTTCTGACGACGGAAACGCTACGGAGCGTTCACCGCCATGGCAACATCCAATTTGCGATGGACGCGCATTTATCCAGTTCACAGCGCATAAACTGTTGCAACGGGGCGAAGCGCAATGCAACACGGGCCAGTCTGAGCGTTGCATCAGGCATCGCTAAACGCTATTCTCGACCCGTCGGTGACACGGAGGAGGAGCACCATGCCGGGAGGCAGGCTCACCAAGCAGGAACGCCAGCAGATCGCGCTCGGCCTGGCCGACGACCTCCCGTACGCGGAGATCGCCCGCCGGTTGGACCGTCCGACCTCGACGGTCACGCGCGAGGTCCTGCGCAACGGAGGCCCGACCGCCTACCGCCCGGACCTGGCGCAGCACGCCACCGAGCGGCGAGCCCGCCGTCGGCGGCTCACGGAGGTCCCCGGCACGGCGACGCCCACGCAGTCCGACGCGCGCGAGGAAGCCGTCCGCGAGTACCGGGAGACCTTCACCGCGCTGTTCATGCAGCAGGGCCTGCCACGCGTCGCGTCGGGCGTGCTCGCGTGTCTCTACACGGCCGACGCGGGCAGCCTCTCCGCTGCGGAGCTCGTCGAGCTCCTGGAGGTCAGCCCTGCGTCGATCTCCAAGGCGATCCCCGTCCTGGAGAGCCACGGTCTCGTCCTGCGCGAGCGGGGCGAGGGTCGGCGCGAGCGCTACGTCGCCGACGGCGACGTCTGGTTCCAGTCGATGATCGCCGCCGCGCAGAACAACACCCGGATGGCCGAGACCGCGCGGCAGGGCGTCCGTCTGCTCGGCACGGACTCCCCGGCCGGCACCCGGCTCGAAAACATGGCGCGCTTCCTCGACTTCGTCGGCGAGAGCATCGCACGCGCCGCCGAGCAGGCGCGCGAGCGCCTCAGCCCGCCAACCGCTGCCACGAGCGCTGCGCCAGGGGAGGGCGACAGCCGCTCCTGAGCCGCGCGCGCGCGCACGGGATGTGCGCGGCCAGCCGGGCCGTCTCCCCTGGCGGTCAGGCAACGGACGGCGAGGTCCAGCGCTGCGGCGAGAGCGACGACGGTATCCCTGGTGATCACCGCGCTGGTGGTCGCGCTCCGGCCAAGGGGGTGCTCGGCGTGCTGTTGCTCGTCAAGGGGATCTGCCTCATTGCTGCTCACCCCGGTGCGCGCTCATCGGCGCGCTTCGCCGCCGGAAAGGCAACGCCGCGAGCAGCAACGCCGACCCCCCGCCCTCATAGGCGGGCGGCGATCGAACCCTCGCCTGGGCCCGCATACGCCATGCACATCTCGGCCCGCTCGTCCGGTGACGTCCAACAGATTTCTCGGACGTCGCAGAACCGACGGCGCTCTCAACCCGTCAATGCATCGCTGACCCTCGGTGAACCTGGAGCCGCCACTGGACCCGGGGCGTGACACTCAGAAGCGTTGCGAAAGTCTGGCGGGATCCCGTTTAGGGCTGATGGTGCGTGATGCCGTCGAGGAGGGTGTCGAGCGCCCATCGGTGGCGCTCCTCGGGGGTCCCCTGCGTGAATGCCGCGGTGTGGAACGCAGCGAGGGTCGGGTGGTGCTCGCGGTCTGCTGAGGCAAGTGTCGCGGCGAGCTCGTCAACTTCTTGACCGGTGCCGGACGCTCGCGCACCCCACTCTGCCGCGGTGATGCTTGCATGCTGGAGGAGGAGGTCGATGCCCCACGCCGCGGGCTTCTCGTCGACACCTGCGGAACGCAAGAGCCTCAAGAGCAAGTCAATGAGGCTGAGGTAGTGAGGGCCTTCGGGCCACACGAACAGGGCGGAACGGGCGAGATTCCCGTGCGTGGTGACCAGGCCGATGTAGTCCCGGATCACCCGGTGAACACGCTCGCGCCAGGCTCTGCACCGTCCCATGCGAGATCAAGGTCGGCGAGCAGGCCGTCTATCAAGAGTGCGTGCAGCACGGTGACGTTCTTCACGTAGACGTAGAGCGAGGCCGGTCCCGTATCGAGCTCGTCGGCGACTCGCCGAATCGTCAGCTTCTCTGCGCCATCGCGCTTCAAGACGTGCAGTGCCGCCGCAACGATCGCTTCCCGCGAGAGTGCCGGCTTCGCGGGCCGATCACGCCTGCTGATGGGTGCCCGAGTCCTCATGCCATGAACTCTACAGGAACGATTTTGATCGTGACGAACATGTTCGCTACGATCATGTTCGTCACCTGAGATGGGAGTCCCCTATGACCACGAGTGCTGAAGCACCACCGTTGTCCGCCCGAGCGGTCTGGCTCACGCTGATCGTCGTCCTCCTCGCAGATGCGATGGATCTGATGGACGCCACGATCGCGAACGTCGCGGCGCCCTCGATCGTGAAGGAGCTCGGCGTGGGCGAGAACGTGATCCCATGGCTCGGCGCGTCCTATGCGCTGGCGCTGGGCTCCCTGCTCGTTCTCGGCGGGCGTATCGGAGACAAGTTCGGCCAGCGCCGCACGTTCCTCACGGGTCTCATCGGCTTCATCGTCGGCTCAGCACTCGCCGGGTTCGCGCCCTCCGCTGGGGTGCTGATCGCCGCTCGGGTCGCGCAGGGAGCATTCGGCGCTCTGCTCATCCCGCAAGATGGCGATCATGGCGGCGACGTTCCCGAAGCCCATGCTGCAGAAGGCATTCGCAGTCTTTGCGCCCCTGCTCGGCGTCTTCGCCGTCGCCGGCCCGATCCTCGGCGGACTCATCATTGATGCGAACCTGCTCGGGCTGGGATGGCGGCCCATCTTCCTCATCAATATCGTCCTCGGCGGCATCGCCTCATCCTCGCTCTGCGCCACCTGCCCACCGTCCCCGCGCACCAATCCGCACGCATTGACCTGACCGGCAGTATCCTGCTGGCCCTAGCCCTGTTCGGGCTTCTGTTCGGGCTCGTCACAGGCTCCTCCGACGGGTGGGACGGACTCACGATCAGCAGCGTGATCGCTGGAGTGGTGCTCTTGGTCCTGTTCGGATGGCGTCAGGCGCGCGCCGACGAGCCGCTCCTCCCACGCAGCCTTCTCGCCAACCGCGGATTCACCTCCGGGCTCATCGTCGGCCTCTGCGTCTTCGCAAGTTTCAGCGGACTGATGTACGTCATCAGCCTCTTCTTCCAACTCGGCCTCGGCTACACCCCGACCGAGACCTCCCTGAACCTGATCCCGCTCACCATCGGCATCATGATCGGCTCCGGAATCGCGAACGCGCTCATCCTCAAGCTCGGGCGGCGACTCGTGCTCGTGGGGATGCTCACCACCATCCTCGGCACGGGCATCCTGCTCCTCTTCGTCCTGGCTTCCGGGATCCAGATGATCTGGTGGCAGAACCTCATCGCCACCAGCCTTATCGGAGTCGCCGCTGGAATCTGCTTCAACTCAGTCTTCAACACCGCGCTCGGCAACCTGAAGCCCGAAGAAGCCGGCTCGGCCAGCGGCTCCCTCAGTGCCATCCAGCAGATCGCTAACGGCATCGGCTCAGCCCTCGTCACCACCATCTTCATCGGCACCCTCGCAAGTGGCTCCGTAACGGCGATGACCACCACACTCATCGTCATCCTCGCCGTCGCAGCGCTGTGTCTCCTGGCTGTGCCGCTACTCCCGCGCGCGGCAGTCGCCATAGAGGAGTAGAGCCGCCACATCTGTCCGGATGCGAGGCGCGATGACAGAACGGCAGCGGCGAGGAATCACCTCGCCGCTGCCGCTCTCTTGGGCCGTGCGCGGCTCACTCGCTCCGGAAGGCCGCTGCGTGCTCGTTCGCAAAGGCCGTAAAGCTGCGCGCGGGATGTCCGAGCAACTCAGGAATCACCAGCGACAGCTCTGCGGCCTCGCCTCGCGCGTAGTGGGCGTAGTCCTCAAGCAGGCCCTCGATCTGCCAGGGCGGCAGAACGTCGGCGAGCAACTCGCCGAACTTCGCGGGCGCGATGTCCTCGAAGCGGATCTCGCGGCCGTTGCGGAAGAGAGGTGTCCGGCGAGGTCGGAGTGAGTGAGCGGTTCGGGCCCGGTAAGGGTCTGGATCCCCAACGGGACAGGGGAGGCCAATGCATGCGCAGCCATCTCGCCGATGTCGCGCACATCGACAAGACTCACCCGCGCGTCGCCGATCGGAGCGGGGAGCACCTGCGCCGATCGCACGATGCTCGACATGGCAAGTAGTCCCTGCATGAAGAGGTTCGGACGCAATGCCGTGACTCCGAGGCCAGAGGCGAACGCGTGTTCCTCGACGGCTGCGTGATACCGCAGGAAGCGCACCGGAGAATCGATGACCGAACCGAGCTGTGACAACAGCACGAGGTGGCGCACTCCGGCCTCGGCTGCGAGAGTGATGAACCGCTTCTGCTGCGCCTCCGCACGCTCTGTCGACGGTGTCACCAGGTACGCGGCCCGCACGCCGCCAAGCGCCGCGCGCACACTGTCCGCATCGTCGAGGTCGGCCTGTACGGCGAACTCGGCGGACGACAGGCTCCGGGACATCGGGCGGAACCGGACGCCTCGCGCGGTGAGGGCCGCGGCAGTGGCGCGTCCTGTAGCTCCGGTAGCTCCAGTGATGAGGATGTCAGGTGCGATGGGCATGTCTTCCTTCAGATTTCGGGGTGGCGAAGGCCGTCGGTCAGGGTGTGCGCCCAGTCGTCATCGAGATCGGCGATGCCGGAGGTCACCACGAGGTGGCAAAGCTGCCCATATGCGATGAACCGCTGCACCTCGCGGTCAGCTGCTCCGGATCGCTGTTTCGCGAAGCGGGTGATGCGGGCCAGGCCGGCGCGGAGAGAGTCACCGATCGCGGGATGCATCGCGACCGACTGGGCATGCACCTGCATCAAGAGCAACGTGCGATCCGCGATGAGATCGGCGTAGTTGTCGCCCATCGCGTCGAGGCTCGCAACGGGTGTCAATCCCGCGGGAGCGGCGGCCAATGCCTCTTCGATGCGCTCGAAGCACTTGTCAAGCGCTGCGACGAACAGCACCTTCTTCCCGCCGAACAGCTTGAGCACGTATGCGCTCGAGACCCCTGCTTCACGCGCGACGTCAGTGATCGTGGTACCCGCGTAGCCACCTCGAGAGAACGCTGTCAGGGCGGCGCTCACGATCTCGGAGCGACGATCGGCCGCGGTGGAGAGCGCACGTTGTCGCATGTGAGTGACTATACACTCACTCATTCCTGCACCATCGACCCGACGGCCGCGGAAGCAAGTTGGGATATAGGCGACGGTGATCTGCGCCCGGATGGCTGCCACCCGTAGAGTTCGAGAACGCAGCAACGAGTGCCGGCGCTGGCGGTTGTGGAAGATCTCGAGGTGCTCGAAGATCGCGTTCGCCAGCTCCAGGCGGGTGCGCCATCGACGCCGGTCAAGGAGCTCGACTTGCATGCGTGACCAGAGGCTCTCGATGACGGCCTTGTCGTAGCAGTCGCCGCTCGATCCCATCGATGGGACCAGGCCGGATTTCTTGGCCCGGGTGGTGTAGGCCCAAGAACGCGGATACCACGATGCCGCGCGACCCGTAGTGCGAGTACAGGCCGGGCAGCTCGCGCCAGCGGCACACGTTCGCGACCTCGTCCAGCACCGCGGTGGCCGGCGGAGCCAGGCGCCCGTCCGCCCCGTGCGAGCCGGCGCGCTCGTCCGCGGTGAGGATCGCCATCGTCAGCGCGGCGGTGATCGCCCGTGCGGAGCCCCGGCCCTCCTTGGAGACGCGGTAGACGGTGTCGCTCGAACGGACGAAGGCGGCCGGGTCGAAGTGCGGGCGTCGCCCGGTTGGGTCGGTGATCCAGCCGACGATCTTGCGGCTGCCCAGGACCCCCGACCCGGGGCCGGACCGCGTGGTGCACGCCGTCGGCGTTTGCGTGGGGCACGTGCGCGCCCAGAGAAACCCCGACGCCGCAGCGCGGTCCGTCAGTCGTCGACCGTGATGCCCAGACCGTCCGCGAGCAGGTGCGCGAGCCGCGCGAGCTGGTCCGCGGTCACCGTCGTGCCGGCGAGCGACCGCACGCCCGCGACCTCGTCGAGGTCCGCGCCGCGCAGGTCGACGTCCTCGAGCGTCGACGCCTGGACGTCGAGCCGCCGCACCCGCGTGCCCGCGAAGGCGACGCGCGCGGCCCGTGCCTGGACGAGGTCGAGCTCGTCGATCGTGCAGTCGGTGAACTGCACGTCGCGGAGCTCGGCGCCGCGCAGGTTGACGAACCCGAGCTTGCAGCCGAGCAGGTGCACGCGGTCCCACGTCGACTCGTACAGCTCGGCCGAGCCGAGCCGTGCATCCCGTACCTCGACGTCGCGCCACCGGCCGCGCACGCCCTGCACCACGGGTACGTCCAGGCACTCGAGGACGACCTCCCCGAGGGTCGCGTGCCGCAGGTCGGCCTCGTCGGCGCGCAGGCCGGCGAGGCGCGACGCGTAGACGCTCGCTCCCTCGAGGTCCACCGTGCCGAGGCGGAGGTCGACGATCTCGAACCCCTCGAGGTCGGCACCTGGCTCCAGGTCGTACGCGTCGCCCGGCGTGAGACCGTCCAGCGCGACGGGGTCGAGGGCGGGCGGGGCGGTGCGGGGCGCGTCGGGCACGGCGGGTCTCCTCGGGCATGGCCACGGAACCTCCACAGCATCCCGCACCGCTCCCCGGGTGTGCTCCCGGCACGTCACCTAGGCTCGACGACCATGGGTTCCGGTCTCCTCGTCGCCGCGTCCTCGTCGGAGCCGGCCGTCAGCGGCGTCGCCGGGTGGGCCGTCGGGCTCATGGAGACGCTGGGCGTCGTGGGGGCCGCGGTCGCCATCGCGCTCGAGAACCTCTTCCCGCCGCTGCCGAGCGAGCTCATCCTGCCGCTCGCCGGCTTCACCGCGAGCCAGGGCAGCTTCGGGGTGGTCGAGGCGATCGTGTGGACGACGGCGGGGTCGCTCGTCGGAGCCCTGGCCCTCTACGCCGTCGGCGCGGTCGTCGGGCGGGACCGCACCCGGTGGCTCGCGGAACGCATCCCGCTCGTCGACGTCGAGGACGTCGACCGCACCGAGCGGTTCTTCGAGCGCCACGGCAGCGCCGCGGTGTTCTTCGGCCGCTTCATCCCGGTGTTCCGCAGCCTCATCTCGATCCCGGCCGGCATCGAACGCATGCCCCTGTGGAAGTTCTCCGCGCTCACCACCGCCGGGAGCGCGATCTGGAACACGATCTTCGTCGTCGCCGGCTACCTGCTCGGCGAGAACTGGCACGTCGTCGAGGACTACGCGGGCATCTTCCAGACGGTCGTCATCGTCGCCGTCGTCGGCGCGATCGCATGGTTCGTCGTCTCGCGGGTCTGGCGCGCGGTGCACGACGACGACCGGCCGGCCCACGCGCGAGGCGTCCGCGCGCCCGACCGACCGGAGGACGTCGCGCGAGGGGAGCCGCCCCGACGACGTGCGGCGCGACACCGGGTCCTGACCTCCCCGCGCCCTGTCCGGTCCTCGTTCGCCGGGCAGGGCTGGCGCTGCCGCCGGGAGCCCCCGATCATCGGAGGGTGATCCTCTCGGTCGCGGCCGCCGTGGGAGCCGCGCTCGCGTACGCGGTGAGCACGATCATGCAGGCGGTCGCGACGCGGCGCGCCCACGGGCTCGCGGCCATGGCGCAGCCCCTCGTCATCGGCGGTCTCCTGCTTGACGGCGCGGCGTGGCTGCTGTCGCTGCTGGCCCTCGACCACCTGCCGCTGTTCGTCGTGCAGGCGATCGTCGCGTCCTCGCTCGTGGCCGTCGTCGTGCTCGCGCGCCTCGTGCTCGGCGCGACGTTGCGTCGCGCGGACCTCGTCGCGATCGGCGTCGTCGTCCTCGCGCTCGTCGTCCTCGCGCTGTCGGCGGGCGAGCAGCCCGCCACCACGCCGCCCCCCGGGTTCACGACCGCGATGGTGATCGCCGGGTTCGCGCTGCTCGCGGGTGTGGCGCTCGCGTACCGCCGCGGCCACTTGATCCTCCTGGCGCTGCTCGGGGGCCTGGGCTACTCCGTCGCGGCGATCGCCGCGCGCGGCGCGCACGCGTCGGGCGACCTGCTCGACACGGTCCTGCAGCCGCTCGCCCTCGCCATCGTCGCGTCCGGGGCCGCGGGCGTGCTCGGATACCTGCGCGCCCTGGAGAAGGGCGCGGTGGGTTCCGTCGCGGCAACGGTGTCCGTCGTGGAGGTGCTCGTCCCGGGGGTCGTCGGCCTCGTCGTGCTCGGCGACGTCGTGCGCGACGGGTGGGCCGTGCCCGCGGCGGTCGCGACCGTGGCCGCCGTGGCCGGCTGCGTCGCGCTCGCCACGAGCCCCGCCAACGCGGCGGCCGAGGAGCCCGCCCCACCGGGCGGGGAGCGGACCGCCGCGCCCGAGCCGACCTAGGGCGGGCCCGCGTCGTTACCTTCCGGACTGACGGAGCGCACGACGCGGGCGGGGACGCCCACGGCGACCGTGCCCGCGGGCACGTCGCGCGTGACGACCGCACCGGCCCCGACGACGGCGCCGTCCCCGATGGTGACCCCGGGCAGGACGGTGACGTTCGCGCCCAGCCACACGGCGCGGCCGAGGACGACCGGTGCGGGGTGCATGTCGGCACGCCGCCGCGGGTCGAGGTCGTGGTCGAGCGTCGTCAGCACCGCGTTGTGCCCGAGGAGGCAGCCGTCGCCGATGGTGACGCCGCCCTGGTCCTGGATCTTGCACCCGGCGTTGACGAAGACGTCCCGGCCCAGGGTGAGGTTCCTGCCGAAGTCGGTCGAGAAGGGCGGGAACACCGTCACGGACTCGTCGACCGTCGTGCCCGTGATCTCGCTGAGCAGCTCCCGCACCCGCTCGGGAGGGCAGTAGGCGCCGTTGAGCTCCGCGGTGAGGCGCAGGGCGTCCTGGCTCACCCGGTGCATGACCGCGTGCAGCGGTGAGCCGCCCGGGATCGTGCGGCCGGCGTTCAGCGCGTCGAGCAGCTCGTCGAGCCCCGGGGCGGTGTCCCGGCTCATGCGAGCGGTCGCACGAACGTCCGGAAGTCACCGCGCTCGACGTGCAGCGACCACAGCCGCTCGGCGAGCGCATCCGTGTCGTGGTCGGGCTCCCCGCCGCCGATGCCGAGCGGGATGATCAGCTGCGCCACGTGGATGCCCTCGGGCGCCAGGGCCTCGTGGAGCAGCTGCGCGTAGGCGCTCTCGCCGGCGAAGGCGACCGACGTCCCGGTCACGGCATCGCGGGGCCGCACGGCGCTGCCCCCGTTGGGGAAGAGGACCGTGCCGCGACCGAGCGCGCGCATGCCGGGGAGGACCTGCTGGACGGCGGTCGCGGGGCCCAGCACGGACATCTCGAGGGGGCCGACGAGGTCGTCGGCCGTGGTCTCGAGCACCGGCTTCATGAACTCGCGCGCCGGGATGGGGCTGTACTGGAGGACCTCGACGGGACCGAGGGCGTCGGCGGCCGCGTCGAGCGCACCTCGGAGCGCCGCGCGGTCGCGGGCGTCGGCGACGAACCCGGCGGCCGTGACGCCCTCGGCGCGCAGACGGGCGGCGAGGTCCTCGAGATGCGCGGCGTCGCGCGCGATGAGCGCGACGGAGAAGCCCTCGCGCCCGAACCGGCGCGCGACGGCCAGCCCCAGTCCCGGGCCGGCTCCGACGATGGCGAGCGTGGTCATGCGCGTTCCTCCTGGGTGCGGGGCTGCGGGCTCGGCCGCGCGTGGTGGGGGGCGGTGTCGTCGGACGCCGCCCACGACGCGAGCAGGCGCAGCGACTGCTCGGTCGGCGACCCGGGCGTGGCCGTGTAGACCGTCATGCCGAGGTTCGGGTCGCCGTCCAGCTCGAGCGTCTGGTAGTTGAGCTCGAGGGCACCGACGACCGGGTGGCGGAACGACTTCTGCCCCGCGTAGTGCCGGCGCACGTCGTGCGCGGCCCACAGCTCCCGGAACGTCTCGGACCGCGTGGACAGCTCGCCCACGAGCGTCTGGAGGCGCTTGTCGTGCGGGTTGCGCCCGGCCTCGCGGCGCAGGATGGCCACGTTCGTCCACGCCGCGCGGTCCCAGTCGGGATAGAAGTCGTGCGAGGCAGGGTCGAGGAAGATGTGGCGCGAGAAGTTCGGGGTGCGCGTGGCCCCCCTGATCATCGGCGCGTACATCGCCCAGCCGAGCGCGTTGGCGGCGACCAGGTCCATGCGGTTGTTCTGGATGAACGCGGGCGCGGCGGTGATGGCGTCCAGCATGTACTGCAGCTCCGGACGCACCGGGGTGTCGCCGGGGCTGCGCTGCGGGCGCCGCACGCCCGCGTTCGCCGTCCGCGCGAGGTCGAACAGGTGGTCGTGCTCGGCGGCGTCGAGCAGGAGCGCGTGGGCGACCGTCTCGAGCACGGTGTCCGAGACGCCCTTGAGGTTCCCGCGCTCGAGGCGCGTGTAGTAGTCGACGCTCACGCCGGCGAGGCGCGCGACCTCGTCGCGACGCAGCCCCGTGACGCGCCGGCGGTCGCCGAACGTCTCGATGCCGGCCTGCTGCGGCGTCACGCGCGCGCGACGGCTCATGAGGAACTCGCGCACCTCGGATCGGTTGTCCATCGCCTCCACGTCCTTCACGGTACGTCGGTGCGCCGTCGCGCGAGCGGGGGACCGGGCCCCCGCTCGCGCCGGACGGCTCAGCCCGGGTACTCCTCCGGGGTGAGGAGCTCGCCCCAGGTGGTCTCGGGCTCGTCGGAGCCGGGCTCGGGTGCCTCCCACAGCGCGAGGTGGCACATGAAGCTGTCGCCGGTCGCACCGTGCCAGTGCCACTCGCCCGCGGGCGTGTGGACGGTGTCGCCCGGGTGGAGCTCGATCAGCTCCTCACCGCGGGACTGCACGTACCCGACGCCGTCGGTCACGTGCAGCGTCTGACCCACCGCGTGCTTGTGCCACGCGGTGTGCGCGCCGGGCGTGAACCGCACGAGGTTCAGGCGCGCACGCGACGGCTCGGTCCCCGCGTAGTAGGCGTTGAAGTACACGTCGCCGGTGAACCACTCGGCCGGACCCTTGACGGTCGCGGTCCTCGGCAGCTTCTCGGTGCTCATGGTCTGCTTCCCTTCTCAGAACGTGACGAGCGTCTTGAGCGACTCGCGGCGGTCCATCGCGGCGTACCCCTCGGCGATGTCGTCGAGGACGACCGTCTTGTCGAACACCCGGCCGGGCTCGATCTCGCCGCTCAGCACCTGCGGGATCGCGGCCTCGATGTAGGCCCGGACGGGCGCGGGGCCACCGGTGAGGGTGACGTTGCGGCCGAACAGGGATCCGAAGCCGACGGGGGCGTCCTCGTACTGCGGCACGCCGACGCGGCTGATCACGCCGCCCGCGCGGACGACGCCGTACGACTGCTCGTAGGCGGGCATGTGGCCGACCGCCTCGAGCACGACGTGGCTGCCCTGGCCGTCCGTGAGGTCGAGCACCCGCTGGACGCCCTCGTCGCCGCGCTCGGCGACGACGTCGGTGGCGCCCCACTCGCGACCGAGGTCGGTGCGCGCCCGGTGGCGGCCCATGAGGATGATGCGCTCGGCGCCCATCTGGCGCGAGGCGAGGACGGCGGACAGCCCGACCGCGCCGTCGCCGACCACGGTGACGGTCGTGCCCGGTGCCACGCGCGCCATGTGCGCGGCGTGGTAGCCGGTGAGGTAGACGTCGGACAGCGTGAGCAGCGACGGCAGGAGGTCGCTCGTCTCGTCGACGCCGGGCACGACGACGAGGCTGCCGTCCGCCTGGGGGATGCGGGCGAGCTCGGCCTGCTGGCCGCCCGGGCTGCCGGGGTTGCCGTAGAACCCGCCGTGCGGGCACGCGGTCTGGAACCCGTCGCGGCAGACGTCGCACGTGTTGTCCGCCCACGCGAACGGCGCGATGACGAAGTCGCCCCGGCGCAGGCTCGTGACCGCGGACCCGGTCTCCTCGACGACGCCGATCAGCTCGTGGCCGATCGGCACGCCCTGCTCGGAGTGCGGCATGGAGTGGTAGGGGTGCAGGTCGGACCCGCACACGCACGCGCGCACGGTGCGCACGATCGCGTCGGTGGGCTCGACGATCGTCGGGTCGGGAAGCGTCTCGACGCGCACGTCGCCGGCGCCGTGGATGACTGCAGCCTTCATGGGGTCTCCAACGGTGGTGGGGATGGGGTGATGCCTCCATTCGACACGTGACCGGCGGGGAGGTGGGAGTCACGGCCGAACAGGGTTCTGGCAGTACCTGCCTGGAGGGGGCGACCTAGGGTGGGCTCGTGAGCCTCCCGGAGACGACGCGCACCACCGCGACCACCACCCCGCTCGACGTCCCGACGCTGGCCGAGCTCCGACGCCGGACGTCGGTGAAGTGGCAGGCGTTCGGACCCGACGTCCTCCCGCTGTGGGTCGCGGAGATGGACGCCGCGCCCTGCGAGCCGGTGGTCGACGCCGTGACGGCCGCCCTGCGCGCCGGTGACACCGGGTACGACCACGGCACCGCCTACGCCGAGGCGTACGCGCGGTTCGCGCAGCGGCGGTGGGGCTGGTCTCCCGACCCGGCGACCGCGCGCGCCCTGCCCGACGTCATGCTCGGGATCGTCGAGGTGCTGCGCGTCCTCACCTCGCCGGGCGACGCGGTCGTGGTCAACCCGCCCGTCTACCCGCCGTTCTACGGCTTCACGCAGAACGAGGGCCGCCGGGTCGTCGCCGCACCCCTCGGGCCGGACCTGCGCCTCGACCTCGCCGCGCTCGAGCGCGCGTTCGCCGACGCCACGGGCGCCACGGCCCACGGGCGCGGCGAGGGCAGCGGTCGTCGCGCCGTCTGGCTCCTGTGCAACCCGCACAACCCGACCGGCACCGCCCACACGCCCGCCGAGCTCGAGGCCGCGCTGGCGCTCGCGGCGCGGTACGACGTCCGCGTGGTGGCGGACGAGATCCACGCGCCGGTCACGCGGCCGGGTCTCGACGCCCGACCGGCGACGACGCACACGCCGCTCCTGACCGTCCCGGGCTCGCACGACGCCGTGGCCGTCGTGTCCGCGTCGAAGGCGTGGAACCTCGCGGGGCTCAAGGCGGCGCTGGCCTTCGCCGGCCCGGGGCCGTGGCCGACCTGCGCCGCATCCCCGAGGAGGCGTCGC
The DNA here is from genome assembly GCF_001942335.1 of Cellulosimicrobium sp. CUA-896. Taxonomy (GTDB): domain Bacteria; phylum Actinomycetota; class Actinomycetes; order Actinomycetales; family Cellulomonadaceae; genus Cellulosimicrobium. Next base: position 20,079 of record NZ_MKKH01000029.1, on the reverse strand, counting down.
ACGGCGTGCAGCACGTGTCGGTGATCGCGCACGTCGCCGCCCTCGACCACGGCGAGGAGTGGCTCGACGCCGTGCTCGCCGGCGTCGAGCGCAACGCGCACCTGCTCACCGACCTGCTCGCCGAGCACCTGCCGCACGTGCGGTACCGGCCCGGGGAGGCGACGTACCTGGCGTGGCTCGACGGACGGGACCTGCCGGGCGACGTGGCCCGCGACCCGCGCGCATGGTTCCTGGAGCGCGCGGGGGTGGCGCTCGAGGACGGCCGCCGGTTCGGTCCGGGAGGGGAGGGGCACGTGCGGCTCAACCTCGCGACGAACGTCGGGGTGCTCACGGAGGCGGTCGGGCGCATGGCAGCCTCGATCACGGGCTGACGCCCCGTCGTCGGGCACGCCCGCGTGACGCACGCCTCACCGCCTGACGGTGCACCCGGTGCAACGATGCACTTAGTGTCGTGACATGACCGAGGTCCCCGCCGCCGTCCCCGGCGACCGCCGCGCGCGGCTCAAGGCGCGCACCCGGCGCTCCATCGTCGACGCCGCGGCGGCGCTCATGCACGCCACGCGGGGCGTCGACTTCACCGTGGACGAGCTCGCGGCCCGGGCCGACGTCTCGCGACGCACGGTGTTCAACCACTTCGCGTCCCTGGACGACGTGATCGCCGCCGTGCTCGCCGACGCCTTCCACGGCGTCGTGGAGGCGCTCGAGGCGGCGGACCCGCCGGGCGCCGACGAGCCGCAGCTCGCGGTCGCCGAGGACGCGGCCAGGGCGCTGCGCGCGACCGACCTCGTCCCCGCCCTCTCGTCGCTGACGCGCGGCCTCGGGCTGGCCGACTGGGCCGCGTGCGACGACGACGCGCCCGCGAACATCCCCGCCCACGAGGTCATGCTCCTCATGCGCTCCCTCGCCGGGACGAGCGACGACCTCGCGGCCGCGCTGCACCGGCGGCACCCCGGGGCGAACCGGCTCGACGTCGACCTCGTCGTCGGCTCGCTCATGAGCAGCCTCGTCGTGCTCCACCGCTACTGGCTCGCCGAGACGGGCGGCGGGGACGACGAGCGCTCGCGCGCCGTCTGGAGCGCGCTCCTCGACCGCATGCTCGTCCGCCTCGACACCGGCGGGACCCCCCGCGCCTCCACCCAGGACAGCCGTCCCGGGAACACCCCTCCTCGCACGAACTGATCCCTCGGAAGGACACCATGGCAGAGCTCCTCTACCGCGTCGGACGCGGCGCGGCCCGGCACGTGCGGGCGGTGATCGCGACCTGGCTCGCGGTGCTCGTCGTCGCCGGCGTCGGCTTCGCGGTCGGCGGCGGGACGCTGACCGACAGCTTCTCCATCCCGGGCACGCCGACGCAGGAGGTCACCGACCGCCTCGCCGACGAGATCCCCGAGGCCGCCGGGGGCACCGGCACCGTCGTCCTCACGACCACCGGCGACGAGGCGTTCACCGACGCGCAGCGGCAGGAGCTGTCCGCGGTGCTCGCCGACGTGGCCGAGGTCGAGGGCGTCGAGGCGGTCGTCGACCCGTTCCAGAGCGAGGCGGACCGCGAGGCGCAGGCCGCGCAGCTCGCCGAGGGCGAGCAGCAGGTGGCCGACGGCCGCGAGCAGCTCGAGCAGGGGCAGGCGCAGCTCGACGCCGCCCGCGAGCAGCTCGAGCAGGGCCAGGCGCAGCTCGACGCGGCCCGCGCCCAGGCCGAGGCCGCGGGCCAGGCCGAGGCCGTGGCCCCGCAGCTCGACGCCCAGCAGCAGCAGATCGACGCGGGGCTCGCCGAGCTCGAGGCGCAGCAGGAGCAGCTCGACGCCAGCGCGGCCGAGCTCGAGGAGGGCGCCGCGCAGGCCGAGCAGGGCCGGGCGCTGCTCGACCTCGCCGCGGAGATCCGCGTCGTCTCGCAGGACGGGGACGCGGCGGTCGCCAACGTCGTGTTCACCGAGGACCAGTTCGACGTCTCCCAGGAGACGAAGGACGCCGTCATCGGGGCGATCACCGACGGCGTCGCGGACGTCGACGGCGTCACGGTGGACTTCGGCTCGGACATCTCCATGGAGGCGCCGTCGATCATCGGGCCGGGCGAGGTCGTCGGCCTGGTCGTCGCCGCGGTCGTGCTCGTCGTCATGCTCGGGACGCTGATCGGTGCGGGCCTGCCGATCCTCACCGCCCTCGTCGGCGTGGGCATCGCGGCGCTCGGCTCGCTCGCGTTCTCCGGCGTCGTCGAGATGTCCGCGGTCACCCGGTCCTCGGCCTCATGCTCGGGCTCGCCGTCGGGATCGACTACGCGCTGTTCATCGTCAACCGGCACCGACGCCAGCTCAAGGAAGGGTACGACGTCGCGGAGTCGGTCGCCCTCGCGAACGGGACGTCGGGCAACGCGGTGGTCTTCGCCGGTTCGACGGTCGTCATCGCGCTGCTGGCCCTCAACGTCACGGGCATCCCGTTCCTCGGCCTCATGGGCACGGTCGGCGCGGCGAGCGTCGCGATCGCGGTGCTCGTCGCGGTGACGCTCACGCCGGCGCTGCTGTCGGCCATCGGCCCGCGCATCCTCAACCGCAAGGAGCGGGCGGCGCTGGTCCCGGTGCACGGCGCCCACGCGGCCGGCCCGGTGGACGGCGCGCCGGCGGCGCGCGCCGAGAAGCCGCTGCGCCCGATGTCGACCGTGGTCGCCGTGGGCCGCGTCGTGCTCGGCGTCGCCGTGCTCGCCGTCGTCGCGATCCCCGCCCTGGACCTGCGCATCAACCTGCCCGACGGCTCCTCGGAGCCCGCGGACTCGACCCAGTACCAGGCGTACTCCACGGTCGCCGAGGAGTTCGGTGCCGGCGTCAACGGGCCGCTGCTCGTCGTCGCCGACCTGCCGCAGCCCGTCGCGGACGAGGAGCTCGTCGCGACGCAGCTCGCGATCGGGGAGCAGCTCGCCGCGCAGGACGACGTCGTCGCGGTCGCCCCGGCCGCGACTTCCGAGGACGGTACCGTCGTCGCGTTCCAGGTGGTCCCCGTCGACGGCCCGACGAGCGAGTCCACGGAGGAGCTCGTCCACCACCTGCGGGACCTGTCGCCGGTGACCGTCGACACCGTGGACGGCGACGTCGAGCTCGGCGTGGCCGGGGCCGCGAGCGGCAACATCGACATCTCCGAGAAGCTCTCGGCCGCGCTGCCGCTCTACCTCGCGGTGGTCATCGGGCTCTCGCTGATCATCCTCGTCGTGGTGTTCCGGTCGCTGCTCGTCCCGCTCATCGCGACCGCCGGGTTCGTCCTCTCGTACTTCGCCGCGCTCGGCGGCGTCGTCGCGATCTACCAGTGGGGCTGGCTGTCGCCCGTGTTCAACGTGGATACCCCGGGCCCGGTGCTGAACTTCCTGCCGACGATCCTCGTCGGCGTCCTGTTCGGCCTCGCGATGGACTACATGCTGTTCCTCGGCTCCGGCATGCGGGAGGCGTACGCGCACGGCGCGCCGGCGCGCATCGCCGTCGTGCAGGGCTTCCGGGCCGGGCGCTCGGTCGTCACCGCGGCCGCGATCATCATGATCTCCGTCTTCGGCGGCTTCATCTTCGCCGAGGACGCGATGATCCGGCCGATCGGGTTCGCGCTCGCGTTCGGCGTGCTCGTCGACGCGTTCGTCGTGCGCATGCTCGTCGTCCCGGCGCTCATGCACCTGCTCGGCGGCTCCGCGTGGTGGCTGCCACGCTGGCTCGACCGGATCCTGCCCGACGTCGACGTCGAGGGTGCGGCGCTCGAGCGCAAGCACCCGCACGCCGAGGCCACCGAGGCGACCGACGACGCGGCGTCCGACGAGCGGACCGGAGCCGCCCGGGCCTGACCCGGACGGCAGGGACGACGGCACCACGCAGGTCACGGCGGGTGCGGGAGCGCGGCTCCCGCACCCGCCGTGCGCGTTCGGGGACGCCGGGTGAAGAGAGCGCGGCGACCTGACGACGACGCCTCGGGGCGTGGGCGCGGTGGGATACGGTCCGTCCTGTCTCGCTCGTCCGGAACAGGGGGAATCCGTGGCCACCGTCGTTCGCACCCGCCCGCGCGCCGCCCGGCGACGCCTGGCCGCCGCGCTGCTCGTCCCGGCGCTCGCGCTGCCGCTCGCCGCCTGCTCGCCGGACCGGCCCGCGCCCGAGGACACCGCGGCGGACCTCGCGGCGGGCATCGCGCGCGGTGACGTGGGCGGGCTCGCGTTCTCCAACGGCACGGCCGAGTCCGTGCAGGGCCACCTCGACGCCGTCCTGGAGCCGGTCTCGGAGTTCGCGCACACGGTCGAGGTGGACGACGTCGTGCTGGACGAGGAGGGCGACGACGCGGGAGAGCGCGCGACGGCGACGCTCGCCTACCGCTGGGACGTCACGCAGGACGCCGCCTGGGAGTACACGACCACCGTCGACCTGACCTTCGCCGAGCCGGGCGAGGGCGAGGACGGCCCGGGCCGCTGGGAGGCGGCGTGGGAGCCCGACGTCCTCGTGCCCGACCTCGGCCAGAACGACCGGCTCGCCGTCGAGCGCGTGCGCGCCGAGCGGGCCGAGATCGTCGGGCTCGACGACGCCCCGATCGTCACCGAGCGCCCGGTGTACCGGCTCGGCGTCGACAAGACGCGCGTCGACGCCGCCGGCTGGGACGGCGCGGCACGCGCGCTCGCGGGCGTCGTGGGACTCGACCCGGAGGAGTTCGCGCAGCGGGTCGCGGGCGCGGGGGGGAAGGCCTTCGTCGAGGCGATCACCGTCCGCACGGAGGACACGGCGGGCATCGACGTCGACGCCGCCCGGCAGATCGAGGGCGTCGCGGTGCTCGACGACGAGCTGCCTCTCGCCCCCACGCGCGAGTTCGCGCGCCAGATCCTCGGTCGGGTCGGCGACGCGACGGCCGAGATCGTCGACGAGTCCGAGGGCGCGGTCGTCGCCGGGGACACGGTCGGCCTGTCCGGCCTGCAGCGCCAGTACGACGAGCAGCTGCGCGGCACCCCGGGCGTGTCCGTCTCGATCGTCCCCGGCGGCGAGACCGACGCGGAACCGGCCGAGGTGTTCGCCGTCGAGCCCGTCGCTGGCGTGCCGCTGCGCACCACGCTGCGCCCGGACATGCAGGTCGCCGCCGAGCAGGTGCTCGCCGGGCAGACGTCGCCGAGCGCGATCGTCGCGATCCGCCCGTCGACGGGCGAGGTCCTGACCGCCGCGAGCGGCACCGCGGGCGAGGGCATGTCGACGGCGACGACCGGTCAGTACGCGCCCGGGTCCACGTTCAAGGTGGCGACCACGCTCGCGATGCTCCGCGCGGGCCTCACGCCCGACTCGACGGTCGCGTGCCCGCCCGAGCTCACGGTCGACGGGCGCGCGTTCCAGAACGTGCCCGGCTACCCGACGGACGCGCTCGGCGAGGTGCCGCTGCGCACGGCGTTCGCCAACTCGTGCAACACGGCGATGATCGGCCAGCGGGACGCCGTCTCGCAGCAGGCGCTGCACGACGCGGCCGCCTCGCTGGGCCTCGGGGTCGAGAGCGACCTCGGCGCGCCGGCGTTCTTCGGCGACGTCCCCGCGGAGGCGGACGGCACGGACCACGCCGCCTCGATGATCGGGCAGGGCAGGGTGCTCGCCTCGCCGCTCGGGATGGCGACGGTCGCGGCGAGCGTCGCGGCGGGGCACCGCGTCGCGCCGGTCATGGTCCGCCCCGACGTGCAGCCCGCGTCGGCCGAGCAGCCCGCCGGCGACCTCACGGAGGACGAGGCGGCGACGCTGCGCAGCCTCATGCGCTCGGTGGTCACCGACGGCTCGGCGGACGTCCTCGCCGACCTGCCGGGGGAGGTCGGCGCGAAGACCGGCACCGCGCAGTACGGCGACGGCACCCAGGCCCACGCCTGGATGATCGCCGTCCAGGGCGACCTCGCCGTCGCGGTGTTCGTGGAGACCGGCGACGGCGGGTCGACCACCGCGGGACCGCTCATGCGCGCCTTCCTCGACGCGCCGAACCAGGGCTGAGGCGGGGCCGACCGGCGGCCGGGCGGTCGGCGCGGGACGGGCGCCTCAGGGGCGCGGGTTCACGCGCCGCCACGGCTTCTCGTCGCGGCGCGCGCCCGTCCCCGCCGCGCAGCGGCGGCACACCGACGTCACGGCGTCCGCGTCGCGGCCCGTCGCGGGCTGCGCGTCGGCCCAGGTGACGTGCGGGAACCGCACGAGTCCCTGACGGCTGAGCTGCAGCCCGCAGACGGTCTGGTTCGTGCCGCGCTCCCACGCGTGCACCTCGCCCGCGGGCATGCGCACGCCGTCCGGGTCGGTCCACGTTCCGTGGCCGCCACGGCGGCGCCGGTGACCTTCGTGCGCATCGGGACCTCCGTTCGCGGAGCGGGGGCACTCCCTGCGACCCTAGGTCGCCGCCGTCGGCTCGCACGCGCTCGGGCCGCTCGTCCGGACACGTCACGAACGGCCGGGGAATGGGACGGCGGTGCGTCGTGTTGACAGCACCTGGGTAAGATCGGGTGCCGCGGGCGACGATCGTGCCCGCACCTCCAGCGATCCGCTCAGCGACCTCGGGAGAGCCCGTGCCCGTCAGCGTGCCCACGTGGTACCTCACCGAGCGCCGCGACGTCGACCTGCGTCGAGTCGCCAGCGCTCTGTGTCGCTGACCCCACGTCGTCGCTGACCCCGCGCCCGCCGTCCCGCGGCCGCCGCGTCGCGCGCCGCCGCACGTCCGCGCCGCACGTCGACCCCGACGTGGTCCGGACGCGCCGCCCGCGCCTGAGCCCGTCCGCAGCACGCGCCGTCGCGATGACGCGTCGTGCCGACGCGCGACGGTCACGACGACCTCCGAGCCCCGCCCGAGCCGGTCGCGCCGTGCGCCCGTGCCCCCGCACGTCACCCGAAAGGTCCCTCCGTGTCCTCGACTTCCTCGAAGCCCGCCGCGCCGGCTTCCCCCGACGCGTCGTCGCGCCCACGAAGCGCCGTCGCTTCCCGTCGTTCAGCACCCAGATCCTCCTCGGCCTCGCGCTGGGCGTCGTGCTGGGCGGCGTCGCCCTCGCGATGGGCCCGCAGGGTGCCGACGGCGAGACGCCGAACGGCCTCACGACGACGCTCGCCACCATCGGCAGCTCGTTCGTCACGCTGCTGAAGGCGATCGTCCCGCCGCTCATCTTCACCGCGATCGTCGCGTCCATCGCGAACCTGCGCACCGTCACCAACGCGGCACGCCTGGCGGGCCAGACCCTCCTGTGGTTCGCCATCACCGCGGCGATCTCGGTGGCGGTCGGCATCGGCCTCGGCCTGCTGTTCCAGCCGGGCAACCGTGCGACGGTGTCGCTCGACGACGCGTCCGAGGTCGGCCGCACGGGCTCCTGGCTCGACTTCCTCACCGGTCTGATCCCGGGCAACGTGCTCGGTCTCGGCGCGAGCACGAACCTCGAGACCGGCGACGACGGCGCCCTCACCGGCTCCGCCGAGACGTCGGTGAGCTTCAGCGTGCTGCAGATCCTCGTGGTCGCGCTCGTCATCGGCATCGCCGCGCTCAAGTCCGGCGCGAAGGCCGACCCGTTCCTCGCGTTCAACCGCTCGGCGCTCGCGATCATCCAGAAGGTGCTGTGGTGGATCATCCGCCTCGCGCCGCTCGGCACCCTCGGCCTCATCGGCAACGCGATCGCCACGTACGGCTGGGGCTCGCTGAGCTCGCTCGCGTGGTTCGCCGCCGCGGTCTACGTCGGCCTGGCCCTGGTGCTGTTCGTCGTCTACCCGGTGCTGCTGCGCACCAACGGGCTGAAGATCGCCAGCTACTTCCGGGGCGCCTGGCCGGCCATCCAGCTCGCCTTCGTGTCGCGCTCGTCGATCGGCACGCTGCCCGTCACGGAGCGCGTCGCCGAGCGCAACCTGGGTGTGCCGCGCGAGTACGCGTCGTTCGCCGTCCCGCTGGCCGCGACGACGAAGATGGACGGCTGCGCCTCGATCTACCCGGCGATCTCGGCGATCTTCGTCGCGGAGATCTTCAACATCGACCTGTCGATCACGGACTACCTGCTCATCGCGTTCGTGTCCGTCGTCGGGTCCGCCGCGACCGCGGGGCTCACGGGCGCCGTCGTCATGCTGACGCTGACCCTGTCGACGCTCGGCCTGCCGCTCGCGGGCGTCGGCCTGCTGCTCGCGATCGACCCGATCCTCGACATGGGCCGCACCGCGGTCAACGTCGCGGGGCAGGCGCTCGTGCCGACGATCGTCGCCAAGCGCGAGGGCATCCTCGACCTCGAGCAGTACGAGTCGGCCTCGGCCGAGGACCTCTTCGCGGACGACGACGCCCCCGCCGCGGGCGACGCGGCCGCCGAGGAGGGTGCGTCGTCGGCCACCGCGACCGACGGCACGGCGGGCAGCACGAGCGACAGCCGTTCCGCCGACGAGCCGGTGACGAGCGCCGCGCGCTGACGCCGTCCTGAGCGCCGACCACGGGGTTGGTGACGCGTCCCGACCGGGACGCGTCACCAACCCCGTTCTCGTCGGCGGGAAGCGGCCTGCTGCGGGCTACTCGTTGCCGACCGACCGGTCGGCCCGGTCGGTCGCCCGGTCGATCTGCTCGTCGTGCTTGCCGCCGGTGACGCGCGAGGCCGCGTCGCCGCCCTTGTCGAGCGCGGCGTCGGACGCCTTCTCGCCCTTGTCGCTGTCCAGCGCGTCGCCGGCCTTCTTCCTCAGGTCGTCGATCTCCATCGTGCGCCCCTCCGTCGGGACCCCGGGCGGGCCCGTGCGGTCCCATCGTGGGCAGCGCCCCCCGTCGGTCGCATCCCGGCCGGGCCCGGACGCGCGAGCGCCCCGCCCCCGGGTCTCGGGGACGGGGCGCTCGGACCGCGGCGCGCGACGTCAGGACGCGAAGGCGTACCCGGCCTCGGTGCACTCGGCGCGCAGGGCGTCGAGCGACGGCTGGAAGTCGTCGGTCGTCACCTCGACGCCCGACAGGGCGGCCTCGAACGGCGCCTTGATGCCGTTGAGGTCCTCCTGCAGCTCCACGTCGGCGAAGCGCTGGACGGACGCGATCTTGTCGCGCGTGGTGGCGAGCTCCGTCGACGTCTCCTCCGTGACCTCCTGCGTGGTGAGCGGGAAGGTCGCGTCGACGCGCGCGGCGAGCGAGTTCTCCTCGCCGTCGTAGAAGGCCGCGCAGGACTGGACGATCTCGACGACGGTCGGCGTGGGGGCCGCGGCCTCGGTCGTGGCGGTCTCGGCGGGGGTCGTGGCGTCGTCGCTCGACGGGTCGGTCGTCGAGGCGCAGGACGCCAGGAGGAGGGCACTGGTCAGCGCCGCGGTGGCGGCGAGGTACTTACGCATGCTAACGATTTCACACCGGCCGAGCCGCGGCGTGCAAGACGATTCCGCGCGCGCGGGGGCCGGAACGGCGGGATCTCGCCGCTCCGCGGGCGACGCTGTAAGCAGCGTCACAAGCCGTGCTCAGGGCACGTCGAGGACGACCTTGCCGCGCACGTGCCCCGACGCGACGAGACGGACCGCCTCCGCGGCCTCGGCGAGCGGGAAGCGGCGCGCGATCTCGGTGCGCAGGCGCCCGTCCTCCGCGAGCGCGACCACCTCGTCGAGCGCACCCTTCGCGTCCACCTTGTCGGCGATCCCCGCGGCGCGCGACGCGTCCGTGCTCACGATCGTCACCGCGGCGGGCGGGTCGTCCGGCGCGACCGCGGTGAGGCGGTCGCCGAGCAGCTCGGCGGTCGCGGCGACCGTCTCCGGCGTCCCCACGAGGTCGACGACGACGCTCACCCGGTCGAGGCCGTCGGGCAGGGCGCGGACCGCCTCGACGAGGCCGGGTCCGTGCGCCACGGGCGTCGCCCCCAGCCCGCGCAGGTAGTCGTGGTTCGCGGGGGAGGCGGTCCCGACGACGCGCGCGCCGAGCGCCCGCGCGACCTGCACCGCCGCGGAGCCGACACCGCCGCTCGCGCCGTGCAGCAGCACGACGTCGCCCTCGCGGACGTCGGCCTGGACGAGCGCGGAGAACGCGGTCGCCGCGGCGACGGGCAGCACGGCGGCCTGGTCGGGTGCCACCGTCTCCGGCACGCGCCGCACGTGGTCGGCGCGCACGAGCGAGAGCGCCCGCTGCGCGCCCGTGCCGTGCCACACCACCGCGTCCCCGGGGGCGAGGTCGGCGACGTCCGGGCCGACGGCGTCCACGATGCCCGCGGCCTCGAAGCCGAGGACGCCCGGCAGCCTCCCGCCGAAGGCGCCCGCGAGCCGCTTGGCGTCCGCCGGGTTGACCCCTACGACGCGGTTCGCGACGCGCACCTGACCGCTGCCCGGGTCGCCGACGTCCTCGGTGGTGACGCGCAGGACGTCGGGTTCTCCGAACGCGTCGTAGGTGACGACGGTCGCCGTCGTGCTCATGGGTCCTCCCCCCGTCGCGCCCGTGGGGCGCCGGACGCCGCGACGCCGCGGACGGACCGCGACGGCCCGGCGGTCGCCCGGCGCCTCCACTCTTCCATCACGGGCGACGTGCTGTCATGCCGGCCCCGCGTGGTGGGACGCCGACGTCACGCGCTCCGGGAGCGCTCCCGCGACCGGCGGCGTACCTTCGGGCTGGAGGATCACCCGCCCTGCCGCGCGGCAGGCCTGCCGGCTCGGGAAGGGGTCGGAGATGGTCACCAGGGACACGGAGACGGCCGTCCGGGAACCGAGCGGCGCCGCACCCACCGCCCGCGGCGGTCCGCCGCCGCCGGGCCCAGGTGCCGAGGGCGCGTCGCTCGCGCCCCCTGGGCCGACGCGGTCGCGCGGTGGGGCGCACGCGTGCTGCAGCTCTACGTCGCGTGGCTCGTGCTGGCGCTGCTCTTCCGGCCCGTCGCGCGGCACTCGGAGCGACCGGTCGCCGAGGTCCTGTCGATCACGAACGTGCCGTCGTACCCGACGGTGTTCTCCGCCGTCGTGGTCGCCCTGGTGGCCAGCGGCTTCCTGCGCCGGCGCCGCGCGGCGCTGTGGTTCGTCGTCCTCGTCTGGCAGCTGCCCGCGGCGCTGGTCGTGCTCCTCGCGCTCGTGCTCGACCGCGTCGACCCCACGGCGGGCGTGGTCGAGGACGTGCGCTGGACGACGTACGCCTCCGCGGTCGTCGGCGCCGTGCTCGTCGTGGTCCTGGTCGCGGCGCGGCGCGCCTTCCCCGCGCGCATCGCCCGTGGCGCCTGGGGGCTCGCCGTGCTCGTCGCGGTCCTCGGCGTCGTGCTCGCCACCGGGATCGCGACGGCGCTCCTGCAGGTCGTGCCGTCGACGCTCGGCACGGTGGGGGAGCGGGTCGCGTGGTCGCTGAGCTCCTCCCTCGGGCTCCCGCCGCACGAGGAGCCGTTCGCCGTCGACGGCACGGCGCCCGGCTGGCTCGCGTTCGTCGCCGGGCTCGTCGCGGGTCTCGGGCTCCTCGCGGCGGTCGCCGTCTTCCTGCGCGCCGGCCCGCGCGACGTCGCCCGCACGCCCGACGAGGAGCTCGCCGTGCGCCGTCTGCTCCTCGAGCACCCGAGCGACGACTCGCTCGAGTACTTCGCGACGCGCGACGACCGCTCCGCCGTCTTCTCCGCGGACGGGCGGGCCGCGGTCTCCTACCGCGTCGTGAGCGGCGTGCTGCTCGCCGCGGGCGACCCCGTGGGCGACCCGGCGTCGTGGGACGACGCCGTCGGGCGCACCCTCGTCCACGCGCGCCGCCACGGCTGGGCGCCGGCGGTCGTCTCCGCGAGCGAGCGCGGTGCGCGCGCCTACCGCGACGCGGGGCTCGCCGTCCTCGTCATGGGCGACGAGGCGGTCGTCGTCACGCGCGAGTTCGACCTCTCCGCGCCCTCGATGCGCCCCGTGCGGCACGCCGTCGCGCGGCCCGCGCGCGAGGGGTACACCGTGCGGGTGCGCCGCCAGCGCGAGATCCCGCCCGCCGAGCTCGCGGCGCTCGCGCAGGCGGCGGACCGCTGGCGGCACGGCGAGGAGCGCGGGTTCTCCATGGCGCTCGAACGCCTCGGCAGCCCGCGCGACCCGCGCGTGCTGGTCGTCACCGCGCACGACCGCGACGACGAGGTCCGCGGCCTGCTGACGTTCGTGCCGTGGGGGCGCAAGGGCGTCTCGCTCGACGTCATGCGGCGCTCGCCCGAGGCCGCCCCGGGCGTCACCGAGCTCATGGTCTCGACGCTCGCGAGCGAGAGCCCGGGCATGGGCGTCGACCGCGTCTCTCTCAACTTCGCGATGTTCCGCGGCATCATCGAGCAGGGCGAGTCGGTCGCGGCGACGCCCGTGCAGCGGGTCCTGCGCCGCCTCATCCTCGTCGCGTCGCGCTGGTGGCAGCTCGACTCCCTGTACCGGTCGAACCAGAAGTACGAGCCCCGTTGGCGCACCCGGTACCTGTGCTACGCCGCACCCGCCCAGCTGACGTCCGTGACGCTCGCGGCGGGCCAGGCGGAGGGGTTCGTGCCCCTGTGGACGTCGGCCCGGGGCGCGGCGACGTCGTCGTCGGCCGAGGCCGATACGGCGCTCGCCGCCGCGGTGCGCGAGCAGGAGGACGCGCTGCTCGCCCTCGACGTGCCGACGCCGCGGCTCACCGACCAGGAGCGCGCGCGCCGGGCGAAGCTCGACGTCCTGGCGGCGGCGGGGATGCCCGCGTACCCGGTCACGGTGCCGCGCACGCACCGGCTCGCCGACGTCGACGATCTCCTGCTCGGGCAGACGGTCGCGGTGTCCGGTCGCGTGGTGCGGCTGCGCGACCTCGGCGGCGTGTGCTTCGCGGTGCTGCGCGAGGAGAACGTCGAGCGGCAGGTCCTGCTGACCGCCGACGGCGCGGCGGACGTCGCGCTGTGGCGGCGCGCCGTCGACCTGGCCGACCACGTGAGCGTCACGGGCACGGTCGCGCGCAGCCGCACCGGCGAGCTGTCGGTGCACGCCGACGCCTGGGTCATGGCGTCCAAGTGCCTCAAGGCGCCGCCGGACAAGTTCCGCGGGCTGTCGGACCCGGAGACGCGCATGCGCCTGCGGCACGTCGACCTCGCGCTGGACACGACGGCGAGCGTGACGCTGCGCGGGCGCTCCGTCGCGGTGCACGCGCTGCGGTCCGCGCTCGTCGAGCGGTCGTTCATCGAGGTCGAGACGCCGATCCTCCAGCGCGTCCACGGCGGCGCGAACGCCCGTCCGTTCCGCACGCACATCACGCCTACGACATGGACCTGTACCTGCGCATCGCGCCGGAGCTGTTCCTCAAGCAGCTCGCCGTCGGCGGGGTCGAGCGCGTCTTCGAGCTCGGGCGGAACTTCCGCAACGAGGGCGCGGACGCGACGCACAACCCCGAGTTCACGTCGCTCGAGGCGTACCAGGCGTTCGGTGACTACACGACGATGCGCCACCTCACGCGCGAGCTCGTCGTCGCGGCCGCGGTCGCCGTCCACGGGGACGCCGTGTCGCGGCGCCCCGACGGGACCGACGTCCGGCTCGACGGCGAGTGGCCGGTGGTGAGCGTGCACGACGCCGTCTCGCGCGCCGTCGGCGCCGACGTCACCCCCGACACACCCATGGGCGAGCTGCACCGCCTGTGCGCGGCGCACGACATCGAGGTGGGCGAGGACGAGACGCACGGCGCGGTGGTCAACGAGATGTACGACCGGCTCGTCGAGGGGCAGACCGTCGAGCCGACGTTCTACACCGACTTCCCGGTCGAGACGTCGCCGCTCACGCGGGTCCACCGGCGTGACCCCCGTCTGGCCGAGCGCTGGGACCTCGTGGCCTTCGGCGCCGAGCTCGGTACCGCGTACTCCGAGCTCGTCGATCCGGTCGACCAGCGCCGGCGCCTCACCGAGCAGTCGCTGCTCGCCGCGGCCGGCGACCCGGAGGCGATGGAGGTCGACGAGGCCTTCCTCGACGCGCTCGAGTTCGCGATGCCGCCCACGGGCGGCCTCGGGCTCGGGGTCGACCGGATCTACATGATGCTCATCGGGGCGTCGATCCGGGAGACGCTCGCCTTCCCGTTCGTGAAGCCGCAGCGGCGCTCCTGACCACGTCCGCGCGGCGGCGCGGCGTCCACCGGTCAGCGGTCCGAGTCCATCTCCCCGCCGATGCCGGCCTGCGTCTCCATGAGGTCGCCGACGCCCCCGACGACCACCCAGTTCGGCCCGACGAGCGCGGCCTCCTCCTCGCTCTCCGGCGTGCGGGGCAGGAGGGCGACGAACTCCTCCTCGTCGACGGTTTCGTCGAAGACGGCGAGGAGCGTGTCGCCGTCGCACTCGGCCAGCTCCACCGGCTCCCCGGCGGAGTCCACGGGCACGTAGTCGAAGCACGTGAGGCCGGCGGTCGTGGCGGACGCGTGCAGGTCGTCGACCGACGCGTACTCGGTGTCCTTCTCGCCAGGCCCCGGGCCTGTGCACGCGGCCAGGGCGGCGGCCAGCGTCCCCGCGGTCGCGGCGAGGAGGGACGTGCGGCCAGCAGCGCGCATAGGTCGATGGTCCACCTCGCGGCCGGATCGCGCCACGGGACCGGGCGCGCGGCTGAGCGGCTCGTCGGCGTGCCGCTCGGCTAGGGTGACGGCGCACACGGCACCGCGGGTATTGGCAGCAGGCATCGCGCGGCACGACGAGAAGGGCACGCGGTGATGACGAGAGCGAGGACGGTCGGGCGCGGCGTGGCCGTGCTGCTCGCCGGGCTCGCGCTCGTCTCGGCGCGGCCGGGTGCGCGACGACGGAACCGGCCGGCGGTGCTGACGACGCGAACGGCGCCGTCACCGACGACCCGACGACCGCCGCACCGGACGGCTCCGGCGCCGCCGCGACCCAGGACCCCGCTCCCGACGCGGGCGGAGACCCGGCCGCGGCGGACCCGGGGACCGCGCTCGCCGCGCTCGCGACGCTCGAGGTCAAGGGGCGGGCGCCGAGGACCGGGTACGACCGCGACCAGTTCGGACCCGCCTGGGCGGACGTCGACCGCAACGGTTGCGACACGCGCAACGACGTCCTCGCGCGCGACCTCACCGGCGAGACGTTCGAGCCCGGCACGCACGACTGCGTCGTCGTCACGGGGATCCTCGACGACCCGTACACCGCGACGACCATCGCGTTCCAGCGGGGGAACGTCACGTCCACGGCCGTGCAGATCGACCACGTCGTGGCCCTGTCCGACGCGTGGCAGAAGGGCGCGCAGCAGCTCGACACCGCGACGAGGCAGCGGTTCGCGAACGACCCGCTCAACCTGCTCGCCGTGGACGGGCCGACGAACCAGGCCAAGGGCGACGGCGACGCCGCGACGTGGCTTCCGCCCAGCAAGCCCTTCCGCTGCGCGTACGTCGCGCGCCAGGTCGCCGTGAAGGCCGGCTACGGGCTGTGGGTCACGCAGGCCGAGCACGACGCGATCGCTCGCGTCCTCGGTGCGTGCCCCGACGAACCCCTGCCGGCCGCGGCGGACGGCGCGGCGCCCCGGACCGAGGAGCCCGCGCCTGCGGCGTCCGCCCCGGCCCCGGAGACCGTCCCGGAGCCCGGGCCCGCCGACGTCGTCTACGAGAGCTGCGCCGCGGTTCGTGCCGCGGGCGCGGCGCCGATCCGCGCCGGCGAGCCCGGGTACAGCCGGCAGCTCGACGGCGACGGCGACGGCGTCGGCTGCGAGTAGCGGCGACGTCAGGCCCGGGGCGCGCCCGGCGGCCGGTCCGCCGGTGCGCCGTCCTCCTGCCACGTGAAGGGCGCGAAGGTCGACGTGGCGTCCCGCCACGCGGGACGCGCGCGCGGTAGACGAGCACGGGCAGGGCGACGAACAGCACCGACAGCACGACGAGGAGCACCACGTAGACGACCGGGCTCCCGACGGCGACCTGCCCCGGCGGCACGTAGCTCGTGATGAGCGCGAGCAGCGACGCCACGAGACCGAGCCCGCCCACGAGCCGCACGCCCACCCGGCCGCCGGGCACGCGGTAGGGGCGCGGGCGGTCGGGCTGGGTGCGCCGCAGCGAGAGGACCGCGGCGAACATCAGCAGGTACGCGACGAGGTAGAGGATCACCGTGAGCTGGCTGAGGAGCTGGTAGGCCGACTGCACCGACGGCATCACGACGAACATCGCCGACAGGGCGGTCACGACGAGCGCCTGGACGAGCAGGATGCTCGACGCCATGCCGTGCCGGTTCGTGCGGTGGAACCAGCGGGGGAGGAACCCGGCGCGGGCGACCGCGTGCAGCCCGGTCGCGGGTCCGGCCACCCACGTGGTGACGCCCGCGAGCACGCCGACGGCGAGCATCGCGGCGACGACCGGCCCGGCCCAGGGCACCCCGGCCCAGGTGAGCAGGTGGTCGAACGCGGTGAGCAGGCTCGCGGTGAGGCTGATGTCCTCCTGCGGCACGACGACGGCGATCGTCAGCGTCCCGAGCGTGAGCACGACGACGGCGACGAGCGCCGCGACGGCGATCGCCACCGGGTACGTGCGCTCGGGGTGCCGGATCGCGCCGACGTGCACGGCGTTGACCTCGATGCCCGCGTAGAACAGGAAGATCCCCGCCGCGAGGACGACGTTGTCCAGGTGCGTGAGGTCGGGGACGAACGCGCCCCACGTGAGCGGCACCTGCGACGGCTCGCCGCTGAGCAGGTAGGCCGCGCCGAGGCCGACGAGCAGCGCCGCCGGGACCAGCGTGCCGACGATCCCGCCCCAGCGCGCGGTGCGCGCGAACGCCGACGCCCCGCGCAGGGCGATGAGCGTCGCCGCCCAGAACACCGCGAGCACCACGAGGAGCACGAAGAACCGGTCGTCGGCGACGCGCTCGTCGAACCGCGCGTCCGGTCCCGTGTAGGCGAGGGTCACGGCCGCGAACGTCAGCGCCGTGGGGAACCAGATGCAGCCCTCGACGAACACCATCGCGATCGCGAGGAACCCCCACCGGCTGCCGAACGCCTCGCCGACCCAGCGGAACATCCCGCCCTCCTGCGGCCACGTCGACGCCAGCTCGGCGGCGACGATCGCGACCGGACCGAGGAAGCAGACGGCGGCCAGCAGGTAGTAGAACGCCGAGGCGAGGCCGTACTCGGCCTCCGCGGGCAGGCCGCGCAGGCTCACGACCGCCGCGACGTTGAGCATGACGAGCGAGCCGACGGTGATCGCTCCGGCCGGTGCGCGTGCGCCGCGCCTCGACGCGCGGCCCGGGGCGGCGTCCGACGGGTCGGTGGAGGCTTCCTGGGACGTGCGCTCGGCCATGACGGTCCCCTCCCGCGGGTGCGACGGCCCAGGAGGAACGGTAGTGGCGCGGGTCACACGCGTCGAGCGGCGGCGCGCGGCCGTGGCGAGGTGCCGGGCGGCGGGTCGTCGCCCCGCCCGCCCTCGGCCGTGACGGGTCGTCAGCGCGTGAAGCGCTCCGCGCGCTCGACGACGTGCGGCGCGCCGCGCCCGTCGTTCGCCGCGTGGTCCCAGCGGTAGACCTCGGTGCCGGTGATGAGCACGTGCTCGGCGCGCGCGGTCACGTCGAGCGGGTCGCCCGACCACACGACGACGTCGCCGTGCAGGCCCGGCGCGAGCGAGCCGACGCGGTCGTCGAGCCCGAGGATCGCCGCGGGGTTCACGGTGAGCGCCCGCAGCGCGGTGTCGCGGTCGAGGCCCTCCTTCACGGCGAGCGACGCCTGGTGGACGAGGAAGTTGATCGGGACGACGGGGTGGTCCGTGGTGATCGCGACGCGCACGCCGGCGCGCGCGAGGACGCCGAGGGTGGCAATGCTCCGGTCGCGCAGCTCGATCTTGGAGCGCGACGTGAACATCGGCCCGAAGATGACGGGGACGTCACGCTCGGCGAGCACGTCGGCGACCGCGGCGCCGTCCGTCCCGTGGTTGACGACGAGCCGGTACCCGAACTCGTCGGCCAGGCGCAGCGCCGTCGCGATGTCGTCCGCGCGGTGCGTGTGCTGGTCCCAGTACAGCTCGCCGGCGAGGACGCGCGCGAGCGTCTCCTTGCCGAGGTCGCGGTCGAACGGCTCGCCCTTCGCCGCGGCGGCATCCCGGCGCGCGACGTAGTTCTGCGCGTCGACGAACGCGCGGCGGATGACGTTCGCGACGCCGAGGCGCGTCGACGGCAGCTTCTTCTGGTCGCCGTAGACGCGCTTGGGGTTCTCGCCGAGCGCCGACTTCACGGAGACGGACTCCTGGAACACCTGCTCGTCGACCGTCCGACCGCCCCAGGTCTTGATCGCGACGGTCTGCCCGCCGATGGGGTTGCCCGAGCCGGGCTTCACGACGGCCGAGGTCACGCCGCCGACGAGGGCGTCCCGGAAGCCCTCGTCCTCGACGTTGATCCCGTCGAGCGCGCGCAGCGCGGACCCGTTCGGGTCCGTCATCTCGTTGGTGTCGTTGCCGGCCCAGCCCTCGGCCTCCTCCATGACACCCATGTGGGCGTGGGCCTCGACGAAGCCGGGCAGGACCCAGCGGCCGCGCGCGTCGATCGTGCGCACGCCGTCGGGCACGACGACGTCCGCACCGACGGCGGTGATGACGCCGTCCTCGACGAGGACCGTGCCGTTCTCGATCGGGTCGGCCGCGACGGGCACGACGTAGCCGTTCGTGACGGCGACGGTGCCGCGGGCCGTGCGGGGAGCGGTGCGGGCGGGGCTGGATGAGGTCGTCATGCCCCCATCATGACAAGTCGCCCCGGGCAAGGGTCGGGCGGTGCGCCGGGCGGGGGCGCGGGGCTATCCTCCCGGGAGCGGGACGGTGGCCTGACGCGCCTCCGCCTGTCGCCACGGGTCACGGACCGCGCGCAAGGGGGCTCGCATGCACGTCGTCGTCGGGGTGTTCCGGCTGTTCCTCGTCGTGCTCGCGCTCGTCGGGACGCGGCAGATCTGGCGCGACGGCGACGTCGACGGCCTCGTCTACTTCACGAACCAGACCTGCTTCCTCGTCGCGGTCGCGTTCGCGTGGGCCGGCGTCGCGTCGATCCTGCGCCGCCCGCAGCCGCCGGCCTGGCTCACCGGCGGGGTCACGCTGTTCGCGTCGATCACCGGCCTGGTCTCCTGGCTCGTCCTCGCGCCCGAGGACCCGTCCGCGCCCGCCGTCTTCCTCGGCCTCACGGACGGGCAGATCGAGCACCAGGTGCTGCCGCTCGCCGTCGTCGCCGACTTCCTGCTCCTCACCCCGCACCGGCGCCTGCGCGGGCTCACCGCGGCGCAGTGGCTGCTCTACCCGCTCGCGTACTTCGCGTTCACGACGATCCGCGGGTTCGTCAGCCCCGGCAGCGAGTACCCGTACGGGTTCGTCGACCTCGACGCGCTCGGCTGGACCGGGCTGCTCGTCAACGTGGTGCTCTACGGCGCCGGGTTCCTCGTGCTCGGCCTCGTCCTCGTGGGCCTGGACCGCGTCCTGCCCGCGCGCGCCCTGGTCGGCGGCTACCCGGGCGCCGTCCCCGCGGAGCGCGCGCCCGACGAGACGGAGGTCTCCCCGGGCGGGCCCTCGGGCGGCGCCCCGGCGTGACCGGCGCGGGCTAGGCTGGCGAGGTGCCCACTCCTGTCGCCGGACCGCTGCGCCTCGCGCGCGCAGCGCTCGTGGCGACCCTCGTGCTGGCGCTGACGGCGGGCGCGCACGCGGTCGCGGGTGGTCACCTGCCCGACCCGCTGGTCCTCGCGGCGCTCGGCGCGCTCACGCTCGCGGGCACCGTGCTCGCCGCACGCGCACGGTTCACGGCACCGCGCCTCGTCGCGCTGCTGGGCGGCGCTCAGCTGGCGCTGCACGTCGCGCTCGACACGCTCGGGCACGGCGCGGCCGTGTGCGTCGCCGGCGCGCGTCGGGTCACGCCGCCCACGGATCGCCGCTCGCCTGCACCGCGGCGAGCCCCGTGCCCGACGCCGCGACGGTCCTCGCGTCGTCCGCGCACCTCGGGCCGGTGGCCGCCGGGGCATGGATGGTCTCGGCGCACGCCGTCGCGACCCTCGTCCTCGCCGTCGTGCTGGCACGGGGGGAGCGAGCGCTCGAACGCTTCCTCGCCTGGCTGACCCCGCGGCAGGTCGCGCTCGCGACCGTGGTGGTCGCGGCACGACGCCCGCTCGTCCTCGGCGGCCGCGCCGGCGCGACCCCGCGTCGCGCGACGGCGGAGCAGCACCGCCGCGACCCGCGTCGCGCGACGGCGGAGCAGCACCGACCCCGCGGGGCCGCCCGTCGCGCGGCTCGTCGGGGCTCACGTCTGACCTG
>NZ_MKKH01000028.1 GCF_001942335.1 Cellulosimicrobium sp. CUA-896 | reverse complement strand
CGTCCGGGTCCGCGAGCGTGACCGGGCTGCCCGCCGCCCCGGTGGCCTCGAGGAGGACGCCGAGCTCCGCGAGCCGGCCCGGCGCGGTCACGGCGGCTCCCGCGTCGTCGCGCCCCGGCCCGGCGCGCAGCAGCAGGATCATCGACCGCATCTCCTCGAGCGACGCCACCGCGCTCGCCCGCACCTGCTCGAGCGCGGCCCGGTCCCGGCCCGCGTCCGGCGGCACCTGGAGGGCGGCGCCGGAGTGGATGGCGATCGCCGACAGGTGCGAGGCGATGACGTCGTGCAGGTCCCGCGCCATCGCCGCGCGCTCGGCGCGCACGGCCTCGTGGCGGTCCAGCTCAGCCAGACGCTCGAGGTCGCCCGCGCGCTGCCGCTCCAGCTCCGCGGCGCGGGCGGCGCTCGCGGCGTCGCGCGCGGCGAGGTCGGCGCGGTCGCGCTCCAGGTCGGCGAGGTCGCTCTTCTGCCGCACGTTCGTGGCCCACCACAGCGGGACGAGCAGGATCGCGCCGAGCTGGATGCCGAGGAAGACGAACTCGCGCACGTCGCGCGACGCCTCGCCCGCGGCGACGGCGCCGAGCACGGTCACCGTGACCGCGGTGCCCCACAGCCAGGCGCGGGCCCGCGGCCGCCCCCAGAGCGCGGCGGCGTACAGCAGGTCCCACAGCACGAGCGTGACCGCGAGGCTCCCGCCCCACGACAGGTCGACGAGCACGACGGCCACCCCGCCCGCCAGCGCGAGCATCGGGTGCCGTCGCTTGACGAGGACGAGGCCGCAGCCGGCGGCGAGCAGCGCGAGCCGCCACCCGAGGTCGGGCGTCGCGGTGCGCAGCGGCGCGTCGTCGGGCACCAGGTCGACGAGGCCGAGCTCGAGGAACAGCCACCCGAGCGCGAACGTCAGCACCGCGGTGACGACGTCGTTGCGGCGGTCCTCGATGCGCCACACGCCCCGCAGGGCGCCGGCAGCCGGGCGGTCGGGTGCGCTCACGTCTCCATCCCAGCACAGGCCGGCACCCGCGCGGGTCCGCCGAAGGATGTACGCCGCGCGCCGCCGGGGCGCACCCGGTGACGGCAGGATCGGTCGTCCGCCCGACGACGCGGGCACCTGCCGCCCGCGAGGGTCGACGGCATGGACCTCCCGCTCCCTCTCGACGGCCTCGGTGGCGCCGGCCTCGGCCTCGCCGCCACCGCCGGCGTCCTCGTCGTGCTCGCGCTCATCGACTCCACGAGCTTCGGCACGCTCCTCGTGCCCGTGTGGCTGCTCCTGGCGCCGGGCCGCCTGCGCGCCGGCCGCGTCCTGGCGTACCTCGCGACGGTCGCCGGCTTCTATCTCGTCGTCGGCGTCGTGGTCATGCTCGGCGCGGGCGCCTTCCTCGACCGGTTCGGCGACGCGCTCGACACCCGTGCCGCCACCGTCGTGCAGCTCCTCCTGGGGATCGCGCTGTTCGCGCTGAGCTTCCGCTTCGACGGCAAGCGGGCCGCGCGCCGGGCGGAGCAGGCCGCGGCCGAGGGTCGCACGCCGGCGCCGGGTCGGCTCTCGCGGTGGCGCGAGCGCGCGCTGGGGATCGAGGCGGCGGGCGGTGGCGGGCCGGCGGGACCGGCGGCGGGGACCGCGACGCGGCGCTCCACGGTGCTGCCGCTCGTGGGGCTCGCGCTGGGCGCGGCGTCCCTCGAGGTCGCGACGATGCTGCCGTACCTCGCGGCGATCGGGATCATCACGACGTCAGGCCTCGCGTTCCCGGCCTCGGCCGGCGTGCTCGCGGCGTACTGTCTGGTCATGGTCGCGCCCGCGCTGCTGCTCCTCCTCGGGCGCCTGGTCGCCGCGCGCGCCGTCGACCCGCTGCTGCGGCGCCTGGACGCGTGGCTGACGAAGAACGCGGCCGAGATGACCGGCTGGGTGCTCGGCATCCTGGGCGTGCTGCTCGGGCTGAACGCGATGGGACGCCTGGACTGGATCTGACCGGGCGCCTGACCAGGCGCCAGACCGGGCGCGTGACCCGGCGGGCGGCCGGTCGCCCGGGCTGCGTGCTCACGGAGGGCTCCGTACCGTGCGGGGACGGCGAGAGCCGCGACGACCGCACCCGGCGACCCGCGAAGGTGGCACCGTGAACCGCAGCACCCGACCTCTCGGCGCCGGCGCGGCGCTGCTCCTGACCCTCGCGCTCGCCGGGTGCGGCGACGACGGCGCGACGGCACCGCGACGCTGCCCGAGCCGTCGGCACCGCTGGGCGGGCAGACGTCCGCCGGCCCGGACGAGGACGCCACCGACGACGCGACCGACGACGGCGCGGAGGACGCGGAGCTGACGTTCCGCACGCAGGACGGCGGCATCGAGATCACCGGGACGTCGGACAATTGCGCCAGCACCACCGGTTCCGACCTGCAGGCCACGTTCACCGAGGGCGAGGACGAGGTCGGCGTCACGGTGACCGACGGCGCGGGCCAGGTGACCGTGACGGGCGGCACGACGTTCGAGGGCACGACCACGCAGTTCTCGATCGACGGCGAGGGGAACGTCGAGATCGCCGGCACGGGCGCGCCGGCGGAGGGGCAGGACGAGCCGGTGCCGTTCACCGTGACGGGGACCTGCGCCGCCGAGGACTGACGTGCGCGTGCGGTCGTGCCGGCGACCGCCCGCTCACCAGCGGTGGTTGCCCGGCAGCCCGCGGACGGTGAGCGGCGCCGCGGCGCGGCCGGCCCAGCGCCGCTCGAGGCGCGGCCCGAGCCCCGGCGCGTGCAGCATCGACGTCCGCGCGCCCCACGCGCCGCGGGCCGCGAGGCCGCGGAGGCTGACGAGAGGCCGCCCCGACACGCTGACGCGCAGGGCCGCGTCGCGCTCGACGCGCCCTCGGCCGCGCACGTGGTAGCTGAGGTCCATGTCGTCGTGGATCTCCGGGACGTCGTCGTGGACGTCCTCGCGGACCGCGCGCCAGACGTCGCGCCGCAGCGCGAGGTTGGAGCCGAACAGCGTCGTCCCGCCGACCATGGCCCCGACGAGGAGGAAGTACGCCCCGAGGTACGCCGTCCCGCCGACGTGGCCGAGCGCGCGGGGCACGTCCGCGAAGTCGGCGGGACCGGTGAGCGCGGCGAGGTCCGGCTCGGTCCCGAACCGCGCCGCGACGCGCTCCACCCACCCCCGCGGCAGGACGGTGTCCGCGTCGCAGCGTGCGACGACGTCGGTGCGGACGGCGTCGTAGCCGCGCGCGGCCGCGGGCCAGATTCCGCGCCGCGGCTCGTGCAGCACCGTCGCGCCGTGCGAGCGCGCGACGGCGGCGCTGCCGTCCCGGGACCCGTTGTCGACGACGACCACGGCGTCGGGGGCGCGGGTCTGCGCGGCGACCGAGCGCAGCAGCCGGTCGAGGTGCGTCGCGTCGTCGAGCACCGGCACGACGAGCGTGACGCCCGCGGGCGCTCGTGGCGCCCCCGGGCGGGGTGCGGTGCCGGGCTCCGGCGAGGCAGGCGTGCGGCGCGGCATCGCGGGCGCGTCAGGCCGGGTCGAGCAGGTCGTGCTGCGCGACGGCGTCGAGGCTCAGCGTCCGGTACCCGTGCGACGCGAACAGCACCGTGACCCGCGCGTGCATGCCCTCCGCACCGCCCTCGTAGCCCATGACCGTCCCCTCGCCGAACTCCTCGTGGCGCACCGTGGCGCCGACGGCGAACGGCACGTCCGCGTCGTCGAGGGTCTGCTCGGCCGCGGTGCCGGCCCAGCACGTGTCGCACCGCCCGCAGGCTCGGCGAGCTCCTCACCGAGGTAGGCGAGGAGGAACTGACGGCGGCACTGCGTCGTCTCCGCGTACCCGCGCATCATCTCCAGGCGGGAGTCCTCCATGCGACGCCGTTCCTCGGCGAGCTCGACCGCCGCGTCGGCGACGGCGGCCGGGCGCGCGTCGGTGCCGAGCAGCGCCCGGGCGTCCTGGACCAGGGCGCGCAGCGCGCGAGCCGCCGGGGAGCCGCGCCCGCCGCCGCCCCCGTCGTCCCCGTCGTCGTCGGCCGTCCCGTCCGCGGTGCCGTCCGCGGTGCCGTCCGCCCGGCGCAGGGCCCGCGCGACCTCCAGCACGTCGCCCCGCTCGGGGACGGCGACCCGGAAGTAGCGCTGCAGCCCGAGGTCCTCGGGGCGGTAGAACAGGACCGCGACGGCGGGCTCGCCGTCGCGGCCCGCGCGGCCGACCTCCTGGTAGTAGCCGTCCGGCGACCCGGGGACGTCGGCGTGCACGACGAACCGGACGTCCGGCTTGTCGATACCCATCCCGAACGCCGACGTCGCGACGACGACGTCCACCTCGTCGTCGGTGAACCGCCGCTGGGCCTCGTCGCGGTCCGCGCGGTTCATGCCGCCGTGGTAGACCGCCGTGCGCAGCGCCCTGCCGGTGCTCGGGTCGGCGAGCGCCTCCGCGAGCTCGGTCTGTGCCGCCGGGTCGCGACGTAGACGATCCCGATCCCGTTCTCCGCCTCCTGCCGCACGCGCTCGACGACGGCGCGCCGCTTGTCCGCCTCCTCGAGGGCGCGCACCACCTCGAGCGCGATGCCCGGGCGGGCGAACCCGCTCACGATCACCGCGGCGTCGCGCAGGTGCAGCCGCGAGGCGACGTCCTCGCGGACGGGAGGGGCAGCGGTCGCGGTGAGCGCGATGACGCGCGGTCGGGGCTCGAGCGTGTCGATGCGCTCGCCGAGCCGCAGGTACTCGGGCCGGAAGTCGTGGCCCCACACCGAGACGCAGTGCGCCTCGTCGACGGCCACGAGGCTCGGCCGTGCGGCACGCACGGCGTCCAGGACCTCGTCGTTGGCGAGCTGCTCGGGCGCCAGGAAGAGGAACTCGAGCTCGCCGGCGGCCGCCGCCTCGAGCGCCCGGCGTCGTTCCGCGGCGGGCACCGCGGAGCTCACCGCGGCCGCGGCGGCGTCGCGCTCGCCGAGATCCTCGAGCGCGCGCACCTGGTCCTGCTGGAGCGCGATGAGCGGGGAGACGACCAGCGTCGGTCCGGGCAGCTGGAGCCCGGGGAGCTGGTACACCGCGGACTTGCCCGCGCCCGTCGGCAGCACGAGGAGCACGTCTCGGCCCGCCAGGAGAGCGGCGATCGCCTCGGCCTGGCCGGGCCGCAGACGGTCGTAGCCGAAGACCTCGTGGGCGGTCTCGCGGACGTCCGCGAGCGTCGGTCCGTCGCTCACGGGCGGGGCACGTTGCGCAGGTTCGCGCGCGCCATGGACACGGCCTCGCCCATGCCCCCGCCGAGGACCTCCTTGCTCATCGCGACGGCGAACCCGCGCACCTGCCCGGCCGTGATGTTCGGCGGGATGGACAGCGCACGCGGGTCGGTGACGACGTCGACCAGCGCCGGCCCCGGGCGGTGCAAGGCGTCCTCGAGCGCGCGGCGCACGTCCTTGGGCTTCTCGACCCGCACGGCCGGGATGCCGATGGCCTCGGCGACCGCGGCGTAGTCGACCTGCGGCGACTCGGTGCCGAACATCGGCAGCCCGTCGACGAGCATCTCGAGTCGCACCATGCCGAGGCTCGCGTTGTCGAAGAGCACGATCTTCACGGGCAGGTCGTACTGCTTGAGCGTGACGAGCTCGCCGAGCAGCATCGACAGCCCGCCGTCGCCGGCCATCGCGACGACCTGCCGGTCGTGGCCGGCGTCCCGGGCGGAGGCCGCGATCCCGATCGCGTGCGGGACGGCGTTCGCCATCGACCCGTGCAGGAACGAGCCGACGATGCGGCGCCGCGGCCCCGGCGTGATGTAGCGCGCGGACCATACGTTGCACATGCCCGTGTCGACGGTGAAGACGGCGTCGTCGGCGGCCACCTGGTCGAGGACGTCCGCGACGTACTCGGGGTGGATGGGCGTCGTGCGCTCGACCTTCTTCGTGTACGCGCTCACGACGCCGTTCATCGCCTTCTCGTGCTTGGCGCGCATCTGGTCGAGGAACTTCCGGGACCGCGCCTTCTTCACCAGCGGCAGCAGGGCGCGCGCGGTCTCGCCGACGTCGCCGACGACGGCGAGGTCCAGGCGCGTGCGCCGCCCGAGGCGGGTCGGCTCGACGTCGACCTGGGCCGTGCGCACCTCGGCGGGGAGGAACTGGTCGTACGGGAAGTCCGTGCCGAGCAGCAGGAGGAGGTCGCAGTCGTGCATCGCGTCGAACGCCGCGCCGTAACCGAGCAGGCCGGACATGCCGACGTCGAACGGGTTGTCGTACTGGATGAACTCCTTGCCGCGCAGCGAGTGGCCGACGGGCGCGGCGATCCTGTCCGCGAGGGCGAGCACGTCGTCGCGGGCTCCCCGCACGCCGGCGCCGGCGAAGATCGTCACCTTCTTCGCGCCGTCGATCGCCTCGGCGAGCTCCTGGACGGCCTGCGCGTCCGGGACGATGCGGGGCCGGGCGGGCCGGCACGCGACGTCGGGCACCGCGGCCGGGGCGTCGAGGTCGGCGACGTCACCGGGAAGCGTGAGCACGGAGACGCCCGGCGCGCCGAACGCGTGGTGGATCGCGGAGTTGATGACGCGCGGCGCCTGCTCGGCGGACGAGATCATCTCGGAGTAGACGGAGCACTCGTTGAAGAGTCGGTCCGGGTGCGTCTCCTGGAAGAAGCCGGTGCCGATCTGCTTGCTCGGGATGTGGCTCGCGATGGCGAGGACCGGCACGCGCGAGCGGTTCGCGTCGTACAGGCCGTTGATGAGGTGCAGGTTGCCCGGGCCGCACGAGCCCGCGCACACCGCGAGGCTGCCCGTGACCTCCGCCTCGCCCGCGGCCGCGAACGCCGCCGCCTCCTCGTGGCGCACGTGCACCCACTCGATGCCCTTGCCGGCGTTCTCCCCGGTGTTGGAGCGGTGCACGGCGTCGACCACGGGGTTGAGGGAGTCGCCGACGATGCCGTAGATCCGCCGCACCCCCGCCTCGATGAGCTGCGCGACGAGCAGGTCCGCGACCGTGCGGTCGCGCTTGTCCTGGGGCGAGCGGCCGATTCCGAACGGCATGACGTACCTCCACGGGTGGGGACGGTTCGCGGTCCATCGTGCGTCGAGCCGCCCCGACGTGCAGTGCGAGAGGCCTCGGCCGGGGCGTCTCGTGCGTCACGTCGTCTGCCGAACCCCGGGTCGCGCACGCATCCGCTGGCTCATGGGTGCGCAGGCCGAGGCTCGGCCTCCGTCCGCGCCGAGAACGGTGCCCGACGGCGCTCGACCGCCCGGGCCGCGTCCTCCGCGACGAGCTCGGCGTTGATCTGCGCGCCCGCCATCACCCCGGCGGCGGCGGACGCGCCGACCATCGCCGACAGGTCGCTCGTGTTGCCCGCCGCCCAGACCCCGGGCAGCGCCGTCGCGCCGCGCGCGTCGACCGGGACGAAGCGGCCGCCCATCGCGTGGTCCTCCAGCGCCCCGCCGAGCTGCTCGAACAGCTCTCCGCGGGCGACGAACCGCGGCGCGACGGCGACAGCTCCGACGTCGAGCGTCGTCCCGTCCTCGAGCACGACGCCGGCCAGCCGCGCGGGGCCGCCGCCGCTCCCGGTGCCCGACGCGCCGCCCTCGACGGCGAGCCGAGCGACCCGGCCCTCGACCACGCGCACGCCGAGCGCGGCGAGCTGCTCCCACGCCGCGTCGTCGGGCTCGGGCGCGGTGTGCAGGAAGAGCGTGACGTCGTCGCTGAGCTGGCGCAGCAGCAGCACCTGGTGCAGCGCGTTCGGTCCGGTGCCGAGCACCCCGATCCGGCGTCCGCGCACCTCGTAGCCGTGGCAGTACGGGCAGTGGATGACGTCGCGGCCCCACAGCTCGCGCACGCCCGGCACGTCCGGGAGCTCGTCGACCAGGCCGGTCGCGAGGAGGACCCGACGCGCGTGCACCGGCGTCGGTCCGCCGACACCCGACGTGCCCTCGAGTGCGGCGACGTCGAGGGCGAACCCGTCCTCGACCCGCCGCACCGCCGTGACGCGGCCCGGGCGCACCTCGGCCCCGTAGCCGGTCGCCTCGCGCCGGCCCGCCGTGAGCAGCTCGTGCGGGGAGACCCCCTCGCGACCGAGCAGGTTGTGCGCGCCCTCGGCGGGGGCGTTGCGCGGCTCGCCGGCGTCGATCACGACGACGGAGCGCAGCGAGCGCGCGAGCGTCACCGCGGCGGACAGTCCGGCGGGACCGCCGCCGACGACGGCGACGTCGACGCGGTGGGCACCGGCCGCGGGGTCCGGCGTGGTCCCGGCGGTGGTGCCGGTCGTGCGGGTGGGGTTCATGGTGCTCCTCGGAGATCGGTCAGGCGTCGTGGTCGGTCAGGCGGGGCGGTCGGTGACCGGCGGGCGGTGCGCGGTCCACAGGAGACGGCCGGCGCGGGCGGAGACCCCGGCCGCGAGGTCGGGGCCGTCGAGCAGCGCGCGGAGCGCGGCGACGTCGTCGGGGTCGAGGTGCGGGGCGAGGTGGTCGCGCAGGCGCTCGAGCGTCGCGCGCGCCAGCGCGCCGTCGTCGGGCCGGGCGCCGCCGTCGCCCGCAGCTCTTCGCGCCGGACACCCTCGAACCCGGCCTCCTCGAGGGAGGGCGTCCAGTCCGGGTAGGCGTTCCAGCCGCGTGCACCGTCGCGTCGGCCAGGCGCTCGCCGAGGCCGGGGCGGTCGGGTCGGTCGAGCGGGGACGGGATCACCGGTGTCGAGCCGGTGATCTCGACGACGGCGACGAGCCCGCCGGGCGCGAGAGCGGCGTGGGCGTCGCGCAGCACCCGGGCCGGGTCGGCGACGTGGTGCAGCGACGCCGACGCCCACACGACGTCGGCCGGGCGAGTGTCCGGCGTGTCCGGCCACGCGGCGTCGAGATCTGCCTCGACCGTGCGGACGCGGTCGGCCACACCGGCGGCCTCGGCCGCACCGAGCGTGCGCTCGAGCATCGCGGGTGACGCGTCGACCGCCACGACCTGCGCGGCGGGGAACGCCCGCGCGAGGGCGACGGTTCCCGTCCCGGTCCCCGCACCGAGGTCGAGCACCGTGCGGACAGGAGCCGGTGCCGCCGCGGCGACCCGGGCGACCACGTCGGCGAGCAGGCCCGCGAAGACCGCGGCGTCCAGGTCGAGCAGCTCGGCCAGCGCGGCCTCGACGGCCGGGTCGGGCTGCGCGTCGTGGCCGACGGCCGGGCCGTGGCCGTGCCGACGGCCGTGGCCGTGGGCGTGGTCGGGCCGAGCGGCGGCGTCGTGCTGGTGCGAGGTCATGTCCTCGACGGTACGCCGGCCATGCGCCAACGACATAGACTCTTGCGCATGACGCAAGAAGTCGACCTCGACGCGATCGTCCGCCAGCGGATCCGCGGGCTGCGGCTCGCGCGCGGCTGGACGCTCGACGCCCTCGCGGCGCGCTGCTACCTCAGCCCGTCGACGCTCAGCCGGATCGAGACCGGCGGGCGTCGCATCGCGCTCGACCAGCTCGTCCCGCTGGCCCGGGCGCTCGGCACGACCATCGACCAGCTCGTCGAGCCGGTCGACGACGAGGACGTCGTCATCCGGCCCGAGCCGAGCAGCCGGGAGGGCGTGACGACGTGGCTGCTGTCGCGCGAGCGCGAGGGCAAGACCGTCGCGAAGATGCGACTCACGCCCGAGCACCCGTCCGGCCCGGAACGCCAGCGCGTGCACCCCGGGCACGAGTGGTTCACCGTGCTGTCGGGCACCGCGTGCCTGTACCTGGCGGACCGCCGGATCCTCGTGCACCAGGGCCAGGCGGCCGAGTTCTCGACGATGGTGCCGCACTCGTTCGGGGCGCACGGCGGGCCGGTCGAGATCCTCACGATCTTCGACCACGACGGCGAGCGCGCCCACCTGCACGGCGGCCCGGGCGGCCCGGCCGCGGCGGAGGCGTCCGCGCGCGGCTGACGCCGCGTCGTCGGCCCGGCCTCAGGGCGCGGGCGGGACGTCCTGGCGGACGGCGCGGCGGCGCAGGGTGCGCAGCGACACGAGCGCGAGCACGACGGCGAGCACCCCCGCCGCGACGACGACCTCGAAACCGGCGTGCGCGCCGTCCGCGTCGATGCGCGCCCCCGCGACCGACGACCCGATCGACACCCCGACGCCGAGCGAGGTGCCGACCCACGCCAGCCCCTCGGTGAGCTGGCGCGGCGTCACGAGGTTCTGCACGAGGCCGTTGCCGTTGATGAGCGTCGGCGCGATCGCGAACCCCGTCACGAACATCACGGCGGCGAGCACGGGCAACGAGGTGACGACGAGGAAGAGGCTCACGCCCGCGCCGAGCCCCACGATCCCGACGACGAACCGCCGCCACAGCGGGGACACCCACGTCCGGGCGCCGTACGCCAGGCCGGACAGGCACGACCCGAGCGCGAAGACGCCGAGGATCACCCCGGCCACCGCGGGGGCTCCCTCGTCCTCGGCGAACGCGACGGTCGCGACGTCGGTCCCGCCGAACACCACGCCCATGGCGACGAACACGAGCGCGAGCACGACCATGCCGGGCGCGCGGATCGCGGACCGGGTGCGCACCCCGGGCTCGACGGTGAACGTCGGCGGCTCGGTCGCCCGCTGCGAGAGGAACCACAGGCCGCCCGTGAGCACCGCGACGAGCGGCACGACCAGCCCCGCGGACGGCGCCACCAGCGTCGCGAGCACGGTCGCGAGCGCCGGGCCGACGACGAACACGAGCTCGTCGAGCGCCGCCTCGAGCGAGTACGCGGTGTGCAGGCGGCGCGGGTCGTCGAGCGCGTGCGTCCAGCGCGCGCGCACCATCGACCCGTACGACCCCTGCGTCGCGCCGGCGACGACGGCGGTCGCGTACAGCGTCCACTCCGGTGCGCGGACGGTCGCGCAGGCCACCAGTCCGCCCAGCCCCAGCACGGTCGCGCCGAGCAGGGGCAGCATCACCGCGCGCTGGCCACGGCGGTCCACGAGCCGGGCGATCTGCGGCGAGCAGATCGCCTGCACGACGACGAGCACGGCGGCCACGCGGCCCGCGAGCGCGTACTCGCCGTAGATGCCCTGGACCATGAGGATCGTCCCGATGCCCACCATCGACATGGGCAGGCGGGCGACGAGCGCGGCGGCGGAGAACCGCCACGCCCCCGGCACGGCGAGGACCGCCCGGTAGGGGTTGCGCGACGGCGCCGGCCCGCCGGCCGCGACCGTCCCGTGCCCGTCGGTGAGGTCGGTGCGGGGTGCCTCGTCGCCGCGTGCGTCGTCCTCCGGTGCGTCGGGGGACCGGGAGGGGTCGTGCGCCACGGCCACAGTGTCGCACCGGCCCGCCGGATCGGGGACGATGTCGGCATGAGCGAGCACACGGACGAGCGCACGGTCGACGTCGTCGAGGTGGAGGACCGGTTCGAGGGGCGTCTGCCGGACGGGACCGTCGCCGGTTTCGCCGAGTTCTCCCTCCAGGACGGCGCGGTCGTGTTCACGCACACCGAGGTCGACCCCGCCTACGAGGGCGAGGGCGTCGGGTCCGCGCTCGTGGCCGGAGCGCTCGACCAGGTGCGGGAGTCCGGACGCCGCGTCGTCGCGCTGTGCCCGTTCGTCAAGGCCTACGTCGCGCGGCACCGCGAGTACCAGGACCTGCTGCAGGGCTGAGCCCGGCGCGAGGCCCCGCCGAGAGAGAGCCCGCGACCGCAGGCTCTATCTCGGCGACGCGGGCCGTGGTCGTGGCCGGTCGGCCTCAGCCGCCGAGCGCCGCCGAGACGACGTCCTTCGCCTCGGCCTGCACCTGCTCGAGGTGCTGCTCCGAGACGAACGACTCGGCGTAGATCTTGTACACGTTCTCCGTGCCCGACGGCCGGGCCGCGAACCACGCGTTCTGCGTCGTCACCTTGAGCCCGCCGATCGCGGCGTCGTTGCCCGGCGCGTCGTGAGCTTCGCGGTGATCTGCTCGCCGGCGAGCTCGGTCGCGGTGACCTGCTCGGGCGAGAGCTTGCCGAGCGTCGCCTTCTGCTCGAGCGTCGCGGGCGCGTCGACGCGGGCGTACCAGGACTCGCCGTACCTCTCGACGAGCGCGCGGTGGTGCTCCGACGGCGACTTGCCGGTCGTCGCGATGATCTCCGACGCGAGGAGCGCGAGGAGCAGGCCGTCCTTGTCGGTCGACCAGACGCGGCCGTCGGTGCGCAGGAACGACGCCCCGGCCGACTCCTCGCCCCCGAACCCGACGGACCCGTCGAGCAGGCCGGGCACGAACCACTTGAACCCGACGGGCACCTCGACGAGCCCGCGCCCGAGCCCGCCGGCGACGCGGTCGATCAGCGCGGACGACACGAGCGTCTTGCCGATCGCCGCGTCCTCGCGCCACCCGCCCCGGGCCCCGCCGTACAGGTACTCGATCGCCACGGCGAGGTAGTGGTTGGGGTTCATGAGCCCGCCGTCGGGCGTGACGATCCCGTGGCGGTCGGAGTCGGCGTCGTTGCCTGTCGCGACGTCGAACGGCGCCTGCTCGCCCGCGCCCGTCATGCGCTCGACGAGCGAGGCCATCGCGTACGGCGACGAGCAGTCCATGCGGATCTTGCCGTCCCAGTCGAGCGTCATGAACGACCAGCGCGGGTCGACCTGCGGGTTGACGACCGTGAGGTCGAGCCCGTACCGCTCACCGATCTCGCCCCAGTACTCGACGGACGCGCCGCCGAGCGGGTCGGCGCCGATGCGCACGCCGGCCTCGCGGATCGCGTCGAGGTCGAGCACGTTCGCGAGGTCGTCGACGTACGTGGTGAGGAAGTCGTGGCGGTGCACGTGCTCGGAGCCGAGCGCCTCGGCGAGCGGCACGCGGCACACGCTCGAGACCCCCGAGCGCAGGATCTCGTTGGCGCGGTCGGCGATCCACCCGGTCGCGTCCGACCCGGCGGGGCCGCCGTGCGGCGGGTTGTACTTGAACCCGCCGTCGCGCGGCGGGTTGTGCGACGGCGTGACGACGATCCCGTCGGCGAGGCCGGGGCCTGACGTCCGCACGCCCTCGGCGGTCGCCGCGCCGTTGTGCAGCAGGATCGACTGCGAGACGGCGGGCGTCGGCGTGAACGAGTCGCGCGCGTCCACGAACGTCTCGACCCCCGCCGCGACGAGGACCTCGAGCGCCGTCTGCCACGCCGGGAGGGACAGCGCATGGGTGTCGCGGCCGATGAAGAGCGGGCCGTCGGTGCCCTGCGAGCGCCGGTACTCGACGATCGCGGCGGTGATCGCGACGATGTGCGCCTCGTTGAAGGCGTGGTCGAGGCTCGAGCCGCGGTGGCCCGACGTGCCGAAGACGACCTTCTGCGCCGGGTCGTCCACGTCGGGGGCGAGGTCGTAGTAGGCGCTGACGACGGCGTCGACGTCGATGAGGTCGCTGGGCTGGGCGGGCGTGCCGGCGCGGGGGTCCATGGCTCGATCCTGCCAGGGCGGCGCGCGCTCGTCAGCCGCTGGGCTCAGCCCGTGGACGCGGTACTGCCCGCCCGGTCGATCGCCATCTCGATCGCGTCGAGGAGGCGCTCCAGGCTCGCGTCGAGCGGGCCCTGCGGGGCGTCGAAACCGCCCGCCACGTAGACGCGCGTCATCGTGGGGTACCGCTCGACCTCGAACCAGTCCTCCCAGAAGCTGTTCATGGTCGTCCAGTACTCGTCGGTGCCCATGCCGGTGGCGTCCTGCTCGGCGGCCTCCGCGATGCTCGCGCGGGCCATGCCCTGGACGTAGTTGTCGACGAGGC
Organism: Cellulosimicrobium sp. CUA-896; assembly: GCF_001942335.1. Taxonomy (GTDB): domain Bacteria; phylum Actinomycetota; class Actinomycetes; order Actinomycetales; family Cellulomonadaceae; genus Cellulosimicrobium. The sequence goes on along the minus strand of NZ_MKKH01000028.1, from coordinate 23,141 downwards.
CGAGGATCTCCACGACCTGGACCTCGGGCAGCCCGGTGTCGACGATCGTGCGCAGGCCGGCCTCCTGGGCGTCGAGGACGTGCGGGGCGAGGGGCGCGCGCCACATGTTGGTCTGGAGGATCCACGGGTGGCGCAGGTACAGGCGCCACATCTCGTGGGCGTACTGCGCGAGCGCCGGGCGCCAGGGGTCGCCGGCGTGCGGCAGGTCGAACTCGGCGTACGCGCGGTCGACCATGAGGTCGACGAGCTCGGTGCGTCCCGGGACGTAGGTGTACAGGGACATCGCGCCGACGCCGAGCTCGGTCGCGACGCGCCGCATCGACAGCGCGTCGAGCCCGCCCTCCTGTGCGACGGCGGTCCCGGCGCGGACGACGTCGTCGAGCGTGAGCCGGGCCTTGCGCCCGCGCGTCGCCGGTGCGGGCGGGTCCCACAGCAGCGCGAGGCGGCGCGTCACCTCGGGCGTGCGCACGACCTCGCCGAGGTTCGCACGCGCGTGCTCGGCCGCGGCGACCGCGCCGGCGACGCCCGCCTCGGCCGCCGCGACGACCCCCCGGGGTCGCTCGCCGTCGTCCGGGCGCGCCGCGGCGTGAGGGTCGTCCGTCGGGCCGGCGTGCTCGTGGGTGCGGTCGTGCGTCACCTGCGTGTCCTCCCCGGGTCTCGGTCGTCGTCGCCGTCCGCGTGACGGCTCCGCCGCGAGGCCTCCCTTTTCCGTACACCGTATGCTAGCGTGGACCGAGCATTCCGGTACAGCGTACGAACCATCGGCGAGCGGCTGTGCGCGCTCCGCCGACCCCGTCCGTCCCCCTGCAGCGACGCGGCACGAGAGGTGTTCCGGTGATCCGAGCCCGTGGTCTGACCAAGACCTTCCACCGCAAGAAGGAGCTCGTCGAGGCCGTCAAGGGCATCGACGTCGACGTCCGAGAAGGCGAGCTCGTCGCCTTCCTCGGCCCCAACGGGGCCGGCAAGTCCACGACCCTGCGGATGCTCACGAGCCTGCTCGAGCCGACCGCGGGGACCGCCGAGGTCGCCGGGTACGACGTCGCGCGGCACCCCGCGCACGTGCGCTCGCGCATCGGCTTCATCGGCCAGGCAACGGCGGCGGGTACTCCTACCGCGTGCTCGACGAGCTGCACAACCAGGGCCGGTTCTACGGACTGCCCGCCACGGAGTACGAGTCCCGCGCGGCGACCCTGCTCGACGCCCTCGACCTCGCCGGCCTGGAGAAGCGCACCGTCCAGTCCCTGTCCGGCGGCCAGCGGCGGCGTCTCGACGTCGCGCTCGGCCTGATGAACCACCCGCCCCTGCTGTTCCTCGACGAGCCGACGACGGGCCTGGACCCGCACGCGCGCGCCAACCTGTGGGAGCACATCGCGGCGATGCGCGAGCGCTACGGCATGACGATCGTGCTCACCACGCACTACCTCGACGAGGCCGACAGCATGGCCGAGCGCGTGGTCGTCATCGACCACGGCGAGATCATCGCGGACGCCACGCCCGACGCCCTCAAGCGCGACCACGCGGACGACGTGATCACCCTGACCGTCGTGGCCGCGCCGGGCGGCGGCGCCGTCCAGGCCGTGCCCGACGACGCGGCGCGGGTCCGCGCGGCGCTCGCCGCCGAGGTCGAGCAGGTCGAGCTGACCCCGGGTCCCGACGGTGCGCTCGCCGTCCGGATCTCCACGACGCACGGCGCGGACCGGCTGCCCGCGGCGATCGAGGCGCTGCGCGTCGGCGGGTTCGTCGTGCGCTCGGCGGCGCTCAAGCAGGCGAGCCTCGACGACGTGTTCCTCAACCTGACCGGCCGGAGCCTGCGCGAGGAGGCGGCGTGATGACCAGGACCGACACCACCACGGCACGGGTCGCCGACTCGGGCCCCGGCGCCGACGTCGCGCTGCGGTCCGGCGCGTCGAAGTTCCTCACCGACACGTGGGCCGTGTTCACGCGCGAGATCCTGCTCGTGCTGCGCGACCCCTTCACCCTGATCTTCTCCCTGCTCCAGCCGCTGATCTTCCTCGGGCTGTTCGGGCCTCTCCTCACGGGCGCCGTCGGCGGCTTCGGCGGGGGAGCGCCCGGCGGGGGCGGGAGCACGGCCGAGACCCTGCAGTGGTTCGTGCCCGGCGTGATCGTCATGATCTCCCTCTTCGGCACGTCCATGAGCGGCTCCAACCTGCTCTACGAGATGATGACCGGCTCCTACGAGCGGGTGCTCGCGACACCGCTCGACCGGTCGGCGATCCTCGTCGGTCGGGCGCTCAAGGAGTTCGCGCCGCTCGTCGTGCAGGGACTGCTCATCGCCGTCGTCTGCGTGCCGTTCGGGTTCACGCTCTACCCGCTGCACCTGATCGCCGGTCTGGCGCTCCTCGGCCTGTTCGGCATCGGCGTGGGCGCGCTGTCCATCGCGCTCGCGCTCGCGGCGAAGAACCGCGAGTGGCTGTTCTGGGGCGTGCAGCAGTCGCTGCTGTTCCCGCTGCTCATCCTCTCCGGCATGATGCTGCCGCTCGAGGCCGGGCCGGCGTGGATGCAGACCGCGGCGCTGTTCAACCCGCTCACGTACATCGTCGACGCCGAGCGCGCGCTCCTCGCGGGGTCCTTCACCGATCCCGCCGTGCTGTGGGGTGTCGTCGCCGCGGCGCTCACGTGCGCCGTCGGGGTCTGGGTCGGCATCCGCCGCACGCGCCGCACGGTCTGAACCCGCCTCCCGGAGCTGCCGAACCCGGGCTTCTGCGCCACCAGCGCGCTGCCGTGACGCACGACCCCGGGTTCGGCGTCGTGGCTGCGCCGCCTGGTCGGGGCGGGTGGTTCACCGGGCGGGTGCACGACGACGCCGGGCCGGCGCTCGCGGACGAGGTCGCCGACGTGCTCGCGCACCTCCTGCTCCTCGCACGGTCGCAGGGCGTCGACGTCGAGGCGGCCGTGCGGCGCAAGTGGCTCGCGTGGGAGGCCGACCTCACCTGAGCCGTACGCCAGCCGTACGTCGTGGTCGACCGCGCGCCCCGGTGTCGGTACGGTCGCGTCGTGACGAACGACCCTCACACCGGCCCGGCCGTCGACACGCGCACCGACCCGCCTGTCGCCGCCGGAGAGGTCGCGACACTGCGCGGCTTCCTCGACTTCCACCGCGACACCATGCGCTGGAAGACCGCAGGGCTCGGGGCGGCGGAGCTTGCCGCGACCCTGCCGCCGTCGACGATGACGCTCGGCGGCATGCTCAAGCACCTCGCGTACGTCGAGTCGCAGTGGTTCTCCGTCGTGCTCACCGGCGGCCCGTTCCTCGCGCCGTTCGACACCGCCGACTGGTCGGCCGACCACGACTGGGACTGGCGGAGCGCCGCGCACGACACCCCCGAGCAGCTGCGCACGCTGTTCGACCGCGCCGTCGCGGCGTCGGACGCGATCCTCGACGCCGCGCTCGCCGCAGGCGGCCTCGACCAGCCCACCGCGCGCGGCGACCGGCACACCGGCGAGCGGTGGAACCTGCGGTGGGTGCTCGTGCACATGATCGAGGAGTACGCGCGCCACAACGGTCACGCCGACCTGCTCCGCGAGGCGATCGACGGCTCGGTGGGCGAGTAGGCCGACGTCCGTTGACCTTGACGTAGCGTCAACTCCTAGCGTGGCGATCGCTGCCGCTCCGTGCAGCGGGTCACCCGGGGGAGGAACGTCATGGCGGTCACGACACCCGGCCGTGCGGCCGACTGGTCCATCCAGGAGGTCGCGCGGCTGGCCGGCACCACGAGCCGCACGCTGCGTCACTACGACGCGGTCGGGCTGCTCGCGCCGACGCGCGTGGCGTCGAACGGCTACCGCCACTACGACGCGACGCGCTCGTCCGGCTCCAGCGGATCCTCCTCCTGCGCGACCTGGGCCTCGGGCTGCCTGCGATCAAGGAGGCGCTCGACGGACCGGGCGACCGGACGTCGTCGGGCACTGGCGAGCAGGACTCCCAGGTGCGGGCGCTGCGCACCCACCTCGGGTGGCTGCGCGCGGAGCGGCAGCGGCTGGCGCGGCAGATCGCGTCGGTCGAACGCACGATCACCACGATGGAGGGAGGCGGCGAGCTCATGGCGGACGACATGTTCGACGGGTTCGACCACACGCGGTACGAGGCCGAGGTCACCGAGCGCTGGGGCGCCGACGCGTACGCCCGCGGCGACGCCTGGTGGCGCGGCCTGTCCGACGCCCACAAGCAGGGCTTCACCGACCAGGTCGCGCGGCTCAACGCCGACTGGACGGCGGCCGCGGAGGCGGGTGTCGACCCGGCGTCGGACGAGGCGCAGGACCTCGCGCGCCGGCACGTCGAGTGGCTCGGGGGCATCCCCGGCACCCCGGGAGCCGGCGCGACGCCCGTGAAGGAGTACGTCGTCGGGCTCGGCGAGATGTACGTGGCCGACGAGCGGTTCGCGAGGAACTACGGCGGCGCGCAGGGCGCGACGTTCGTGCGGGACGCGCTGCGCGTCTACGCGGACCGCGTGCTGTGAGGCACCGGGCGGGCGCGGCGACGGTGGCGGGCGCGGCGACGGCGGCGGGCGTGGTGGCGGCCGCGGCCGTCGCCGCGCTGGCCGGGTGCGGTGCGACGTCGGTGGCCGGCGGGTACCGGCTCCCACCCGCGAGCGGCACGTTCGACTACCAGCTGGGCGCCGCGTACGACGTGCCCGGCGGGCTCGACGTCGTCGTGCGCGACGCGACGGCCGAGCCGCCGAGGGTGCCTACTCCGTCTGCTACGTCAACGGCTTCCAGACCCAGCCGGGCGAGGGCTCACGGTGGCTCGAGGACCACCCGGACCTCGTGCTGCGCGACGCCGCGGGCGAGCCCGTCGTCGACCCGGACTGGCCCGACGAGCTCGTGCTCGACCCGTCGACCGCGCAGCAGCGGGCCGGCATCCTCGAGGTCCTCGGCCCGGTCGTCACCGGCTGCGCCGACGCGGGGTTCGACGCGGTCGAGATCGACAACCTCGACACGTGGACCCGCTTCGACGACGCGGCCACCGGCCGGATCGACGAGGAGGGCGCGCTCCGGCTCGCCGCGGCGTACGTCGAGCTCGCGCACGACGCCGGGCTCGCCGTCGCGCAGAAGAACGCCGCGGAGGTCGCCGGGCTCGCGCACGACGAGCTCGGGTTCGACCTCGCGGTGACCGAGGAGTGCGCCGCGTACGACGAGTGCGCGGCGTACACGGACGTGTACGCCGACCACGTGCTCCAGGTCGAGTACACCGACGCCCTGCCCGCGCCCTTCGCCGCCGTGTGCGCGCGCGACGACCGCGCACCGCTCACCGTGCTGCGCGACCGCGACCTCGTGGGCCCCGACGACGGGACGTACGTGCGCGAGCAGTGCTGAACCGCCTCCGGCACTCGGCAGGACGGCCCGCACCTCACTAGCCTGGGACCACGGCGGACCGCCGTCCGCCGCGAGGCAGCCGAGGGAGGCAGCCATGAGCACGTCGACGCCCGGGACGACGGCCGGCAGCGCACCCCGCAGGGTCCGCAACGTCGCGCTCGTCGGGCACAGCGGGGCGGGCAAGACCACGCTCGCGGAGGCGTTCCTCCATCGCGCCGGCGCGATCCCGCGCGCGGGGTCGGTCGCCGACGGCACGACCGTGTGCGACCACGAGCCGGAGGAGGTCGCGCGCGGCATCTCGGTCTCGCTCGGGGTCGCGCACCTCGACTGGACGGCGCCCGACGGCGCGACGTACCGCGTCACGCTGCTCGACACCCCGGGCTCGCCCGACTTCGTCGGGGCGGTCGACGCGGCGCTCGCGGTCGCGGACCTCGCCGTGGTGGTGGTGAGCGCCGTCGACGGGGTCCGCTCGGGGACCGAGGAGGTGTGGCGGCTGTGCGACGAGGCGGGGATCCCCCGCCTCGTCGTCGTCTCGCAGGAGGACCGGGCGCGCGCGAGCTTTCGTACCGTGCTCGAGGACCTGCGCTCCTCGTTCGCCGCGTCGTTCGTCCCTCTCGAGCTCCCGCTCGGCGAGGAGCAGTCGCTGCACGGCGTGGCCGACGTCCTCGCCGAGCGCGCCCGCGAGTACGGCAGCGACGGCCGTGCCGACTGGCGCGGCCACGACGAGCCGGTCCCGGACGACGTGCGCGACGAGGAGCACGCGCTGCACGACCAGGTGGTCGAGGAGATCGTCACGCACGACGACGACCAGCTCGAGGCCTACCTCGCGGGCGAGGTGCCGGCCGTCGCGGACCTCGAGCGCACGCTCGCCCAGGAGGTGCGCGACGGCGAGGCGGTGCCCGTGCTCCTCGCGTCCGCCCTCACCGGGGTGGGCGTCGACCGCGTCCTCGACCTCGTGTGCGAGCTCGGTCCGTCGCCCGCGGACCGGCCGGCCGTCGTCCTGCTGCCCGACGCCGCCGGCTCGCCGGACGCCGCGGCCGACCGCCCCACCACCGAGGTCGCGGCCGACCCCGACGGGGACGTGCTCGTCCAGGTCTTCCGCACGGTGGTCGACCCGTACGTCGGTCAGGTCTCCGTCTTCAAGGTGCTCTCGGGCGCGGTCGCGAGCGGCGACCGCCTCGTCGACGTCGCGACGGGCACCGAGGACCGCGTGCACGGGCTGTTCCGGCTGCGCGGCCGCGAGCACGTCGCGGTCGAGCGGGTGACGGCGGGCGAGGTGGCCGCGGCGGCGAAGCTCACCGCCGCGACGACCGGGAGCCTGCTCGGCGGTCGCCGGACGCCCGTCGCGGCGCGCGCGCTGCCCGCCCGGCCCCCGGTGTACGCGCACGCGCTCCGCCCCGTCTCGCAGCCCGACGACGACAAGCTGTCCGCGTCGCTCGCGCGGCTCGTCGCCGAGGACCCGACCCTGCACGTCGACCTCGCCGGCGCGCAGGCGGTGCTCGGCGGCCTCGGCGAAACGCACCTCGCCGTCGCGCTGGAACGCCTCGAGCGCTCGTTCGGCGTGCACGTGACGACCGAGCCGGTGCAGGTCGCCTACCGGGAGACGATCGCGCGGGCGGTCGAGGTCGAGGGGCGCCTGAAGAAGCAGTCGGGCGGCCACGGGCAGTTCGCGGTCGTGCAGCTGCGCGTGAGCCCGCTGCCGCGCGGCGCCGGGTTCGAGTTCGTCAGCTCCGTCGTCGGGGGAGCGGTGCCCCGCCAGTACCTCCCCGCGGTCGAGCGCGGCGTCGCCGAGGCCATGGCGGCGGGCGGCCCGCACGGCTACCCGGTCGTCGACGTGCGCGTGGAGATCCACGACGGCAAGGCGCACTCGGTCGACTCCTCCGACATGGCGTTCCGCACGGCCGGCGCGACGGGCCTGCGCGAGGCGCTCGCGGCGGGCGGCACGGTCGTGCTGGAGCCGCTCTCGGCCGTCACGGTGACCGTCCCCGTGGACGCCCAGGGCGACGTCATGGGCGACCTGTCGGCGCGGCGCGGCCACATCACGGCGTCGGGCTCGCTGCCCGACGGCCGTGTCGTCGTCGACGCGCTCGTGCCCGAGGCCGAGCTCGTGCGCTACGTCCTCGACCTCCGCTCGCTCACGGGTGGCCGGGGGTCGTTCACCGCCCGCCCGGACCGGTACGAGGTGCTGCCCGGCGGCGTCGGCGCGACGGCCCGCTGACGGTCAGCGGCGCGGGACCACGATCGGTGCGCCGCCGCGGGGGTGCTCGACGACCTCCACGGGGTGGTCGTAGACGTCGCCGAGCAGCGCCTCGGTGAGCACCTCGCGCGGCGCGCCGTCCGCGACGACGCGTCCCTGCGCGAGCAGCGTCACCCGGTCGGCGTACGCGGCGGCGAGCGACAGGTCGTGGACGACGACGACCACCGCGCCACCCGCTGCCGCGTGCTCCCGGGCGACCCGCAGCGCCATCTCCTGGTGCTTGAGGTCGAGCGCCGCCGTGGGCTCGTCGAGCAGGAGGAGCGCGGTCCGCTGCGCCAGCACGCGGGCGAGCGCGACGCGCGCCCGCTCGCCCCCGGACAGCGACGTGACGTGCCGCTCGGCGAGGTGCGCGACGTCGGTCGCGGCCATCGCTGCGCGGGCGGCGTCGTCGTCCTCGGCCTCGAGCGGCGTGCCCCGCCACGGCGAGCGCCCCATGCGCACGACGTCGACGGCGGTGAAGGGGAAGCTGAGCGTGACGTGCTGGAGCAGCACGGCGCGGCGCATCGCGAGCTCGGTCGGTGTCCACGAGCCGAGGGCGTGCCCGTGCACGACGACGACCCCCGCCTCGGGGCTCAGGTCGCCCGTGAGCACGCCGAGCAGCGACGACTTGCCCGCGCCGTTCGGCCCGAGGAGCGCGCGGACCTCGCCGGCGCGCACGTCGACCGACACGTCGCGCAGGACCGGGGTGCCCCCGAGGGTGAGCGACACGCCGTGCGCCGCCGTGACGACGTCGCCGGGCGTGACGGGCCCGGGGCGCCGCGCACGGCGTCGGGCGCCGGTGACGGCGGTGCGCAGCGAGCCGAGGAACGTCGAGCCCTCGTGGCGCTGGTCGCTCATGCCCACCCTCCCTGGCGCGAGCGCGTGCGGCGCAGGAGGTAGAAGAAGAACGGTCCGCCGACGAGCGACGTGATCATCCCGAGCGGCAGCTCGACGTTCTCCACGGCGCTGCGGGCGAGGAGGTCGGCGGCGAGCAGCACGACGGCCCCGCCCAGCACCGAGGCGGGGACCAGCGTGCGGTGGCTCGGCCCGCAGACCATGCGCACGAGGTGCGGCACGACGAGCCCGACGAACGCGACGATCCCCGTGAACGCCGTGCCCGCGGAGACGAGCAGCGCGACGAGCACGATCGCGACCTGGCGCAGGCGCTCGACGTCGACGCCGAGGTGGTGCGCGGCGCGCTCGCCGAGCGCGAGCAGGTCCATGCGGCGTCGCACGAGCATCGCGCCGGTGACCCCGACGGCGGCGATCGGCAGCACGACGGCGACCGAGCTCCACGTCGCGCCACCGAGGGACCCGAGCTGCCAGAACACGATCTGCTCGCGCGCCGCCGGGTCGGCGACGAACGTGAAGAACGCGAGCAGCCCGCCCGCGAACGCGTTGACGGCGATGCCTGTGAGCACGAGCGTGACGACCTCCGTCCGGCCGCCCGCCCGGGCGAGGGCGTAGACGACGAACGTCGTCACGAGGCCCCCCGCGAACGCCGCCGCGGCCACCCACGTGCCCGGGACGAGCGCGCCCGCGGTGACGATGACGGCGCACGCGCCGACGGCCGCGCCGGACGAGACGCCGATGACGCCCGGCTCCGCGAGCGGGTTGCCGAACACGCCCTGCATGAGCGCGCCCGAGCACGCGAGGGCCGCGCCCACGACGATCGCGAGGACGACGCGGGGGAACCGCACGACCCACAGCGCGTTCTCGCCCTGCGGGTGCGACGGCATCGGCCCCCAGTCGAGCCCGACGTGGTGCGCGAGCGACCCGAGCACCTCGGCGGGGGAGACCGGGACCTGGCCCGTCATGCCGGACAGGACGGTGAGCACGGCGAGCGCGACGGCGAGCCCGACCATGAGCCAGCGCGCCGCGCGACGGCGCTGCCGCCCGACGTCGGGGACGACGCGGGCGAGCGGTGCGCTCACGAGGTCGGCAGCTCGGGCGCCGGGACGCCGTAGAACGCCTCGACGAGCGAGGCGATCGTGGCACCGGTCCGCGGCCCGAAGGTCAGCAGGCGCGAGCCGTCCATGTCGACGACGCGCCGCGCCTCGCCCGCGGGCGTCTGGGCGAGCCCGGGGATCGCCAGCATCGCGTCGAGCCCGCCCATCGACTCCAGGCCGTCGGTCATGACGAGGTAGGCGTCCGGAGCGGCGCTGATGATCGCCTCGCTCGTCACCGGCGCGTACTCGCGGTCGAGCCCGATCGCCGTGCCGGCGTCCTCGCCCCCGATCGCGCGCACCAGGTCGTCGGCGCCCGAGCCCGGCCCGAAGAGCATCTTGATGTTCGCGCCGCGCAGGTAGAGGAACGCGACGCGCGGCGTGCCGGTGTCCGTGGGGACGGCGTCGAGCGCGGCGCAGATCTGGCGGTCGGTGCGCTCGACCAGGGCCTCGCCCGCCTCCGGCACGCCGAGGGCCGTCGCGACGGCGCGGATCCGGTCGTCGACGCCGTCGAGCGTGCGGGACTCGTCGAGGTACACGACCGGGACGCCCGACTGCTCGAGCTGGCCGCGCACGTCGTCGGTGAGGATCGTCGCGTCGGTGAGGATCACGGACGGGTCCAGGCCGAGGACCGCCTCGACGTCGAGCGCGTGACCCGCGCCCGTGACGACGGGGACGTCCGCGGCCTCGGGGAACCCGGTCGGCAGGTCGCGGCCCACGACGTTGTCGCCCAGGCCCAGGCTGTACACGATCTCGCCGAGCGTGCCGTAGAGGTCCACCGGGATGATCCGGCTGACGTCGGCGACCTCGACCTGGCGGCCGTCGACCGACTCGACGGTCACCGGGAGCTGCGGCGCCGGGGCGTCGGCGACCGGGTGGATCGCGTCGTCGGCGAACGTGGCCGTGGTGGGGCCGGTGGGGAACGACGCGGGGTCGGCGTCGGACCCGCCGCCCGCCGCCCGGGACTCCTCGAGCGTGGTGCACGCCGGCGCCCCGGCCGGGGCGTCGTCGGCCGGGGCGGCCTCGACCTGTGCCGCGTCCTCGGTGGCCGACGTCGTCGTGCTCGCGGGCGGCTCGTACGGCAGCGGTGAGCACGCGGCGAGCGCCAGCACGACGACGCCGGCCGCCCCGGTCAGCGTCGTCGTCATCGTCGTCGTGCGGCCGCCCTGCCGGCGCGTCGCCCGGGGGGCGGGGGTCGGCGGGCGCGTCGCAGGGCGCGGGCAGAGCGGGGCATGGCGGCAGCTCCAGGGGACGGGCGAAGATTAGGTGAGACTACCCTAACCTTCTCGGATCCCTTCTTGTCCCGCTCAGCAGTGGACCGCGCCGAGGTCCGCGAACATCGCGCTGTTGAGGCGGAACGCGTGCTTGGCCTCCTCGACGGTGGCCTCCACCTGCGCGGGCGAGAGCTCGAGCGCGTCGAGGCGCTCGCGGTAGACGTCCTTGAACGGCTTGGACTTCGGGATCTCCACGAACGTGTAGAAGGCGAGACCGTCGCCGGAGAGCCCGTAGTGGCGCTCGAGCATGCGCTTGACGATCTGCCCGCCGGACAGGTCGCCGAGGTACCGGGTGTAGGCGTGCGCGGCGTAGGCGGGCAGGGAGTCGCCCACCTCGTGCAGACGCGCGACGTACCGCTCGGTGGCCGGGTGGATCGTGACGCGCTCGGCCCAGTCGGCGCCGACGAGGAAGGTGAGGTCCTTCTCGATCTCGGGCGTGCGCGTCAGCTCGTCGAACACGAGCGTCGCCCCCTGGGGGTCCGTGCGGATCGCGGCGCTCGCGTCCTCGAGGGCGCGGTAGACGGCCCACTGCTGGGCGGCCAGGTCGGCGTAGGCGGCGAGGTCCAGCCCGCCGGACATGAGCTGCTCGACGAACCCGGAGGTCTCCGCGCGCTCGTGCTCCGGGCGCGTGCCCTCGCGCAGACGCAGCGACAGCGTCGCCGGCCGGTCGGTGGTGCCGAGGTCGTGCGTGAGAGCGGTCACGGGAGCTCCTGCGGGTCGGCCTGGTCGGACCTGACGGGTTGTCAGGACGTCGCGACTCGCACTGTAGCGCAGTGAGGTGAGGTTTACCTATCCCCGGCCGGGACGGCGGCGGAGCCCTCGCCCGACGGCCTGGTGGCCGGTGCGCCGTCCGGTGCCGTCGCCGGAACGACGTCCTCCGGGTTCGGCAGCCGGGCGAGGAAGCGGAACCCGACGAGGCCGGTCACCACCGCGAGCCCTCCGCCGACGACGAGCGGCGCGGTGAGGTCGACGCGCGCCAGGAGGCCGCCGAGGAACGACCCGAGCGGCATCGCGCCCCACAGCAGGGTGCGCCACGTGCCGTGCACGCGGCCGAGCAGCCGGCTGGGGATGACGGCCTGGCGCAGCGACATCACGTGCACGTTCCACACCGTCGTCCCCCCGAACGCCAGCGCGAGCCCGACGGCGGCGACGGGCACGACCGGCGCGAGACCGATCACGACGAGCATCGCGGGGGTGAGCAGGTTCGCCACCGCCATGACCGGCCCCGAGCGGAACCGGTCCTTGAGCGGCGTCGCGACCGCCGCGGCGAGCAGCGACCCGAGGGCGCCGGCGAGCATGAACGCCCCGAACCAGCCCTCGGGCACGCCGAGCTCGTCGAGCACGTAGAGCACGAGGGTCGCGGTGGCGGCCGAGAAGCAGATGCCGACGACCGTCGACAGCAGCCACAGCGGCCGCAGCATCGGGTGCGCCCAGATGAAGCGGAAGCCGTCCGCGACCTGGCGGTACCAGCGCACCGGCGGGCCGTCGGCCGGCTGCGTGCGGTGCTCGCCCGCCGCGGCGGCCGGGAGGAAGAACGCGAGCACGAACGCCGCGGCGTAGGTCAGGGCGCCCACGCCGAGCGGGACGACGACGGCGACCGCGAACAGCGCCGACGTCAGCGGCGCGGACAGGAAGTTCTGGACGGTGATCTCACCGGCCTCGATCCGCGAGTTCGCGCGCGGGAGGTCCCTCGGCCGCACGATCGAGGGCACCACGGCGCGGATCGCGCCGTCGTAGACCGTCTCGAACGCGCCGTAGAGGAAGACGACGGCGTACAGCGACCAGATGGTCAGCGTGCCGGTCCACGCGAGGGCGACGAGCCCGAGCGCGAGGACGGTGCGGACGCCGTTGGCCAGCGCGAGCGCGTGCCGCCGGTCGATCCGGTCCAGCAGGATCCCGGCCGGGATCGCGAGGAACAGCCACGGCAGCAGTGCCACCGCGGCGACGCCGGAGACGAGGAAGGGGTCGTCCGTGAGGCGCGCGGCGAGCAGCGGCGCCGCGACGCGGGCGACGCCGTCCCCGAGGCTCGAGCTGAGGTTGGCCGTGAAGACGTTCGCGAAGGCCCGCCCGAGGCGGGGACGTGGCGGCCGCGCCGCCGCGGCGCTCAGCGCCGCACCGCGAGCGTGGGCTCGCGGACGTCGGCGCCGACGGCGCGCAGCACGAAGGCCTCCGTGGCGTCGACGGCCTGCGCGCGCGCGGCCGGGTCGTCGGGGGCCGGGCGGCCGGACAGGCACGCGTTGACGAGCTGCACCGTCGTGTCGATGTCCTGCGGCGGGAACTCGCCGGCGTCGATGCCCGACCGCACGATGCGGCGCAGGATGGTCTCGACGAGCTCGGCGTGCTCGCGCAGCCGCTGGCGCGTGGTGCGCGAGAGCACGGTGCGCAGGTCCGGGCCCGGGGCGAGGTGGAACACCCGCTTGAGCTGGGCCTGCTGGCGGATGTAGGTGCGCAGCTGCTCGACCGGGTCCGACACGTCCGCCAGCGCCCGCTCGAGCGTGCCGACGTACTGCTCGGTCTCGTGGGTGATGAACCGAGGAGGAGGGCCTCCTTGTCGGGGAAGTGGTTGTACACGGCGGTCCGGCCGACGCCCGCGGCGGCGGCGATGTCCGCGAGCGAGATCGCGTCGAAGCCGCGGTCCATCATGAGGTTCGAGAGCGCCGCGAACAGCTTCTGCCGGGTCTGCGCGCGGTGCTCGTGGAGGGACCCTCCGATGATCTTCGGCATGCTGACATCATAGGTGTCCCGCGTCAGCACGCCGGACGGCTCTCGTGCACGGCGGCGGGCCCTGCCAGACTCCGGGCATGGACACCGCCCCTCGCCCCGACGGCCCCGCGGCCTACCCGCCCGTGCCCGCGGACACCAAGGACTGGACCTGGGTCCTGTCCCGGCCCTGCCCCGAGTGCGGCTTCGTCGCCGCGGAGGTCACGCCGGACCGCGTCGGCGCCGCCGTGCGCGACGCCGTCCCGCGCTACGTGCGCGTCCTCGCGCGGCCCGGCGTGCGCGAGCGGCCGGACGCGACGACGTGGTCGCCGCTCGAGTACGCGGCGCACGTGCGCGACGTGTTCGCGGTCTTCGACGTGCGCCTCATGGCGATGGTCGAGGACGACGACCCGCTCTTCGCGAACTGGGACCAGGACGCGGCCGCCGTCGAGGCGGGCTACGCGCACCAGGACCCGGCGGTCGTCGCGCGCGAGCTCGAGGTGGCGGGCGAGCGGGTCGCGACCCGGTTCGACGCGCTCACGGCCGACCGGTGGGAGCGGCCCGGCCGTCGCTCGAACGGGTCGGTCTTCACGGTGCGCACGCTCGGGCAGTACTTCGTCCACGACGTCGTGCACCACCTGCACGACGTGCGCGCCTGACGAACCGGCGACGGATCTTCACAGATCCGTAACATCCGCGCATTCCGGGCGCACTAGCCTCCCGGCATGGACGCCGACGTCACCGGTCTCGTACCCCCGGCCCACGCCGGTGCCCACCTCCTGGTGCTCCCGAGCACGCCCGGCGCGGCGCGCACCCCGGTCGACGCGCTCGCCCGCGCCTGGTTCGCCGGGGCGGGCTGGACGACCCACCCCGTGGCGTCCCCGGCCGCACGCCCCGCCGGGGCGCGGTTCCGCGGCGTCGTGCCCGGCGGCGAGTCCCGCCCCGGCGAGCTGCGCCTCACCGAGGGGGCGCGCGCCGTCGGTCCCTTCCCGCTGACGCCGGCCCGTGCGCGGGCGCTCGGCGTGCAGGGCGGCGTCGCGACCGCGGCGTTCGCGCTGCACGCCGACGACGCCCCACCGCGCGGCGGCCCGGCTCCCGTCCCCGACGACCGCGACGGGATCGTCCGCGCGTTCCCGGCCGGCCTGCCGCAGGGCGTCGAGCTGCAGCTGCTCGGCTGGGCCGTCGCCGCGGCGCGCCGCGTCGGCGGCGCGGTGGTGGCCGACGGACGGGCCGTCCTGACGCCCGACCCGGACTCCGGCGTCGAGCTCACGCTCTACAGCGACCACGTCCTGGCGCCCGACGACGCGGCCGGCGTGCTGCGGACCGTGGTCCCCGGCGCGCGCGTCGTCGCCGTCGACCCGGAGGGCGCGCCCGGCGCCGGGCCCGCCGGGTTCCTCGTCGCGGGCGACACGCCCTACGACGGCGGCGTGCGGCTCGCCGTGCGGCGCGCGGCCCAGGTGCCGATCGCGCTCGGCGACCTCGACCGGACGAGTACGGGTCGTGCGCGTACCACCTGTCGTGGCTGCCGCAGGACCCGTACGAGCTCGAGGTCGAGCGGCCGTCGGGGCTGCACGTCATCGCCCGCGCGCGGGTCCGGGTGCTCGTGGCACGCCTCGCCGCGATGCTCCACGGACGCTCGGGGGCGCCTCGTGGACGACGGCGGGTTCGTGGTGCGCGACCGGGACCTCGACGAGCGCCTGACGCCGACGGCCCCGGCACCGGCCTTCTGGGTGTGACCGAGGGCCATCCGGTGGGACGGTCGCGCGCGGGACGGTCCACAGATTTCGTCCACAGGTGTGTGGATGACGGCACGGTTCCGCGGCGCGCGCTGTGGACGGACCTGTGGTCGACGCAGGGCGGCGAATGACAGCCGTGGGGGCTCTTGCCCCCGCCCGGTCCGGGGACTACAAACGTCCCTATCAGCCCGGACGGGCGCACGTGGACGACGGTGTTCGACAGCGAGAGCGAGGGGCCGCCCCGGCCCCGTCGACAGCGGAGGCCACGGTGTCCGCGAGGGCACGGTCGACCGGAGAACGGTGGGCGACCCGCGGCCGCGGGCTGCGCGCGACGGCGCAGGCTCCACCGGACCCGGAAGACCGACCGCGATCGGCGTCGTCGAGGAGAACGGACCGGGTCCTCCGCGTCCGCGGCGGCGGCGAGCCGCCTCGTCGCGAGCGGCGCCCCGGCGGGCCCCGGCCCGACCGCCCCGGGGTGCGCGGCGACGGCGAGGCCCCTCGGAATCCTGCTCCGAGGGGCCTCGCCGCCCATTCTCCCGCGCGGGGCCCGTCCGGCCTACGCTCGACCCATGAGCAACCTCGACACCCGCCCCGAGGAGCGCGTGTGCTCGTCCGGCACGCCCGGACCGGACGGCGGGCCCCCGAGCGGCGGTGGCGCGGTGGAGGTGCTCGCGCACCGCGACGTGCCGCTCGGCGGGACGCGCGCGATGCAGGTGCGCCGCACGATCCCGCAGCGCGCGCGCTCGCTGGTCGGCGCCTGGTGCTTCCTCGACCACTACGGGCCCGACGCGGTCGCCGCGATCGGCGACGGGACCGACGGGATGCAGGTGCCCCCGCACCCGCACACCGGGCTCCAGACCGTGACGTGGCTCTTCGCCGGCGAGATCCTGCACCGTGACTCGGTGGGCTCGCTGCAGACGGTGCGGCCCGGCGAGCTCAACCTCATGACGGCCGGGCGCGGCATCTCCCACTCCGAGGAGTCGCCGCGCGGCGTGCGGCCGCCGGTGCTGCACGGAGTCCAGCTCTGGGTCGCGCTGCCCGGCGACCGGCTCGCGGACGCGCCGTCGTTCGAGCACCACGCGGACCTGCCCGTCGCGACGTCCGGCGGCGCCCGGGTCCAGGTCTTCCTCGGCGCGCTGCGGGTCGACGGCGCCGAGCTCCGCTCGCCCGCCACGGCGTTCACGCCGCTCGTCGGGGCCCAGCTGGACCTCGAGCCGGGCGCGCGCGTCGTCCTCGACGTCGACCCGGCCTTCGAGCACGGACTGCTCGTGGACGCCGGCGCGGTGCGGCTCGAGGACGAGGAGGTCCCGGTGTCGTCGCTCGGCTACGTCGCGCCCGGCCGCACCGCGCTCACCGTCGAGGCCGGGCCCGACGCCCCGGCCCGCGCGGTCCTCGTCGGCGGCGAGCCGTTCGCCGAGGACGTCGTCATGTGGTGGAACTTCGTGGGGCGGTCGCACGACGACGTCGCGCGCGCCCGCGAGGAGTGGCAGGCGCAGCTCGTCGTGGAACAGGACGGCGGTGCCGGCGCGGGCACCGGCCTCACCCCGCGGCAGGGCGGCACGCGCTACGCGCCGGGAGCCAGGGCCGGCCGCTACGGAGAGGTCGTGGGGTACGACGGCGGCCCGCTGCCCGCGCCGGCGCTGCCCGACGTGCGGCTGCGCCCGCGCGCCCGCCCGACCCGTCAGTAGACTGCCGCGCATGGCCAAGAACTCCACGACCGACTTCGTGCTGCGCCCGTTCGAGGGGCTCCCCGGCGAGACCGACTGGGTCGCGATGCGCGAGGTCGTGCCCTCGGCCACGGCGACGGCGCGCACGACGGCCGAGCACGGCGCGCGCGACGTCCTCGTCGTCACCGTGCTCCCCGCGGGCTGGGCGGCGCTGCACCGCCAGGACGGCACCGTCCTCCTCGCCCTGCAGACCCTCGCCGGGTCGGGCGACCTGAGCCGCGACCTCGCCGCCGCGCTGCTCGAGGCGATCGAGGCCGAGCCGGGCACGTCCGTCGAGCTGGGCGCGCTGCCGGGCCCGGGGCCGCGCCTGCAGGACGTGCTCGACCTCGACACGCCGTTCGACGTGACGGTGCACGAGGACTTCGCCTACTGGCTCGACCCGGCGCAGGAGGTCACGGCCGAGGTCCGGGCCTCGCTCGACGAGGCGTCGGAGTCGATGGTCCCGACCGTCAAGCTCGACGCCGTGCCGTCGGCGTACTGGTGCCGCATGTCCCGCGAGTTCCTGCGCTGGGCGCGACCCGAGCCCGAGGAGGCGCTCATCGACGCGATCTCGCGCCTGCACGCGCGGCGCGAGTCCGGGCTCGCCGACGGCAAGTTCGTCGGGGCGTTCCGCTCGAACGGCCTGCTGGTCCCGGTGTGGGAGCTCCCGCGCGGCACCGAGGCGGACGAGCTGGAGGGCCCTGTCGCGGAGCTGGACGCGCGCCTCTCGGAGGCGTTGGCCGTGACCGAGCCGCTCGACGCGAACGAGCGGCGGGCGCGCGCGGGCATCGTCTCGCGCCAGGTCACGCTGCGCTGACGCGCGCGCCCGTCCCTGGCGCGCGCGGGAGCGTCCAGTAGGATCCGGACGAGCGGCGGGACGGTCCCGCGACGGGTGCACGCCGAGCCGCCATGGCAGTTCTCCTGACGATTCTGCGGTCATCTCTTTGCACTACTAGGCTGGGCGGCGTGAACGCGGACCAACGGTCGACCGAGGCGAGGGACCAGGCTGGGCGGACGGCGGCGCCGTCGTCGCCGAGGGCGCGGCCCGCCGCGTCCGCACCCACGTACCTGACCGCGTCCGGGACCCGGGCCAGGACGCCGCGGCCCGCCGTCGCCGAGGGGCGCAGCGGGCGCGCCGCACGCCAGCGCGTCGCGGTGATCATCCCGGCGAAGGACGAGTCGCGGCGCATCGCCGCCACCGTCCGGGCCGCGAAGGCGATCCCGCACGTCGACCTCGTGCTCGTCGTCGACGACGGCAGCGAGGACAGCACCCAGCACGTCGCGCGCGAGGCGGGGGCCGTCGTCGTCCGTCACTCCCACAACCGCGGCAAGGCCGCGGCGATGGAGACGGGCGCCGCGGTGGTCGCGATGCGCGACGCGCCCGACCGCCCGCCGCGCCTGCTGCTGTTCATCGACGGCGACCTCGGCGAGACCGCCGTCAACACCGCTCCGCTCGTGCCGCCGGTCCTCGACGGGCACGCCGACGTCGCCATCGCGCTGCTGCCCCCGCAGCCCGGCGCGGGCGGGCGCGGCATCGTGGTCGGCGCGGCACGCCGCGCCATCCAGACCCTCACCGGCTGGACGCCCACGCAGCCTCTGTCGGGCATGCGCTGCCTCACGCGCGAGGCGTTCGAGGCCGCCACGCCGCTCGCGCGCGGGTGGGGCGTCGAGACGGGCATGACGATCGACCTCCTGCACCAGGGGTACGTCGCCGTGGAGGTGCCGTGCGACCTGCGCCACCGGGCGTCGGGCTCGGACCTCCGGGGTCAGCTCCACCGGGCCGCGCAGTACCGGGACGTGCTCGTCGCGGTGAACGCGCGCAAGATGCGTTACGCCGTCGACCGGGTCCGCACCGGCCGCTGATCCGCGGCGCCCTCCGTCGCTCCGCCGGTCCGCGCGGCGCCGTCGACGCCGCCCGTCCCCGGCGGCGCCGCGGCGTGCAGCGCGGCGACGGTGAGGAGCGGGACCGCCGGGATGAGCGCGATCATCGCGATGCGCACCCCGAAGTCGTTGACCACCGACCCCGCCACGCACACGATCCACAGGGCGAGCACGGTGGGGCGCAGGAGGGGCCACTCGGTCTCGGTGCGCGCGAACCAGCGCGGCGTGAACCGGTGCGGCGCGAAGAGCAGGAGCGCGGCGGCGACGAGCACCAGGACGGTCAGCCACACCGGGACCCCGCCGAGGACGGACCGCAGCGCGTAGCCGGCCTTGCGCAGGAGCGTGTCCCACGCCGACCCGTCGACGACCTGCTCGACGAACCGGCCGAGGTGCGACCGCTGGTCGGCCGGGCGCAGCCAGTCGAGCACGCCGACCGCCGCGACGACCGCGACGCCCGCCGCCGCGACGAGGAGGAACCGCCGCCACGTGAGGCGCGCTCCTGACGCGGCGAGGCCGAGCACCGCGAACGCGGGGACGACGACGAGGCCGCCGCCGAGGTCCGCCCCGAGGGTCGGCCACACGTCGACGACCATGGTGACGAGCCCGATGCCGCCGACCACGGCGGCGGCGGTGCGGGGCCTGCGCCGGCGCACGAGCCACTGGGCGAGCGCCGCGGCCAGGACGAGGGCCGCGACCGCGTACACCGAGAACGTCGGGTTGCCGAAGCCGTAGAAGCGCGCGCCGAACGTGGGCGCGACCCGAGCGGGCTCGCGCGGTTCAGGGGGGTGCCGACGAGCGCGTCGAGCGTGAGGACGACGAACGCCGTCCCGGCGACGACGCCCGGCCCGAGCCACACGGGCCGCCGCGGGGCGAGGGCGCCGAGACCGGCGACGACGGCCGTCGTCAGGGCCGTGCCGACGACGATCGCGAGCATCGGGTCGGCGAACCGCCACCAGCCGGTGAGCGAGACGACGAACGCCGCCGTCGGGACCGCGGCGACGACGAGCGCCGCCCCGCGTGCCGCGTGCTGCGCCCGCAGCCAGCCAAGGCGGGCACGGGCACCGGTCGCGCGGCGGGCGCGCGGCGCGAGCAGCAGGCACAGCCCGGCCAGCGCGAGCCCGGCGTAGAAGGGCACGTCGACGAAGGCGGTGTAGACCGCCCGGCGCACGTGGTCGCGCGTCGTGAGGTCGGCGAGCACGTCGGCCGTCGTGGCGGCGTCCGGGGGGCGGGGCGAGCCCCAGGCGAACGGCGTGTCCTGCACGCGGGCGGGGGGCGCGACGCCCGCGGCGCCGAGCACGGTCGCGGGGACGTCGAGGACGCGGGCCACGCCGTCGGTCCGGGTGGCCGCGCTCGTGAGGTAGCGCGCCTGCTCGGGGCCGTCGGCCCCGGGCCGCACCAGCGCCGCGCCGAGGACGGGCCGCGTGCCCGGCGCGCCCGCGAGGTCGACGACGAGGACGGTGGTGCCGGAGGGCGCGGCCTCCAGCACCGCGGCGACCGTGGAGTCGACCGCCGCGAGCCGCTGCGCGCGGGCCGCGTCCCGCGCGGCGGCACGCTCGGCCTCCGGGAGGTCGGGGTCGGCGGCCGGGGCGGTCGCGTCGCCCGCGTCGACGACGGTCACCGGGCAGGCGTACGCGTCGCCGGCGGGCGACGTCGCGACGGACAGCTCGCGGTACCGGTCGACGGAGCCGTCCGCGCCGGCGAGGGCCACGGCCGCGCCGGGCCCGACGGCCGTCGCGCAGACCGGGCGTGCCCCGGCGGTGCCCGCGCCGAGGGCGTCGCCGAGCACGCCGAGCCGGGCCTGGTAGCCGGAGCCGGACTGCAGGGCCTCGAGCTGGTCCCAGCCGTCGACCCGGGCCCCGTCGCCCGCGGGCACCGGCTGCGGCGTCGGGCAGGCCCACGAGCCGTCCGGGGCGCGCTCGGTCGCGACCTCCGCGAGCTGCCCGGCGGACAGCGCGACCCACCCGCCGACCGCGCAGCGGCTCGCCGCGCCCGTCGGCTGCGCCACGCCGGCCGCTCCCGCGCCGTCGGTGAGGAGCGCGTGCAGGGTGGGCGTGCGGACCTCCGCGACGTCCTCCCACGTGACGCCCGTGGTCCCGACGACGACGAGCGGCCGGTCGGTCGCGAGCGCGTCCTCGCGCGCGTGGTTGACGTCGGCGCCCGCGCGCGCGGCGGCCGACGCCGTGCCCGGCCCGCTCGTGCCGAGCACGGTGGACGCGAGGAGCACCACGAGCAGGAGCCCGCCGCCGACGGCCAGGAGCATCGAGGGCACGCGGCGGATGCCCGGCTCCGCCGCCGCCGTGTCCGCCGCCGCCGTGTCCGCCGCCGCCGTGTCCGCCGACGGCGCGGGCCGGGCGTCGCCGGTCTCCGTGAGGAACCCCGGGACGATCATCGCGGCGCCCACGACGAGCACCATCACCCCGATGATCACGCCCGAGTCGTTGAGCAGGGAGCCCACGCCGGTGACGACGACGAGCGCCACCACCAGCGGGCGCAGCAGCGGCCACCGGGCGTACGCGTGCGCGACCTCGGGCAGCCGCGCCCGCTCGGGGCGCAGCACGGCAACGGCGGCGAGGACGACGAGCACGGCCGCGAGCGCGCCGAACGGGTTCGCCACGGTCGCCCACGCGCCGAGCGCCTTGCGTCCGACGACCTCGAGCGCCGCGCCGTCGACGACGGTCTGCACGAACCCGCCGAGGTGGGAGGTGCCGCCCGGCAGGAGCCAGTCGACGACGGCGACGAGCGCGACGACGCCGACCGTGAGGGCCGCGACGACGAGCGCCCGCACCCACGTGATCCGGACCCGGCCCACGAGGAGCGCGAGCACCGCGAACGCCGGCACGAGCGCGAGGATCCCGCCGAAGTCCGCGCCGAAGGCGGGCCAGCCGTCGACCACGACCGTCACGGCGCCGACGGCGACGACCGCCCACGCCGCGGCCCGCCGTCCCGCGCGCGCGAGGAGCGCGGACGCGAGACCGCCGGCCAGGACGAGGCCCGCCACGGCGTACACGGCGAACGTCACGTTGTTGAAGCCGTAGAAGCGCGTGAACCCGACGACGGCGGACGTCCCGAGCAGCGACGCCTGCTGGAGCGTGGTGCCCGTCAGCCCGTCGACGGTGAGGACGAGCCACGTGACGCCGGCGAGCGCCGTGGGCAGGGCCCACGGCCGGCGCGGCAGCAGGCGGGCCAGGCCCCACGCGACGAGCGCGACGGCCACGGCGCTCGCAGCGAGCGCGAGCGTGAGGGCGGGTGCCGGGGCGCTCCACACCCACCACCGCGAGAGGCTCGCGAGCGACGCGGCGACGGGCGCGGCGGCGGCGACGACGAGCACGGCGCAGACCAGGCGGCGGCCGGCCGGTCCTGGCCGGGGCGGCTCGCCGCGGCGCGCCGCCGTGCGGCGCACCCACAGGCACCGCCGAGCGTGAGGACGAGCGTGGCGACGAGCAGGCCGACGAGCGCCGGGTAGAGGGCCGGGATGGTGCTCGTGAGGACGTTGAGGTACTGGCGGTTCTCGACCGTGCGGGCGACGTCCATGCGGCGTGTCTCGCCCAGGCCGAGCGCCGCGCCGTCGAGACCCTCGGTGCTCCCGCCGGCCTCGTCCACGACGGTCGCGGTGAGGTCGACGAGCTGGACGATGCCGTCCTTCTGGGTGCTCGGGGAGTGCAGCCAGCGGCCGGTCGGCTCGCCCCGGCGCCAGTCCACCACGACCTGGAGGCCCGGCTCGCCCACGGGGCCCGCGGAGATGCCCGCGACGAGCACCCGGGTGCCGCGCTCCGTCTCGGCCATCACGCGCGCCAGCGCGTCGTCGAGCTCGGCGAGGCTCTCCCCGCGACCGGCCGCGGCGTCGACGATCTCGCCCTGGTCGACCACCGTGACATCGCACGCCGTGAGCCCGTCCTCCGGGAGCGACGCCAGGTCGGGGACGTAGCGCGCGACGCGCCCGGTCTCGTCGGCGAGCACGAGCGCGGCGCCCGGGCCGACGGCCGTGGCGCACGCCCCGGTGGGCGCCACGCGCGCGGCGAGGGTGCCGGGCCCGTGGTGCTCGGTCGTGGCGGGCGCCGGCTCCTCGACGGGGGCGACGAGCGCGTCCCAGCCCGGGACCGCCGTGGGCGCCGGCTCGGTGGACCCGGCCGGCGCGGGGACCGGCGGGCAGCCCGGCCCGGGGACCTCCTCCGGCGCGTGGTGACGGTCTGGGACGGCGCGCCGGGGGCCTCGACGTCGGCCGGTTCCGCGTCGAGATCATCTGCCCCGCCGAGAGCGTGAGCCACGCGTCGTGGTGCACGTCGTGCGGCCCACGCTCATTGAGGCGACCGCGCCGGTGCGGATCATCG
>NZ_MKKH01000027.1 GCF_001942335.1 Cellulosimicrobium sp. CUA-896 | reverse complement strand
GCCGATCGCCGTAGCCCCCCGCACCCACGACCAGCGCCGGCGACCGCCGCGGCGACCTGCAGCGCGCCCGGCGCCGCCGGTTCCGGCGCACGGCGAGCTCGTCCGGCACCGGGGGCACCGGGGGGACCGCGGAGGAGCCCGCTGCGCCGAACGCCTCGGGCACGCGGTCGCGGACGGCCGCGCGGAGCGCGTCGACGTCGGGCGCGGCGTCGCGTGCCGGGTCCGCGGCGCGCAGCCGGTCGAGCTCCGGCTCGCCGGACCGTTCGTGCCGGCGCTCGTCGGGGCGCTCGTCGGGGGTGTGCGTGGTCATGGCGACCTCCAGGTGCTGCGGGACGGGGTCCGGCGCGTCGCGCCGCCCCTGCCGAGGATGTGTCGTCAGGCGCCGGCGTCTTGCGCGGCGGCCGGCCCCTGGGCCGGCCCGCGTGCCGGCCCGGGTGCCGCGGTGCCCTCGCGGACGCGCCCGCGGCGGGGCCGGCAGCACCGGCGGGGCTCTCGGCGCCGTCCGACCACGCCGCGCGCAGCCGCGCCGCGCGCGGGACAGCGCGGCGTCCGCGCCGCCGCGCGAGACGCCGAGCACGACCGCCAGCTCCTCGCCGCCCAGCCCCTCCCAGGCGTGCAGGAGCAGGATGCGGCGGTCGCGCGCGGACAACGTCGCGAGCGCGCGCCGCACCTCGTCGTCCTGCACCACGGCGTGCTCGACGTCGGCGGCGTCGTCCGCCTCGTCGGGGACGGCCGCGACCGGCACGGCCCGCGCCTTGCGACCGTGGTTGGCGAGGACGAACCCCGCCGTGCGGTACAGCCAGGGCAGCTCCGCGCCGTCGGGCACGTCGTCGCGGCGGCGCCACGCGGTGGCCAGCACGTCCGCGGCGAGGTCCTCCGCGTCGGGCCCGACGGCGCCCCGGCCGCTCGGCAGGCGGCGCCGAAAGTAGCGGTGCAGCGCCGCGGCGTGCGCGTCGAACAGCGCGGCGAACCAGACGTCGTCGCGGACGGGGGCGCCCGCGGGCGGGTCGGGCGTCTCGTCGGTCGTCACGGCGGCTCCTCGGCGTCGTCCTCGTCGCGCCCCGTCGGCGGGAGGGTGTCGTCACCCGCACTGTGTCGCAGGACGCCCCGTCCTTGCACGACCTGCACGACTTCTCCCGGCACCCGACGCGAGCGGCGCCAGGATCACCCGGTCCGGCCCCGATCCTGCCAGCCCGGGGCCCCTACGCTGAGCCGCATGGACGCGACGCAGCACGACGTCCCGCGCACGGAGCGGCACGCGCGCGCACCGCGGCGCCGCCGCGCACGATGGGTGGGCTGGGGCCTGCTCGTCCTCGTCGTGCTCGCGCTCGTCGCCGCCGGGCTGCTCGTCCGCGACGCGCTCACCGCCCGCGACGCCCTGGCACGGGCGATGGACGAGGTGCCGGCCGCCGAGGAGGCGCTGCGCGCGGGCGACCTCGAGGCGGCGGACGCGACGCTGGCGCGGGTACAGCCGCTCACCGCGACGGCGCGCGCGAGCACCGACGGCCTGCTGTGGTCGCTCGCCGCGCACCTGCCGCTCGTCGGCCAGGACGTGCGCGCGTTCTCCGCGTCGGCCGCGACCGTCGACGACCTCGCCGCGACGGTGCTGCCGTCCCTCGCCCAGGTGCTCGCGGTCGTCGACGGCGACGCCGTCGCCATGACCGCGGGCGCCGTCGACCTCGCGCCGCTCGAGCAGGCGGTCCCGCTCACCGCGCGCGCGGCGGACGCGTTCGACGCGATCGACGCACGGCACGCGGCCGTGGACCGCGGTGCGCTGCACGCCGAGATCGCCGAGCCGTACGACCGGCTCACCGCGGCGACCGACGAGCTGCGTCCTCTCGTGCGCACCGCCGAGCGCGTGACCGCGCTCGGGCCCGCGATGCTGGGCGCCGACGGCCCCCGGCGCTACCTCGTGCTCGCCCTGAACAACGCGGAGCTGCGCGCGACCGGTGGCATCCCCGGCGCGCTCGCCGTCGTGACGGTCGACGGCGGACGGGTGACGCTCGAGCGCCAGGCCGCGACGGCGGACGTCCCGCCCTTCGACGCCCCCGTGCTGCCGCTCGACCCCGGCGCCGAGCAGCTGTACTCCGACCGCCTCGGACGCTTCGTGCAGGACACGACGCTGACGCCGGACTTCCCCACCACCGCCTCGCTCGCCGCGGCGATGTGGGAGCAGGCGCAGGGGCAGGCCGTCGACGGCGTCGTCGCGACCGACCCCGTGGCGCTCTCCTACCTGCTCGAGGCCACCGGGCCGCTCGACGTCGGCGGGCGGACGGTGGACGCGGGGAACGTCGTGCAGGTGCTCCTCGCCGACGCCTACGCGCAGCTCGAGGCGGGCGAGGAGACGGACGCGTTCTTCGCGTCGGTGGCCGCGACGGTGCTGGGGACGGTCCTCGCGGGCGGCGCGGACCCCGGCACCGCGACGGACGCGCTGGACCGCGCGGCGGCCGAGCACCGGCTGCTGCTGTGGTCCGCGCGCGCGGACGAGCAGGAGCGCCTCGCCGGCACGGTCGTGGCGGGCGACCTCGACACCGCGGAGCGGGCCGCGGGCACGGTCGGCGTCTTCCTCAACGACGGCACCGGCGGGAAGATGGGCTGGTTCCTGGACTCGGCGGTCGAGCTCGCCTCCAGCACCTGCACCGCCGACGGCCGCGTCGACACCTTCGCGGTCACGCTCGCGTCCACGGCGCCGGCCGACGCCGCGACGAGCCTGCCCTGGTACGTGACCGGCGGCGGTGTCGCGGGCGTGGAGCCGGGGGTGACCCGCACGTTCGTCGCCCTGTACCCGCCGCGGGGCGGCCGCGTGACGGACGCGCGGCTCGACGACGCGCCGGTGAGCGGGCAGCCCGCGACGGTCGCGGGCCGTGCGGCCCTGTCCGTCGCGGTGGACCTCGCGCCCGGTCAGGGGGCCACCCTCACGTTCGCGGCCGTCGACGCCGGAGCGCCGCCCGGCGGTACTCCGGCCGACGGTGGGACGGACGGCTCCGGGGGCGGCGCGCCCCCGGGCCGGCTGGACGTCTGGAGCACGCCCACCGCCCGCGCACCAGGCCTGAGGACGGTCGACGTGGCGACGTGCGGCTGACCACCGGGTGAACTGTCGTCACAGATCGGTAACGATCGGGCACGACCATTCCTTTTCACCCGGACGAGCGTCCAACTCGAATGTCGGGATCACTACTGTGGGCCTTCCGGCCTGCAGCGACGGCCGGTTCCCGAGAGGACGTTCCTCCACGGTCTTCCTCTCGCACCCGCACCCGTCACCACCGAGACGAGACGAGCCATGAGCACCCCGAGGACCCGCCGCACCACCGCGCGGGCGTTCGCCGCCACCGCCGCCGTCGGGACCGCCGCCCTGCTGACCGCGCCCGCGGCGTCCGCGACGACCGGGGACGGCTCGTACGTCCCCGAGCCCACGATGGACGTCTCCGTCCGCAACCCCGTCTGCGACGGCGACGTGCCGTACCTGGAGTACGCCGTCGAGCTCACCGGCGCCGAGGCCGGCCCTCTGACCATCACCTGGCTCAACCCCGACGGGGACGACGTCGTGCAGACCGACCTGCCGCTGTCGGGTCGCGTGATGTGGCCGGGCGCCGTCGTCGGGCCGGACGGCCGTGGCGAGGACTGGCCGGGCTGGCGGTTCGAGGACGGCGAGTGGGTCGAGGGCGACGAGTACGACTGGGTGCGCCCGTCGGTCGACGTGCTGTTCGAGGTCAACCCCGAGGCGATGGTCACGGTGGACTACCCGGCGTCGTCGCCCGAGTGCGCCACCAACCCTCCGGGCGAGGACGAGCCCGCACCGCCCGTGAGCCAGGTCTCGGACGAGCAGCCCGCCGCCGCCGGTGACGAGAGCCTCGCCTCGACGGGCGCGACGGTGGGCCTCTACGCGGCGATCGCCGCGGGTCTCGCCGCCGTCGGGGCCGCCGTCGTGCTGCTCACCCGGAGGGCACGCCGCGGCTGAGGCGGGTCGCCTCGACCGGCAGACGCCCGCCGTCAGCCGGTGGGCGTCTGCTGGTACAGCGCGAGGCGCAGCTCGCCGCGCTCGCGCCGGTACACGCTCGTCATGAGCGCCGCGAACGGCGGGTCGTCGCCCCGCACCGACGACGCCCGGTAGACGAGCGCGGCGCAGTCGTCGCCGAGCCGGACGACGCGCGCCTCGCTGATCTCGTACGTGTCCCACGGGGGCGCGTCGTCGAGCGTCGACGCGATCGTCGCCCGGTCCAGGACCATCCCGCCGGCCACGACCATGAGCGCGTCCGGGGTCATGAGCGCGCCGTAGTGCTCGCCGCCGCGCGACGCGCACAGCGCCGTCCAGCCGGCGTGCTCCGCGGCGAGCATCTCCTCGAGGGTGAGGTCGGTCATGCCGTCGACCCTAGGGACGCACGTCGCCGCGCGCGACGGCCTGGCCCGGCGTGTCGCCGGACGCGGGCGGACGCCGTCAGGCTCGAGCAGGAGCGTGACGGGACCGTCGTTGACGAGCTCGACCTGCATGTGCGCGCCGAACCTGCCGGTCGCCACCTCGACGCCGCGGGCGCGCAGGTTCTCGACGACCGCGTCGACGAGCGGCTCGGCGACGTGCCCGGGAGCCGCGCCGTTCCAGGAGGGGCGCCGCCCCTTGCGCGTGTCCGCGTAGAGCGTGAACTGGCTGACCACGAGCACGGGCGCCCCGTCGTCGAGGACCGAGCGCTCGCCCGGGAGGATCCGCAGCTCGGCGATCTTGCGCGCGATCGTCTCGACCTGCGCCGGGCCGTCGTCGTGCGTGACCCCGACGAGGGCCAGCAGCCCGGGCCGGTCCACCGATCCCACGACCTCTGCGCCGCCCTCGTCGACCACGGTCACGCTCGCGCGCGCGACGCGCTGGACGACGGCCCTCACGCCGGTGCCCCCTCGGGCACGGGCGCGGGGGTCGTGCCGACCGGGCGGACCACGCCGACCGGCACCCCCGCGCCGAGCACGGCGACGTCGCCGAGCGCGTCGAGCGCTGCCCCGTCCGCGCCCGGGACGTCGCCCGCGCCGAGCCGGCGCAGCGCGGCGGCGAGCACGGCCGGCCGGGGCCGGGACGCGCCGTCGAGCACCTTGAAGGCCAGCGCGCGGCCGTCGGGCAGCCCGGCCACGTACACGCCGTCGGCGCCGTCCTTCGCGACGAGACCGGGCACGGCACGCATCGCGCGCGTCGCGTCCCGTCCCGTGCCCCCGACCATGTCCGGGAACCCGGACATCGCCCTGGCCACGGCCGCCTCGGGCGACCCCGGCGCACGGACCGGGGCCGCGGCGAGGCGCCCGAGACCGCGCGCGAGGCCCCGCACGGTCGTGGAGAACAGCGGGGCGCCGCACCCGTCCACCGTGACGTGCTCGACCGGCACCCCGGTCAGCTCGGCGACGGTGGCGCGGACCGCGACCTGCAGCGGGTGGTCGACGTCGAGGTACGTGCGGGTGTCCCAGCCCGCGGCGACGCAGGTGGCGAGCATGGCCGCGTGCTTGCCGGAGCAGTTCTGCGCGAGCGGCGACGGACCGCCGTGCTCCGCCTGCCACGCGACCGCCGCCGGCGGGTGCAGGGGCATGTCGGGCGTGTTCCGCAGCGCGGAGACGTCCAGCCCCGCGCCCGCGAGGATCTCGCGGACGCCGGCGACGTGCTCCGGCTCCCCGTTGTGGCTCGCCGCCGCGAGCGCGAGCAGGCGCGGCGACAGGCTCAGGCCGTGTCGCAGCATCGCGACGGCCTGGAACGGCTTGACGCTCGACCGCGGCCAGATCACCGCGTCGCCGTCACCGAGCACCAGGTCGGCGCCCGCGCCGGCGGCCGATCCGCGTTGCAGCACCAGGTGGCCGAGGTGCACGGACTCGACGAGGTCGCCACGCACCACCTCGGCGAGCGGAACCGCTCCTCGCGCGACGGGCGCCCACGGCGCGGCCGGCGACGACGACGCCGGACCGGCCGGGTGCCGGGCGCTCACCAGCCGCCCGGCCGACCGCTGCCCGTGCCGCCGCCGCGCCGACCGTTGCCGTACGGCTGCAGGCGCGGTCGCACGTCGACGAGGTAGACGATCGCCGCCACGACGGCGATCAGCCCGAGGAAGCCGAGGCTCGGGCCGCCGAGCGGCAGCGACAGGAACCCGAGGACCGCCGCCGCACCGAGGATCGCGAGCCAGATCGCTTCGAGAGCTTGCCCTCCGCGGTGAACGCGCTCGCGGGGCGCCGCGCCGCGTCGACCAGGCGAACAGCTGGACGCCGAACACCACGAGGGTGAGCAGCAGGTAGATGATCCACTGGAGGGACCCGACGATTCCGTACACGCGACGAGCCTACGGTCTGCCGGCCCGCTCCCGCACCAGTCCCGCCCGCGCCCGGCCGGTGCCGCGCGGTCACGGGACGACGCGCAGACCCTGCCCGCGGGCACCGGCGGCCACGACGGGGTCCCACGCCGCGACGAGCGTGTCGTCGTGCGCGACGGCGAGCGCGCTCGCCACGTGCACCGCGTCGTTGCTGCGCAGCGCCGCGGTCGGCCCGTGCGCCCCGGTCGTCCCGCCGGGTCCGGTGCCGTCGAGGAGGACGGACGCCTGCGCCGCCACGCGGCTCGTCACCTCGACCACGTGGAGCGCGGGCCACAGCGACTCCCACGCAGCGATCGCCTCCGCGTGCTCGGCGGCGTCGAGGACCCCGGCGCGCAGACCTGCCGCCAGCGCCGCGCGCAGCTCCGTGTCGGACAGGCGGCTCGTCGCGACGACGTCGGCCCGGTTCCACAGCCGGCTCGCGAGCAGCGTCCCGGCCTCGGGCACGCAGAGCTTCACCAGTGCGCTGGCGTCGAAGTAGACGAGGGCCACGCGACCCCCTCAGCGACGGATGCGCCGCACGAGCGCGGCGACGCCGGAACGGGTCGAGCGCGCCGCCGGGACGGGCTGGCCCGTGGTCGCCCGCTCCACCTCCTCGTCGCGCGGGGCGGCGCCGGCGTGCTGCGGGCGCTCGCTCGTGGGCGGGGTGAGCAGCCCGTCGCGCGTCAGCTCGGTCACGAGGTCGGCCGTCGCGATGCCGGAGAGCCGGGCCACGGGCACGCCGCGTTCGGTGACGACGACCTCCTCACCGGCCCTGGCCCGCTCGATCCACGACCTGAGCTCGGCGCGCAGCGCGCTGACGGGGACCTCCATGTGCGCACCGTACCGGGCGGGAGCCGCGAGGGGCAGGGGGAAGTCCCCGATCCCTCGCGGGTGCGACCGCCCGGACGGCGGGCCGGCTCAGAGCTCGGGCAGCGCGGCGCGCGCCTCGACGGGAGTCGTGCCCGCCGCCTCGAGCACGTCGACGAGCGGCGACCGGACCAGCACGACGAGCGACTGCACCTGCCAGTCCCCCGCCCCGACCGCGTGCGGGTCCGCGCAGCGCGCCGCCTCGAGGAGCACCTCGCGCGCCGCCGCCGGGTCGCGCCCGGCCCCGACGGCCTCCGCCAGCGCGCGCGTGCCCGCGGCCAGGCCCGCCACGAGGTCGGCGACGGACGCCAGGTCGTGCTCGTGCGAGGTGGCCGCGACGGGCAGCGCGCGACGGGCGAGGACGCGCACGCTGCGCATCGCGCGGTCGACGAGGACGGCCTGCCGCTCGAGGTCGCTGAGCTCCTCCCGGTGCCGTCGCCCGGCGGCCGTGACCCGGGCGAGCTCGCGCGCCGACGACGCCGCGGCCCGCCACTCGTCGAGCGCCCCCTCCGAGGCACGGCCCGTGACGAGCGCCGCCTTCAGGTCGGCCCGGTCGCGGGCACGCAACCCGCGCGCGAGCGCGTCGAGCACCTGCGCGAGCTCCGTCGTCGCCTCCGCGCCGAGGTGCCGCGGTCGGCGTCGGGGGTCCCCGGGGGTCAGCGCGGCGACCGCGAGCGCGACCGCCCCGCCGACGAGCGCGTCCGTCCACCGGCCGAGAGGCCCGCCGGCCTGCGCCGCCGGGAGCCCGACGATGACGATCGCCTGCACCCCCGCCTGCGTGGTGAGCATGGCGCCGCGGTCGATGAACCGCGCCGCGAGGGCGGACACGGCGAGGACCACGGCCACCTGCCACCAGCCCGAGCCGATGACGTGGACGACGACGTCGCCCAGGCCGACCCCGACCGCCACGCCGACGGCGAGCTCGAGGACCCGGCGCAGCTGGCGGTCCTGGCTGAACCCGAGGCAGATCCACGCCGAGACCGGTGCGAAGAACGGGGCGGTGTGCCCGAGCCCGTACCGCGCGATGCCGAACGCGACGCCGGCGGCCGCGGCGGCCTGGAGGATCGGCCAGAACGCGACCCGTACCCGCGAGAAGCCCTGGCGCACCCGTGCGCGGAGCAGCAGGCGGCGCCACGCGGTGCGGGCGAGGTCGACGGCGCCCGCGCCGCTCGACTCGTCGGCCCGCCCGCGGCCCGCGGTCACAGCATGCTCGTCGGCGCGCCCTCGCCC
Source organism: Cellulosimicrobium sp. CUA-896 (assembly GCF_001942335.1). Taxonomy (GTDB): domain Bacteria; phylum Actinomycetota; class Actinomycetes; order Actinomycetales; family Cellulomonadaceae; genus Cellulosimicrobium. Next base: position 33,899 of record NZ_MKKH01000027.1, on the reverse strand, counting down.
CGCGGCGTCAGCCCCCGGGCGACAGGCCCGCGCGCGGCGGGGCGGTCCGCGGAGACGCCCTCGCCGGGGACGACCGTCTCCTGCCCGGCCGTGACGGCGCCGCCCTCGCAGTCGACGAGGAGGACCGCGTCCGGCGGGACGCTGCGCTTCACCACCGCGAGCGCGACCGGCCCGAGCTCGTGGTGGCGTCCGACCGAGGTCACCGCGCCGACCGGGCGCCCGTCGAGCGTCACCTCGGCGCCCGCGACGGGCAGCAGGTGCCCGGACCCGTCGAGATGCAGCATGACCAGACGGCGGGGCGGGCGGCCCAGGTTGTGCACGCGCGCGATCGTCTCCTGGCCCCGGTAGCACCCCTTGTGCAGGTGCACGGCGGTGCGCAGCCAGTCGGTCTCGTGCGGGATCGACCGGTGGTCCACCTCGGTGGCGAGCCGCGGCCGCCACGCCTCGACGCGCAGGGCCTCGGTGGCCCAGGTGCCGACGAGCCGCCAGCCCGCCGCCTCGCGCGCCGCGACGGCGTCGGCGAGCTCGGCACGCGGCACGAGCACGAGGCGCCACGCCCGCTCGCGCCCGGGGTGCTCCTCCTCGGGCGGGCCGTACCGGGTGCCACCCGCGGCGACGCGCGGCCACGGGTCGCGCCACGTCACGGGCTCCCCCTCCTCGCCCTCGGCGTCCACGGCCTCGCCGAGCGCCGCGTACTCGTCGCCGACGTCCGCGACCTCGACGCGCAGCGTGAAGCGCATGCGGTCGAGCCAGGCGGCGAGGTCGGCGGCGTGCGAGCCCTCGGTGACGAGCCACGTCGCCTCGCCGTCGTCGACGACGGCGGCGGCGTGCTCGACATGGCCGTGCGGCGACAGGACGAGGAGCTCGGTCGACGTGCGCGGGGGCAGGCCCGTGAGGTCCTGCGACGTGATGGAGTGCAGCCAGCTCAGGCGGTCCGGGCCGCTGACGCGGACCACGCGAGGTGGGACTGGTCGACGACGGCGCCGCCCGCCTGGAGCGCACGCTGCTCGCCGACAGGGTCGCCGTAGTGCCAGGCGACGCCGGCGTCGGGTCCCGACGCCTCGACGGCGCCGGGGCGGGCGAGGAGCGGGCTGGTCCGGCCGGTGGTCGTCACGGAGTCCTCCTTCGTCGGTGCCCGGTGCGGGACCGCACCGGCGCGGCGCCGGTCAGGCCGCCGGGCGGCGGCTGAGCTTGGCGGACGCGTACGACTGCAACGGCTCGCCGAAGGCCGCCAATTCCCACACCCACAGGAGCTGTCCCTCGACGAGGCCGAACAGCCGCTTCGACGCGGAGATCTCGGCCGCGGTCCCGGTGCGGGCGATGAGGTCGCTCGCGAGGTCGACGCGGCCGTTGCCCACCGCGCCCAGGTAGACCGAGACGCGACCGGCGGGGTCCGCGAGCAGCACCTCGAGCGGGTGGCGGTCGTCGTCCAGGCCCTCGGGGCGGTCGGTCGACACACGCCAGTAACCGGTCTCCGTCGACCACACCGTCGCGTCCTGCGCGGCGGCGTCCAGGACGTCCGGGTCGCGCTCCGGCCACTGGCCTCGTCGGGAACGGTGGCCGGGACCTGAGGCTCCAGCACCCGCACGTCGACGCGTAGCGCAGGTACGGGGCCCGCCCGGTCGTGGTCGAACTCGACGTCCTGGACGAACGCCGTCTCGTCGATGCCCGGGTACGTGATCACGCCCTCCCCCGCGCCAGCGGCCCACGAGCCAGGCGAGGGGGTACACCTCGGGCGCGAGCCCTCCGGGAACTCGAACGGCATGGACGGCCACCTCCGGGCGACGGGTCGGTGCGGGCTTCGGGCGTTCGGCGGACGACGCACGGACGGAGCGACGCGGGCGGGGAGGCACGGGTGCCGCGCGCCCGGCGTCCCCGCACGGGGTCGTCGGCGGGACGTCAGGGGGTCAGCGCTGGCCCTTGTAGAGCTTGTAGACGACGTAGCCGGCGAACCACGTGATCGTGACGGTCGCCGCGAGCAGGAGGCCGAGGAAGATCAGCTCGAGGGTGTGCGTGCTCATGCGCCCGATCCTACCGGCGGACCCGGACCCTCGGGCGCGCCCACGCCCGGCGCTACGCTCGGCCCGTGAGCGAACCCGCGACCCGCCCCGCCCGGTCACTCGTCGTCAAGGCCACGTCCGGTCTCGACCGGCCGGAGGCGGCCAACCAGGCCTTCACCGTCGCCGCCGCGGCCGTCGCGGCGGGCGTCGAGGTCAGCGTCTGGCTCACCGGCGAGGCCGCGTGGTTCGCCGTGCCCGGTCGCGCCGCGGAGCTCGTGCTCGAGCACGCGGCCCCCCTGCCCGACCTGCTGGAGGCCGTCCTCGCGGCCGGCACGCTCACCGTGTGCACCCAGTGCGCGGCGCGCCGCGGCATCACGGGCGACGACGTGCTCCCCGGCGTGCGGGTCGCGGGCGCGGCCGTCTTCGTCGAGGAGGCGCTGCGCGACGGCGCGCAGGCCCTCGTGTACTGAGACCGTCAGCCGACGATCACGCGCCCCACGACGAAGATCAGCGTGCCGCCGACGGCCACGGGCAGCGCCGTCGCCGAGAAAGCACCGAGCCGCCCGCGCAGCTCGGGCAGCCGGTCGAAGAGGGCGTGCAGCGCCGCGACGAGCAGCCCCGCGACCACCCCCGACCACACGCCGCTCAGCAGGTCGAGGTCCGGCATGACGTACCCGACGGCCCCGCCGGCGGCCACGGCGAGCGCGAGCGTGAGGCCCGCGTCGAGCCAGCCGCCCAGCGGGAGGGCCGACACCGCGGACGCGACCGCGAGCGCGACCGCGCACGTGACGACCAGGGACGCTCCCGCGTCGGTGCGGCCGGTCGCGATCCACCCCGCGCACGACGTCGCGACGACGATCCCGCTCACCGTGCCGAGGAGCGACTCGGTCAGGCGCGGGCGCCGTCGCGGCGCAGGAGCTCGGCGACGAACGCGAGGACGATCGACAGCGCCAGCACGACGGGCAGGTGACGCAGCGCGGGCTCGCCCTGCGTCACCGCGGTCGCCGCGACGGCACCGACGCCCGCGATCGCGATGACGATCCGCGTGCCGCCGTGCACGGGGATGTCGAGCAGCCGCGGCCAGCCGACCGCCACCGCCAGGGCCAGCGCGCCCGCGGCGAGGGTGAGGGGCAGCGGGCCGAAGAACGCGGCGACGGCCATGGCCGCGGCGAGGCACGCCGTGACGACGGCGCGGGTCGAGAGGTCCACGAGCGGTCAGCACCCCGCTCGGGGGGTCGGGCGGGTCGTCGAGTCACGCAGCACGCCTCAGAGTGTCGCAGACGAGGCGGCGCACGGGCGTGAGACGTCGCGGCCAGCGCCGCTGCCGCGCGATACGGTGACCCCCCACGGACCGACGATGCGCCGCCGCCGGACGGGACGTCCCAGCCGGCCGGTGGACGTCGGACGTCAGAGAGCGACGAGACGCCGGCACCGCGCGTGCCCGCGACCGCGGAAGGAGGTGCCCGGCATGGCCGACCTGCTGATCCTCACCCCCGCCACGGGAGGTTCCGTCGAGGTCCTGCCTGCCCTGGGCCTGCTGTCCCACCGCATCCGGGTGCTGCCGATGGAGCCGTCGGCGCTCGTCGACGCCCCCGACTCCGACGTGGTCCTGCTCGACGCGCGGCGCGACCTCGTCGCCGCGCGCACCACGTGCCGGCTGCTGCACGCGACCGGGCTGGCCGTCCCGCTCGTGCTCGTGCTCACCGAGGGCGGCCTCACCGTGGTGACGGCCGAGTGGGGCGCGGACGACCTGCTGCTCGAGAGCGCGACGCCGGCCGAGGTCGAGGCCCGGCTGCGGCTCGTCGTCGAGCGGTCCGCGAAGGGGCCGGCGGACGACGGGCCGCAGGAGATCTCCGCGGGCGAGCTGGCCATCGACGCGAGCGGGTACACGGCTCGGCTCCGCGGGCGGCCCATCGACCTGACGTACAAGGAGTTCGAGCTCCTCAAGTACCTGGTGCAGCACCCGGGGCGCGTCTTCACCCGCGCCCAGCTCCTGCAGGAGGTGTGGGGCTACGACTACTACGGCGGCACCCGCACCGTCGACGTGCACGTGCGGCGCCTGCGGGCGAAGCTCGGGCCCGAGCACGAGCAGCTCATCGGCACCGTGCGCAACGTCGGCTACCGGTTCGACCCGCCCAAGGACCGCCGCCAGGCCCCCGACCCCGACGCCCCGCGCGACGACGACACGGCGCGGGACCCAGCGGGCGCGCGCCCGGCCGTGCGGGCCCCACGGGCGACGGCCCCGCGGACGCGCCGATCGGCTCGGCCCGGTGACGTCCGACCTCTCCGACTTCACCTCGGCCCTGCCCGACGGGCCCTGGCAGCACGAGCTCGTCCCCGCGAACGGTGCCCGGTTCCACGTCGCGGTCGCCGGCCCGTCGGACCGCGGCGTCCGCGACCCCGGGCCGCCGCTCGTCGTGCTGCTGCACTCCTTCCCGCAGTTCTGGTGGGCCTGGCGCCACCAGATCGAGCCGCTCGCCGCCGCGGGCTACCGGGTCGCGGCCATGGACGTGCGGGGCGTCGGCGCGTCCGACAAGCCGCCGATCGGCTACGACGCCCCGACCCGGACCCGCGACGTCGCCGGGGTCGTCCGCTCCCTCGGGGCGGGGCGCGCCGTCGTCGTCGGGCACGGCACCGGGGGCACCCTCGCCTGGGCGATGGCCGCCCTGCAGCCCGCGGTGACCGCGGGCGTGGCCGCGCTGGCCGCGCCGCACCCGGCCCGCATGCACGCCTCGGCCCGCCGGCTCCTGACGCCCGCCGCGCGCCGGCACCTCGCCTTCTTCCAGGTCCCGACGCTCCCCGAGCGCGCGCTCGTCTCGGGCGACCTCGTGGACCGGGTGCTCGCGGACGGGTCGGCGCGCGCGTTCGACGACGACGTCGTCGCGACGTACCGGACCGTCATGCGCATCCCGTTCGCCGCCCACACCGCGATGGAGTCCCTGCGCTGGGCCGTGCGCTCGACCCCCCGGCCCGACGGGCGCCGCTTCCTCAACGCCCTGCGCCGGCCGATCACCGTGCCGGCCCTGCAGGTGCACGGGGGGCGGGACGGCCTGCTGCGGCGCGACCTCGCCGACGCCGACGGGGCGGCCCTCGCGCGCGACTTCCGGTTCGAGGTCCTGCCCGACGCCGGCCACTTCCTCCCCGAGGAGGCGCCCGGCGACGTCACGGACCTCCTGCTCGACTGGCTCGCGCGCGTCCCGCGAGGCTGAGCGCCTCAGCCCGTCTTCACCATCGACGCGGCCTTCACCGGGTCCGTCTCCCCGATCCCGGCGGACGGGCACCAGCGGGCGACGCTGCACGCGCCGCACGCGGGCCGACGCGCGAAGCACACGCGCCGCCCGTGGAAGATCAGCCGGTGGGAGAGCATCGTCCACTCCGACCTCGGGATGAGGTCCCCGACGACCTGCTCGACCTTGACCGGGTCCTCCTCGTCGGTCCACCCGAGCCGGCGCACCAGACGGCCGAAGTGGGTGTCCACCGTGAGGCCGGGGACGCCGAACGCGTTGCCGAGCACCACGTTCGCCGTCTTGCGCCCCACCCCCGGGAGCGTCACCAGGTCCTCCAGACGGCCCGGGACCTCGCCGTCGAACCGCTCGACGAGCGCCTGCCCGATCCCGATGACCGACTGCGCCTTCGCCCGGAAGAACCCCGTCGGGCGCAGCAGCTCCTCGAGCTCGGCCCGGTCCGCGCCCGCGTACGCCGCGGCGTCCGGGTAGCGCGCGAAGAGCACCGGGGTGGTGAGGTTGACCCGCTTGTCCGTCGTCTGCGCGGACAGGACCGTGGCGATCAGCAGCTCGAGCGGCGTCGTGAAGTCCAGCTCGCAGTGCGCGTCCGGGTGGGTCACCGCGAGCTCGCGGTCGATGCGCCGCGCGCGGCGCACGAGCGCCAGCCGCGACTCGACGCGGGGGCCCGCCGACGACGTTCGGGTCGGCTTCGCGGAGGACGGCTCGGCGGCGTTCACACGGCCACGCTAGCCCGTCCCCCCGACACCCCGAGTTGCAGCCGTAGGGCAGACTGGTCCGTGGCAGTTGTCGAGGTCGAGACGAAGGACACCCCCGCGTGGACGACGACGTTGTGCTCTCCGCCCCTCTGTTCGCGACGATGGACGCGGACGAGACGCGCACCCTCTTCGAGTCGATGCAGCAGATCGAGCTCACCCGAGGGGACGTGCTGTTCCGCGAGGGAGAGCCGGGCGACCGTCTGTACGTGATCGCGAGCGGCAAGATCAAGCTGGGCCGACGCTCCAACGACGGCCGGGAGAACCTCCTGTCGATCCTCGGCCCCGGCGAGATGTTCGGCGAGCTCTCCCTCTTCGACCCGGGCCCCCGCACCGCGACCGCCAGCTCCGTCGCCGACTCCGTCATCTACGAGCTCGGCCACGACCAGCTCGTCGAGTGGATCGAGAAGCACCCGGGCGTCGCCAAGCACCTCCTCGGCGCGCTCGCCCGCCGCCTGCGCCGCACGAACGAGACCCTCGCCGACCTCGTCTTCTCCGACGTCCCCGGCCGCGTCGCCAAGGCGCTCCTCGACCTGTCCACCCGCTTCGGCGAGGAGACGGACGAGGGCGTCCGGGTCGCGCACGACCTGACGCAGGAGGAGCTCGCGCAGCTCGTCGGCGCGTCGCGCGAGACCGTCAACAAGGCGCTGGCGGACTTCGCGACGCGCGGCTGGGTCCGCCGCGAGGGCCGCGCGGTCGTCCTCCTCGACCTGGACCGCCTGGAACGCCGCGCGCGCTGAGCCGCGGCTCGCCCGGCCCGGCCCGTCGCGGTGGGGCCGGGCGTGGACGGGTGCCCCGCGGGCGCTACTCCGCCAGCTCGACGACCAGCTCGACCTCGACCGGGGAGTCGAGCGGGAGGACCGCGACGCCGACCGCGCTGCGGGCGTGGACGCCGGCGTCGCCGAAGATCTCGGCGAGGACGGTGCTCGCGCCGTCGACCACACGCGGCTGCCCCGTGAACGACGGGTCGCTCGCGACGAAGCCGACGACCTTGACGACGCGCGCGACCTGGTCGAGGTCGCCCACGACGTGCTGGACGGCCGCGAGCGCGTTGAGCGCGCAGACGCGGGCGAGGTGCGCCGCGTCGTCGGGCGGGACGAGGCCCTCCCCGTCGCCGACCTTCCCCGTCGCGGGGAGCGCGCCGTCGACGAACGGCAGCTGGCCGGAGGTGTGGACGTACCGGCCGGTGCGCACGGCGGGGACGTAGGCGGCGACGGGGGCCGCGACGTCGGGCAGCGTGATGCCGAGCTCGGCGAGGCGCGCCGAGACGGCGCCGGGGGCGGCGCCCGCCACTACTTCTCCCCGGTCGGGCGCTTGAGGTAGGCCACGAGACCGTTGCCGTCGGGGCCGGTGACGACCTGGACGAGCTCCCAGCCGTCGGCGCCCCACTGGTCGAGGACCGCCTTGGTGTTGTGGATGATGAGCGGGATGGTCGCGTACTCCCAGGTGGTTGCCATGGGCCGAGCGTAGCCCGACGGGCCCGGCGCGCGGCGGCCGTCCCCGCCGCGTGGCCGGCGCGGTCCGCGGGATGCTCACACAACCCGCACACCGCGCGGGGCCCGCCCGCCGGGGACGTGCCGAGACCCCTCCCGTAGGGTTGCCCCATGGCTTCCCCTGTGCGTCCGCGCGGCCGGCAGATCAACGCGTACCAGCTCGTCGCCCTCCTCCTGGCGTTCGTCCTGGTGGCGGGCGTCGGCGGCGTGCTGTCCGCCGGGCTGCTCGTACCCCTCGCGGCCGGCGCGAACACCGCGACGGACACCGCGATCGAGGTCTTCGACGAGCTGCCGGCGGACCTCGAGCCCGGGCCGCTCGCGGAGCAGTCGCGCGTCTACGCCAACGACGGCACGACGCTCCTCGCGACGTTCTACACGGAGAACCGCATCGTCGTGCCCCTCGACCAGGTGTCGCCGTACATGCAGAACGCGGTCGTGGCGATCGAGGACCGGCGGTTCTGGGAGCACGGCGGGGTCGACATCGAGGGCATCCCGCGCGCCGCCGTCAACAACGCGCTCGACCGTCCGACCCAGGGCGCCTCGACCCTCACGCAGCAGTACGTGAAGAACGTGCTCATCGAGAAGGCCGTGCGCGAGGACGACGCGATGGCGATCTGGGAGGCGCGGGAGGACACGCTCGCCCGCAAGGCGCGCGAGGCCAAGCTCGCGATCTCGATCGAGAAGCGCATGAGCAAGGAGGAGATCCTCCAGGGCTACCTCAACATCGCGCAGTTCGGCGCCTCGTCGCTGTACGGGGTCGAGACGGCCGCGCAGCACTACTTCAGCAAGAGCGCGACGGACCTCAACGCCGTCGAGGCCGCGACCATCGCCGGGATCACGAAGGCGCCGTCGAAGTACGACCCGACGCGCAACCCCGAGGAGTCGCAGAAGCGCCGGAACATCGTGCTCAACACGATGTACGCGCAGGGGTACATCACCAAGGAGGAGTACGACACCGGGCGGGCGACGCCGATCGCCGACACCCTCAACGTCAAGCCGGTCGAGGTCGGCTGCCAGGCCGCCGGCGGCGCCGCGTTCTTCTGCGACTACGTGACCAAGGTGCTCGTCTCGGACCCGGCGTTCGGGGAGACCGAGGACGACCGCACGACGCTGCTGTACCGCGGCGGCCTCGACATCTTCACGACGCTCGACCCAGCCATGCAGGCCGCGGCCGTGCAGCAGGCGCAGGCCGCGGTCCCGCCGAACGACCCGAGCGGTCTCGAGGACGCGATCGTGTCCGTCGAGCCGGGCACGGGCAAGATCCTCGCGATGGCGCAGAACCGGCCGTTCGACGCGTCGCAGGACCGCGCGCCGGGCACCACGGCGGTCAACTACAGCGTCGACCAGGACCACGGCTCGTCGAACGGCTTCTCCCCCGGCTCGTCGTGGAAGCCGTTCGTCCTCGCGGAGTGGCTGAAGAGCGGCCGCTCGCTGTACGAGCGCGTCAACGCGAACAGCCGCGGCTGGTACAACTCCGACTTCGACTTCTGCGGCGTCCACGCCCCGAACGAGCGGGACGCGTGGCGTCCGGGCAACTCGGACGGCATCGACAACAAGGGCCGGATCACGGTGCTGCAGGCGACGTACAACTCGATCAACACCGCGTACGCGGACATGGAGAGCCAGCTGCGGCTGTGCGACATCAAGGCGACCGCCGAGTCGGTCGGCTACCGCCCGTCGATCTCCGCGGAGAAGGAGAACGGTGTGCGGATGATGCCGTCGATGGTCCTCGGCACGCAGAACTCCTCGCCGCTGCAGATGGCCGCCGCGTACGCGACGTTCGCGAGCGGCGGCACGTACTGCGAGCCGGTCGCGATCACGCGCGTCGTCGGCACGGACGGCGAGGAGATCGCCGTCCCGCCCACGCGCTGCGACCCGAACGCGCTCGACCCGGCGGTCGCCAACACCGTGACGTACGCGCTGCAGAACGTCATGACGCAGGGCTCCGGCCGTGGCGCCCAGCTCGAGGGCCGGGTGAGCGCCGGCAAGACCGGCACGTCGCAGCTCAACCGGCACACGTGGTTCCTCGGCTACACCCCGCAGGTCGCCACCGCGGTGTGGATCGGGAACGCGGAGAACGACGTCGAGATGCGCGACATGGTGATCAACGGCCAGTACGAGCGCTGGTGGTTCGGCTCGACGCTCGCCGCCCCGACGTGGAAGGCGTACATGGACCAGGCGCTGGCCGGCAAGCCGGTCGTCGGGTTCCCCGAGCCCGACTGGGGCAGGGTCAACGCGCCCGCCCCCCCGCCCTCGACGCGTGACCGGGGCGACGACGGCGGCGAGAACGGCGGCGGCGACGAGCCCCCGCCCGCGGCCGAGCAGCCCGCTCCCCCGGAGCAGCCCGCGGCGCCCCCGGCCGGGGCGGACGGCTGAGCGCGCCCGGACGCGGCGTGCGGCGCCTCGGGGCCCTCGCGGCCCTCGGTGCCGGCGCGCTCGCGTACGCCCACGTCGAGACCAAGCTCTTCACGACACGCTTCGTGACCCTCCCGGTGCTCGCGCCGGTGCGCGGGACGTGCGGGTCCTGCACGTCTCCGACCTGCACCTCGTCCCGTCGCAGCGCCGCAAGATCGCCTGGGTGCGTTCGCTCGCCGAGCTCGAGCCCGACCTGGTCGTCGACACCGGCGACAACCTCGCGCACGCGGACGCGCTCGCCCCTCTGCTGGGCGCCCTCGAGCCGCTGCTGGCGACGCCGGGCGTGTTCGTCATGGGCTCCAACGACTACTACGCGCCCGTGCCGAAGAACCCGGCCCGCTACCTCCTGCCCGACGCGCGCGTCGCGGCCCCCACCGCACCGCGGGAGCTGCCGGCGGCGGAGCTCGCCGCGGCGCTGCGCGCGGCGGGCTGGCGCGACCTCACGAACCGCCGGGACACGCTCGACGTCGCGACGTGCGGCTCGACCTCGTGGGCGTCGACGACCCGCACCTGGACCGTGACGTCTTCCCCGCGCCGACGCCGTCCGCCTCCGGTGCGACACCCTCCGGCGCGACCCTCCGGGTGGGCGTCACGCACGCCCCCTACCGTCGGGTGCTCGACACCATGCACGCGGACGGGTCGGACGTGATCATCGCGGGACACACGCACGGCGGCCAGCTGTGCGTCCCCGGCTTCGGGGCGCTCGTGACGAACTGCGACCTGGACCGTGGCCGGGCCAAGGGGCTGCACGGCTGGCCGGGTCGCCGGCCCGACGAGGAGGGCGGCGAGGCGTCGAGCTGGCTGCACGTCTCGGCCGGGGCGGGCACCTCGCCGTACGCTCCGTTCCGCTTCGCGTGCCGGCCGGAGGCCACGCTGCTCACGCTCACGTCGCGCTGATCCCGGGCGCCGGGCGCGTCACGACGGACCGGTTTCGTCGTACGGGCATTCGTCGGCTATTCTGGCGAGGCTTCCTGCGCGGGACACAGGCTCTCGGCCTGTCCGGCGGGTGCTGGTGACAGCGTCCGACGTGCGTGGTGGGCAACCGGGGTGTGGCGCAGCTTGGTAGCGCGCTTCGTTCGGGACGAAGAGGTCGCAGGTTCAAATCCTGTCACCCCGACCGTGTGATGTCTCAGGACATCGAGGACGCCGGACCTACGAGATCGTAGGTCCGGCCGTTCTGCTTCGTGGGGTGGTCCGGGTGGTCAGCCCCGGCGCGGCCCGGACGCCCCTACGGGGACGGCGGCGTCGGCGCCCGGCGCTCGGGCCCGAGCGCCCGCACGCCGGGTCCGATGCGGTACCGACGGTCCGACCCCTGGGAGAGCCAGTGCAGGGCGACGAGGCTCTGCGCGATGCGGAACGCCCCAGGTCTGCTCGTGCCGAGCGCCGTCGACAGCTCGGACAGCCGGATGGCGCCCGCCGCGGCGACGATCTCCAGCGTCTGGACGGTCCGCGCGACCGAGATCAGGACGTGCGTCATCGGTGCCTCCTTCGGCCGAGGCGAGGTGCGTCGTCCGGGCCACGCACCAGGCCGTGCCCTGCGCGCACGCCCGTCATCCGAGGAACACCTGGGAGCAGAGCATCTGCGGCTCGGGCGCGGTCTCGTCGGCCACGCACCCGACGCCGAGCCCCGTGAGCGCGGGGTCGAGCAGGTTCGCGCGGTGCCCCGGGGACCGTGACCAGGCGTCGACCACGTCGGCCGGCGGCGCTGCGGCCCGGCTGAGGTTCTCGGCCGCGGAGCCCTCGGGCGGAGCGCACGTCGCGATCACCGCGTCGAGCGCGGCGTGCGCGAGCTCGTCCGCACCCACCAGGGCGCGGGCGCGGGTCCGTGCCGCGGACGCGGCGCACGCGTCGTCCGCGAGCGGGGGGATCGCGTGGTCGGCACGCAGCGCGTTCGTCGCGTCGCGGACCTCGGCGGCGTACTCGCCGGGGTCGGACGGCACCGTGCCGGTGCGGGACGCGCCGGTCCCGGGCTCGGCGGTGGTCGCCCCCGCCGGCGCGCCCGGGCCGGACGCGCAGCCGCCCACCAGCAGCAGCACGGCGAGCACGGCGAGCACGGCGAGCACGGTCGCGCCGCGGCGCCCGGTCACGGCCTGCCCAGCGCCCGGTACGTCCAGCCCGCCTCGCGCCACGCCTGCGCGTCGAGCGCGTTGCGCCCGTCGACGACGCGGGGGGACGCCACGAGCCCGGTGAGCTTCCCGGGGTCGAGCGTGCGGTACTCGCTCCACTCGGTGAGCACGAGCACGGCGTCGACACCGTCGACGGCCTCCTCGACCGTCTCCGCGTACCGGAGCTGCGGTGCCTTGCGCCGCGCGTTCGGCACGGCCTGCGGATCGGTGACGACGACGCGGGCGCTGCGCTGGTGCAGCCGCTCCGCGACGTCCAGCGCGGGCGAGTCGCGGACGTCGTCGCTGTCGGGCTTGAAGGCCGCGCCGAGCACCGCGATCCGCGCCCCGGCGAGCGGACGACCGTCGAGCACGCCCACCGTGAGGTCCACCATGCGCTCGCGCCGCCGCATGTTGATCGAGTCGACCTCGCGCAGGAAGCTCACCGCCGGGTCGGCGTGGAGCTCCTCCGCGCGCGCCATGAACGCCCGGATGTCCTTGGGGAGGCACCCTCCCCCGAAGCCGAGACCGGCGTTGAGGAACCGGCGGCCGATGCGGCAGTCCACGCCGATGGCGTCCGCGAGGCGGGTGACGTCCCCGCCGGCGACCTCGCACAGCTCGGCCATCGCGTTGATGAACGAGATCTTGGTCGCGAGGAACGAGTTGGCCGCGACCTTGACGAGCTCCGCCGTCGGGAGGTCCGTGACGATCCGGGGCGTGCCCTCGCCGAGCGGGGCGGCGTACACGGCGTCGAGGACGTCGACGGCACGCCGCCCCGCCTCGCCCTCCGGCACGCCGTACACGAGCCGGTCCGGGTGCAGCGTGTCCTCGACGGCGAACCCTTCCCGCAGGAACTCGGGGTTCCACACGAGCACGCGCCCGGCTCCCGCTCGGCGAGCTCGTTCGCGAGCCGGCCGGCGGTCCCCACGGGCACGGTCGACTTGCCGACGACCACGTCCCCCGACCTGACCGACGGCAGCAGCGCGCGGAACGCGGCGTCGACGTAGCTCAGGTCGGCCGCGTAGGAGTCCGCCCGCTGCGGTGTGCCGACGCACACGAAGTGGACGTCGGCGCCCGCGGAGCGCGCGGCGTCGGTCGTGAACTCGAGACGGCCGTCGGCGACCGCACCGGCGAGCAGCTCCGACAGCCCGGGCTCGTAGAAGGGCGCCCGGCCCGCAGCCAGCGCGGCCACCTTGCCCGCGTCCACGTCGACCCCCACCACGTCGTGCCCGAGCGTCGCCATGCACGCGGCGTGGACCGCCCCCAGGTACCCGCACCCGATGACCGAGATCTTCATCCGTCTCCCCCTGCCGTGACCTCACCGCACTGCTCGGAACCCTCTCGGGGCGGCCGGGTGGCCGCCCGCCGGCCGGCGTCAGCGCCCCTCCCGCGGCGCGACGACCTCGTCGAACGACGCCGTCCCGCCGGGGCCCGTCCCCACCGGCACGCGTTCCGGCACGAGCTCCGGCGCGCGTCGGCTGCCCGCCTGCCCGCGCGCCGGGAGCGGCTGCTCGGGGAGGGACGCCGCGGCACCGGACCGCCCACGGCGTCCCGGGCCCGGCCGGCGACGGCTCCCGTGCGCCGGCCGCGCGCGCCGTCGGCCCGTCGGCGCCGGCTCGCTCGCGTACTCGTAGTAGGAGTAGCCGTACGCGCTCGCGCCGGGCCCCTTGAGCGGGACGCGGTTGAGGACCACGCCGAGCAGGCGCGCGCCCACGGTCCCGAGCGCGGCGACGGCGCCCGCGACGTGCTGGCGGTGGATCGTCCCCACCCCGCTGACGAGGATCGCGCCCCCGGCCCGGCGGGCGAGGATGGCGGCGTCGGTCACGGGCAGCAGCGGCGGCGAGTCGACGACCACGACGTCGTACTCCTCGCCGAGCCGTCCGACGAGCGCCGTCATCGTCTCCGACCCGAGCAGCTCGCTCGGGTTGGGCGGGATCTGGCCCGCGGCGAGGACGTCGAGCATGCTGCTCCCCCACGGCTGCACGGCGTCGCGCAGCCCGACCTTCCCGATGAGGACGGTGGTGAGGCCGACGGACCCCTCGATGCCCATGTACCGCGCGACGGCGGGCCGGCGCAGGTCGGCGTCCACGAGCAGCACCCGCTGCCCGGCGTCGGCGAGCGTGATGGCGAGGTTGATGCTCGTCGTCGTCTTGCCCTCGCCTGGCAGGGCGGACGTCATGACGACCGTCCGCGCCCCGTCGCCGAGGTCGAGGAACTGCAGGTTGGTCCGCAGGCGCCGGAACGCCTCGGCGCGCAGCGCCTGCGGCGACTCCTGCACGATGAGCGGGTGCTCGGGCGCGTCGGCCTCGTAGCCGATCGCGCCGAGCACGGGTGCGTCGGTGACCGCCTCGACGTCCGGGGCCGACCGCACCCGCGTGTCGAGCAGCTCCCGCACGACGGCGAGCCCGATCCCGAGCGCGAGCCCCACCACGAGACCGAGCGCGAGGTTGAGCCGCAGGTCCGGCGACGACGGCTCGGTCGGCACGGTCGCGGACCGCACCGTGCTGATCTGCACCGGCGAGTCGCCGCCGGCTGCCGGCGTCTCCAGCTCGCCGACGACGTCCGCGAGCGAGCTCGCGACCGCGTCCGCCGTCGACGCCGCGAGCCGGGCCGACTCGTCCGTGGCGATCACGTTGATGAGCACGGTGTCCATCGGGGACTCCGCCCGCACCCGCTCGGCGAGCGACGCGGCGTCGTCGGTGAGGCCGAGCTCCTCGACGACCGGGTCCAGCACGCGCGGGCTCGTGGCGAGCTCGGTGTACGACTTCACCTGCCGCACCGTGAAGCTCGACCCCTGGAGCAGGTCGCTCGCGCTGTCGCTGCTGCCCTGCACCGAGACGAAGACCTGCGAGCGCGCCTCGTACGTCGGTGTCGTGGCGAGCGAGGCGACCACCCCGCCGAGCACGCCGAGCGCCGTCAGCACCGCGACGGAGAGCCAGCGCTTGCGCAGCAACGTCACGTAGTCACGAAAGTCCATGAAGACCTGCCCCCTGTCCCGCACCGGGCCCCTCTCCGGTGCGCTGCCCCGACCATGCTCGCCTCTCCGCGGCGTTCCCGCCCGTCGTCGGCCCGTGCGCCAGCGGTCCGCCCGACACCGGTCGCGCCGCCTCGACGACCGTCCGCAGCCCCCACAGCTCCGCCGGGAACGCGCGCAGGAGCGGCCCGGGATCCCACGCGGGCGGCGGGTGCGGGCCGAGCCGCAGCGCGTCCTCGACCGTCTCCGCGATCTCGACGTCGGCGCGCCCGGTGCCCTCGAGGTAGTCGCGGTACTTGAGCTCGGGCTCCACGGCCGAGCGCACGAACCGCGCCGGCACCCCCAGCGCGTCGGCCACGACGACGCCGTGCAACGACGAGGCGACGACGAACCCGCTCGCCGCGATGGTCCCGAGACACACGTCGAGCGGCGACCGGGGCGACAGCGTCGGGTGCGCACGGTCGGCCGCGGCGAGGTCGTGGAGGTTCGGCACGACGAGGTGGTCGGTGCGCGGCCGGTCGCCCGCGAGCGCCGAGCGGGTCCACAGGTGCCCCACGAGCAGCCCGGGGTCGCCGTAGACCTCGGGGACCTCGGCGCCGCGCCGTCGCGCGAAGTCGCGCGTGCGGGGGCCCCGGACGGCGCGGACGTCGACGTCGGAGAGCGCGTGCTCGCGGTCGACGAGCTTCCCGTTGACCCCGGAGCCCCACACCACGTCCCCCGCGCGGGCCATGGCGAGCACCGACCCCACGGTGACCAGCCGCGCGTCGCTCCCGCGGCGGGGTCGCCGCCGGCCCGCGCGACGAGCTCGCGCACGATCACGGGCCCCAGCAGGTCGCCGAAGTTGTTCACAGGTCGGCGCGGCGTCAGGAGCCCGCGCCAGCCGGGCACCTGCCGGCGCACCGGGTTCCAGTGGACGATCTCAACCATCTGCGCTCCTCACGACGCCGGACCGGGACGGGCTCCGCGGCTGACGGCGAGCCGCGCGAACTGGGCGGTGCTGCGCAGGCGGTCCCGGAACGGCGGGACCGCCGCGTACGCGAGAGCGAGGGCCGCGAGCTGCGCCAGGACGCCGAGCGCCGTCGCGGTGACGAGCCCGGTCGACTCCGACCAGGACGCGACCAGCGTCCCGACGCCGGCGCCCGCGCCGAGCACGCCGGCGAGCAGCAGCCCGTCGCCCAGCAGGCGTCGCGTGGGCACCGCCTCGACGTCGCGCAGCCACCACAGGCCTCCGAGCCACACGAGCAGCACGCCCGCGCCGTACGCGCCCGCGACGCCCAGCACGCCGCCCGTTCCCCCGAGCACGACGGCCCCGATGACGAGCGGCCGGCTCACGAGCGTGAAGCGCAGGTGCGACCCCGTGAGGCCGAGGCCCACGAAGCACCAGTAGGAGACGTACCCGGCGGCCTGGAACGCGCCGCGACGCAGAGCAGGCGCAGGATCGGGACGGCGTCCTCCCACTGCGGGCCGAGGAACACCTCGACGACGAGCGGGGCCGCGGTGAACAGGAGCGAGACGGCGCCGAGCACGACGGTGAGCAGGATCCCCTGGCTCCGCACGACGAGGCGGCGGAAGTCGGCGGGGTCGTCCTGGCTGCGCGAGAGCACGGGCAGGGCCACGGTCGTCGCCGGCGCGTTGATCTGGCTGAGCGGCAGCATGAGCAGCTGGAACGCGCGGCTGTAGACACCGACGGCGACGTCCCCGAGCACGCGCCCCACGACCAGCGTGTCGACGTTGCGGCTCAGGTACCCCAGGAGCTGCGTGGCGGCGACGTTCCCCCCGAAGCGCAGGAGGTGCGCCATGCCGGCGCCGCGGCGGGGACGCCCGGGGAGCCAGCGCGTCCACAGCGCGAGCGAGCACAGCGCGACGAGCGCGAGGGTCAGCTGCTGTCCGACGAGGGCCACGAAGTCGCCGCGTGCGAGGGCGATCGACACGGCCACGACGAGTGCGGCGGCCTGCGCGACGACGTCGCTCACCGCGAGCGCGGTGAAGCGCATCTCGCGGTTGAGGCGGGCCCGGAACTGCGTCGACAGCGCGCTCAGCAGCACGGCCGGCGCGAGCAGCGCGACGACGGTCGCGACCCCCGGTGTGCCGTAGAACCGCTCGACGAGCGGGCCGACGAGCACCAGCCCGCCGGCGAGCGCGACACCGATCGCCCCGTTGAGCCAGAAGAGGTTGCTCTGCTGCTGCTCGCTCAGGCGGCGCGCCTGGACGGCGGCCGAGGACAGGCCGAAGTCGCGCAGGACCTCCGCGACGCCGACGACGGCGGTCACCATCGCGACGAGGCCGAAGTCGGCCGGCGTGAGGAGCCGGGCGAGCGCGGCGAGGCCCGCGAGCTGCAGCACGAAGCGCACCGCCTGGCCGACCACGACGACGCGCGCACCGTGCGCGGCGCGGTGCGCGCGGTCCGGGAGCGTCGTGGCCGTCATCGCCGCCCCCGTCCTGCGCCGTCGTGCGGGCCGCGGGCGGCGCCGCGGAACACCTCGACGTGGGCCCGGGCGATCTCGGGCCACTCCCGCCCGTGGAGCTGCGCGGCGCCGAAGCCCTCGGTCTCGGCACGCCGCGCGACGGCCTCGTACGCCTCCTCGAGGGCCGCGGCGGTGAGCGGACCCGCGTACGTGCGGACCCAGTGCGCGCCGACCTCGTCCCGCAGCCGCACGCTCGACGGGCTCGCCGGGACGAGGACGGGGCGGTTCAGCGAGAGCGCGAGCAGGACGGACCCGGAGTTGTACAGCTCCTCGAACGGGAGCACCACCAGGGTCGAGGCTCGATCTCGGCCGCCAGGTCCTGCGGTGGCACGCCGCGGAGCACGAGGTCGATCCGCGGGTCGCCGTCGCTCGCCGCGGTGACGTCCGCGGCCGTCCGCGCGTCGATCGGACGCCCGACGACCCGCAGGCGCAGGTCGTCGCGCCGCAGCACCCGGAACTGCTCGCACAGGCGCGCGACGCCCTTGTACGGGCGCACGTACCCGAAGTACAGGACGGTGCCGGTCGCCGTCTCCAGCGGGCGCACCGGAGGGTAGACCGACCGGTAGTGGCCGTGCGGGACGACGGCGACGCCCGGGTCGGGCGGGCCGTCCTCGGGCGGCACGAGGTGGATCCAGGCGCGCGTCGTCGCCTCGAGCCGCCGGTGCAGGGCACGCTCGGCGGGCGAGCCCGCCTCGTGGGGGGTGCGGTTGTGGACGGTGCGCACGACGGTGACGCGGCCGGCCGCGAGCCGGATCAGCAGGAGCGCGAACAGGAGCTGCTTGGCGAGCGTGCGGGCCCGTCCGGCACCGCGCGTCAGGTGGTCGGGCCAGTGCACGTGCAGGACGTCGTACCTCGAGGTGAGCGCGCGCCGCCAGCCGAAGTACTCGACGTCGACCTGCTCCCGCAGCGCGCCGGCCAGGAGCTCGACGTACGGGTTGCCGGACGGTCCAGGCGCCCGGCGGACAGCAGCACCCGTGGTCGACGGCGTGCACGCCGCAGGCGCGCGAGCACGCGCAGCGCGGCGCCGCGCGGCAGGACCCCGCCGAGCCCGAGCGCGAGAGGTCCCCACGAGGGCAGGGCGCGCGCCGCGGCGATCTCGCGCACGCACGCGACCGTGCCGCGCAGCGACCGGCCTGCGTGGCGTAGCGCAGGGGCTGCCCGGCGACGAAGTCGACGTAGACGGAGCGGGACGCCGTCGGCCGCCACGTGCGGCCCCAGTCGAGCGACGCCTCCCAGTCGCTGGTCGCCGAGATCGACCCGGCCGACCCCATGTGGATGCGTGCCCCCAGGTGCGGCGACTGGCGCACCGCGGCGCCCGCGCCTGGAGCGCGCGCAGCCACTCCCAGTCCTGGTGCCGCGGCAGGCCCTCGCGCCACGGTGTCGCCAGCGCCGTCGCGCGGCGCGCCACCAGCGTCGAGGTGTAGATCGACGGGCGCGCGATGTCGGGCCTGCGCCGGCGGAAGAGGAAGTCGAGCACGTCCTGGCCGGGCGCCAGCAGCCGGCGCGGCACCGGCTCCGACGTCGCCCCGTCCGGGGTCCGCTGCGTGACCCGCGCGCCGACGACGTCCGCCGGGTCGGCGGGGTCGTCGAGCATGGCCAGGGCGGCGGCGAGATGACCCGGGTACACTCGTCGTCGTCGTCCAGGAACGCGACGAACGGGGCGGTGGCGGCACGCACGCCGAGGTTGCGCGCCACGCCGGCGCCCTGCCGCCCCCGGGTGAGCACCACGGTGTCGGCGATCTCGTCGAGCAGGCGGCGGGCCGCCTCGTCGGGGACGGTGTCGACGACCACGACGACCTCGACGCGACCGGCGACCTCCTGCGACCGCGCGTGCGCGACGGCCCGCTGCAGGCGCGAGCGCAGCACCGTGGGGACGACGACGGACACCAGCGGGGCGCCGGCGCGCGCGGTCACGGTCGCCGTCCCGTCACGACGAGCCCACGTCCGGCACGGGCGTCGGGCGCTCCGGGCGTCGGCTCGGCCGCGGGCACCGCGGCGCGGCCGAGGCCGTCGCCCGGGCGCGCGTCCTGCGGCGCGAGACGCCCGAAGCGGTGGTACAGCAACGACGGCACGAGGACCCACGTCAGGAGCACGGCCCCCTTGAGCATGCCCCACCCGGTCCCGACGACGACCAGACCCGCGAGGCGCACGCGAGCAGCGCCGCCGCGGAGGCGGAGGCGAACCGGTCCGACGAGCGCCGGGCGGCGAGCGTGCGCCCGGCCGCGACGACGAGGAAGGCCGCGAGCGGGAGGGTCAGGACCACGCCCAGCTCGCAGAGCAGCAGGAGCGCGGCGTTGTGCACAGGCAGCCCGTAGGCGGTGGCGGTGTCGAAGCGGCCGACGACCTCGACGTACGAGTTGGGGCCCGTGCCCCACCACGGCGAGCGCTGCAGCTGCTCGACCGCCGCCCGCATGAGCTCGGGCCGCGAGCCGCCGTCCGGGTCGAGCCGGAACCGGACCAGGAGCGTGCCGAGGAACGGGACGCTCGCCGCCCCGGCGAGCAGCACGATCCCGAACGCCCGGCCGCTGAACCGCCGGCGGGAGATCGCGAACGCCCACACGACGACGAGGACGCCGCACGCGAGGATGTTCCCGCGGGAGAGCGTGGTGCCCACGGCGAGGAACCCGGTGATGATCGTGGCCGTGGCGGCCCAGCGCAGGCGCGCGACCTCCGAGACCGTCCACGGCAGCACGAGCGCCATGAGGGCGACGGCGACCTTGCCCAGGTCGCCCGGGTGCCCGAACGTGCCGCGCGCCTGCTCAGCCCCTGGTCCGACGCCTCGACGGCGAACGCGATCCCCGTCACCTGGAGGAGGCAGAGCACGAGCTGCGCGCCGAGCACCGCGAGCACCGTGCCGACGACGACGGCGTCGTGGCGGTCGCTCCTGCCGAGCGACGGCGCGAGCCGGGCGCCGACGACCCACGCGAGGGCGCCGGTGGACAGGTGCACGACACCGGCCCACTGGGTGGTCGTGCCCGACCAGACCGTGGTGACCGCGAGGACGAGCACCGGGACCGCGAGGAGCGCCACGAACGGGTGCCGGTCCTCGTAGCGCGGCCAGGCGGCGAAGGGCAGCAGCGCGAGGAGCAGGACGAGGGCGGGCAGGAGGAGCCGGGGCGCCCACGTCGCCATGCCCGGGTGCACGACCTCGTTCGCCGCCGGGTCCAGGTCCAGGACGACGAGCGGCAGCGCGAGCGTCACGAGCGTGACCGCGAGGACGAGCACCGGCGCGTGCCGGTAGGTCAGCACGACGACCGGCGCGACGAGCGCGGCGAGCAGCAGGAGGACGTCGAGCATCAGCGGCGGTACTCCTCGACGTGGACGCCGAGCGCGGCCTGCACCATGCCCCAGCCCTTCGGCACGTGCGTCGCGCGGACGCGCGTGAGGTGTCCCCGGCGCACGAGGTCGAGGGCGCTGAGCACGGTCCCCGCCCCCATGCGTCCCGCACCGAGGAGCACCCGGAGCGGTCGCGGGGTGCCGGCGAGCCGCACCCGGGACGTGACGTTGCCCAGGCGCACGTTGCGGCGCCACAGCCAGCGCGCGGTGGCCCGCGACGCCGGGACGTCCTCGCGGACGACGGCGTCGTCGCACCACACCAGCCGTGCGCCGTCGCGACGCAGCCGGTCGAACAGCTCCGTGTCGCTCCCGCCGGTGCTCGAGAAGTCCTCCCGGAACCACTCGCCGCGCAGTCGACGCAGCGCAGCGACCCGCACGAGGACGTTGTTCGTCGCCGGGTGCCGCGTCGGCGTCCCCGACGCCTGACGGTCCCGGTCGAAGAAGCGTCCGCGCACGACCCACCGCGGCAGGCCGGGCCCGTACCGGGCGACGACGGGCCCGGACACGACGTCGGCGCCGCGCGAGGCGTCGACCAGCGCCGTGTACCAGCCCGGGTCGACCACCTCGTCGTCGTCGACGAAGATCACCGCGTCCTCGTCGTCGTGCAGCAACGACAGGACCCGGTTGCGCGCCGCCGCGATGCCCGGTGCGGGCTCGTGGTGGTACTCGTGCGGGTACCCGGCCGCCGGCGCGACGCCGGCGGCCGAGCCGGCCGGGTCGTTGTCGACGACGACGATCCGGGGACGGGCCGTGCCCACCGAGCGCCCGAGCGACCGCAGGAGCGCGGCGAGCAGCTCGGGCCGGCGGTACGTGGCGATGCCGATGAGGGGCCGGGACACCCGCTCAGTAGGCGCCGTCACGCCCCACCACCGCTCGCAGCGTCCGCAGCAGGATCAGCAGGTCCCCCGCCATCGTCCAGTTCTCGACGTAGTACAGGTCGAGGCGCACGCTCTCCTCGAGCGTGAGGTTGTTGCGTCCCGAGACCTGCCACAGCCCCGTCAGGCCGGGGCGGACCAGGAGCCGGCGCCCGATCTCGTCGTCGTACTGGTCGACCTCGAGCGGGACCTGCGGTCGCGGACCGACGAGGCTCATCGACCCGCCGAGAACGTTGAACAGCTGCGGCAGCTCGTCGATCGAGCACCGCCGGATGAACCGCCCGACGGGCGTCACCCGCGGGTCGTGGCGCGGCTTGTAGAACACGCCGACGTTCCCGACGCCGAGGACGTCCTCGAGCCGTGCCTCCGCGTCGGCGGTCATCGACCGGAACTTGAGCACCGTGAAGGGCTCCCCCTGCAGCCCCACGCGCTCCTGCCGGAAGAAGACCGGCCCTCGGCTCGACACCTTGACCGCGACCGCCGTGACCACCAGCGGCACGGAGAACAGCAGGACCAGCACCGCCGCGCCGACGACGTCGAAGGCCCGCTTGAGGACGTGCTGCGGCCCGGAGTACCCCGGCGCCTCGACGTGCAGCAGCGGGAGGCCGGCCACCGGCCGTGTCCGGATCCGCGGCCCGGCGACGTCGGTGAGCGCCGGGGCGAGGACCAGGTCCGCACCCCAGGGCTCGAGGTCCCAGGCGAGCCGCTTCACCGTGCGCGGCGTGACGAGGTCGGACCCGGTCACCATGACCGTGTCGACCCGCAACGGCCCGACGAGCCGTGCGCCGTCGGTGACGTCGCCGACGACCGGCACGCCTGCCACCCGCTCGTGCGGCTCCACCGGACCCCCCGGGACGCAGGTCCCGACGACCTCGTACCCCGTGCGCGGGTCCTTGCGCAGCTCGCCGACCAGGTGGGCGGCCCCGTCCCGTCCGCCGACCACGATGGTCCGCGAGCGGCAGCGGCCGCGCGCCCGCAGGCCGGCGAGCCGTCGCTTGACGGCGTAGCGGCCGAGCAGCAGGAGCACGACCCCGACGGGCAGCGCGATCGCGACGTAGCCGCGTGCCAGGTCGTACCGCAGGAGGTACGCCACCACGGCGACCGCCCCGAAGACCGCGAGCGTCGCGTTGACCACCCGCGCGTACTCCGGCGCGCCCGTGCCGAGGACGCGGCTCTCGCGCGAGAACGCCATGCGCAGCGCGAGCGACCACGCGACGAGCAGGCCGACGGAGATCGCGAGGTACTGGACGTCGAGCGCGGTCCCGTCGAAGCCGTCGAAC
This sequence comes from Cellulosimicrobium sp. CUA-896, assembly GCF_001942335.1. Taxonomy (GTDB): domain Bacteria; phylum Actinomycetota; class Actinomycetes; order Actinomycetales; family Cellulomonadaceae; genus Cellulosimicrobium. The sequence goes on along the minus strand of NZ_MKKH01000027.1, from coordinate 10,962 downwards.
CGCACGAGGTAGGCGGCGGCGACGGCGGCCGAGACCGCGACCGTGTCGACCAGCGCGACCCTGCGGGTCAGCCGGGTCTTCCAGCCCGGCCGCCGGTAGGCGCCGAGCGCGATGCGCACGAGCTGTCCGGTGTCGAACGGCGGCGCGACCGGCCGCGCGCCGTCCGGCGGAGCCGACCGGTCGGGACCGACCGGTCGGAGGTCCTGCTCTCGTTCCAACGTCATGGTGCCCCCCGCGACGTCTGAGTGCGACGGCACGGCGGACCGTGGCCGGGTGCGCGCCGACGCGCGGTCCCGGCCCGTCCGCGCGTGCCGTGAGGAGTGCCGGCGGGGACGCGTACGTCCGTCCCCGCGGCCGTGCGGGCCGGGAGCCGGCCCGCGAGGTGCTCGGACGGCGGCGCCCGCGGGCGCCGCCGTCGTCAGGCGCCGCTGCTCGCGGTGCGTCGCCGGCGGCTGACGGCCAGGGCCGTCACGCCACCCGCGACGAGGAGCCCGGCGCCCGCCACGAGGAGCACCTCGTCCGCACCCGTCTCGGCGAGGCCGGGGCCGCTCGAGGAGCCCGACGCGCCGCTCGCGCCCGCCGCGTCGCCGTCACCGTCGTCGTCCGTGCCCGCGGCACCGTCCGTGCCCGCGGCGTCGCTCGGGACGACGACCTGCTGCGACGAGAGCACGGTCCCGTCGGCGTCGGTCGCCTGGATCGCGTAGCTCGACGGCTCGGAGAGCGTCACCGTGAACGAGGCGAACCCGTCCGTCGTGCCCTTCGTGAGCGCCTTGGTCCCGGCGATCGCGATGGCGCCGTCGGGCACGTCGGGCGACGTGACGGTCAGCGTGATCGTCGGGTTCTCCGCCGGCCCGCCGACCGTGACGGTGAAGGACTCGCCCGGAGCCGGGGTGGTGGTCGAGATGCCGACCTCGTACTCGTCCGCCTCGTAGGCGGACGCTGCCGCGGCCGGCGTGGCCACCAGCGCGGCGCCGAGGAGGAGCATGGTCGTTGCGCGTCGAACGTTCATGTCGAAGGCCCCCTGCCTTGGTGAACGGAGCGGGCACCTCCGGTCCGCGACCCTCGAGGCCGGGTGGACCGCGGTGCGCCCGCCGTGCACGACTAGAAGAGCACGGGGCCGGCACAGCCGACAGCCGGGAGCGCGTCGGAGGAGCCGGGGACGCCAGGAGTTTTCCTCACCGAAACGATTCCCCGCTGGTTCTTGCCCGTGAGCACGTCGTAGCGGTATGTCGCGGTCTCCCCCGGGGCCAGCGCGACGGTGCGCGCCCCGACGACGAGGCCGTCGTGCACCTGGGAGAACAGGCCCGGCCCGCCGTCGGCTCCCGGCGTGCCGAGGATCCCGCCGTCGCGGGGCGCGTAGACGAGCAGGTTGGTCCGGATCGTGCCGTCACCGTCGCGGGCGCCGGTCACGTAGGCCGGCAGCGCGGCGGCCTCCTCCGGGGTCAGTGTCGAGGTCAGCGTCACGGACGCCGTGAAGCGCTGGGAGCCGTCGGGCCGGCAGGTCACGTCCTCGACCCGGACGCTCGTGCTCAGGTAGTAGCCCGTCTTCGACGCCGACGACGCGTTGAGGTAGACGCCGAGCACGGGCGACGTCGCACCCCCCGCGCCCGCGGGCAGCACCCCGTCCAGCTCCCCGGAGAGCACCGTCCCGGCGAGACGGTCCTGCTCGTCGCCGTGGGCGGACCACACGAGCAGACGCCCTTCGCGCGAGGCGTCCGCGAGCGCCCCGACGACGCGCGCCGGGTCCGCGCCGCCCGAGGACGTCAACGCACCCAGCACCGCGTGCGCCGCCGCGGCGAGCACGACGCCTGGGTCGCCGGGTCCTCGTAGCGGCGGTACACGCCGTTGAGGAGGAAGGCCGCGGCGTCGTCGCCCGTGAGCCGGACCTCGGTGCCGGCAGGGTCGGTGAACGCCACGGGACCGGTCGCCGCGAGCACGCCCTGGAGCGCCACCGGGTCGACGGCGAGGACGCCGTCGACCTGCACACCGGTGCGGTCGGCCCAGATCTGCCGGGCGACGGCGGCCGTGCGGGGGAAGTCCGGGGTGGAGGTCACGTTGAGCATGTACCGGCCGAGGTCGTCCCCGAAGAGCGCCTCCTCCGCGCGCGAGAGCTCGACCGCGCTCGTCGGTCCGTCGAGCTCGTTGCCGGGACGGACCTCGACGAGCTCGAGGCGGCCGTCCCGCGCCCGGACGTGGAGCACGGACCCGGCGATGCCGCCGGCCGCCCGCGGCTCGGCGTTGTTCTGCACGAGGACGAGGTGGTCGCGCGGGCCGTCGGCGCCCAGCATCGAGGGCACCAGGTCGACCGCCCGCGCGGCCGTGGCGGTCTGCGACCGGATCTCGGCCAGGTGGGCCTCCAGCTCCTCGACGGCCTGCCCGAGGGGCGTGACGAGCGTCTGCGTGTCGATGCCGGAGACGGTCGCCGCCGCGGCGGCGACGGAGGCGTCCGCCGCCAGCACGTCCGCGCGGGCGTCCTCGAGCGGGCCGAGGTCGACCGCACCGTCGCGCGGGACGAGCTGCGCCGGCGCCGCGACCTCGGCGGCGCGCGCGAGGCGCGGGAGCGCCTGCGACGCGAGGCCGTCCACGGCGGCGGCGACGTCGCCGAGGGCCCGGGCGTCGTCCCCGACGACCGGGAGGAGCCGGGCGAGCCGCCAGTGCGGTCCGGACGTCGCGTCCGCGGCGGTGCGCGCCGCCTCCTGGACCTGCCGTGTCCCGGCGGCGGCGTCACCGCCCGAGGTCACCGTCCGCTGCAGCGCGGGCAGCTCCGCCGCCGCCCGCTCGAGCGACGACCGCGCCCGCAGGACGTCAGCGGCCAGCCAGGCGCACCAGGCGGCGACCAGCACGGTGAGTGCCAGCACGGCGACGAGCACGCGTCGTCGGACGCGGCGCCGGTGGGCGACGGCGCCGGGCGCCCGCCCCGGCGGCGCCGGAGGCTCCTCGGTCGTGGCCGCGGGGGTCGCCCCCGCCCAGCGCGCTCCCCATCCGTCGTGCACCATGCCGCCCCCCGCGACTCGCCCCCCGTCACCGCCGCCCGGCAGGGCGGCGGCGCTCGCGCTACGGTAACCACGCCCCGGGCGGTCCGCCCGACGACCCGTCACGGAAGGACGCCGTGCTCCACCTGCTCGCCGTGTGCACCGGGAACATCTGCCGCTCCCCCGCCGCACAGCTCCTGCTCGCGGACGAGCTCGACGGCTCGGTCGAGGTCACGAGCGCCGGGACGCACGCCGTCGTGGGGTCCCCGGTCGCCGAGCCCGTGGCCCGGCGGCTCGACGGGCTCGGCCTCGACCACTCGGCCTTCACGGCGCGAGCGCTCACGCCCGGCCTGGTGGAGGCGGCCGACCTCGTGGTGACGATGACGTCGGCCCAGCGCGCCGACGTCCTCGACCGGGCTCCCGGCGCGCTGCGCCGCACGTTTCTCCTCACGGAGCTCGTGCAGCTCGCGGAGCACGCCGACCCGGCGCTCCGGCACGGGACCGACGACGAGGCGCGGCTGCGCTCCCTGGTCGCGTCCGCCGGACGGGTGCGCGCGGTGCTCGGCACGGTCCGCGCGCGCGACGTCGAGGACCCCTACGGTCGCGACGACGCCGTCCACGAGCGGGTGCTCGACGAGCTGCGCTCGTCCGTCTCGCGCCTGGGCCGCGCGCTGCGGGCGTGACGCCGGCCCTCCTCCCATCCCCCTGCGCGGGAGGAAGGCCGACGTGCCGTCACTGCGGCTGGAGCACCGTCGCGACGACCACCACGATCACGCCCCAGAGCGCGAGGCTCGCCCCGCACCCCACGGCCAAGCCGTCCGCGCCGCCCGACGTGCGCACCCGCGCGCGCCGGGCGAAGACGACCGTCGTCCCGCACCCGAGGACGATCATCGCCCAGCCGACCGCCACCCAAGACATGCCCGCATGCTGCACATTCGGGTGAGCGCTCACATCTTGGACACCCGTCCAGGTCTGCCGCGCGCGCCCGAATGGCCCCGTTACTCCCCATCCTGACGGGCCCCGAGCGACGAACTTCACCCAGCGCGCGCCCGGGCGGCGCGAGCGCGGGACACTGGCCGCGGTCCCGTACGCAGACAGCGGAGGTCGTCGTGGAGATCGGTCGGGTCGTCGTCGTCGGAGGAGGACTGGCCGCGGCGAAGGCGGCCGAGACGCTGCGCGAGGAGGGGTACGACGGGGCGCTGACCGTCGTCACGCGCGAGCCGCACCAGCCGTACGAGCGACCGCCGCTGTCCAAGGACTACCTGCGTGGCGAGGCGGGTCGCGACGCCGTGCTCCCGCTGGACCAGGCGTGGTACGCGGACCACGACGTCGATCTCCGCACGGGCACGACGGCGACCGCGCTCGACGCCGCGGCGCACACGGTCACGCTCGACGACGGGCACGGGCTGCCGTACGAGAAGCTGCTCCTCGCCACGGGGTCGCGGCCCCGTCACCTCCCCGTCCCGGGCGCGGAGCAGGAGGGGGTCGTGTCCCTGCGCACGCTCGACGACAGCGACCGGCTCGCCGCGTCGTTCGCGGACCTCGCACAGGCGGACGGTCGCCTCGCGATCGTCGGCGACGGCTGGATCGGCCTCGAGGTCGCGGCGGCCGCACGCTCGGCCGGGCTCCGGGTGAGCGTCGTCGGGCAGGGCGCCCACCCGCTCGAGCGCGTCCTCGGACCCGAGATGGGAGAGCTCTTCGGCCAGCTCCACGCCGAGCACGACGTACACCTGCACCGGCGCGCGCAGGCCGTCGCGATCACGGGCGAGGGACGGGCCACCGGCGTCGCGCTCGCCGACGGGACGCACGTCGAGGCGGACCTCGTGCTCGTCGCCGTCGGCGCCGTCCCGGACCTCGCCCTCGCCCAGTCGGCCGGGCTGGCGCTCGACTCCGCGACGGGCGGCGTCGTCGCCTCGGCCACTCTCCAGACCACCGACCCCGACGTCTTCGTCGCGGGCGACGTCGCGAGCGTGCCGTACCCCCGGTACGGACGGGCGATCCGGGTGGAGCACTGGGCGACCGCGCTGAGCCAGGGCCCGCACGCCGCACGCTCCATGCTCGGCGCGACCGACCCCTACCCCGAGCTGCCGTACTTCTTCTCGGACCAGTACGACCTCGGCATGGAGTACCTGGGCTTCGTCGCCGGACCCGACGCGTACGACGAGGTCGTCGTGAGCGGGTCGGTCGGCGACCGCGCGCTGGTCGCGTTCTGGGTGCGGGGCGGGCGCGTCGAGGCCGGGATGGCCGTGAACGTGTGGGACCGCATGGAGGACGTGAAGGCGCTGATCCACCGTGACGGCCCCGTCGCGCGGGCCGAGCTGGAGGGCTTCGTCGGCTGAGCGGCGTCAGAGCACCTCGCGCCGCTCGGGCCCGGCGTACTCGCTCAGCGGGCGGATGAGCGCGTTGGCGGCGCGCTGCTCCATGACGTGCGCGGTCCAGCCGACCACGCGGGAGGCGACGAAGAGCGGCGTGAACATCGGGGTGTCGAACCCCATGAGGTGGTACGCCGGTCCCGCCGGGTAGTCGAGGTTCGGCAGGATGCCCTTGCGCTCGGCCATGGCGGCCTCGAGCGCGGTGTACAGCTCGAGGAGGTCGGACCGGTCGTGGTGCGCGACGAGGTCGTCGAGCGTCGCGCGCATCGTCGGCACGCGGGAGTCGCCGTGCTTGTAGACGCGGTGGCCGAAGCCCATGATCTTGCGCTTGCGCGCGAGCGCGTCGTCGAGCCACGCCGCGGCGCGGTCGGCGGTGCCGATCTCGGCGAACGTCGCCATGACGGCCTCGTTCGCCCCGCCGTGCAGCGGCCCCTTGAGCGCGCCGACGGCGCCGGTCACCGCGGAGTGCAGGTCCGAGAGCGTCGAGGTGATGACGCGCGCGGTGAACGTCGAGGCGTTGAACGAGTGCTCCGCGTACAGGACCATCGACACCTCGAACGCGCGGACGACGGCCTCGTCGGGCACCGCTCCGAACGTCATCCACAGGAAGTTCTCGGCGTACGAGAGGTCGTCGCGCGGCTCGACGGCCTGCTCGCCCCGCCGCCTGCGCTGGTCGAGCGCGACGACGGCGGCAGCGCCGCCCACAGCCGCAGCGCCTTGGCCTGCTCGGCTCGGGCGACGAGTCCCCGGCGTCGGGGTCGTGCGCGCCGAGCTGCGAGACGGCCGTGCGGCACACGTCCATGGGTGGCACGTCGTCGGGAGCTCCGGACGGCATTCGCGACGTTCCCGGGCAGCGCCCGGTGGGCACGCTCGACGGCGGTCTGCTCGGCGAGCTGCTCGGGCGTCGGCAGCTCGCCGCGCCACAGGAGGTGCGCGACCTCCTCGAACGACCGGCGGGCCGCGAGGTCCTGGACGGGGTACCCGCGGTACAGCAACGAGTTCGAGTCGGGGTCGACCTTCGAGATCGCGGTGACGTCGACGACGACGCCCGCGAGGCCCCGGTGGATCTCCGGGGCGTCGGTGGACGGGTTGCTCATGCGCTCACTCCTTCGTGGTCGGTCACGGGCGGTCACGTGCGGTCACGGGCGGTACGTGAAGATCCCCTCGTCGAACGCGTTGTAGGCCGCGTAGTCGAGCAGCTCGTACAGGCGCGCGCGCGTCTGCATGCCCGCGACCTGACCCGCCTGGGTACCGGTCTCGGCGATCTCGTCGAGAGCGCGCTCGGCGGCACCCATCGCGACCCGCAGCAGCGTGACGGGGTAGATGACCAGCCGCACGCCGGCGTCGCCGAGCTGGCGCCGCGTGAAGAGCTCGGACTTGCCGAACTCCGTCATGTTGGCGAGCACGGGCACGTCCACGGCCGACGCGACGGCCTCGAACTCGGCGAGGTCCGCCATGGCCTCGGGGAAGATCGCGTCGCGCCCGCGTCGACGAGGGCCTTCGCCCGCTCGACCGCGAGGCGCAGCCCCTCCGGGCCGGGCACGGTGCCGCGCACGTCGGTGCGCGCCATGACGAGGAACCCGGGGTCGCGCCGCGCGTCGGCGGCCGCGCGCACGCGCTTCGCGGCCTCCTCCAGCCCGACGACCTCCTTGCCGTCGAGGTGGCCGCAGCGCTTGGGGTTGACCTGGTCCTCGACGTGGCACCCCGCGACGCCCGCGTCCTCGAGCGCCTGGACGGTCCGCGCGACGTTCATCGGCTCGCCGAACCCGGTGTCCGCGTCGACGAGCGCCGGCAGGTCGGTGACGCGGGCGATCGGCTGCGCGCGCCCCGCGACCTCGGTGAGCGTCGTCAGCCCGATGTCCGGCAGGCCGAGGTCCGCGGACAGCACGGCCCCGGAGACGTACACGCCCTCGAAGCCCTTGTCCTCGATCAGCCGTGCGGACAGCGGGTTGAAGGCCCCGGGCAGCCGCAGCGGGTCCCCCGTGGTCGCGGCCGCGTCGAGCGCCGCGCGGAACGTCCGCCGCTTGTCCGACGCCGTGACCTGGCTGTACAGCATCAGCGCTCCTCCCCCTCGGGCACCTCGTGCATCGTGAACCCCTCGCCCTCGACGTCCGCCGGCGCCTCGCGCCCCAGCTCGAAGAGCCCCGTCGCGTCGGCACGGAGTCCAGCAGCCCGGGTCGCGCGACCACGGTGAGGTCGCGCACCTCGGCGGCGGTGAGCGTCGGCAGACGCTCGGCCAGGTCGAGGAACCGCTCGATCTCCGCGTCCTCGAGCACGCCCTCGGCGAGGGTGCGGAACTTGCGGACGTACTGCGCGCGCCCGAACGGCCGGGCACCGAGCGGGTGCGCGTCGGCGACGGCGATCTCGCGGACGATCCGGCCGCCGTCGGCGAGCTCGATCTCGACGCGTCCGCCGAACGCCTTCTCGGCCGGGTCGGTCGCGTGGTACCGGCGCGTCCACTCCGGGTCCTCGGCCGTGGTGATGCGCTGCCACAGCTCGACGGTGTCGGGGCGCGCGGCCCGCTCGGGCGCGTAGGACTCCACGTGGTGCCACCCGCCGTCCTGGAGCGCGACCGCGAAGATGTACGGGATTGAGTGGTCGAGCGTCTCGCGCGAGGCGTCGGGTCGTACTTCTGCGGGTCGTTCGCGCCCGAGCCGATGACGTGGTGGGTGTGGTGGCTCGTGCGGATGACGACGCTCGTGACGTTGGCGGGGTCCGCCAGCCACGGGTGCTCGTCGTGCAGCGCCCGCGCGAGGTCGATGAGCGCCTGCGACTGGTACTCCGCGGAGTGCTCCTTGGTGTACGTGTCGAGGATCGCGGTGCGCGGCTCCCCCGGTGCCGGCAGCACGACGTCGTACGCCGCGTCCGGCCCGTCGAGCAGCCATGCGACGACGCCGTCCTCCCCCTCGTAGATCGGCTCGGGCGACGTCTGCCCACGCATCGCGCGGTCGACGCCTCGACCGCGACCTTGCCCGCGAACGCGGGCGCGTGCGCCTTCCAGGTCGAGATCTGCCCCTTGCGCGACTGCCGCGTCGCCGTGGTCGTGTGCAGCGCCTGCCCGATCGCCTGGAAGACGGTCTCCGTGTCGAGGCCGAGGAGCGTGCCGATGCCCGCGGCGGCGGAGGGCCCGAGGTGGGCGACGTGGTCGATCTTGTGCCGGTGCAGGCTGATCGCGCGCACGAGGTCGACCTGCACCTCGTAGCCGGTGACGATGCCGCGCACGACCTGTGATCCCGTCGCACCGGCGTGCTGCGCGACGGCGAGGACCGGCGGGATGTTGTCACCGGGGTGCGAGTACTCGGCCGCGAGGAACGTGTCGTGGAAGTCGAGCTCGCGCACCGCGACGCCGTTCGCCCATGCCGCCCACTCGGGGCTGGTCCGCGTCGTCAGACCGCAGCCGAGCACCGCCGCGCCGGGGGCGTACGGGTGGGCGAGCGCCTGGCCGCGCGCCGCGACGGCGGGGCCGCGCACGAGGCTCGCCGCGGCGACGGCGGCGTTGTCGATGACGCGGTTGACGACCATGTCGGCGACCTCGGGCGTGACCTCGACGGGGTCCGTCGCGAGCTCGGCGAGCTTCCAGGCGAGCTGGTCCGTCCGGGCGAGCCGGTCCGCGCTCGGGTGGACGCGCAGGTGGTGGGTCTGGGGCACGGGAGCCTCTTTCGTCGTCACGGCCTCAGGGGCGGTCGGCCTCGCGCAGCGCCTGCTCGGCGAGCGCGGCGCTGCGGTCGAGGTGGGCGGTCATCGCGGCCTCGGCGGCCACGGGGTCACCGGACGCGATCGCGTCGGCGACGGCGCGGTGCTCGTCCACGTGGTCGGTCGTGCCCGCGCGCCGGCCCGCGGCGAGCGCGCGGTAGCGGTCGACGTGGCCGCGGATCTGGCGCAGGAGCGCCGAGCACCACCGGTTGTCCGCGAGCGCCTCGATCTCGCCGTGGAACTGGGCGCCGACGCGCAGCACCTCGTCCTCGTGGTCGCGGACGGCGTCCATGAGGGACACGAGGCCGGCGAGACGTCGCACGTCGGCCGGGCGGGCGCGCTCGCACGCGTCGCGGGCGAGGAGGCCCTCGAGCCGCGCGCGCACCTCGTAGACGCGGCGCGCGTCCGCGACGTCGAGCGGCGCGACGCGCACGCCTCCGGTGGGCAGCTCGACGACGAGCGCCTCCGCCTCGAGCAGCCGCAGCGCTCGCGCACGGGCGTCCGGGACACGCCGAGCCGCTCGGCGAGCACGGGTTCGGTGAGCCGCTCCCCCGGTGCGAGGGAGCCGTCGATGATCCGCCCGCGCAGGACGCCGTAGACCGCGCGCGCACCGGACTGGCGCGGCGCGAGCGCGGCGAGTGCCTGCTGCCCGACGGCGAGGGCCGGCGGCGGTGTCGACGTCACCCGCTCATCGTGGCACGCGGGTGCGCACTTGTATACAGGACGCTCAGACGTCGTCGACCGGGGCCATCCGCGCGGCCATCTCGTAGTGCCAGTCCACGAGCTCGGCGAGGGGGACGACGGTCCGCGAGGCGCGGGCCACGTCCCGCCCCTCCTCGGACCACAGCGGCGGGTACACGCTGAGCCCTTCGTCGAGCCGGAGGCGGCCCGCCTCGTCGTACCAGCCGGGCCAGCGCAGGCGCTCGTAGAGCGCGGCGGTCCCCCCGCTCACCGCCCACTCGAGGAACGCCGCCTGGCCGAAGCCGAGGTCCACCCAGTCCAGCGCGTCGGGCGCGAACCAGTGGACGTCGCCGAGCGGCCCGGGGAGCCCGCCGCCGTTGACGGCGAACGTCCCGCCGAGCACGTCGTAGCCGACGACGAGGACCGGCGGCGCGACGCTCGCCGCGCTCGGGTCACCGAGGCCGTTGACGCTCGCGAGGTCCGGGAGGCCTGCGCCGCCGCCGCCGAGCAGGCGCAGCCAGCCGCCGTCGACGACGACGCCGCCCGTGTGCAGTGCAAGCGCTCCCAAGGTCGAGCGAGCGGTCACCTGGAGGCGGTAGAGCACGTCCAGCGCCCACGCGGGCGGGGGCACGACCTCGACGCCCGCGCGTCCGAGCATCCGGGACAGCGTGGGCCACGCCGGGTCGTCGACGGCGGCGAGCTCCGCAGCCGTCCTGACAGTCATGTCCGGATCATGCCAGATGTTGCCGCGTTCGGTCAGTGCTGGTATGAGCGGCCGCCGCCGCTCGTCCGCCCCGCGCTACGACGCCAGGACGACGATCGGGTCCGTCGTCGGCTGCTCGGACCCGCCCTCGGGCTCGACCGAGACGGCCAGCCCCACGCCCGGGGCGTCCTGCACGAGCTGCTCGACCGTGCCGTCGCGGTCCTCGAGCAGGCCCGCGGACGTCACCCCGCCGTCGTCGCCCACGACCCACAGCTGGTAGTCCTGGTCGTCGCCGGCGTCCGGGAGGCCGGTCGCGCGGAACAGGTAGTCGTCGCCCGCGACGAGCACGGACGCCTCGCCGCCGCCCGCGACGTCGCCGCGGAGGATGGTCGCGGTGGGGTCGGTGAGCATCTGCGCGACGACGTCCGCCTGCTCCTGCAGGCGCGCCTGCTCCTGCGTGGCCCGCACGGCGACGGTCGTCGGCACGGCGACCGCCAGGACCGCCGCGGCGGCGGCCGCGACGACGCCCCAGCGCCGCCGG
>NZ_MKKH01000026.1 GCF_001942335.1 Cellulosimicrobium sp. CUA-896 | reverse complement strand
CGCGGGCCTCGTCCGCGTCGAGCCGCGGGTGGGCTCCGGGTCGGTGGGCTCCGGGTCGGGGGTCGGGGACGGTCCGGGTCGCGGCGGCTCGGACGTGCCCGGGACGGCGGTGGGCGGCGTCTCACCCGCCGGCCCGTCGGCGACCGGCCCGGGCGCCACGTCCTCGTCCGCGAGCGCGCCCGCGGGGCGCTGGTCGCGTGCGGTCGGCTCGTCGGCGGGCGACGGGTCGGGCGTCTCGGGGGCGCTCGCCCCGTCGAGGGTCTCGTCGTCCGACGGCGGGAGCGGGCCGTCGTCCGCAGCACCGACCCCGTCGTCGACGTCGTCGTCGGCCGCGTCGACCTCCGCCGCGACGACGTCGGGGGACGCGCCCGGCCCGGCGTCCGACGCCGCCCAGGGCTGCGCGAGCGTGACCATGCCGACCGTCACCGCGACCGCCCCCGCGACGAGCAGCCCGACGAGGGCCCCAGGCGTGCCGACCGTCGCCGCCGCGCCGACGACGCCCGCCAGCGTGGAGACCGCCGCCGTGGTGGACCCCGCCGCCGCGGAGCCCGCCGCCGCGGAGCCCGCCGCAGCAGCACCCGCCGGGGCCGCGGCAACGCCCGACGCCGGGGCCGTCCCCGCGCCGGACACCGAGGACACCGACGACGGGGCCGCCGAGGCCGGAGCCGCGGGCGCGACGGCGCCGAGGACCGCGGGCGCGCCGACCGCGAGCGGGAGGAGGACGACGCGCAGCCGGGAGGCGACGTCGTCCAGCTCCGCCGCGAGCGCGGTGCACGAGAGGCAGCCCGCGAGGTGCTCCTCGACCCGGTCGCGCGCGGCGCCCGACAGCGCCCCGCGGACGTGGTCGCCGAGGTGCTCGACGGTCCAGCGGCACCCGGGGGGCACGCCGTCGGTGGACAGGTGCGCCTGGACCCAGGCGCGGCGCAGGCCCTCGCGCGCGCGGTAGGCGAGCGCGGCGGCGGCCTGCGCGGACATGCCGAGCAGCGCTCCGGTCTCCCGCGCCCCCATGCCCTCGACCTCGGTGTACCAGAGGACGGAGCGCCACCGTTCGGGCAGCTCGCGGAACGCCCGGACAGTCATGGACCGCTCGAGGACGGCGGTGGGCACGTCGGTCTCGTCCGCGCCGTCGGGCAGCTCCTCCACGGGGACGGGTGCGGGGGTGCGGGACCACGTCGCGGCCACCCCGCGCAGCGTCGTGTACAGGTAGGCCCGGAACGGGCCGGTGGGCCCGGCGCCTGCTGCAGGGCGCGCAGGATGCGCAGGTACGCCTCCTGGACCACGTCGTCCGGGTCGTACGTCGACGTCAGCCGCCGCGCGGCGGCGCGTCCCGCCGCGGCGTGCCGCTCCCACAGGACCGCGTACGCCTCGACGTGCCCCGCCCGGACCGCGTCGGCGAGCTCCACGTCACCGAGGTCCGCCAGGTCCTCCGTGCGCATCTCGTCCTCCGCTCGGGCCGCGCGACCACCGCGCCGGCCCTCGGGGGATGAGAGGGCGATGGACGCACGTCATGACGCCGGTCCCGCCCGGCGTCCCACCACCTATGCACGTCGCCGCTCCTGGAGCACGACGGAGCGGCGCGAGAGCAGGGCCGCGGCGAGGAAGCAGACGGCGCCCACGACGGTGCCCGCCGCCGACCACCAGGCGCTGAGGTACGTCCCGGTCGTGGGCACGACGTACGCGCCGACGGCGGAGGCCGCGAACGCGACGGAGCCGAGCATGTTCAGCCACGTGCCGTGCCACGTGCGCGCGTCGGTGTCCCACAGCTCGCCGCGGTCGCGCGTCGCCACGAGCGCGAGCGCGCTCGACAGGAGGAACGCGACGGAACCGTACGCGTCCGGCCGCCACCCCGCGCCCACGCGGCTCGGCTCCGCGACGGCGGCGAGGAGCGCCGCGGCCGTGCTCACGTTGAAGCACACGGTCCCGACGAGCTGCACCGCGGCGGACCACCAGTCCCAGCGGTCGGCGGGACGCGTGCCGCCGCGGGGCGGACGACGCCCGCTCAGCGCGAGCTGGACGAACGCGGCGGCGGTGAACAGCAGCGAGCCGACGAAGAACGTCACGCCGACGACGACCGCCCCCACCGCGTCCGCGTACGGCGGCAGGGCCCCGACGAGGAAGCACAGCGACCCGGCCGCGAAGCCCCACGCCTCGCGCCGCAGCCGTCGGCCGGTCGCGACCGAGCCGGCCGTGGCGCTCATGCCGCCGCCCCTCGCCCGTCGTGCCCGGTCAGTGGTGGAACCCGGAGCGCAGTCCCTCCACGGGCATCGGCGAGGTGAGCCCGTCGAGCCACTGCGTCTCGGTGCGGATGTCGGCGAGGAGGTCCTCCGCGAGCCCGCGGCTCACCCCGTTGCGCACGACGACGCGCTGCACGGTGAGGTCGGCGAGGTCGTCGGGCATGGGGTAGGCCGGGACCAGCCAGCCCTTCATGCGCAGGCGGTCGGAGAGGTGGTAGAGGTTCCAGTTCTCCGTGTGCCCCGCCTTGAGCCGCCACGCGAAGACGGGGATGTCGGAGCCGTCGTTCCACAGGTCGAAGGCGCCGATCTGCCCCACACCCTCCGCGAGGAACCGGGCGACGTCCTGGCACTCCTGCTGGATCGCGGTGTACCCCTCCCGGCCCAGCCGCAGGAACTGGTAGTACTGCAGCAGCACCTGGGCCCCCGGGCGGGAGAAGTTGAGCGCGAGGGTCGGCATGTCGCCGCCGAGGTAGCTCACGCGGAAGACCAGCTCCTCGGGCAGCGCGTCGAGCGTCCGCCACACGACCCAGCCCACGCCGGGGTAGACCAGCCCGTACTTGTGGCCCGACGTGCTGATCGAGTGCACCCGCTCCAGCCGGAAGTCCCACTCGATCTCCTGCTGGAGGAACGGCGCGATCATCGCGCCCGACGCCCCGTCGACGTGGATGGGCACGTCGTGCCCGTGCGCCGCTCCAGGTCGTCGAGCGCCGCGGCGATCTCCTTCACCGGCTCGTACATGCCGGTGTAGGTCACGCCCATGATCGCGACGACGCCGATCGTGTTCTCGTCGACGAACTCCTCCAGCCGGCTGCCGTCGAGGCACGGGTGGTCCTCGTCGATCGGCACGTACCGCGCCTCGACCTCGAAGTAGTTGCAGAACTTCTCCCAGCACACCTGCACGGCCGAGCTCATGACGAGGTTGGGCCGCTCCGTCGGCAGGCCCGCCGCACGCCGTGCGAGCTGCCACCGTCGCTTGAGCGCGAGGCCGCCGAGCATGCATGCCTCCGACGACCCGATGGTCGAGGTCCCGATGCAGTCCTCGACGTCCGGGACGTTCCACAGCGACGCGAGGATGCGCCAGCAGTTGTCCTCGACGGCGGCCGTCCGCGGGTACTCGTCCTTGTCGACCATGTTCTTGTCGTAGACTCGCGGTACAGGCGGTCGGCCTGGTCGCCCATCCACGTCGCGACGAACGTCGCGAGGTTCAGCCGCGAGTTCCCGTCGAGCATCACCTCGTCGTGGACGAGCTGGTACGCCGACGTCGGCTCCATCTCGCCGTCCGGCATGGTGTACCGGGGCATGACCGACCGCACCGACGGGCGCGTGTAGGTCGGCCGCAGCACGTGCGCGCCGTCGCTCATCGCCCGGCCCTCTCGAACCGGCGCGCCATCAGGCCAGCGCCTTGGCCTTGAGCGCGGCGAACTCCCGCTCGTCGATGGCCCCGGCGTCGAGCAGCGCCTTCGCGTCGCTGATCTGCGACGCCGGCGACGCGCCGGCCACGTCCCGGATGTACGCGTCCGTGTCCGCCCGGGCGCGCTCCAGCCGCTCCGCGTGCCGCTCCGCCATGCCCCGCCCGCGCGCGATGAGGTACACGAGCGCCGTGAGGAACGGCAGGAAGACGAGCGCCACGAGCCACAGCGCCTTCCACCACCCGCTCAGGTGCCGGTCGCGGAACAGGTCGCCGATGATCTGGAACAGGATCACCAGGTACATGACGAAGAAGAACCACCAGACCATGAGCCAGAACCAGTCCCAGAAGCTGTCCATGTCCCTGCCTTCCGTCGTGTCGGCCCGCCGTCAGCCGGCGAGGATCCGCGCCTTCTGCGCGTCGAACTCGGCGGGCGTGAGCACGCCCTGGTCCCGCAGCGCCGCCAGCTTCGTGAGCTGCTCGATCCGCTCGTCCGCGCCGGACGGCGGAGCGTACGCGGGCGGCGGCGCCGCGTAGGTCTGCTGAGGCGCCTGCTGCGCCTCCTGCTCGGCCCAGCGCCCGGCCTGACGGCGCGAGACACGGTTGGAGACGGCCGTGGCCGTCCCGGCGACGACGGCGGTGCGCGCGACACCGCGCAGAAGTCCTGGCACGGGGGTGTCCTCTCTCTCGCGGCCGGGGGCAGACGCCCCACCCGGCCTCCGACTCGAACTACGACTGGATCTTTGACGCGATCTACGACTCGATGGCGTCCAACGACGCGAGCAGCGCCTGGACGGGGATGCGCCCGCTCGCCACGAGCTGGGCGCCGTTGCGGCGCAGCGCCGTCGCGAACGGCGCGGCCCACGTGTTCTCGTACACGAGCACGACGGCCGTCATGCCGGTCTCGACCGCGTTGGCGGCCTCGGCGAGGTCGTCGTCGTCGAGCAGGCCCGAGCGCGCACCCTCGAAGACGTCGAGCTCCGTCGACCCGTCCCCGAGCTGCGCCAGCTCGAGGCCGGTGACGCTCCCGTCGTCCTCCTTGCGGATCACCACGAGGTCGAGGACCCGGATGATGCCGCGCTCGACGAGGTCGACCAGCAGCGGGAACGCGACGTCGCCCGTCGCCCGCTCGGTCGGCAGCTCCACGACGAGGTAGTCCACCGGGCCGCTCTCGAGGTCCTCGAGCGCGCCACCGGGCGTTCCGTCGAGCTCCTGCGTCATGGTCGCCGTCCTCTCGCGGTGCGTCCGCCCGCGCCGCCCGCGGGCCTCCCGCCCAGCGTCCCGCCCACGGGTGCCGGCGTCCTCATGCAGAACGCATGAAGTGCCTCAGCCGCCGAGCAGGCCGAGCGCCACGGCTCGCTCCACCGCACCGCTGCGCGAGCCCGCACCGAGCTTGCGGTAGATCGACGCCACCTGAGAGCTCACAGTGTTGCGGGAGACGTACAACCGGCGGCCGATCTCCGCCATCGTCAGGTGCGTCTGCAGGTACGGCAGCAGCCGCAGCTCGGCCGGCGTGAGCGGCGGCGCGCCGGGAGCCGTCGCGACCCCCTCGAGGCGCTCGCGGAACGCGGCGATCTCGTCGGCGAGGAGCCCGACGCGCGGTCGCCGGCGCTGGATCTCGTCCATCTCGCGGAGCAGGTGCATCGCGGTCGTGCGGTCGCCCAGGGTCGTGAAGGCGTGCGCGAGCTGCAGGCGCGTGCGCAGCGCGAGGAACGGCAGCACGTAGGTGCACTGCACCCGGGCCCGCATCCCGCGCGCGAGGAGCCGCTCCGCCGCGGCGGCCTCCCCGCGGTGCAGCGCGACCCGCGCGGCCGCCGCGAGCGCCAGGCCCGTCGTCCCGTAGCCCTCCATGTGGTGGGTCTCGACCGCGCGGACCGCGGCCCCGGCGTGCTCGGCGGCGGTCGGCCACCGGCCCTCGCCGATCGCGACGACGGCGAGCTCGGCCTCGCTGAGCACGACGGAGTCCGCGTTGCCCGCCTCGGCGCCCCGCGCCGAGGCGGCTCGACGACGCCGCGCGCGCCGCGTCGACGTCGCCCACGAGGAGCGACGTCGACCCCAGCAGGTGGAGGGCCTGGTCGCGCCACGGGCTCCACGCGGGCTCGAGCGCGACGGCGACGCGCGCGCACTCGACCGCGCGCTCCGGGCCGTCCACGCACG
The DNA here is from genome assembly GCF_001942335.1 of Cellulosimicrobium sp. CUA-896. Classification (GTDB taxonomy): domain Bacteria; phylum Actinomycetota; class Actinomycetes; order Actinomycetales; family Cellulomonadaceae; genus Cellulosimicrobium. Next base: position 36,992 of record NZ_MKKH01000026.1, on the reverse strand, counting down.
TCGCCGCGCGGACCTGGCAGCGCGCCGACTCGATCGCGGCGCGGTCCTCGTCGGACGCACCGCTCGTGTCGAGCCGTTCGAGGACGGCCGCCCACCGCTGGGCGGCGGCCGGCTCGCCCAGCAGCAGCGCCCGCCACGTGGCGACGACGACGAGCGGGGCCGAGGCCTCGACGGTGTCGTCGCCCAGCGCGGCGAGCCAGCGGGTCACGACCGCGACCTGGCCCTCCTGGTAGGTGGGGAGCGCCAGCCCGGCGACGAGCAGCGCGGCCTCGTCGCGCTCGCCCGCCGCGAGGAGGTGCTCGACGGCGCGCGCGGGCAGCCCGTTGGGCGGAGTACCACACGGCGGCGCGGCGGTGCAGCGCGGGCAGCAGACCGTTCTCGGTGCGGCGCAGCTCGGCGAGGAGGAACTCCCGGAACAGGGCGTGGTAGCGGTACCAGCCGCGGCGGTGGTCGAGCGGGACGAGGAAGAGGTTCGCCGCGTCCAGCTCGCGCAGCCGCTCCGCGGCCCCGGTGGCGTCGAGCACCGCGTCGCACACGTCGGCGGACAGCTGGTCGAGGACGGCCGTGCGACGCAGGAAGTGCTGCGCCGCCGGGGCGAGCTGCGCCAGGCACTCGCGGTACAGGTAGTCGGCGACGAACCGGTCGTCGCCGGTCAGCGAGGCGACGGACCCGCCGTCGCGCACGATCAGCGCGCACAGGAGCACGCCGGTCGGCCACCCCTCGCACCGGTCGACGACGGCGGCCAGCGCGGCGTCGGAGGCGTCGGCGCCGACGCCCGCGAAGATCGTGCGCGCGCCGGCGACGTCGACGCGCAGGTCGTCGGGACCCATCTCGAGCACGTCGCCCTCGACGCGGCGGCTCGCGACGTGCGCCTGCTCGTGGCGGCTCGCGACGACGACCTGCGAGCCGTCCGGGACGCCGCGCAGCACGATGCCGAGCGCGTCCTGGCACGCCTCCGAGTCGGCCTCGTGCAGGTCGTCGACGAACAGGACGAACGGCTCGGGCGTCCGGGCGAGGGCGGCGGCGAGGAGCGGGGCGGACCGTCCCAGCACCGTCGGCCCCGTGCCGCGCATCTCGCCCGCGACGGCGGCGACGTGCGGCGACACCGTGGAGCACGCGAGCGCGAGCAGCGAGAGCAGCGCCCCCGGGTCGTCGTCGAGCGGGTCGACGGTCGCCCAGGCGACCGCGCGGTCCTCGGTCCGGGCCCACTCGGCGAGCGTCGTCGTCTTGCCGTACCCGGGCGGGGCCGTGACGGCGACGACGCGCGCGCCGCTCGTGCGCGCCCGGTCGACGAGCGCACGACGGCTCACCGCGCCGCGGCGTGCCCGCGGCGCCTGGACCTTGCCGGCGAGCAGCGCGGTGCTCAGGTCCGGCCGGGTGGCGGTGGACGTGCGGTCCCCCTGGGGCACGTCAGCAGCCTAGGAGCGCGCCACGGAGCCCTCAACAGGTGTCCCGGGGCAACGGGGTCGGGCGGTCGCGCCTCAGGCGGACGGCGCCTCCCGGACGTCGCCACCCAGGCCCGCGGTCGGCGGGGCGCCGGGCACCGCGTCGTCCCAGAGGCCCTCGACCGGCTCGAGCCCGAGTGCCAGGGCGAGCCGTGGCGCGGCCGCCACGACGTTCGGCAGCCCCACGATCGGGATCACCGCGGAGAGCACGTCGACGATCTGGCCCGCCGACGCCCCCGCGCCGACCGCGGCGTCGACCTCCGCGCCGTAGGTGGGGTCGGCACCGCCGACGGCGACGAGCGCGGCGAGCCGGACGAGCGCGAGCGTCCGCGGGTCCAGCTCACCGGGGTCGAGGCCGCGTCCCTCCTCGAGCCGCGGGTCGTTGACCGTCAGCCGCTGCAGCCGTTCCTCGTAGTCCACCTCGACCGCCCCTCCTCTGCGACGCCGAGCGTGCTCCGGCGCTTCGGTCTCGAGCGGTCGGCCGCGTGCGGCCCTCCCAGTCGACACCTCGGGTCAGACGTCCGCATCATGCCGATCGCGTGAGGGCGGGCGCGCGGGGCCGGCCGGCGACCCGTCCCCGCCGTGCGCGCCGCCCACGGGGACTGCCCCGGTCGACGCGGGCGCGGCGGCGGGCTCGACCCCCGGCGCGGGCTCGGACCCCGCCGTCGGCTCGCCGCCGGGCACGGGTCCGGGCCGGGCGAGGAGCTCCACGAGGACGACGAGCACCCCCGCCACGAGCGCCGTGCCGACGACGAGGGCCGGCGTCGGCTGGCCCGCCACGAGCAGCACCAGCACCGCGACGGCGAGGATCACCACGTTCACCGCGCGCCGGTGCCGGCCCAGCCACGTGCCGACGCGGCCGGTCGACACCCCGTGCCCTTCGGCCCCCGCCCGGAGCCGGCCGATGCCCCGTGCGACCCCGCCGCGCAGGCTCCGCGCCGAGGCGCTCGGCCCCGCGAGGAACGCGACGAGCGCCACGACGAGGCCGAGCACGCCGACGGTGCGCAGCGTGAGCCGCAGGAACGACACGAGCTGGTCGAACACGACCTCGGCGGCGTCCAGGCGCAGCACGCGCCCAGTGAGCGCGTCGAGGTACAGCCCGCGCGCGACCGCGAGCCCCGCGCCGAGCAGCACCATCGCCAGCGCGAGCGCGAGACCCGCGGCGACCAGCGTGCGCGCGCGGCGGACCGCCACGAGGACGCCCGCGGCGTACAGCCCGAGCACGAGCCACGGCAGCCACGTGCCGAGCGCGACGACCTGCGCGTACCGGTTCTGCACCTGCACGATCTGCGTCGACTGCGCGACGGTGAACGACGCGTCGACGCTCGGGATGTTGGCCGCGACGCCGAGCCCCCGGTCCACGAGGCGCTGCTTGAGGAGGTCGATGATCCCGGACAGCTGGATGGTGAGCTGCCCGTCCTGCCCGACCTGGAGGACGTCGCCCTGCCGTCCCTGCATGACATCGACGAGCTGCTCGTGCGCCACCCGGTTGGCGCGTTCCCACGCGTCGGCGAACGCGTCGCTCTCGACGACCTGGTCCGCGGCCCGCCGGACGAAGGACTCGACCCCGCTCGTCAGCGGCGCCTCGAGCTGGGAGAGCGCGGCGGTCGCGCGGGGTGCGACGTCGCGGTCCTCGAGCTCGGTGACGGCCTGGTCGAGGATGGCCCCGACGTCGATGCGCGCCATCACCTCGGTGGTGATCCGGCCCGCGACCGCCGACTGCACGACCGGGTCCTCCCCGAGCGGCGCCACCGTGGCCACGTACCGGTCGGTGTCGGTGAGGGTCCGCTCCGCCCAGGCGGCGACGACGGCGACGGGCGCGAGCAGCGTCGCGAGGACGAGCAGCACGACCGCTCCGGCGGCGCGTCCGGGGCGCTCGTCCGGCGCCCGGTGCGCTCCTCGCCGCCCGGCGCGCGCGACGCGACCAGGCGCCGCAGCTCCGCGTTCTCCCGCTCGAGCGCGGCGAGGCGCGCGGCGGCGTCCTCGGTCATCGCCGGGTGCTGCTCCGGGTCCGGACGCTCCATGGCACCTCCGCGGGGAAGCGCGGACCTGGACCGGCCCGCACGGCCAGGATGCCGAGCGGGTGGGGCGCGGTCTTCATGCGAAACGCGTGACCTCTGCGCCCGGGGCGGCCAGGAACGCCCGTCCCTCGACATGCCGGCGCACGCGGCGTACCGTTCGGTAAGTGACGGCTTACCAAGCACTGGAGGCGCTCGGTGACGCCCGGCGGCGCGCCATCCTCGAGCACCTGCGGTCCGGGCCCGCGACGGTGGGGCAGCTCGCCGCGCGCCTCCCGGTGAGCCGGCCCGCCGTGTCGCAGCACCTGCGGGTGCTCGAGGCGGCACGCCTCGTCCGGTACGACGCGGCGCGGACCAGCCGCGTCTACCGCCTGGACCCGGACGCGCCGGCGACGTGCGGGCCTGGCTCGACGACCTGTGGACGACGGCGCTCGACGCGTACGCGCACCACGTCGCCTCGTCCGTCGAGCGCACCGATCCCGACGCCCCGAGGAGCACGTCATGAGCACCGCACCCGTCCTGGACCTGGTCAAGACCGTCACCGTCCCCGCTCCCCCGGCCCGCGCGTTCGCCGTCTTCGTCGACGAGATCGGCGCGTGGTGGCCGCTCGGCGGGTTCTCCGTGGGCGGCGCCACGTCCACGGTCGCGTTCGAGCGCGACGACGACGGCCGCGCGACGCGCCTCGTCGAGACGCTCGCCGACGGCCGGGCCGCCGACTGGGGCACCGTCACCCGCTGGGAGCCGCCCCGCGCCGTCGCGTTCACGTGGCACCCGGGCGAGCGCGCCGACGCCGCGACGCACGTCGAGGTGACGTTCACGCCCGACGGCGACGGCACGCTCGTCTGCCTCCTGCACGGCGCGTGGGCGGCCCGGTCCGACGGCGCCGCCGCCCGCGAGCGCTACGACACCGGCTGGGAGGCCGTGCTGGCGCCGTTCGCGGCGGCCGCGCGCTGACGCCGCCGCAGGCCGCGCGTCCCGTCCCGGAACGCTTGCGAGCAACCGCACCCGCTCCGAGTGTGGACAGGGTCAGGAGAGCGGCACCGTCACGTCACGGCGGTGACCGTCACCGACCACGGCAGGAGGTTCACCATGGCCACAGGAGAGACCGGCTTCGACGACGTCACGTTCGACCTGATCTCGGTGCAGTACCACTCGCTCAAGGCGGGCCACGACTACGGCCAGTACGTGCGCGACGCCCGCAACGCGGGCAAGGAGGACATCGCCGCGTTCTTCGAGAAGGTCATGGCCGAGGACGCCGACCGCGCCCAGCAGTGCCACCGGTTCCTCGCCGAGCTGACGAAGCACGGGACGGACGCGACGTCGCCGCAGGGCTGACGCGCGCCCCGTGACGAGTGACGGCTGCCCTGCCCGGCGCGGGAGGGCAGCGTCGTCGTGCCGCGGCACCGCACGACGCTCCGCGCGACAGGCGTCGCCGGGTCGTCGATCCTGGTCACACCTGTCGCGGGCACCGTGCCCGCCGTGCCCGCCCGTCCCCGGAGCGCCCGTGCCCGTCCCGTCCCCGCCCGTCGTCACCACGCTCCGCGCGCCCGGCCCGGCGTCGGCGCAGGACCCGGGCGAGGCCCTGCGCCCCGACGACCTCGCCGCGGTCGCGGAGATCGGCACGGACGTCGGCGCGACGCTGCGCTGGGTCCACGACGTCGCCCCGCGCCTGCCGCTGCCGGGTTCGGGCGGCACAGGGGCGCTGTGGTCGGCGCTCGCCTCGGTCGCGGCCGTCGACGTCGCGGTCGCCCGGATGCTCGAGCCGCACCTCGACGCGCTGGCGATCCTCGACCAGGTGCCGGAGCCACCGGACCTGCCCGCGGTCGACGCCGGCCCGGGCAGCACGTGGGGCGTGTTCGCCGCCGAGGGGCCGGGCGTACGGCTCGACGCGACGCCCGCCGACGGACGCTGGACGCTCACCGGCACCAAGCCGTGGTGCTCGCTCGCCGCGGACCTCACGCACGCGCTCGTCACGGCGTGGACCGACGACGGCCGTCGCCTCTTCGCCGTGGACCTGCGGCCCGCGTCGGTGGAGCCCGCCGACGGGCCGTGGGTCCCGCGCGGGCTGCCGCAGGTCGTCAGCGCGCCCGTCCGGTTCGACGGCGCGCCCGCGGTCCCGGTCGGCGCGGCCGGCTGGTACCTCGAACGGCCCGGGTTCGCGTGGGGCGGGATCGGCGTCGCGGCGTGCTGGTGGGGCGGCGCCGTCGGGCTCGCCCGGACCTGTGGGACGCGCTTGGGCGGCGCGAGCCCGACCAGATCGCGCTCGCCCACCTCGGCGCGGTCGACGTCGCGCTCACCGGGGCCCGCGCCGTGCTCCTCGAGGCCGCGAGCGCCGTCGACGCCGGGGTGAGCGGGCGGCCGTCCGCGGTGCTCGCGCGACGCGTGCGCACGGTCGTCGCGGACGCGGTCGAGGAGGTGCAGCGACGTTGCGCGCGCGCGCTCGGGCCGGGGCCGCTGACGACGGACGAGGCGTTCGCGCGCCGGGTCGCCGACCTCGGGCTGTACGTGCGCCAGCACCACGCCGAGCGCGACGAGGCGTCGCTCGGCCGCGACCTCCTCGCGGCCGGGGAGCGGCCGTGGTGAGCTTCGACCACCGCGAGCCCGGGACGTCGGAGGACGCGTGGGCCGCGGCCGGGATCTGCGAGCGCCCCCGGCCGCTGGACCTCGACGGCGTCGACGCGCTCGTCGTCCTGGCGGCGCACCCCGACGACGAGTCGCTGGGCGCGGGCGGGCTCGTGCACCGGGTCGGCGAGCGCGGGCTGCCGGTCACGGTGGTCGTCGCGACCGACGGCGAGGGGTCGCACCCGGGCTCGTCGACGCCGCCGGCGACGCTGCGCGCGGTGCGACGGCGCGAGGTCGTGGCGGCCGTCGGGGAGCTGTGCCCCGCGGTGCGCGTCGTGCTGCTCGGGCTGCCCGACGGCGGCCTGCGCGAGCACCGCGCCGCCCTGGAGCGCGGCGTCGCGGCGGCGCTCGACCTCACCGGCGGCGACCGCCCCCTGCTGTGCACGCCGTGGCGCGGCGACGGGCACCGCGACCACCGCGTCGCGGGCGAGGTCGCCGCGGCGGTCGCCGACGCGCGCGGCGTGCGGCTCGTGGAGTACCCGCTGTGGCTGTGGCACTGGGGAGACCCGGCCGGTGACGACGTCCCGTGGGACGACCTGCGCGGGCTCGCGCTGTCGGCCGCGGAGGCCGCGGCGAAGGAGAAGGCCGTCGCCGCCCACGCGAGCCAGGTGCGGCCGCTGTCGGACCGCGCGGGGGACGAGGCCGTCGTCGGGCCCGAGATGCTGCGGAACGCCGCGCGACCGGTCGAGGTGCTCGTGGAGGCTCCCGCTCCCCGCGACCGCCCGACGGACGACGGCACGCGCGGAGCCCGGCCCGGCGGGTCGCTGGGTCGCGACTTCTTCGACCGCTTCTACACCGGCCGCGACGACCCGTGGGGCTTCGAGTCCCGCTGGTACGAGGAGCGCAAGCGTGCCGTGCTGCTCGCGAGCCTGCCGCGGCGGCGCTTCCGGTGCGCGCTCGAGCTCGGGTGCTCGACGGGTGTGCTCACCTCCGGGCTCGCGGCGCGCTGCGACCGCGTCACGGGGGTCGACGTCGCCGAGGCCCCGCTCGCCGCGGCACGGCACCGGCTCGGCCCCGACGCGACGTTGCTGCGCCTCGACACGCCGCGCGACTGGCCGGACGGCGCGTTCGACCTCGTCGTGCTCTCCGAGGTCCTCTACTACTACGACCGCGCCGACCTCGACCGGGCGCTCGACCGCGTGCTCGGCTCGCTGACGGACGACGGCGTCGTCGTCGCGTGCCACTGGCGCCACGACGTGCCCGAGTACCCGCTCGGCGGGGACGAGGTGGCCGGGCGCGTGCGGGCGCGGCCCGAGCTGGGCGTCGTCGCGCACCACGAGGAGGAGGACTTCGTGCTCGACGTCCTCGCGCGGCGCCCGTGTCGTCCGTGGCGCGCGCGACGGGGCTCGTGTGAGCGCCGGGCGGCTGCGCGGGGTGCTCGTCGTCGTGCCCGTGCACGACGAGGAGGAGCTGCTGCCCGCGTGCCTGGCCTCCGTGCGGCACGCGGCCGCGCGTCTCGCCACCGAGCGTCCGGACCTCGCGCTCCGCGTGACGGTCGTCCTCGACGGGTGCACCGACGGGAGCGCCGACGTCGTGCGCGCGGCCGGCCTGCCCGCGCTCGTCACGCCGCGCGTCGGCGTGGGCGCGGCCCGGTCGCTCGGCGTCGCCGCCGCGGCGCGGACGCTCCCGGCCGGGGCCGCAGTCGCGAGGCGCCGTCGCGCGGTCGACGCGCGGACCTGGCTCGCGTGCACCGACGCCGACTCCGAGGTGCCCGGGCACTGGCTCGTCCGGCACGTCGAGCTCGCCGAGGCGGGCGCGACGTGGTGGTCGGGACGGTGCGGCCGCGCATCGAGGAGCTCTCCCCCGACCGGGCCGCGGCCTGGCTCGCGAGCCACGAGCCGGGGACGGCGAACGGCCACGTGCACGGCGCGAACCTCGGCGTGCGGCTGTCCGTCTACCGCGCGGCGGGCGGCTTCGCCCCCGTGCCCGAGCACGAGGACGTCGCGCTCGTCGACGCGGCGCGGCGCACCGGCGCGCGCGTCGTGGCCGACGCGGAGGCCGAGGTCCTCACGTCCGCGCGCCTCGTCGGCCGCACGCCGGGCGGGTACGCGCGGCACCTGCGCGACGACCTCGTCGAGGCCGACGTCGCCGCCGGTCCGACGTCGCGGTAGTCCGACGTCGCGGTAGTCCGGGGCTTGCCCGGGCCGCCCGCGAGGGGCGGCCCGGGCCGGTGCCGAAGGACCAGGGCGGGGCCCGTCAGACCCCGGCGAGCGAGGCAAGGCGGTCCCACGAACGGTGCAGCCCCAGCGCGGTGCGCAGCGTGGCGGGCAGGTCCTTCGCGCCGTCGGTGACGGTGACGTCGGGCGCCGACGCGTCCACGCCCGCCGCGGCGAGCACGTCGGCGCCGTCGCCCACCGCGGCGATGGCCTTGCCGTGGCGGAACGCCTCCTGCAGCAGCACGGCCGTGCGCGGGTTCGTGCCGATCGGCGTGCCGGCGGTGCCGTCGGCGACGACGACCGCGTCGTACTCGACCGAGCGCGTGGTGAGGATCGTCCGGTCGACCACCTCGGTGTCCCCGCCGGACGCGACCTCGCCGCCGTGCTCGGCGACGACCCGCACGACGACTCCCTCCTCCCCCAGCGCCGCCCGCAGGCCCCGACCACGCCCAGGTCCCCGCCGTCGTGGACGACGACGCCGACGATCCTCCCGTCGACGCGGCCCGGCTCGGTCGGGAGCTGCGACAGCGCGGGCGAGGGCTGCACGCCGTCGGGCACGTCGCCCGCCGGCGCGGCGAGCCCGAGGCCGTCCGCGACCCGCGCGGCGAGCCCGGCGTCGACCCGCGCGAGGCTGCCGAGCATGCGCTCGCGGACCTCCGTGGACGCGCACTTGCCGAGCTCGAACGTGAACGCCTCGACCTCGTGCGCCTGCTCGACCGGCGAGAGCGACAGCCAGAACAGCCGCGCCTGGGTGAAGTGGTCCGCGAACGACACCGGGTTCGCGCGGACCTTCTCGCCCTCGACGGGCGTCGGCAGCGTGACGTACGCGGCCTCGGGCCGGGTGACCGGTCGGTCGTCGTCGATCGCGTTGGGCTTGTACGCCACGACACCCGCGTGCACGGCGGTCTGGTGCATGCCGTCGCGCAGCATGTCGTTCACCGGCGCGTGCGGTCGGTTGATCGGCAGCTGCGCGAAGTTCGGCCCGCCGAGGCGCGAGAGCTGGGTGTCCAAGTAGGAGAAGAGGCGGCCCTGCATGAGCGGGTCGTTCGTCACCTGGATGCCGGGCACGAGGTGGTCGACGTGGAACGCGATCTGCTCGGTCTCGGCGAAGTAGTTCGTCGGGTTCGCCGTGAGCGTCATGACGCCGACCGGCTGCACCGGGCACAGCTCCTCGGGCACGATCTTCGTCGGGTCGAGCAGGTCGATGCCCTCGAACGTCTCGTCGGGGGTGTCGGGCATGATCTGCAGCCCGAGCTCCCACTGCGGGAACGCGCCGAGGTCGATCGCGTCGGCGAGGTCGCGGCGGTGGAAGTCCGGGTCGGCGCCCTGGGTGATCTGCGCCTCCTCCCACACCTGCGAGTGCACGCCCAGCACGGGCTTCCAGTGGAACTTCACGAGCGCCGTCGACCCGTCCGCCGCCTCGAGGCGGAACGTGTGGACGCCGAAGCCCTCCATCGTGCGGTAGCTGCGTGGGATCGCCCGGTCCGACATCGTCCACATCGCCATGTGCGTGGACTCGGTGTGCGACGAGATGAAGTCCCAGAACGTGTCGTGCGCGCTCTGCGCCTGCGGGATCTCGCGGTCCGGGTGCGGCTTGCCCGCGTGGATGATGTCGGGGAACTTGATCGCGTCCTGGATGAAGAACACCGGGATGTTGTTCCCGACGAGGTCGAACGTGCCCTCGTCGGTGTAGAACTTCGTCGCGAACCCGCGCACGTCACGGGCCGTGTCGGCCGACCCGCGCGACCCGAGCACCGTGGAGAACCGCACGAACACGGGCGTCTCCTTGTCGGCCTCGGAGAGGAAGCCCGCCTTCGTCACGCTCGACGCGTTGCCGTAGGCGCGGAACGTGCCGTGGCGCCCGCGCCGCGTGCGTGCACGACGCGCTCCGGGATCCGCTCGTGGTCGAAGTGCGTCATCTTCTCGCGGAAGTGGTGGTCCTCCATGAGGAGCGGGCCACGCCGGCCGGCCGTCAGCGAGTGGTCGGTGTCGTCGACACGCAGGCCCTGCGCCGTCGTCAGGTGCTCGCCGGCCTGGGCGCGCGGGTCGACGTCGTCACCGCCGGGCAGGTGGAACGGGCACCCGGTGGGGCTGCGCTGGTCAGGTGCGGCGGTCCGGGGGGCGGGCGCGCCCGGCACCGCGCCGCCGGGAGTTCGGTCGTCTCGCTGGTCACGGCTCATGGGTGGCCTCCTGGGGGGACGGGGGGCGCGCCCGGTCCGCCCCGGGCACGACCCCCACCCTCAGGGCGGCCCGCAGTGCTCGCACGCCCGGCCGGGCGTGTCGGCGAGCGGCGGGCGACGCTCGTCCGCGTCGCACCAGTGCGCCACGTGCTCGGCGTCGGTGACGTGCTCGAGAGCCAGAGCGTGGTCGACGCGGGCTCCACGGCAGGCGGTCGCGGTCACCGTCGCGCTGGTCGTCGGTCGACGCCGCCCGGCACACCGACCTCGGCGCGACCCGCCTCGGCCGGTTCCGCGAGCGCCGTCGCGGCCCACGACGCGAGGAGCCTCATGGCGTCGTCGGACGGCGATCCCGGTGCGGCCGTGTAGACGTTGAGCTGGACGGCGGGTCGCCGTGGAGCTCGAGCGCCTCGAAGTCGAGCTCCGAGGGTGCCGACCTCCGGGTGGTGGAACTCCTTGGTGCCCGTGCGGTGGAGCCGGACGTCGTGCGAGGCCCACAGGGCTGCGGAAGTCCTCGCTGGCGGGTCGACAGCTCGCCGACGAGGTCGCTCAGCGTCCGGTCGTACGGGTTCGGCCCGCCTCCGCACGCAGGATCGCGACGGCGTCGTGCGCGACCTTCGGCCACCTCTCCGCCCCAGTAGCGCTGCGCGCCGGGGACGTCGAGGAAGTGGAAGCGTGCGGTGTTCAGCGGCCGCCCGGCACCCGGGACGGCGAGTCGTACATCGGCGCGTAGAGGGCGCGGCCGAGAGCGTTCGTCGCGAGGACGTCGAGGCGACCGTTGCGCACGACGACCGCGGCCCCGGTCATCGCGTCGACCATGCGCTGCACGACGGGACGGACGGTGGCGGGCTTGCGACGGCGCGCCCGCGTGCGTGCGGCACCGGACGCGTTCGCCGCGCGCGCGAGGTCGTACAGGTGGAGGCGCTCGGCCTCGTCGAGCTGCAGCGCCTCGGCGAGCGCCTCCAGGACCGACTCCGAGACGCCACCGAGGTTCCCGCGCTCCAGGCGCGTGTAGTAGTCGACGCTCACGCCGGCGAGCATCGCCACCTCCTCGCGCCGCAGGCCCGGCACCCGGCGGTTGCCCCCGTACGCGGGGAGCCCGGCGCGTTCCGGGGTGATCCGGGCACGACGCGAGGCGAGGAACTCCCGCGTCTCGGTCTTCAGGTCCATGCCTCGACCGTACGACGGGTGCGTCCCGCGAGGGAGGTCCTGGCAGTACCGGGGTCGCCCGGGACTCCCCGGTGCTCGTCGTCCGGCGTCTGCTGGTGGCCATGCCCGCCACCAGCACCCCTGTCCCTGCGCCGCCGTCGACCACGGCGCCCACTGCGACGTCCGCACCGCCTCGTGCCCGGCACGCGGGCGCCGTGCTGGCGATCGTCCTCGTCAGCTACTTCATGGTGATCCTCGACAACTCGATCGTCATCACCGGGCTGCCGCACATCCGGGCCGAGCTGGGGCTGTCGGCGTCGGGCCTCGCGTGGGTGCAGGACGCCTACCTGCTGACGTTCGGCGGGTTCCTGCTGCTCGGTGCCCGCGCGGGCGACGTCCTGGGCCGGCGGCGCACGTTCGTCGTCGGGCTCGCGGTCTTCACGCTGGCGTCGGTCGCGGTGGGCCTCGCCCCGACGGGCGGGTGGCTCGTCGCGGCCCGCGCACTGCAGGGCCTCGGGTCCGCCGTGCTCGCCCCGTCGACGCTGGCGCTCCTCACCGCGACCTTCCCGGACGGTCCCGGACGCACCCGCGCGACCGCGGCCTACGGCGCCGTCGCGGGCATCGGGGCGAGCGTGGGACTGGTGGTGGGCGGGCTGCTCGCCGACCTCGTGTCGTGGCGGGCGGGGTTCCTCGTCAACCTGCCCGTCGGCATCGCGATGCTGGTGGCCGGCCTGCGTGTGCTGACCGAGACACGGCGCACGCCGAGCCGCTTCGACGTGGCCGGCGCGCTGCTCGCCACCGCCGGGCCGACGGCGCTCGTCTACGGCCTGGTGCGCGCCGGCGACGCCGGGTGGGCCGACCCGTGGGCGCCGACCGCCCTCGCGATCGGCGTCCTGCTGCTGGTGGCTCTCGTCGTCGTCGAGCGGACGGCGGCCCAGCCCGTCATGCCGCTGCGGCTGTTCCGTGACCGCGAGCGATGGGGCGCCTACCTCTCCCGGCTGCTGTTCATCGGCGCGATGATGGGCTTCTTCCTCCTCACGAGCCAGTACCTGCAGGACGTGCGCGGCTTCTCCGCCCTGCTCGCCGGGGTCGCGTTCTTCCCGATGACCGCGGTGAACTTCGTCGTCGCGCTGGCCGTGCCGCGCCTCCAGCAGCGGTGGAGCGGTGCCGTGCTGCTCGTGGCGGGCCTCGTGCTCGCCGTCGCGGGCATGGCTTGGCTGGGGACGCTCGACGGTGGCACGTCGTACGCCGCCGGGATCGCGCTGCCGATGGCCCTGATCGGCGCAGGACAGGGACTGGCGTTCGGGCCGCTGACGGCGTCGGGCATCGCCCGTGTGGACGCCGCGGACGCCGGCGCGGCGTCCGGGGTCGTCAACACGTTCCACCAGCTCGGCGGCGCGCTGGGTCTGAGCCTGGTCCTGGCCGTCACCTCGACCTTCGGCGGGGCGATGGTCGCCGGTGCGGTGCTGCTCGGCGCGGCACTCGTCTCGGCCCTCGCCTCGTGCTCCCTGCTGCCCGCACGGCCGCCCGGTCCGGGTCATGACGGGTTCCGACGAGCGGGGTACCAGCAGGGCCTCCCCCACCGGAGGCCCGACTCCTAGCGTGGCGGGTATGACCGTGAACGAGATCCCCACCCTCTCCCTGAGCGACGACGTGGAGCTGCCAGCGATCGGGTACGGCGTCTTCCAGACCGCGCCCGACGAGACCGTCGCCGCCGTCACGGAGGCGCTGCGGGTCGGCTACCGGCACGTCGACACCGCGGCCGCGTACGGCAACGAGCGCGAGGTCGGTGACGCCCTGCGCCGGTCGGAGGTCGACCGGGCGGACGTCGTGGTCGAGACGAAGGTCTGGGCGAGCGACTACGGCTACGACGAGACGCTGCACGCGTTCGAGAAGGCGTCGGCCAAGCTCGGGCTCGACCAGATCGACGTCCTCATCCTCCACCAGGTCGCGGCGAACCTGTTCGACCGGACGATCGAGGCGTACCGCGCGCTCGAGCGGCTGCTCGCCGACGGGCGCGTGCGTGCCATCGGCGTGAGCAACTTCCCCGTCGCGCGACTCGAGCGGCTCATGGACGCGACCGACGTCGTGCCGCACCTCAACCAGGTCGAGCTGCACCCGTACCACTCGCAGCCGGAGCTGCAGGCCTTCCACCGGCAGCACGGCATCCTCACGCAGGCGTGGTCCCCGATCGGCGGGATCACGTTCTACCCCGGCCCGTGGGGCGACGACCGCCGCAGCGTCATGCAGGACCCGGCGATCGGCGAGATCGCCGCGACGCACGGGGTCTCCCCCGCACAGGTCATGCTCCGCTGGCACGTGCAGCAGGGCCGCTCGGCGATCCCCAAGTCGGTGAACCCCGACAGGATCCGTCAGAACCTCGACGTCACCGGGTTCACCCTGTCGGCCGACGAGCTGGCTCGCGTCGACGCCCTCGACACGGGCACGGCGAGCGGCCCCGACCCGGAGCGGGAGTTCGACGAGCGCCAGCTCTTCCCGATCCCCGAGCCTGAGCCGGAGCGCAGCGGAGGGTGGGGACCGAGGAACGAGGCACCCGCCCACCGCGGAGCGCAGGCACAGGCCGACCAGCAACCCGAGGCCTGAGGAGGAACCACCATGCAGTACCGACCGCTGGGACGGACCGGCGTCCAGGTCAGCCCGCTGACGCTCGGGGCCATGATGTTCGGCCCCTGGGGCAACGACGACCGCCAGGACTCGATCCGCATCATCCATCGCGCGCTCGACGCGGGGATCAACGTCGTCGACACCGCCGACGTGTACTCCGCCGGAGCGTCTGAGGAGATCGTCGGGGAGGCGCTCCAGGGCCGCCGCGACGAGGTCTTCCTGGCCACCAAGTTCTTCATGCCCATGGACGACGACCCCAACCATCGAGGGGGTTCGCGCCGGTGGATCATCCGCGAGGTCGAGGAGTCGCTGCGCCGCCTGCGCACCGACCACCTCGACCTGTACCAGGTGCACCGGCCCAGCCCGGACACGGACGTCGAGGAGACCCTCGGTGCCCTCACCGACCTCGTGCGCCAGGGCAAGGTCCGCTACATCGGCTCGTCCTCGTTCTCCGGTTCCCAGATCGTCGAGGCCCAGTGGGCCGCCCGCGAGCGGAACCTCGAACGCTTCGTCACCGAGCAGCCGCCCTACTCGATCCTCGTGCGCGGGATCGAGAGCGACGTCCTGCCGACCGTGCAGCGTCACGGCATGGGCACCCTGACGTACAGCCCGCTCAGCGGGGGCTGGCTCTCCGGCCGCTGGCGCAAGGACGCGGCGTCGTCCCCGACGTCGAGCGCGCGGCCGAGCGCACGCTTCGACATGAGCACCCCCGCGAACCAGCGCAAGCTGGACCTCGTCGAGGACCTCGCGCAGCTCGCGGACCAGGCCGGCATGCCGCTCCTCGAGCTGGCGATCGCGTTCGTCGTCAACCACCCCGGCGTGACGTCGGCGATCGTCGGCCCCCGGACCATGGAGCAGCTCGAGTCCTACCTGCCCGCGGTCGAGCGCACGCTGCCCGCCGACGTCCTCGACCGCATCGACGAGATCGTCGCCCCCGGCGTGACCGTCAACCCCGACGACGACAGCTACGGGGTCCACGAGCTCGCGCCGGCGGCCCGGCGGCGCTGACCGCCGCCCGGGGCCGGACCCCCGTGGACCACTCACCACCACCGCCTCTCACGTCCCGTGGGAGCAGTACCGAAAGGCATCACCTCTTCATGCGAGCAACGTTCATGTACGGCGCCGGCGACGTGCGGGTCGAGGAGGTCCCCGACCCGACGATCGTCGAGCCCACCGACGCGGTCGTGCGCGTCACCCTCGCGTGCGTGTGCGGGTCCGACCTGCACCCGTACCACTCGATGCCGGCGTCGGAGGAGGGCGCCCCGATGGGGCACGAGTTCCTCGGCGTCGTCGAGCAGGTCGGCGACGCGGTCACCGACCTCGCCCCCGGCGACCTGGTCGTCTCCCCGTTCGCGTTCTCGGACAACACGTGCCCGTTCTGCCGCGAGGGCTTCCACACCGCCTGCCAGCACGGCGGGTGGTACGGCGCCGGCGGTGTCGGGGGCGCGCAGGCGGAGAAGATCCGCGTGCCGCAGGCCTCCGGGACGCTGGTGAAGCTGCCGTCCGACGTCGACGCGAGCATGCTGCCGAGCCTGCTCACGCTGGCCGACGTGTACCTGACGGGGTACCACGCCGCCCACATGGGCCAGGTGGGACCCGGCAAGACCGTCACCGTGGTCGGCGACGGCGCGGTCGGGCTGTCCGCCGTCCTGGCGGCCAAGCAGCTCGGCGCCGAGAGGATCATCCTCATGGGCCGCCACCAGGACCGCACCGACCTGGGCCGCACGTTCGGCGCGACGCACGTGGTCGCCGAGCGCGGCGAGGAGGGCGTCGCGAAGGTCCTCGAGCTCACCGGCGGCGAGGGGTCGCACGTCGTGCTCGAGGCCGTCGGGCACATGCCCGCCTACGAGCAGGCGTACGGCGTCGTCCGTCCCGGCGGGGTCATCTCCCGCGTCGGCGTCCCGCAGTACGAGGAGGCGCCGATCGGGTTCGGGTCGTTGTTCGGCAAGAACGCCACCCTCAACGGCGGCCCGGCACCGGTGCGCGCCTACATCGAGGCAGCGATCCCGCAGGTGCTCAGCGGCGAGATCGACCCCGGTCTCGTGTTCGACGCCGAGGTCTCCCTGGACGACGTCGCCGAGGGCTACCGCCTCATGGACTCGCGCGAGAGGCTCAAGGTCCTCGTGCGTCCCTGACCGCGGCGCACGAGGAGCGCGAGTCTCGAGCCCGCGCTCCTCGTGCGACCGCCCTGGCCGGCCCTCCCCGGTGGAGCCGGGCGCAGTCTCCTCACCGACGATCCGAAGGACGCGACCACCATGCCGACGGAAGCCGCACGCACCCACCACGACGCGCTGTTCGGCGACCGCGTCTCGACCCTGGCGCAGACCGACCCGGAGCTGATCGAGCACTTCGACGACTTCGCGTTCGACGACGTCCAGGCCGACGCCCCGCTCGACCCGCGCACGCGCACGCTGGTGCAGCTCGCCGCACTGATCGCGCTCGGCGCCGTCGCGGAGTTCCGGCTCCTCGCGGGCGGGGCGCTGCGCGTCGGCGTGACGCCGGTCGAGATCAAGGAGGTCGTGTACCAGGCGGTGCCGTACGTCGGCATGGGTCGCGTGCTCGACGTCCTGCACGCGACGAACGAGCTGCTCTCCGAACAGGGCGTCGAGCTGCCCCTGCCGGGGCAGTCCACCACCACGCGCGAGACCCGCGCCGAGCGCGGCCTGGCCGTGCAGAAGCACGTCGTGGGCGACGACGCGGTCGAGGCCCTCTACGCCCACGCTCCCGCCGACACCCGGCACATCCAGCGCTACCTCTCGGCGAACTGCTTCGGCGACCACTACACCCGCACCGGGCTGGACGTCCCGACCCGCGAGCTGCTCACGCTCTCCATGCTCGTCGCGCTCGGCGGCGCGGACCCTCAGGTCGCGGGCCACGTGTCGGCCAACATGCGGGTGGGCAACGACCGCGCGACGCTGGTCACGGTGATCACGCAGCTCCTGCCGTACGTCGGCTACCCACGTGTCCTCAACGCCCTGCGCACGCTCGACGACGTCGCACCCGCCCACGACCGAACCTCCGCCGACAGGAGCTCCCGATGACCGACTGGACCCAGGCCGACCTCGCGACGATCGACGCCGACGACGAGCTGCGCGTCGCAGCGCACCGTCCGGACGGCACGCTGCGCACGCCCCGGATCGTGTGGCACGTCGTCGTCGACGGGGCGCTCTACATCCGCTCCGTGCGCGGGGACGACGGCGCCTGGTACCGCGGCGTGCGACGAACCGGGACGGGCGCCGTCGACGCCGGCGGCGTCCGTGCCGAGGTCACGTTCACCCCCGACGGCGCCCGCGACGACGCGATCGACGACGCCTACCACGCCAAGTACGGCGACGGCCCGGCCGTCGAGCACATCACCGCCCCCGCGGCACGGGCGACGACCCTCCGCGTCGAGCCCCGCTGACATCCACGAGAGAGTGAGCAGCTGATGGTCCTGCACGAGACGTACACCCTGGCCAACGGCGTCATGGTCCCGAGGCTCGGTCTCGGGACGTGGTTCGTCGACGACGGCGAGGTCGCCCAGGCCGTCCGTTCCGCGGTCGAGATCGGGTACCGCAACATCGACACCGCACAGGCGTACGGCAACGAACGCGGCGTCGGAGAAGGCATCCGCAGCAGCGGGGTGACGCGCGACGAGCTCTTCGTGTCGACCAAGCTCGCCGCGGAGGTCAAGGACTACGACGGCGCCGTCGCCGCGATCGACGGGTCGCTCGCGACGATGGGCCTGGACCACCTCGACCTGATGCTCATCCACTCCCCGCAGCCGTGGGACGACTTCCGCGGCGGGGACTACGCCGAGGGCAACCGGCAGGCGTGGCGCGCGCTCGAGGAGGCCTACGACGCGGGGAAGCTGCGGGCGATCGGCGTCTCGAACTTCCTCGAGGCGGACCTCGACAGGCTCCGGGACGCGCGACCGTCGCGCCGCACGTCAACCAGATCCTCGTCCACGCAGGCAACACCCCGACAGACCTCATCGAGTACTGCGACGCCACGACGTCCTCGTGGAGGCCTACTCCCCCATCGCCCACGGTGAGGCTCTCAAGAGCCGCGAGCTCGTCACGGCGGCCGAGAAGTACGGGGTCAGCGTGCCGCAGCTGTGCATCCGCTACGCGCTGCAGCTCGGCACGGTGCCGCTGCCGAAGACCGCGAACCCGGAGCACATGCGCAGCAACGCCGACGTCGACTTCGAGATCTCGGACGAGGACATGGAGGCGCTGCGACACCTGGACGAGAAGGACTACGGCGAGCACTCCGCATTCCCGGTCTACAGCGGCAGATGACGGTCGTGGGGGGCAGCATCGCTCCCTCCCACGGCGCCGCAGGCGTCGATACGGTCGAGAGCATGAGCGACCAGACCACCACCCAGGACCTGCGACTCAACAACGGCGTCACCCTCCCGCCCCTCGGCTTCGGCGTCTTCCAGACGCCGCCCGACGAGACCGCCGCCGTCGTGCGGACCGCGCTGGAGACGGGCTACCGGCACATCGACACCGCCGCCTCCTACCAGAACGAGACGGGCGTCGGCGAGGGGCTGCGCAACTCCGGCATCCCGCGCGAGGAGGTGTTCGTCGAGACGAAGATCTGGGTCAGCGACTTCGGCTACGACGAGACCCTGCACGCGTACGACAAGTCCGCTGCCAAGCTCGGCCTGGACCACATCGACCTCCTGATCCTTCACCAGCCTCTCGCGAGCATGTTCGACCGCACCGTCGGCGCGTACCGTGCGCTCGAGAAGCTCCTCGCCGACGGCCGCGTGCGTGCCATCGGCGTGTCGAACTTCCAGCCCGACGACCTCGCGAACCTCGCCGAGCGGACCGAGATCGTCCCGGCTGTCAACCAGGTCGAGCTGCACCCGTACGCGCAGCAGAAGGCACTGCAGCAGCGGCACGCCGAGCTCGGCATCCTCACGCAGGCGTGGTCGCCCATCGGTGGCATCACGTTCTACCCGGGCTTCATGTCGGGCGAGACCGACGACTCCCAGCGCAGCACGCTCGAGGACCCCGTGCTGAACACGATCGGGCGCGAGCACGGCCGGTCCGCCGCCCAGGTCATGCTGCGCTGGCACCTGCAGCAGGGCCGCTCGGCGATCCCGAAGTCGGTGAACCCGCAGCGCATCGCCGAGAACTTCGACGTCTTCGACTTCTCGCTCACCGACGAGGAGCTCGCCCGGATCGACGCGCTCGACACCGGCGAGAGCTCGTGGAAGGCGTCGGCCGAGATGGACCAGCAGTTCGTGAACTTCGACATCCCGGAGGCGTGAACATGGACACGACCCGTCTCGGCAGCTCCGGCCTCGTCGTCAGCCGGGTCGCGCTGGGTTGCATGAGCTTCGGGGACACCTCGCAGATGCCCTGGGCGCTCGACCGGGACGCCGCGGAGCCGATCTTCAAGCAGGCGCTCGAGCTCGGTATCACGTTCTGGGACACCGCGAACATCTACGGTCATGGCACCAGCGAGGAGATCGTCGGGCAGGCGATCCGGGACTACACCAGTCGTGAGGACATCGTCCTCGCCACCAAGCTGTTCTCGAAGATGTCCGACAGCCCCGGCGGATCCGGCCTCTCCCGGCGTGCCGTCCTCGAGCAGGTCGATGCCTCCTTGACGCGCCTCGGCACCGACTACATCGATCTCTACCAGATCCACCGGTTCGACCCCGACACGCCGGTCGAGGAGACCATGGAGGCGTTGCACGACGTCGTCAAGAGCGGCAAGGTCCGGTACATCGGTGCCTCGAGCATGTACGCGTGGCAGTTCGCCAAGCTGCAGTCGGCCGCAGAGCTCCACGGCTGGACCACGTTCATCTCGATGCAGGACCAGTACAACCTCCTCATGCGCGAGGAGGAGCGAGAGATGTTCGGCCTGCTCGCGGACCAGGGCGTCGGGAGCATCCCGTGGAGCCCGCTGGCCGCCGGCCGCGTCGCGCGCCCGTGGGGCGAGCAGGGCACGGAGCGTGCGCAGTCGAACCCGGACACCGACTTCGCGGGCCGCCCTCTGTTCCTCGACAGCGACCGAGCCGTGGTGGACGCCGTCCAGCGCATCGCTGAGTCGCGCGGGGTCTCCATGGCGCAGGTCGCGCTCGCCTGGGTGCTGCGGAACCCGGTCGTCACCGCGCCGATCGTCGGGGCGACGAAAGAGCATCACCTGGCCGACGCCGTGGCCGCGCTCGACATCGAGCTCACCGACGACGAGACGGGCGCCTTGGAGGAGCACTACGTCACCCGTCAGCCGACCTACTTCTGATGTCCGCACCCGCCGAGGAGCAGGCGATCCTGGACAGGGATCGCCTGCTCCTCGTGGGCCTCGTCGAGGCCGACGTGGCGGCGCTCGACGCCCTGCTCGACGCTGACTTCGTCGCGGTGCACATCACCGGACAGGAGCAGACCCGGGACGACTGGCTGCAGCAGATCGCATCCGGCCGGATGGCCTACCACCAGGTCGAGCGAGTGTCCGCGCACGTGGAGGTCCACGGCGACTCCGCCGTGCTCGTCACGAGGAACCAGGTGCTCGCGACGATCTGGGGCGCACGGGGCCGATGGCCCTTGGAATCGACCAGCACCTACGCCCGCCGCGACGGGACCTGGCTGCTCAGGCGTTCCACCGCGACGATGTTCTGACCGAGGGGACATCAGGTGCACGTGGTCGTGCTCGGGCGTCTTGAGACTCCGGTCGAACCCGGAGGTCAGGAGTACCGCTCGTTGCCGGTGCCGCGCGGCCCGTGAACGCGAATCCTGTCGACGACGGCCGTCAGCTCGGCCACCGTGGCGGAATCGAGCCGGAGGTCGGCGGCGGCAAGGTTCTCCTCGAGCCGCTCGAGCCGGCGGGTGCCGGGGATCGGCACGATCCAGGGCCGCCGTGCGAGTACCCAGGCGAGGGCTACCTGCGCGCTCGTCGCGTCGACACGCTCCGCGACGCGGGCGATCGCGTCGACGAGAGGAGCGTTCGCCTCTCGGGCCGCCTTCGTGAAACGCGGGAACCAGGCGCGGACGTCACCGTCGGAGAAGCGGTCACCAGGCCGTACCGTGCCGGTGAGAAAGCCTTGGCCGAGCGGACTCCACGGCACGAAGCCGATGCCCAGCTCCTCCAGCGTGTCGAAAACCGTGCCCTCGGACTCCCGGGCCCACAGAGAGTACTCGTTCTGCACCGCCGCGAGCGGCAGCACGGCATGAGCACGACGGATCGTCGTCGCCCCTACCTCGGAGAGCCCGAACGCGCCGACCTTCCCCTCGTCCACGAGCTCGGAGACCGTCCCGGCGACGTCCTCGACGGAATAGCGCGGGTCGAGGCGGTGGGCGTAGAGCAGGTCGATGCGCTCGGTGCGAAGCCGGCGGAGCGAGCCCTCCACGGAGGACCGGATCGCGCCGCGAGAACCCGCCCGCCAGAACTTCGTGGCGATCACCACCGCTTCACGTACGGGTGCCAGCGCCTCCCCGACCAGCTCCTCGTTCGTGTGCGGCCCGTAGATCTCGGCGGTGTCGAACATCGTGACACCGCGGTCGACGGCGGCTCGGACGACCGCCACGCCCTCCCGCCGGGACGCGCCCGACCGTAGTTCGCGCTCAGCCCCATGCAGCCGAGTCCGATCGGGGACACCTCGAGCGACCCCAACCGACGGGCTGCGCTCACCGGTCGATCATCTTCTGCATGGCGGCCGGGTAGCGGTCACCGGTGAGCTGGAGGGGAGCGGCGATCTCGTCGATCTCGCGCAGGTCGTCGTCCGTCAGCTCGACCTCGGCGCCGCCGACGTTCTCCTCGAGCCTCTCGACCCGGCGGGTACCGGGGATCGGCACGGCCCACGGGTTGCCGGCGAGGATCCAGGCGAGCGCCACCTGGCCGGGTGTCGCACCACGTCGTTCGGCGACCCGCCGCATCAGGTCGACGAGTCCCTGGCTGCTCTCGATCATCTCCGGGGTGAAGCGCGGGAAGACCTTGCGCCAGTCGTCGTCGCCCAGGGCGCCGCTGACGCTGCCCGTGAGGAAGCCCTTGCCGAGCGGGCTGTACGGGACGAAGCCGATCCCGAGCTCGGCGAGCACCGGCAGGATCTCTTGCTCCGGCTCGCGCCACCACAGCGAGTACTCGCTCTCCACCGCCGTCACGGGGTGGATGGCGTGGGCGCGACGAATCCTGTCGACCCCGGCCTCGGACATGCCGAAGTGGCCCACCTTGCCCTCGGCGACCAGGTCCTTGACCGTCCCGGCGACGTCCTCGATCGGCACGTCCGGGTCGACGCGGTGCTGGTAGAGCAGGTCGATGTGGTCGGTGCCGAGCCGACGCAGCGATCCGTCCACGGAGCTACGGATGTGCTCAGGACGGCTGTTCAGCCCGCCCTGCCGTCGACCGTCGCCGTCGAGCTCGAACCCGAACTTCGTCGCGATCACCACGTGGTCGCGGACGGGCGCGAGCACCCTTCCGACGAGTTCCTCGTTGGCGTAGGGGCCGTACACCTCAGCGGTGTCGAACAGCGTGACCCCGAGGTCGACGGCCCGACGGATCACCTCCGGTGCCGTCTCCGGGTCGCTGAGCATCATGCATCCGAGCCCGATCGCGGACACCTCCAGCCCGCTCGTTCCCAGTGTGCGTGTCTTCATCGCTGTCGTCTCCTTCGGTGATACCGGTGTGCGCCCGGCCGGCGCACGCGATCAGAGCAGTCCGTTGCCCTCGAGCCAGGTCCTGATCTCGGCCTCGGCGCTCGTGGCCTCCTCGCCGCGGACGGCGAGACCGTCGCCGATGCTCGCGTCCGGGCACAGCTCCGCGTAGTGGTCCAGGACGCTTCCGAACCCGCTGACGGCGTAGGTGACGAACGGGTACACCTGCTTCCCGGCCAACCCGTCCAGGCCTTCCACGAAGGTGCGCATGATCATCGGCTCCTGCGACGCCCACACCGGACTGCCGAGCAGGATCACGTCGAACGCGTCCGCTGCGGGGGAGGGGTGCGCGATCCCGGGCCGCGCCTCGGTCCGCACCTCGCTCCAGCTGCGCTGCACGGTGGGTTCGTACTCGAAGGGGTACGGGTCTGCGGCCTCGATGCGGTGGACCTCGAGATCGACCAGCTCGGCTATCGTCTCCGCGACGACCTGGGTGTTGCCCGTTTGGAGCACCCTCCGACCGCCGTACCAGTAGTTCTCTCCGGCGCGGGAGAAGTAGGCCATCAGCACGCGCGGCGCGGACGTGCCGGACGACGCGGAAGGTTGTGCGCGCGGGGACTGTACGCCCGGTGAGGCCGTTGCCGGGGACGGGGGGCGCGGCCCCGTCGTGCAGGCGGCCAGCGTGCTCGCCAGTCCGGCGCCGCCGATCGCGATCGCGGCGCGCAGCACCGTGCGACGACCAACCGGATCTTCTGCCATGGTGCGTCTCGCTCGTCTCTCGAAGCCTACCGGTGGCGTGCGCCGGGCCCTGGTGGAGCTCTCGCTCCCGGCCACGCTAGGTTCGTCGCGCCCACGGAGGGAGGCCGTGCCAGGGCCTGGCTCGGCCGCATGCCCCCTCCTAGCGTCGAACCATGGTCCGACCGCATCGAGACGTCCGCCGGAGGCGCCGGACGCTGCTCGTCCTCGCGAGCCTCGCGCTCGCCGGGTGCACGGGCGCACCGGAGCCCGCTCCCGGCGTCGCTCCCAGCGAACCGGTGACGCCGTCGCCGTCGCCGTCGCCGGAAAGGTCCGGAGGGACGCCGCCGTCCGAGGTCGCACCCGCCGGTGATCCCCTCGACGTGGTGACGGGACTGACCAACCCCTGGTCGCTGGTGTTCCTGGAGGGGACGCCGATCGTCAGCGAACGCAACTCCGGCCGAGTGCTGGAGCTCCTCGACGACGGGACGGCCCGCGAGGTCGGCGCTGTCGCCGGTCTCGACCCCGGCGTCGCCGAGGGTGGGCTCCTCGGCCTGGCACTCGACGGGCAGGGTCGGCTCTACGCGTTCTCGACCGGTCAGGACGGCAACCGCATCCAGCGGTTCACGCTCAGGGGTCGGCCTGGGTCCCTGGCGCTGGGCGCGCCGGAGACCGTCCTCGACGCCATCCCGGCGGGTCGGAGGCACAACGGCGGACGGATCGCGTTCGGGCCCGACGGGATGCTCTACGCCGGTGTGGGCGACAACGGCACGCCCGACGTCGCCCAGGACACGGCCTCTCTCGCCGGGAAGATCCTCCGCATGACGCCCGACGGCGACGTGCCGGCGGACAACCCGTTCCCCGACTCCTACGTCTACAGCTACGGCCACCGCAACGTGCAGGGCCTCGCCTGGTCGGCGGACGGCACCATGTTCGCCAGCGAGTTCGGGCAGGACACCTGGGACGAGCTGAACATCATCACCCCCGGCGGCAACTACGGCTGGCCGGTCGCGGAGGGGACGTCGGACGGCGAGTTCGTCGACCCCGTGCAGCAGTGGGAGCCCGCGGAGGCGAGCCCGAGCGGCATCGCGGTCGTCGGCGACACGATCTTCGTCGCGAACCTGCGCGGCGAGGTGCTGCGCAGCGTCCCGGTGCCGGACCCGTCCCGGAGCGAGGAGCACTACGCCGGGGCGGTGGGTCGCCTCCGCGCCGTCGCGGAGGGCCCGGACGGTCGGCTGTGGCTGGTCACCGGCAACACCGGCTCGTTCTACGGCACGCCGCGCGCCGGCGACGACCGCGTCGTCACCGTCGGTCTCGCTCCCCGGTGACGACGTGACGGCACGGTGCCGACGGCAGGGCGCCCGATCGGCCGTCAGGCGCCCGGGGTGAGGCGGTAGACGAGGCCCGCCTCGTCGTCGGTCACGTACAGCGAACCGTCCGGCCCGGGGACGGCCGTGACCGCGCGTCCCCACCGGGACCCGTCCTCCTCCTGGAACCCGGTCACGAGCTCCACCGGCGCGCCGAGCGTCGCCGTCTCGTCGTCCCACGGGCTGAACGCGACGTACGGCGGGCGCGGAGGCCGGCGGTTCCACGACCCGTGCGCGGCGACGATCGCTCCCCTGCCCACCGTCTCCTCCAGCGTGGTCCCGGCGGTGAACTCCAGGCCGAGCGGTGCCGAGTGCGAAGGCAGCCCCACCATCGTGCTCGGCAGGCTCGCGCAGTCGAGCGCGGAGCCGTCGGGGTTGTTCTCCGGGTCCTCGACGTACGGCAGGTCCGTCAGGTCGGCGCTGTCGCGCGTGTCGGGCACGCAGAGCGGCCACCCGAGATCGGTGCCGGGGGTGATCCGGGTGAGCGGCTCGACGGGGTTCTCGTTCACGTACTCCGGGACCACCTCGCCGTACCGCCCGGTGTCGTCCTGGAACGGGTAGGGCTGGTTGTCGGCCTGGTTGACCGCGACGAAGAGGGTGTCGTCGGGCGCGACGTCGAGCGCGAACCCGTTGCGCACACCCGAGGCGACGAGCTCGTTGTCGGAGCCGTCGAGCCGGACCTGCCAGACGGTGCCTCGCTCGGGATCGGTGGAGCGGTCGGCGGGATCACGGTTCTCGGCCGAGCCCAGGCTGTAGTAGACGGTGCCGCCCTGCACCGTGACGCCCTTGCTGCCGTGACCGTCGGACGGCAGGCCGTCCACGAGGACCCGCTCGTCCGTGACCGCGCCGTCGGCATAGTCCCAGGCGACGATCCGCGTCGCCTCCCCGAGCACGAGCACGTCGCGGCCGTCCTGCTCGGTGAACGCCACACCCTGCGGGTTGTCCAGCCCCGCCAGGAGCGTCGTCCGCTCCGGTGCCGAGCCCGGGGACGTGGGGGTCAGCAGCTCGAGGATGCCCCGATCACCCGTGGAGACCACGAGACTGCCGTCCGGGGTCCACGCCGCCAGCCGCGCACCGGCGACGTCCGCCCAGACCTCCGCCGACCACCCCTCGGGGACGGTCAACGAGCGACCTTGCGCCGGGCCGCCGTCCGCACCGTCGGCGACCGTCACCGCGACGGTCACGAACGTGCTGGACGCCGCGCCGTCCCCGCTCGCCGCGGACGAGGACGTGCCGGAGGAGCCGGGGTCGGTCGACGACGAGGACGGCTCGGGGCCGCCGAGCCCGGTGTCGGGCTCCTGCGGGTCGGCGGTACAGGCACCGAGCCCGAGGAGCAGGGCCGCGGTCACGGCCACCGCGCCGGCCGTCCGTGGTCGAGACGTCCGGCGCGGTGCCCGGAGCTGTGTCGAGGTCGCCATGGACCGACGCTAGGTGAACCGCCGCTGCCGAGGGAGGTCGTGGCACTGCCTCCCTCAGCAGCCCGGACGCCCCCGGTTCAGCCCAGCTGTCCCGCCTTCATCGCGGCGATCACGCCGCCGTCCATGAGGATGTCGGCGCCGGTGATGAAGGCACCGGTCGCGTCGAGCAGGAACGCCGCGAGGTCACCGACCTCGGAGGGCGTGCCCATGCGGCCGGCGGCCGAGGTCGAGATCATCGCCTGGTACCCGGCGGCCATGGGACCGGTCATCTCGTCGCGCGCGAGCGGCGTGGAGATGATGCCCGGGCTCAGGCAGTTGACCCGCGCACCGCGCGCGCCCCACGTGACGGCCGCAGCCTGCACGCGCAGCGCGTTGGCACGCTTCGCGAGGGTGTACGCGGCACCCGAGTCCCCGACCGCCTCGGGGGTGAGCTGCGGCAGCGCACCGAGCTCTGCCGTCGGCGTGTAGGCCAGTGCGTGCTCGAGCTCGCCCGGGAACCCCGGGCCCATGTGCCCCGCCATGCTGGCGACGACGATCCCGGAGCCGCCCGCCGACACCACGCGTCCGATCTCCTCGAGCACGTAGGCGGTGCCCAGCAGGTCGACATCGATGACGCGCTGGGTGCTCGCCTGCACCGGAGAGACGCCGGCCGCGTGCACCAGGCGCGTGACCGGCCCGAGCTCGGCGGCCCTGTCGGCGAGCGCCGCGACGGCCTGGGGGTCGGACACGTCCGTGACCTGCGTGCGCACCTCGTAGCCCTCACCCGTCAGAAGCTCCGCGGTGGACTCGAGCTGCGTCTCCTTGTAGTCGGCGAGCAGCAGGGTCCGCCCCGCTGCTGCGCGGCGGCCGCTGCGAGGCCGATGCTGCCGGTGCCGATGAGGACGGCGACTTCCTGGGACATGTGATGCTCCTTGTCGTGACGGTTCAGTGGGCGAGGGTGGCGGACGGTTCGGCGTCCATCGTGTGGCGCTCGGGGCGCGCGTCGACCAGCACCATGGCGAGCGCCGCTGCGCCGACCATGAGGCCGGCGGCCACTCCGAACGCGACGAGGTAGCCCTGCATGGTGGCCTCGAGCGGGTCGCCGACGGTGCTGCCGGCGGTGACGCTCGCGGCGACGGTCGCGAGGAGCGCGGTGCCGATCGCGCCGCCGAGCTGCTGGGAGGTGTTGAGCATGGCTGAGGCGACGCCTGCGTCCTCGGCCGCGACGGCGGACGTCCCGAGCGACGTGGCAGCCACGCCCGCGGTGCCCGTGCCGAGGCCGAGCATCATCGAGCCGGGCAGCACCGCCCAGTACGAGCTGTCGGTGCCGAGGAGCAGGAAGGTGGCGAACCCGAGCGCGGCGACCAAGTACCCGGCCGCCATGACGTACCGGGGCGCGACGCGCGTGACCAGCCGGGCACCGATCTGCGTGGAGCCGACGACGAGGCTCCCGGTGAGCGGGATGAAGGCGAGCCCCGCCTGGATCGGCGTGTAGCCGAGCACCAGCTGGAAGTAGTACGTCAGCAGCAGGAACTGGCCGAACATCGCCATGATGGCGAGCCCTGTCGCGAGGTACGCGCCGCCACGGTTGCGGTCGGCGACGACACGCAGCGGCAGCAGCGGGTGCCGGACGCGAGACTCGAGGACCACGAAGGCGACCATCAGGAGGACCGCTGCGGCGAACAGCCCCAGGGTCAGCGGCGCCGTCCAGCCGTCGAGCTCGGCGCTCGTGAACCCGTACACGAGGGCGACGAGGCCACCGGTGGCGAGGACCGCTCCGACGAGGTCGATGCGCGGCTTGTCCTCGCCCACCTCGTGGCGAGGCACGACGGCCCGGGCGGCGACGGCGACCGGGATCGCGATGACGACGTTCACGAGCAGGGTCCATCGCCAGCTGACCCACTCCGTGAGCATCCCGCCGAGCAGCAGGCCGACGGCTCCGCCTCCGGCGGCGACGGCGCTGAAGACACCGAACGCCGTGGCGCGGTCCCGCCCGCCGGGGAACGTCAGGGTCAGCACCGACAGCACCGCGGGCGCGAGCAGCGCGGCGAAGACGCCCTGCAGGGCTCGGGCGACGATCAGCATGGTGGTGTCGGCGGCGAGACCGCCGAGCCCGGACGCGACGGCGAATCCGATCAGGCCGACGAGGAACATGCGCCGGCGGCCGAAACGGTCGGAGAAGCGCCCTCCGACCAGCAGGAGGCCGCCGAACGCGAGGCCGTAGGCGGTGACGATCCACTGCCGGGCGACGTCGGAGGTGCCCAGGTCCGCCTGGGCGTCGGGCAGGGCGATGTTCACGACGGAGCCGTCGAGCACCACCATGAGCTGGGCGAGCGAGACGACCGCGAGAACGGTCCACCGCCTGGCCGAGGCGTGCGGAGCAGGAGCGGCTGATGACACGGGCATTCCTTCGGTCGGTGATCCGTGGTGGGCAGGCCGCCCGAGTGTTCTCGGTGCGGCCGCTGCTCCCACTGTCGTCGACGTGCGCGACGCCGGGCAGACCGGGGCGTTCCAGGGAGCACCACTGCCTGTCTCGCGGAGCGCGGCCGGGCGATCATGGTGGGATGAGCCTGCTGCCGCCTCACGTCCCAGCACCGAGCTCGGCGTGTTCCTGCGCACCCGACGCGACCGCCTGACGCCGGAGGAGGTGGGACTGATCCGTGGTCAGGGTGTCCGCCGGACACCCGGGCTCCGGCGCGAGGAGCTCGCAGCGCTGGCCGGCATCAGCATCGACTACTACGTGCGGCTGGAGCGCGGCACCGAACGACACCCGAGCCCAGCGGTCGTGGAGTCGCTCGGCAGGGCTCTCCGGCTCGACGACGACGAGCGCGACCACCTGCGTCGGCTCGCAGCCCAGGTGGACCGCAGGGACCTGGTCCCCAACATCGCCCCCACCCGCCACGTACGGGCAGGGGTGCGGCTGATCCTCGAGAACCTGCGCCCGTTCCCGGCCTACGTCACCAACCGTATCGGCGACCTGCTGGCCTGGAACCCCAGCGGGCTCCGGATGCTGGCAGGCATCGAGGAGTGGCCCGCGACCCGGCGCAACGTCGCCCGCTACGCCTTCCTCCACCCGAGCGCACGCGGCCTGTACGGCAACTGGACCGCCCAGCTCAACGGGGTCGTCTCGGGCCTGCGGATGCTCGCCGCCACCGAGCCGGACGCCGCCGACCTCCGCGATCTCGTCGGCGAGCTGCTCGTGAAGAGCCCGGAGTTCGCCGGACTGTGGGAACGCTACGACATCGTCCCGCCGACCGAGGGTCGCAAGTCGCTGCACCACCCCGTCGTCGGCGACATGAAGGTCGGCTACCAGGTCATGCAGCTCAGCGGCACCGACGGGCAGGCCCTGCTCTCCTACTACGCCGAGCCGAACACCCCCGAGTACGACCAGATGCTCCTGCTGGACCGCCTCGACGAGGACAGCACCCAGGCCCTGGAGTCGGCCGCCGTCGACGCGGACGGTGAT
This sequence comes from Cellulosimicrobium sp. CUA-896, assembly GCF_001942335.1. Taxonomy (GTDB): domain Bacteria; phylum Actinomycetota; class Actinomycetes; order Actinomycetales; family Cellulomonadaceae; genus Cellulosimicrobium. The sequence goes on along the minus strand of NZ_MKKH01000026.1, from coordinate 7,253 downwards.
CCACCCGCACGGTCCTGAGCCCTCCAGGGCTCCGGGCGTGGACCTCGCCTCCGTCTCACGCCCGCGGGGTCAGCCGGATCGTCGTGAGATCGGCCCCGGAACCGGTGACCGACCCGACGATCGCCGGACCGTACCGGTCGTACTTGGCGTGGTAGGCCGCGTCGATCTCACCACCGGCCTCGCTGCCCACCTGCTCGAACGTCACGTCCTTCTCGACGCCGCCCGCGCGGACACGTCCTCGCCCGCTGGACAGCGCCCGGCGGAACCAGCCGTTCTCCGGTCCGTACGCGGATCGGACGTAGACGTCGTCGCCGACACGCACGACCCAGATCGTCACGTACGGACGCAGGCTCCCGTCCGTACGCACGGACGACACCTGCAGCTCCTCGGCGCGACCGACGCGGTCGAGCTCGTCCGCGGTCCACGTTCCCATGCTTCCTCCTCGTCCTCCGCCCGGCGCGGGTGCGCCAGGCCTGCACACGACGCTACGGCGTGAGCACCCGGCGAGGCAGGTGCTGGCAGTGCCTGCCTCGCGGGGCGCCGTGCGTCACGCGGTCGCGCGCGCGACGACGTGCGAGGGGAACGTCCGGCGCTCCGCGCGGCGGCGCCCGAGCAGCTCCGCGGTCGCGGCGGCGGCGATCTCCTCGACGGGGTGCGTCGCCGTCGTCAGGGTGGGCGCGACGTCGCGCACGAACGGCTGGTCGTCGAAGCCGGTGATCGCGACGTCGTCGGGCACGGCCACGCCGTCCTCCGCGAGCGCGCGCAGCGCGCCGAGCGCGAGCGTGTCGCTCATGGCGACGACGGCGTCCGCGCGCGGCCAGCGCCGCCGCACCTCCCGGACCGCGTCCGCGCCCGCCCGGGCCGTGAGGTCGGTGCTGACGACCCGGCGCGGCGCCCCGGCGTCCGCGACCACCGCGCCGTACGCGTCGACGGCCCGGCGCGTCCCCGGCAGCCACCACGGGCCGGCGAGCATGACGACGTCCCGGCGGCCGCCGTCGAGCACGTGCCGCATGAGACCGGCGATCCCTGCCGCCGCGTCGACGTCGAAGGCGCGGACGCCGCGGGCCGCGGGGCCGATCGCGGCGAGCCGGGGCGTCAGCGCGGGCGGGACCTGGTCGAGGACGTCGACCGCGTAGTCGACGAGCAGCACGCCGCCCACGCCGGGGTCGCGCGCGAGCCGGTCGAGCTCGACCGCGGGCGTGCCGCCGAGCCAGCGCAGCGCGACGCCGACCCCCTCGGCGTCGGCGGTGCGGCTCGCGGCCGCGACGACGCGCGCGACGTAGGGTCGGCCAGCAGCGCGGACGACGGCGAGCCCACCGCGACGACGACCCTCTCGCCACGCCCGCTGGCGAGCGAGCGGGCGCCGGGTGCGGGACGTAGCCGAGGTGCTCGGCGGCGTCGAGCACGGCCCGGCGCGCGTCCTCGGAGACGGGCCCGTCGCCGCGCAGGACGCGGGACGCGGTCGAGCGGGAGACGCGCGCGGCGGCGGCGACGTCGTCGAGCGTCGTCGGCATGGGGCCTCCTCGACAGGTGAGCGCGGACGGGTGGGTGCGTCCGGTCGCCCCGGCCCCACGCTACGACGTCCGGGCACCGATGTGGAAGCGTTCCCACGCGCGCAGGTGCCGCCCGGTGCCGACACGGCGCCGGCCCTGGCGCGTCGCGGCGCGGACGCGGTAGGAACGTGACCATGTCGACGACGACGACGAACCCCGCCCCTGCCGACGCCTGGTCGATCTGCGCGACGTGCGCCGTCGAGCACGCCGAGCGGCCGGACGTCTGCGCGATCTGCGCCGACGAGCGGCAGTGGGTGCCCGCGTCGGGGCAGCGCTGGACGACCCTCGCCGAGCTGGCCGCGGCGGGCGAGCACGTCGTGGTCACCGAGCTGGAGCCCGGGCTGCACGGGCTGACGAGCGAGCCGAGCGTCGGCATCGGACAGCAGTCGAAGCTCGTCCGGACCGCGGCGGGCACGGTGCTGTGGGACCCGCTCGGCTACGTCGACGACGCGGCGGTCGCCGCCGTGCGGGCGCTCGGCCCGGTCGTCGCGATCGTCGCGAGCCACCCGCACATGTTCGGCGTGCAGGTCGCGTGGAGCCGGGCGCTCGGGGGCGTCCCCGTGCTCGTGGCCGAGGCCGACGCCGGCTGGGTCGCGCGGCCGGACCCGGTGATCGAGACGTGGTCGGGCGAGCGCGAGCTCCTGCCCGGCGTGACGGTCTCGCAGCCCGGCGGGCACTTCCCCGGCAGCGCGGTGCTCCACTGGGCCGACGGTGCCGACGGGCGCGGGGTGCTGCTCAGCGGCGACACCGTCATGGCCAACCCGGACCGCACGTCCGTGAGCTTCATGCGGTCCTACCCGAACCGGATCCCGCTCTCCGCAGCGGTCGCGCTGCGGGTCGCCGAGCACGTCGCGCGGCGGCCGTTCGAGCGGCTCTACAACAACTTCGACGGCGTCGTCCCCGCCGGCGCGCGCGACGTCGTGCTGCGCTCGGCGGAGCGCCACGCGGCCTGGGTGCGCGGCGACTTCGACGACCTCACCTGACCCTCACCCGGTCGGCGCCCGCTCCGCCACGGCGCCCGCCTCGATCAGGTCCAGGTCGCGCACGGCGAAGCGGTGGTGCTCCCACTCCTCCTCGAGGATCACGTGCACGCACGACAGGGTGGTCTCCGGGTAGTCCGGGGCCCACGGGCTGGCGCGCACCACGGCCAGCTCCTCCGGCGTGACGGCGGCCAGGAGGTCCCGCACCATCGCGACGCGGTCCGCCCGCGCCTCGAGCACCCGGGCGAACGCCGGGGTCCCGGTCTCGAAGACCGACAGGTCGAGCCCGTCCTCCGCGGCCTGCGGGCCGGGCTGGCCGAGCGGGTGGAACGGCTGCTCCAGGCCGAGGACGGCCCGCCCGAGCCACGTGTCCGTCGCGAGCACGAGGTGCCGCAGCGTCTGCGCGAACGACCACTCGCCGTCCACGGAGACGTCGACCGTGCCGGCCGGCATCGTGGCGACCCGGTCCAGCGTCGCCGCCCACGTCGACTCGATCGCCGCCCACGCCGCGCGCAGCCCCTCCGGCTCGGTCGCGCGCCGCAGGCCGCGGCCCGGGAACCTGCGGTCGAGCTCGGCCTCGACGTAGGGGACGACGTCCACGCCGTTCACACGGAAGGCGTCGCCGTCCGGCAGCCACGGCGCGTCGACGTCCATCCCCTCGACGTGGACGCCGCGCATCACCACCCCGGACAGGTCGGACTCCACGAACCGGGCGCGGTGCAGGTCCGCGCCCTCGAACGTCGCGCCGCGCAGGTCGTCGGAGCGGGTGAACCGGGTCATGGCGCCTCCTCGTGGTGCACGCGCCGCCCGGCACCCGGCCGGGCCGGGCGCCGGACCCCCCGGCGCGGGGACGGATCGGTCGCGGGAACCGTACGACGCCCGCGGGCGGGTCACCAGCGCGGGCCCGGCACCTCCTGCGCGTGGGTACCGCACGGCTCGCGGGGCGCGCCGCCCTGTCACGCGCCGACGAGGAGCGAGACCGCGATCGCCGCCATGACGACGGCGATCGCGGCGTCGAGCACGCGCCACGCCGTCGGACGCGCGAACACCGGCGCGAGCAGGCGCGCCCCGAAGCCGAGCGCCGTGAACCAAACGACGCTCGCGAGGCACGCCCCGGCGCCGAAGAGCCAGCGCACCGTGTCGGAGCCGAGAGCAGCCGTGTCGCCCGCGTGCGCCGCGGCGTACCCGGCCGCGAGCGTCCCGAGCAGGAGCACGGTGTCGAGGTAGACGTGCGGGTTGAGCCACGTCAGCGCGAGCGACGTCCCGACGGCGGCCGCGCGGACGTCGTGCCGCCGTCCCGCGCCTCCAGGGCGCCCGGTCGCACGGCACGGCGGGCCGCGAGCGCCGCGAGCACGAGCAGGAACGCCGCGCCGACCCAGCGGACGGTGGTGAGCACCGCGGGCGCGCTCGTGACGAGCGCTCCGAGGCCGGCCGTGCCGGCGGCGATGAGCACGAGGTCGGACGCCGCGCACACCAGCACGACCGCGAGGACGTGCTCGCGCCGCAGCCCCTGCCGGAGCACGAAGGCGTTCTGCGCCCCGATGGCGACGATGAGCGAGAGGCCCGCGCCGAGTCCGGCGGCGAGCGGTGGGGCGACGGCGAGCAGGGGCACGACGCCGACGCTAGACGCGGCCGAGCCATGCAGTACAGCGAATGTTTCTGCCCCTCCGTAAGATCTGCTCATGGCCGATCTCCAGCCCGACCAGCTCCGCGCGCTCGCGGCGATCGCGGCGACCGGCACGTTCGACGCCGCCGCGCGGCACCTCGGCGTCACGCCGTCGGCGGTGAGCCAGCGCATGCGCGCGCTCGAGGCCGCCGTCGGCCAGGTGCTCGTGCGTCGCGGCCGCCCGCCGCGCTGACGCCGTCGGGCCAGGTGCTCGTCCGGCACGCGCGGCACCTGATGCTCCAGCAGGCGGACGTGCTCGCCGAGCTCGGGATCCCCAATGGTGCCGGTCGTGCGGCGGGGCCGGAAGCCGCCGGGCCGACCGCTCCCCCGCTGCCGGAGATCACGCTCGTCGTCTCCGGCGACGCGCTCACCACCTGGGCGCTCCCGGCGCTCGCCGAGGCGTCGGCGTGGGCACGGCTCGAGGTGCTGCGCGAGGACGAGGACCACTCGATCGGCCTGCTGCGCGACGGCACGGCCGTCGCGGCGGTGACGTCCGTCGCCGAGGCCGTCCCGGGGTGCCGCTCGACCCTGCTCGGGACCATGCGCTACCGGCCCGTGGCGAGCCCGGCGTTCGTCGCGCGCTGGTTCCCCGACGGTCCGACGCGCAAGGCCCTGGCCCACGCGCCCGTGCTCGCGTTCGACCGCAAGGACGACCTGCAGGACCGCTACCTGCGCGCCCGCGCCGACGGTGGCACGCCGCCCGACCCGCCGCGCCACCACGTCCCCGCGTCGAACGAGTTCCGTCGCGCCATCGAGCTCGGCATGGGCTGGGGCATGCTGCCCGACCTGCAGAGCTCGGCCTCGGAGCGCGCCGGGCGGCTCGTGGGGTTCGACGACGCGCACGCCGTCGACGTCGCGCAGCACTGGCAGCAGTGGCGCCTGCACTCGTCGTCGCTCGACCGCGTGGCCGGCGCCGTCGCCGCGGCGGCCCGCGCGGCCCTCTCCTGACGCCGACCACGACCTTGGTGTCGTCTTCCGCCGGTTCGCGTCACCGACGTCGTGGTCGACGGCGCGCAGCACCGTGCTCGGCGCGTCACACTGAGACCTCCCACGGCTGACGACGGGAGACGGCTCATGGCGACCGGCGCGAGGACACGGCACGTCGCGTGGCGGGGGGTGGGACGACGACCCCGACCGGCTCGAGGCCGCGACCGTCACCCTGCACGACGACCGCCTCGACGCGGTCGGCACGTCCCGCGCGTCGGGCCACGTCACGGCGTGGTCGCTGACGACCGGGCCCGAGTGGGTGACGCGGCGCCTCGAGGTCACGGCGCGCGGCGTCGGCTGGGCACGGCACCTCGAGCTCGTCCGCGAGCCCGACGGCGCGTGGCGGGCGCGCGCGGAGGAGACCGGGACCCCGCCGGACGGGCTCGCGGCGCCGGGGGTCGAGGCCCCCGACGCGCTCGACGGGGCCCTGGACTGCGACGTCGCGCTGTGCCCGGTGACGAACACGATGCCGATCCGGCGCCTCGGGCTCCTCGGGGACGGCGCACCCGCCGGCGAGACGGCGCTCGTCATGGCGTGGGTCGACGTCCCGTCGCTGCGCGTCCTGCGCAGCGACCAGCTCTACGCCGCGCGGTCCCCGCTCGACCCGGGCACCGGGCGCGCCGTCGTCACGTACACGAGCGCGACGCGCGACTTCACCGCCGACCTCACCGTCGACCGCGACGGCCTCGTCCTCGACTACCCGCAGCTCGCGCGACGGGTCTGAGCGCGCGTCGCGGCAGCGGACCGGGACTCAGTCCTGGGGCGGGCGCCGCAGGCGCTTGGTCCCCGAGCGCTGCTTCTTCGCGTCGAGGCGCCGCTGCACCGAGCCCCGGGTCGGGCGCGTGGCCCGGCGGCGCGGCCCGGGCGGGGCGAGCGCCTCGGCGACGAGCGCGGCCAGGCGCGTGCGCGCGGCGTCGCGGTTCCGCAGCTGCGCGCGGTGCTCCGACGCGGCGACCGTCAGCACACCCCCGGCCATGCGGCGCCCGAGCCGTTCCTCGATCCGCGCTCGCTGCGAGGCGCGAGCACCGCGGAACCCGCGACGTCCCACGACAGCTCGACGCGCGAGTCCGCCGTGTTCACGCCCTGACCGCCCGGCCCCGACGAGCGCGAGAAGCGCCACGACAGCTCCGCCTCGGGAACCACGAGCGCGGAGGTCACGCGCAGGCCGGGGCGGGCGTCGTCGGGCACGCGACCATCATGCCGGGCGCACCGCCCACCACGCGCGGCCCGTCCGGGAGAGCCACCGCTCACCGTCGGGGCGCGTTGAGGGTTGCGTCGATCTCGCGGGCGCGGAGACGGACGAGGTCGCGCACGACGTCGTCGGGCAACGGCAGCTCGGCGCTGAACCGGACGGTGCCCTTGGCGTGCGACCAACCGTCGAGCCGGGCGGCCACTCCGTCGACGGCGGCCGGGCTGAACGGGTAGACGGCGAGGTGCTTCGCCGACGCCATGGCGCTGAGCAGGGCCTTGCCGCGGTACGTCAGCGCGGGCATCCCGTAGCTCGCACCCTCGTCGGCGTCAGGCACGACCTCTCGCGCGAGCCCGACGACGCGTTCGAGCGCGCGGCGGTCCGGCTCCGGGACGCCGGCCAGGTAGTCGCTGACAGTTCCCACCCACCCATCGTGGCGGTGCCTGGCCGATCGTGCGCGGCGGCGCCTCGCGGACGGTCGGGAACCGGTCCCGACCTGCGAGATCACATCGCGCCACCCTTGACCGCGACCGTGGTCGAGGTCCTAGCGTGGCAGGAACACCGACGGAAGGAACCCGAGGAACCATGCCTGTCTACACGCTGCCCGACCTGTCCTACGACTACGGTGCGCTCGAGCCGCACATCTCCGGGCGGATCATGGAGCTGCACCACTCCAAGCACCACCAGGCCTACGTCACCGGCGCCAACACCGCCCTGGACAAGCTCGCCGAGGCCCGCGAGTCCGGCGACTTCGCCGCGATCAACCTGCACGAGAAGAACCTCGCGTTCAACCTCGGCGGCCACGTCAACCACTCCGCCTTCTGGACCAACCTCTCCCCCGAGGGCGGCGGCGAGCCCACCGGCGAGATCGGCGCCGC
>NZ_MKKH01000025.1 GCF_001942335.1 Cellulosimicrobium sp. CUA-896 | reverse complement strand
CACCCCTCTGCAGGCCCTCGTCCTCGGCGTCGACGAGCAGGAGTCCCCACCACGACACCCTCCGCGACGCCGACGACCTCCACGCGATGCCCGTCGTCGTCGCCGACCTCCACGCGATGCCCGTCGTCGTCGCCGACCTCCACTCCGCCCTGCCCGCCGTCGTCGCCGGCGCCCGCCACGCCGCGGCGCTCGCGGGCCGGCCCGCACCGCGCATCGCCTACGTCATGACCGACGGCGGCGCCCTGCCCGCCGCCTTCTCCCGCACCGTGGCGACCCTGCGCGAGACCGGCTGGGTCGACACCTGCGTCACCGTCGGCCAGGCCTACGGCGGCGACCTCGAGGCCGTCACCGTCCACACCGGCCTCCTCGCCGCCCGCCACGTCGCCGGCGCCGACCTCGCCGTCGTCGCCCAGGGGCCCGGCAACCTCGGCACCGGCACCCGCTGGGGCTACTCCGGCGTCGCCGCCGGCGAGGCCCTCACGCCGCCGCCACCCTGCGCGGCCGTCCCGTCGCCTCCCTGCGCGTCTCCGGCGCCGACCCCCGCGCACGCCACCGCGGCGTGTCCCACCACTCCCTCACGGCCTACGGACGCGTCGCCCTCACCGCCGCCGACGTCGTCGCCCCGGACCCCGCGCCCGACATCGAGACCCTCCCCGGCTGGGGGCCCGGGCTCAGCCACCTCGTCGCCGAGCAGGCCGCCACCCTCACCACCCCCGCCGGGCACCACCACCGCGTCGACGTCCCCGTCGACACGCCCCTCCTCCAGGCCCTGCGCACCACCCCCGTGCGCCTGTCCACCATGGGCCGCGGCCTCGACGACGACCCCGCCGCGTTCCTCACCGCAGCCGCCGCCGGCGTCCACGCCGAGCACCTCGCCCGGGCATGACCACCCACCAGGGGGCAGCCACCCAGCAGGAGGGGCACACACCGCCCCGCCGGCGCGGACCGCGCCCCACCACCCGCCCCACCACGCGCCTCGTCCTCGTCACCACCCTCACCGCCGCCGTCCTCGCCGCCGCCGCCACCGCGCCGCCCTGGACCTGGCAGCCCCCCGCCTGGCTCGAACGCGTCACCGGACCCACCGAGCAGCCCCCGCCCCTGCCCACCACCGCACCCACCCCCGACACCACCACCCACCTGCGCGACGCCGTCCACGACGCCCAGGACCACCACCACCCACCTGCGCGACGCCGTCCACGACGCCCAGGACCACCTCGCCCCCCGCGTCCCCCCGCGCGACGCCGTCGTCGCCGCCTGGGTCGCCCTCGAGGACGCGGCGGCGCTCGCGGGCGCGCGGCGCGCCCCGGCGCAGACGCCGACGGAGTTCACGGTCGCGGTGCTCGGGCGCACGCCGGCGGACCCGGGGGCGGTCGCGACGCTGCGGGGCCTGTACCAGCGGGCGCGGTTCGGGCGCGGCGACGTCACCGCGAGCGACGTCGAGACGGCGCGGGACGCCCTGGACCGCCTGGCCACGGACCTCTCGACGGACCGTCCGGTCCGCACCGCGGCCGGCACGGCGCGCGACGGCGCCGAGGAGAGCGGCGCGTGAGCCGCCGGGCGTCGCGCCACCGCGTGCCCGCGGCCGTGCGCCGCGGCGCACCGCCCGCGACGCTCGTGGTCGTCGCGGCGGCGGGCCTCGTCGTCCTCGGCGTCTCGGTCCCGCACGCGCTGGCCCTCGGCGCGGCCGGCCTGAGCGCCGTCCTGCTGTGGTTCGGCACGGCGTACACCGCCGACGGCGCGTGGCCCGAGCTGCCGACGCGGAGCGTCACGGCGCGCGGCGTGACGTGGCCGAGCTCGGCTGGGGCGTCGTCGGGAAGGACGGCCGCGCCAACGGTCGTGCCGCCCGGCGGGTCGGCGCGCTCGCCGAGCGCCACCTCGCCCGCCACGGCGTGCGCGGGCCGCTCGCCGCACCGGACGTCGCAGAGAGCGCCTCGCCCCTCCTCGGCCGCGCCGTCGCCCGCGGCCTCCACGCGCACGCGGCGCGCGGCCGCCTGCCCACGCAGACCGAGCTCGAGACGTGGATCGACGCCGTCGAGCGTCTCGCCACCCAGCCACCCGACGAGAGGACCACCCGGTGACCGAGAGCCCCGGCCACGACCGCCCCCGGACCGACCCGGCGCACGTGCGGCCCCTGCCCGTCGCGGACGTCGCCGAGCACGGCCGCCGCATCCTCGACGAGGTCGCGACGGCGGTCGTGGGCATGCGCGAGACGCTCACCCTCGCGCTCGCGACCGTGCTCGCCGGCGGGCACGTGCTCGTCGAGGACGTCCCCGGGCTGGCCAAGACCCTCGCCGCGCGCAGCCTCGCCAAGGCCCTCGGGCTCGACTTCGCCCGCCTCCAGTGCACCCCGGACCTCCTGCCGTCGGACATCACCGGGTCCACCGTGTTCGACCCGGCGACGCGCACGTTCGAGTTCCGCCCCGGTCCCGTGTTCACCGGGCTGTTCCTCGCCGACGAGATCAACCGCACCGCTCCCAAGACCCAGTCCGCGCTGCTCGAGTCGATGGCCGAGCGCCAGGTCACCGTCGAGGGCCGCACCCACCGCCTCCCGCGCCCGTTCCACGTCGTCGCGACCTCGAACCCCGTCGAGTACGAGGGCACCTACCCCCTGCCGGAGGCGCAGCTCGACCGCTTCATGGTCCGCCTCGCCGTCGGGTACCCCGACCGCGACGAGGAGCGCGACGTGCTCGCGCGCCGCATCGCGCGCCGCCACGACGAGCCCGACGTCGCCCAGGTGGTCGACGCGTCCACCGTCCTGGCGATGCAGGCCGGCGTCGAGGCCGTCGACGTCGACCCCGACGTGGTCGGGTACTGCGTCGACCTCGCCGCCGCCACCCGCACCCACGACGCCCTCGAGGTGGGCGCCTCGCCCCGCGGCTCCCAGAACCTCGCCCTGCTCGCGCGCAGCGTCGCCGTCCTCGACGGCCGCGACTACGTCCTGCCCGAGGACGTCAAGCGGGTCGCCGTCCCCGTGCTCGCCCACCGCCTCACCCCCACCCCCGCGGCCTGGGCCGCCGAGGTGCGGCCCGAGACCGTCGTCCGCACCCTCCTGAGCACCGTGCCCGGACCCGCGACCGTCGCCGCCGCCACCCCGGGCCACCCCGGGTGAGCACCACCGCGCCCGCACGGCCGCCCGCCGCACCGGGCCCGTGGCGCACCACCAGCACGCTCGGCGCCGGCGCGGCCGCCGGCATCGTGCTGCTCGCTCTCGGCCTCGTCCTCGGGCGGTCCGACGTCGCGCTGCTGGGCGTACCCGCCCTGCTCGGCGCCGCGTGGGGCTGGACCCGTCGCCCGGACGGGCCCGTCACCGTCGAGGTCCACGACGAGCCCGGCGCCGCGCCGGGCATGCTCGCCGCACGGCTCCGGGTCGGCGGCCCACCCGGCGCCGAGACCGCGCGCGTGCGCGTCGTCGCGCCGGGCGGCGCCACCGCCGAACGCGTCCTCGCGCTCACGGACGCCCCGCGCGACCTCGCCGTGCGCACGCGCTCCGCCCGCACGGGCGCGCTGCCCCCGTTCCGCGCCGACCTCCTCGCGTACGGGCCCGACGGCGTCGAGGAGCAGGGCCCCGTCACCACGACCGGCCCACCGCTGCTCGTGCTGCCACGCCCCGCAGCCCTCGCCCGCGTCCCGATCTCCTCACGGCTGCGCGGGCTCGCCGGACCGCACACCTCCCGCCGGCCCGGCGACGGCACCGAGCTGCGCGACGTCGCCCCGTTCGGCCCCGGCGACAGCGCCCGGCGCGTCGACTGGCGGGCCACCGCCCGACGATCGCCCGAGCTCGACACCCTGTACGTCCGCCGCACCGTCGGGACCGCGGAGGCGACCGTCGTCCTCGTCGTCGACTCGCGCGACGACGTGGGCTCCGACCTCACGACGTGGGGCGGCTCCGGCGCGCCGCACCCGGTCCAGCCGACCTCTCTCGACCTCGCCCGGCACGCCGCCGCGTCCGTCGCGCAGGCCGTGCTCGACGCGGGCGACCGCGTCGCGCTCGACGACCTCGGGAGGCTGCGCCGACCCGTCCGGCCCGGCGGCGGCCGTCGCCACCTGCGCCGCGTCCTGCACGGGCTCGCGCTCGCCCGACCCGTCGGCGAGCCGTCCGTCCGCGTCCGCGCCCCGCAGGTTCCCGCCGGCGCCGCGGTCCACCTCTTCTCGACGCTCCTCGACGACGGCGCCCCCCGGCTCGCGCTCCAGTGGCACGACGCCGGCCACGTCGTCGTGGTCGTCGACGTCCTGCCCCCCGTCTCTCTCGCCGACGCGGAGCCGCGCGTCGTGCTCGCCTGGCGCATCGCCCGGCGCGAGCGCGAGGACCGCGTCGCCGCACTGCGCACCGCGGGGATCGACGTCGTGCGCTGGGTCCCGCACACCCCGGGACGGCACGATGCCCGCCTCGGCCCGTCAGCGGCCCAGGACGACACGCTCGGACCCGCCGCGGCGCTGGACCTCGCCGCGCACGCGCGCCTGCGCGACCGTCGCCCCGCCGCCACCCGCGCCGGCGCACGATGAGGGCGCTCGCGGACCGCGTCCGGCGCCGTCGGGCCCTCGGTCCCCAGCCTGCGCGCGTCGACGTCGACACCGGACCTGCCGTGGGCGGTGCGGCGCTGCGCGTCGCCGTGCTCGTCGTCGCGAGCGCGTACGCCGCGCTCGCCCTGACGTTCGTCGGCGGCGACCTTGCCACCCGGTCGGCGGTGGCGGTCGCGGTGGGCGCGCTGGTCGCCTGGCGGTGCGCGGCACCGGCGCCGCACGTGGTCGTCGTCCTCGGCGGGCTCGCGCTGGCGGGCGAGGCGACGTCGTTCGCCCCGGTGGTCCTCGCCCTGGCCCCGCTCGCGCACCTGCTGCTGCGCGTCGCGTGGTGGGCGTCGCACGTCCCGCTCGCGGCGCGCGTCGAGCTGCGCGCCCTCCTGCCCGACGCCCGGCGCTTCGTCGTCGTGCAGGGCGCGGTGCAGGCCGTCGGTGTCGTGCTGCTCCTCGTCGCCGGCACGGTGACGTCCCCCGTCGTCCTCGCCGTCGGCGGCGCGGCGCTCCTCGCGCTCACGGTCGTCCTCCTGCGACGCACCTGAACCGACGCCCGGCCCGCACCCCGCCAGGGGCGTCGCGCCGGCGCGTGAGCACCGCCACGGACCGAGCGCGGCGTTCGACCTGCGAAGGGCACCGCGCCGCACCAGGATGGGGTCGACGGAGCCGACCGCCCGTCCGCCGCACCCGCGGCGTGCGCACCGACACGAGGAGGCGCCACCACATGGCTGCTCGCACCGACCTGCCGAAGTACACCGTCCCGTCGCTCACGCCCGAGGAGGGAGCGAAGGTCGCCGGGATCCTCCAGGAGCGCCTGCACGCGCTGAACGACCTCCAGCTCACGCTCAAGCACATCCACTGGAACGTGGTCGGCCCCCACTTCATCGCCGTGCACGAGATGATCGACCCGCAGGTCGACGCCGTGCGCGCCATGGTCGACGCGATCGCCGAGCGCATCGCGACCCTCGGCGTCTCCCCCCTCGGCACACCGGGTGCCATCGTCGCGGGCCGCACGTGGGAGGACTACTCCCTCGGCCGCGCGTCGACGATCGCGCACCTCGGCGCCCTCGACGAGGTGTACGTGGGCGTCATCACCGACCACCGCGCGGCCGCCGAGGCCACCGAGGAGCTCGACGACGTCACCAACGACCTGCTCATCGGGCACCTGCACGACCTCGAGCTCTTCCACTGGTTCGTCCGGGCGCACCTCGAGTCGTCCGGTGGCGAGCTGTCGACGTCGGGCGAGGGCACCGAGACCGGGGCGGCGTCGAAGGCGGAGGACGCGGCGAAGCGCCAGCCGTAGGCCCCCTCCCCTCCTCCACGGCGACGGGCCGCCACCGCACTCGCGGGGGCGGCCCGTCGCCATGTGCGGGGCCGGGTTTCCCGCGGCCGACCGGGCTTTTGGGCAGATCGGTGGGTCGAAAGGTCGGGTGCTCTGGATCATCGTTTGGACGCTTGGCACACTATTTATTTCGACATGCCAGGGAGGCACCTCCCGGAAGCGTCCGTCTAGGGTCGACCGCATGGACCCCGCAGCACAGCCGCCCGTGCGCCAGCTCCGTCTCGTCGTCGAGGCCGAGGACTACGACGCCGCGCTCGCCTTCTACCGCGACGTCCTGGGTCTCCCCCAGCGCGCCGCCTACGCCCAGGGGGACGAGGAGCGTGTGGCGATCCTCGACGTCGGGCACGCCACCCTCGAGATCGCGAACCCAGCGCACAAGCGCGCGATCGACGACCTCGAGGTCGGGCGGCAGGTCGCCGGGCACCTGCGCGTCGCGTTCGAGGTGGAGGACGCCACGACGACGACCGACCGCCTCGTCGAGGCCGGCGCGCAGCTCGTCGCTCCCCCGACCCGCACGCCGTGGAACTCCCTCAACTCACGCCTCGACGCCCCCGCCGGCCTCCACGTCACCCTCTTCGAGGAGCTCGGCGGCGAGGAGGGCGTCCCGCCCGGCGTCCGCCCCGAGCCCGGGCCCGACGGAGCCCCCGGGACCGCCCTCCCCTGACGCCTCGACCCACGCGCGCCGCACCTGCTCGAACCGCGTGGGCAACGGCTCGCGCACGGCGCCGTAGCGCGCGTTCGTCCGGTGCACGAACCGGCGCCAGGACAGCACGAGCCCCTGCTTGGTGATCGGCAGACCGCTGGAGACGGTCACCCCGTTGTCGTGCGTGTGGTGCACGGTGAGGAGCAGCGCGCGCGGCACGGAACCCTCGAGGTCCGCCGCGAGCTCCTGCCGCACGTCCATCCACCGCCGCAGCACCACGACGACGCTCGCGCTCAGCACGTGCTCGCGCGCCACGCGGTGCTTGCCGTGCGTGAGCAGGACCCCGCCCTCCCCCGCGCGTGCTCCCGCCGGGCCGAGGTCGATCGCGTCGACCGTGCAGCGCAGGAGGTCGGAGTACCGCGCCCCCGTGGCGCGCGTCAGCCCCGCGACGACCGCGAGACGGACCGTCTCGGGCTTCGCGCCGCCGGTCATGGCCTCCGTCGCGAGCGTGCGCCACACCCACTCGGCCTCCGCGAGGGTGACGGTGGGTCGCGGGTAGCGACCCGCGGACGCCTCGGCTCGGGGCGTTCCGCCGCCGGTGCTCCTGGTGCTCACGGGTGGAGTGTAGCGCTTGGCACACTATTTGCCCGGGTCACGACGGGACGGCCGCACGGCGCCACCGCCTACGCTCGGACCGTGGACGCGCCGAACCTGCCCTCGACGATCGCGGCGCCGGTCGACCACGAGCTCGTCGTCAAGAAGTCACGGTTCCTCGCCCACCTCTCCCCCGTGAGCGGCGTCCCCGAGGCCGACGCCGTCGTCGCCGCCGTGCGCAAGGAGCACTGGGACGCCCGGCACCACTGCGTGGCGCTCGTCGTGGGCGCCCACGCGGACCAGCAGCGGTCCACCGACGACGGCGAGCCCTCCGGCACCGCGGGGGTGCCGATGCTCGAGGTGCTCCGCCACCGCGGCGTCACCGACCTCGTCGCCGTGGTGACGCGCTACTTCGGCGGTGTCCTGCTCGGCGCCGGCGGGCTCGTGCGCGCGTACTCGTCCGCCGTCGGCGACGCCCTGGCCGAGGCCCGTCTCGTACGCCGCGCCGTGCGCACGCACGTGACGGTCGACGTCCCGCACGCCGAGGCGGGGCGCCTCCACGGTGTCCTCCAGGGCTGGGCGGCGGCGCACGACGCCGTCCTGGCCGGTGTCGCCTACGAGGCTGAGGCCCGCTTCAGGCTCCTCGTCGCCCCCGGCGACCTCGACCGGTTCGACGCCGACCTCGCGGCCGCGTCCTCGGGAGCGCTCTCCGCGCGCCGCGGCGACGACCGCGTGGTCGACCTCCCGGGCTGAGGCGGCTCCGGTCCGCGGCGGGGGCGCTCAGGCGCTCACGCCGTCCGGGCCGACGACCGCGCCGTCGGGGACCCGCGAGGCGTCGCCCGGGTCCGGCAGCTGCGCGTCCTCCACGACCGAGACCGCGGAGCCGAACGTCCAGTCGCCTCGCACCGTGAGCGAGCGCGCGCCCCGCAGCGACGGCGTGCCGTCGCCGAAGCGCGCGTCGAAACCGGCGATGGTCTTGTAGTACGCGGTGTCGAGGTCGACGAGGGGCGCGTCGGTGCGTGCGACGAACCGGTAGTCGTCGTCGAGGTCGTAGACGTCCGAGCGCAGCACGAGCAGGTCGTTCGTCGTCTTGACGGGCAGGAAGCGGTCGCGCCCCACCTCGATGGCGACCGCGCCGTCGAACACCTCGACGGCCGCGCCCATCGCCGACTCGATCTGCACCACCTCGGGCGACGACGGGTCCGTCGGGTCGACCGTCTTGGTGTTGCGGATCAGCGGCAGCTCGAGCACCCCCTGCGTCCGGTCGAGCTCGGCGGCCAGCGCCTCGAGGTCGAACCAGAGGTTGTTCGTGTTGAAGTACCGGTGGCGGGCGATGTCGGCGGCGGCGTCCTGGTCGTCCTTCGGGGTCTGCGCCGTCTCGCGCAGGACGAGGCGGCCGTCGGAGCGCCGCACGACGAGGTGGCCGCCCTTGCGGTCCGCCGGCGTGCGCCGGGCGACCTCGGCCGCGAACGGCGCGCCGCTCGCGGCGAACCACCCCGCCATCGCGGCGTCGGGCGCGGCGCCGAGGTTGTCGGAGTTGGAGACGCTGGCGTACCGGTAGCCGGCGTCCAGGAGCGCACGCAGCGCCCGACGCGTAGAGGGCGGTGTAGAGGTCGCCGTGGCCGGGCGGGCACCACTCGAGCTCGGGGTCGGCGGGCCAGTCGACGGGCGTGAGGTCGCTCGCGAGGAGCTTCGGCTCGCGGTTCTGGAGGAAGTCGAGCGGGAGCCCGTCGACGACGAGGTCGTCGTACGGGGCGAGGGCGCCGAGGGTGTCCTCCTGCGTGCGGAAGCTGTTCATGAGCAGCAGGGGCAGGCGCGCACCGGTGGCGCGCCGGGCGGCGCGGACCTGGGCGACGATGACGTCGAGGAAGGTCAGCGGCGCGTCGTGGCCGCGGTCGGGGTCGGCGTCCCGCACGGTGAGCAGGGACTTCGCGCGGTCCATGCCCATGGAGGTGCCGAGGCCGCCGTTGAGCTTGACGACGGCGGTGCGCTCGAGCGCGGCGCGCGCCTCCTCGGGGCTCACGTCGAGGTCGTCGCGCCGGACGACGTCGGTGAGGGGCTCGACGTCGGCCTCGGGGATCATGCCGGTCGCCCCGGACTCCAGGAGGCCGTAGAACCGCGTGAAGACGTCGACGGCGGCGGGGGCGACCCCGGCGGCGCGCATGCGGTCGATCGACTGGGTCAGGCCGGTGCTGCTCGACGGGCTGCTCATGTGCCCGATGCTAGAGGCGGCCCCGACCGCAGGCCCGGGCGACGGGTGAGACGCGGGTCACATGCCTACGGTGGGGCGGTGGAGGGGTTCGCCGGGTGGGTCGGCTCGTGGTTCTGGGCGGGCGACTACGACGTCGCGCGCGAGGTCCTGCAACGCGGGACGGCGGCGATCCTCGTCGTGGCGTTCTGGGCGGTCGTGCGGCAGTGGCGCGCGCTCCTGGGCGAGCGAGGGCTGACCCCGGCGCCCGGCTGCTGCGGCGCACGTCGTGGCGCGACGCCCGAGCGTGCTGCGGTGGCGGTGCTCGGACGGGTTCGTGACCGGGCTCGGCTGGTGCGGGGTCGCGCTGGCGGCGCTGCTCGTGGCGGGCGTGCCGCAGCTCGGGCCGTGGTGGGTGCCGGCGCTCGCGTTCCTCGTGCTGTGGGCGGCGTACCTGTCGGTCGTGAACGCGGGCGGGCGCTTCTACGGGTTCGGGTGGGAGTCGCTGCTGTGCGAGGTGACGTTCCTCGTCGCGTTCCTGGGGTCGTCGGGCGGGGCGGGGGCACGGGCCCCGCTCCCCCGCTGCTCGTGCTGGTGCTGGCCCGCTGGTGCCTGTTCCGCGTCGAGCTGGGCGCCGGCCTCATCAAGATCCGCGGGGACCGGGCCTGGCGCGACCTGACGGCGCTGGACTTCCACCACGAGACGCAGCCGCTGCCGGGACCGCTGTCCTGGCACGCGCACCGCGCGCCGCGCTGGTGGCACCGGGTCGAGGTGGCGGGCAACCACGTGACGCAGCTCGTGGTGCCGTTCGCGTTCTTCGCGCCGCAGCCGGTGGCGAGCTGGGCAGGGGCCGCCGTGGTGCTCACGCAGCTGTGGCTCGTGGTCACGGGCAACTTCGCGTGGCTGAACTGGCTGACGGTCGTGCTGGGGCTGTCGCTCGTGAGCGACGGGTCGTGGGCGGTCGTGGGCGGCTGGTTCGGGCTCGGCGCGTCCGCGGGCCCGGCGGCGGGAGCGGCACCCGACGGCGCGGGCGGGCTGGGCGGGCCGGTCGCGCAGGTGGTGGTCGTCGTGGCGGTGACGGCGCTGCTGCTCGTGCTGAGCCGGCGCCGGCGCGCAACCTCGTCGCGCGGCGGCAGCTGATGAACGCGAGCTTCGAGCCGTTCCGTCTCGTCAACGCGTACGGCGCCTTCGGGTCGGTCTCGCGGCGGCGGGACGAGGTGGTGCTCGAGGGCTCCACGGCGCGCTCCCCCGGCCCGGACGACTGGGTGGAGTACGCGTTCCGCGGCAAGCCGGGCGACGTGCGCCGTCGCCCGCCCCAGGTGGCGCCGTACCACCTGCGCCTCGACTGGCAGATGTGGTTCCTCGCGCTGGGGTCCGCGGGCGGCGGGTGGTTCGAGCGGCTGCTGCTGCGCCTGCTCGAGGCCGACGCGGCGACGCTGCGCCTGCTGCGCGCCGACCCGTTCGCCGACGACCCGGCGGGACCGGCGCCGCGGTGGGTGCGGGCCCGGCTGTACCGGTACCGGTTCACGACGCGCGAGGAGCGGCGCCGCACGGGCGACTGGTGGGCGCGGCACGAGCTCGCGGTGCTCGTCGATCCCGTCGACCTGGCGCGGATGCGCGCGCTCCTCGGTCGCGACGCCTGACGCGCGCGTCGTCCGGAGGGCACCGACGTCGGCGAGGTGTCCCGGACGGCGGTCGGCTACTCGAAACGGGACGGGTCCCCCGCGCCGACGCGCACGACCTCGGGCACGCCGTCGGACGCGTCGACGACGGTCGTCGGGGCGCTGCCGCGCTCCCCGCCGTCCACGACCGCGTCGACCACGTGGTCGAGCTCCTCCTTGATCTGCCACCCGTCGGTCATGGCGTCGTCGTGCCCGGGAAGGATGAGGGAGCTGGACAGGATGGGCTCGCCGAGGGCGGCCACGATCGCCTGGGCCACGGTGTCGTCGGGGATGCGCACGCCGACCGTCTTCTTCTTCGGGTGCGCCAGCCGGCGCGGGACCTCGGACGTCGCGCGCAGGACGAACGTGTACGGGCCCGGCGTCGCGGCCTTGATCGCGCGGAAGACGGAGTTGTCGACCATGACGAACTGGCCGAGCTGGGCGAAGTCCGCGCACACGAGCGTGAAGTGGTGGCGCTCGTCGAGGTGGCGGATGCGCCGGATGCGGTCGGCGCCCTCGCGGTCGTCCATGCGGCAGCCGAGCGCGTACCCGGAGTCCGTCGGGTAGGCGACGAGCGCGCCCTCGCCGAGCATCGCGACGACCTGCGCGATCGCGCGCGGCTGCGGGTTGTCCGGGTGCACGTCGAGGTAGCGGGCCATGCGGCCGAGACTAGGCGCGAGGGCGCCGTCGTGCCGCTCGGACGCCACGACGGGTCACGCGGGCACCGACGCCAGGACGCGGCGCAGCTCCGCCGGGCTCGCGTTGCCGCCGGTGCACACCACGCCGACGCGGCGACCCGCGAACCGCTCCCGGTCGGCGAGCACGGCGGCGAGACCGGCCGCCCCCGCGGTCTCCGCGACCGTGCGCGCACCCGTGAGGAACAGCCCCGCGGCGCGGTCGATCGCGTCGTCGTCGACGAGGACGAAGTCGGCGAGGTGGTCGCGCAGCACCGCCTGGGTGAGCGCGAAGCCGCACCCCGTCGCGAGGCCCTCGGCGCGCGTACGGATGTCCCGCTGCACGAGGTCGCCCGCGCGCCACGAGTCGTGCGCGGCCGGCGCGGCGGCCGACTGCACGGCGACCACCTCGAGGTCCGGGGCGAGCGCGGCGGCGACGAGGCACGCGGCCGCCGCGCCGCTGCCGCCGCCGACCGGGACGACGACGGCGTCGAGGTCGGGCGCCTGCTCCAGCAGCTCGAGGTACGCGGTCGCCACCCCCGCGACGAGCTCCGGCTCGTTCGCGGCGCTGACCAGCCGCGCACCGCTCGCGGCCGCGAGAGCCGTGGCGTGGGTGCGGGCGCGTCGAAGGTGGCGCCGTGGAGGACGAGGTCGGCGCCGAGGGCGCGGACGGCGGCGGCCTTGGTGGGGTTGGGGTCGGTGGGCATGACGATGGTGCAGCCGGTGGCGGTGGTGCGCGCGGCGTGGGCGACGGCCTGGGCGTGGTTGCCGGTGGAGAAGGCGACGACGCCGCGGGCGCGTTCGGCGGGGGTGGTGCGCAGCAGGAGGTTGAGTGCGCCGCGGACCTTGAAGGCGCCGGTGGGCTGAAGGTTCTCGTGCTTGACGAGGACGTGGGCGCCGGTGGCGTCGTCGAGGGGTGCGTAGCGGCGGAGGGGCGTGGGGTCGAGGTGGGGGGCGAGGAGGCGGCGGGCATCGAGGACGTCGCGCAGGGTGGGCGCTCGGGGTGTCTGTGGGGCGGGTGCGGCGTCGGTGCGGGGCATGCGTCCACGGTCCCGCGGGCCGACTCATCGGTCCAATGCTTGTTGTTGCTGGATCGATCGATGTCGTCGATGGGTGGCGTACGGTGGGCGGGTGGACCTGACGAGGCTGCGTGTGCTGGCGGCGGTGGCGCGGGAGGGGTCCGTGACGGGTGCGGCGCGGGCGCTGCACTACGCGCAGCCGTCGGTGAGTCATCACCTGGCACGGCTCGAGGCCGAGGTGGGTGTGCCGCTCGTGGTGCGCCACGGGCGCGGGGTGCGGTTGACGGAGGCGGGGCTGCTGCTCGCTCGCCGGGCGGAGGAGATCCTAGGCCGGGTGGGTGCGGCCCGCGAGGAGGTGGAGGCGCTCGCCGGTCTGGCCGCGGGCCGGGTGCGGTTGGCGGCGTTCCCGTCGGCGCTGGCGACGCTGGTGCCGGAGGTCGTGGCGCGTCTCGGGCGTGCGCACCCGGGCCTGGACGTGGGTCTGGTGGAGGCGGAGCCGCCGGAGGCGTTGGCGGCCTTGCGCCGGGGCGCGGTGGAGGTGGCGCTGGTGTTCGAGCACGACCGTTCGCCGGCGGACGTCGAGGGTCTGGTGGCGGTGCCGGTGCTCGTGGAGGAGCTGCACCTGGTCACGGCGCGCGCGCAGGGCCCGGGTCCGGGCTCGGGCGTGCCCGGGGTGGAGCCGGGGGTCGCCGCGTCGCTGGAGCGCCTGGCGGACGCGGACTGGATCGCGGGGTGCGAGCGGTGCCGCGCCGACCTGGTGGCGCGGTGCGAGCGGGCGGGGTTCTCGCCGCGGGTCGCGTTCGAGACGGACGACTACGTGGCGGTGCAGGCGCTCGTCGCGGCGGGTGCGGGGGTGTCGGTGCTCCCGGGTCTCGCGCTGCGTGCGCACCGGCACGCGGGTGTGGAGGTGCGGCGGCTGCCGGGCGCGGAGCGGCGGGTGCTCGCGGTGACGTACGGCGAGCGGCCGCCTCCCGGCGCGCGGGCGGTCGTGGCGGGGCTGCGCTCCGCGGGGGCGGCGCTGCCCGGGGGCTGACGGCGCGCCGGCGGCGTCGCGTCAGGCGCCCGGGCGACGTCGGGCGCGGCGAGCACGAGGAGGACGACGCAGAGGGCGGCGACCGCCATGGACAGGGTGAACGGGGTGCGCGAGCGGGGCCGGCGGGCGCGACGAGCCCGGCGGCGCCGGCAGCGAGGAGCGCCGCGCCGCCGCCGGTCCAGGCGACCGGGCCGGGCGCGCCGGGCGGTGCGAGGACCACGACGGCGACGGCGGCGGCGAGGAGCGCCGGCGCGAGGGTGCTGGCCGCGCGTCGGCCGAGGCGGTGCGGCAGCCCGCGCACGCCGGTGGCGGCGTCGTCGTCGAGGTCGGGCAGCGTGTTCGCGACGTGCGCGCCGGCGCCGAGCAGCGCGGCGGCGGCGAGGGCCCACGGTGCGGGCACGCGGTCGCCGGGGGCGGCGAGGACGACGAACACGGCGAGCAGGGCGAACGAGACGGCGTACGGCGCCCAGGACCACGGCGTGGCCTTGAGGCCGGCGTTGTAGGCCCACGCTCCGCCGACCGCGACGAGGTGCACCAGTCCCGGCACCACCCCGGTGGCGAGGGACAGCCCGGCGCAGGCCGCGAGGGCGAGCAGGGCGCCGGCGCGCAGCGCGCCGGGCGTGACGACGCCGCGCACGACGGGCTTGTCCGCGCGGCCGACGGCGAGGTCGCGACGGGCGTCGATCCAGTCGTTGGACCACCCGACGGACAGCTGGCCGGCGAGCACCGCCGCGGTGACGAGCGCGGTGGTCGCCGCGCCGGCGCCGATACCGAGGGACAGGGCGCACGCGAGGGCGGTGACGAGCGCCGCGGGGGCGGCGTGCGCGGCCGTGACGAAGCCGCGCAGGGTCGCGGCCGACGACGGCCTCGACCGGTGCGGGGCGGGCGTCGCGGGCGGCTGCGGCATGGGGGGACGCTAGCAGCGGCACCCCCGCTCGCACCGCCGTCCGCACCCCGCTCGCACCCCGCTCGCACCCCGCTCGCACCGTCGCCTTCACCGTCCCCGCGCGAGAACGTCCCGGCGGTGACACGATGCGGACATGTCGCGCCTCGTCGCGGTCGGGACCGCGCTGCCCGACCGGTCCCACACCCAGTCCGAGATCACCGACGTCATCGCTCCGCTGCTCACGGACGACCCCGTGCGCACGGCGCTCGCGCGGCGGCTGCACGCCCACGCGGGCGTCGACACGCGCCACCTCGCGCTCCCCCTCGGCGCGTACGCCGACCTGCGCACGTTCGGGGCGTCGAACGACGCGTTCCTCGCCGCCGCGACCGACCTCGCCGAGGCCGCCGCGCGGCGCGCGCTCGACGACGCGGGCGTCGCCGCGGCCGACGTGGACCACGTCGTCGTCACGTCGGTCACGGGCGTCGGCGCACCGTCGGTGGACGTGCTGCTCGCCGCGCGCCTCGGGCTGCGCGCGGACGTGCGCCGCACGCCGTCGTTCGGCTGGGGCTGCGCGGGCGGAGCGACCGGCCTGGCCCGCACGGACGACCTGCTGCGCGGGCGCCGCGCGACGTCGCGCTCCTGGTCGCCGTCGAGCTGTGCTCGCTCACCCTCCAGCACGGGGACGACTCGACCGCCAACCTCGCGGCGAGCGGCCTCTTCGGCGACGGCGCCGCCGCGGTCGTGGCGGTGGGCGACGAGCACCCCCTCGCCCGCCGCCCCGGCACGAGCGTCGCGGCGCGACGCACCGCCCGCGTCGTGGAGTCCCGCTCCACGCTGCACCCGGGGACCGCGGACGAGCTCGGCTGGCACGTGGGCGACACGGGCTTCGAGGTCGTGCTGTCCGCGCGCCTCCCCGAGCTCGTCGGCGCCCACCTCCTCGGCGACGTCAAGGCGCTGCTCGTCGAGCACGACCTCACGCCCGACCAGGTGCCCACGTGGGTGGTGCACGCCGGCGGTCCGCGCATCCTCGACGCCGTCCGCGACGCGCTCGGCCTCGACGAGGGCCACCTGGCGCACAGCCGCGAGAGCCTGCGCCGTGCCGGGAACCTGTCGTCGGCGTCGGTGCTGCACGTGCTCGCCGCGACCCTCGAGGCGTCGTCCGCCCCGCCCGGGTCGCCGGCGGTCCTCATGGCGTTCGGGCCGGGCGTGAGCACCGAGCTCGTGCTGCTGCGCCTCGACGGCGCGCCCGGCGCCCCGACGAGCACCGCCACGGGCGCCCGGGCCGGGCAGCGCGCGGGAGCGGCCGCGTGAGCCTCGCCTGGTACGCGGCACTCGTCGGGGCGACGGCGCTGGAACGGCTCGCCGAGCTCGTCGTCTCGGCCCGCACGCCCGCTGGTCGTTCGCCCGCGGCGGGGTCGAGACCGGCAGGGGCCACTTCCCCGCGATGGTCGCGCTGCACACCGGCCTGCTCGTCGCGTGCGTCCTCGAGGTCTGGCTCGCCGACCGCCCGTTCCTGCCGTGGCTCGGGTGGCCCATGCTCGTCCTCGTGCTCGCGAGCCAGGGGCTGCGGTGGTGGTGCATCGCGACGCTCGGCCCGCGCTGGAACACGCGCGTCATCGTCGTGCCGGGCCTCCCGCTCGTGGACCGCGGTCCGTACCGCTGGCTGCGCCACCCCAACTACGTCGCCGTCGTCGTCGAGGGCGTCGCGCTCCCGCTCGTGCACACCGCGTGGGTGACCGCGCTCGCGTTCACCGTGCTCAACGCCGTCCTGCTCGCGCGCTTCCGCATCCCCGCCGAGGAGCGCGCCCTCGGGCTCGTCACCCGCGGCGCGCCGTGACCGAGCACGTCGACGTCCTCGTCGTCGGCGGCGGACCCGTCGGCCTCGCCGCGGCCGTCCACGCCCGCGACGCCGGGCACGACGTGCTCGTCGTCGACAGGCGCGCCGCCGTCCTCGACGGCGCCCTCGACAAGGCGTGCGGCGAAGGCCTGCTTCCGGGTGCCCTCGCCGCCGTCCACGACCTCGGCGTCGACCCGCCCGGCCACCCGCTCGCCGGCATCAGCTACCGGAGCGCCGACGGTGCCCGGCACGCCGACCACGCCTTCGCCGCCGGACCGGGCCGCGGCGTGCGGCGCACCGCCCTGCACGCAGCCCTGCACGCCCGCGCGCTCGAGGCCGGCGCCCGCGTGCGGCACGCGACCGTGCGCGAGCTGGACCAGGACCCCGACTGCGTCGACGTCCGGCTCGCCGGCCCCGGCGGCGACGATGGCGGCGGCGACGACGGCGGCGGTGGCGACAGTGGGACCGCCACGCACGTGCGCGCCCGCTGGGTCCTGGGGTGCGACGGCCTCCACTCGACCGTGCGCCGCCTCGCGGGCCTCGACGGCGCGCCCTACCGTGCCGCGGCCACCCGGTACGGACTGCGCTCGCACCACCGCGTCGCGCCGTGGTCCGACTACGTCGAGGTGCACTGGTCGGCCCGCGCCGAGGCGTACGTGACGCCCGTCGCGCCGGACCTCGTCGGCGTCGCGGTCCTCGCCCCCCGCGGCGGGCCGGGCGGCGCCGCGCCCGGCACGGCGGAGGACCACCTCGCCGACTTCCCCGAGCTCGCGGACCGTCTCGCGGGCGTGCCCGCCGCCGGGAAGGTGCTCGGCGCCGGCCCGCTGCGCCGGCGCGCCCGACGCCGCACGGCCGGGCGGGTGCGCCTCGTCGGCGACGCCTCCGGCTACGTCGACGCCCTCACCGGGGAGGGGGTGCGCGTCGGCCTCGCCCAGGCGCAGGCCGCGGTGCGCCACCTCGACGACCCGGTCGCCTACGAGCGGGCCTGGTCGCGCGCCACGCGGGACTACCGCGTGCTCACCACGGGGCTCCTCGCGTGGGCCTCCAGCCCGGCACGGGGCGCCATCGTGCCCCTCGCCGCCACGGTGCCCCCGTTGTACGCCGCCGTCGTCGAGCGGCTCGCGCGCTGACGGCCGCGCCCCCACGACCGCGACGAACGCCCCGCACGACCGCGTGCCCCGGGCGCCGTCGGCGCCCGGGGCACGTCCTCAGCAGCTCGTCCGCGGCTCCTCAGCGGCTCCTCACCGGCGCGGCTGCGCGGGGTTCGTCGGCACGCCCTGCGACGGCGGGTTCTGCACCGGGCCCTGCGTCTGCGGGCTCACGGGGCTGCCGCCCGACGGCGGCGGCGCCTGCTCCGGCGCCACGCCCGCGGGGTCGCCGCCCGACGGCTCGGCGCCCTCGCGCAGCTCGGCGAGCCGCTGCTCGAGCACCTGGACGACGGGCAGCCTGTCCCCGTGGGCACGCTCGTACGCCAGCAGCGTCTCGATGCCGCCCGCGTCGAGCGACCGGACCCGGTGCCCGAGCGCCGCGACCGGCAGGTGGTCGTAGTCCGGGACCGGGAGCTCCTCGCGAGCGGCCCCGCCCGGTCCGGTGCCGTGCGTCGCGTCGTTCGTCATCGTCCCTCCTTCGTTCGCGGTTCCCCGCCACCGTAGGCACGGGGCGCGCCCGCTCGCCGCTCGGCGCCGCCCGCGGGCCCGCCGCGGCGCGCGACCGGGCCCCGCGTGCGAGGGGACCGCACGCCTCCCAGGCTGGGGGCATGACGCCGCCCGACCTCGACCCGCGCACCGGCGCCCCGGCCCGCGAGCCCGACGGCGCGCCGGCGCGGCCCGTCGCCCTCGTCACCGGCTCGGAGTCGGGGATCGGTCGCGCCACCGCCGTGGCGCTCGCGCAGGCCGGGTTCGACCTCGCCCTCACCTGGCACGACGAGGACCACGACCCCGAGCGCACCGCCCACGAGGTGCGCGCCGCCGGGGCGCGGGTCGCCCTGCGCCGGCTCGACGTCACCGACGTGGGCGCGCTCGCGCCCGCCGTCGACGCGCTCGCCGACGAGCTCGGCCGGCTCGACGCCCTGGTCGCCGTCGCGGGCACCGGCACCTCCACCCTCCTGCTGGACCTCGACCTCGCGCGCTGGCGGCAGGTGCTCGCCACGGACCTCGACGCGCCGTTCGTGCTCCTGCAGGCCGCCGCGCGGCGCATGATCGCGGGCGGGCGCGGCGGGCGCGTCGTCCACGTCACGAGTGTCCACGAGCACGCCCCGCGCGTCGGCGCCGGCCCCTACTGCGCCGCCAAGGGCGGGCTCGGGCTGCTCACCCAGGTCGCGGCCCTCGAGCTCGCCGAGCACGGCATCACCGTCAACGCCGTCGCACCCGGCGAGATCGCGACGCCGATGACCGGGCAGGAGGACGAGGACCCGCACGACGCCCACCGCCCCGGCGTCCCGCTCGGCCGGCCCGGCGACGCGCGCGAGGTCGCAGCCGTCGTCGCCTTCCTGTGCGGGCCGTCCGCGACCTACGTCACCGGCGCGTCCTGGGCCGTCGACGGCGGCATGCTCCGCATGGGCCCGATGGCCGGGTCGCACCTGACGTCCGACGACTGGCGACGCCCCTGAGCACACCGCGGCGCACGCGCCCGCCGCCCCCGCACCCGTCCGACCACCACGCGCACGGACACCGTCCGTCCCGACCCCGGAGCAGGAGACCCCATGACCCACCACACGCCGTCCGACCCCGACCCCGCGGAGTCCCCGCGCCGCTCCCCCGCCGCCGACTTCTCCGCGAGCGGGGACGTGCAGCCCGGCGAGACGCCGCCCGCGGAGGACCAGGTCAGCGCCCCGCAGCCACGACGAGCAGGGCCCGGCGCGCGCCGTGCCCTGGGTCTGGGTCGCCGTGATCGGCGGCATCGCGGTCCTCACCGCGCTCTACTTCGTCGGCTACGCGGTCGGTCTCCTGGACTGAGCGGCCGCACGACGACGGGGCGCGCCCGGGCGTGGGTGACGGCGGCTAGCGTGCGGGCATGACCGTGCGCGTGCTGCCCGACCGGTTCGTCCTCGCCCACGACCCGGGCGCGACCTTCCCGGACGACGACGAGTGGGTCGCCCTCGTGCGCGCGCCCGAAGGACTGACCGTGCTGCGCCACGCCTCGCCGTTCGGCGGCGACGGCGAGCGCTGGGCCGGCTTCTACGCCGACGCCCACGGCCTCGACGTGCCCGGGGTGCTCGCCGCCGTCGTCGGCCCGCTCGCCGACGCGCGCGTCCCCGTCTTCGTCGCGTCGACGTTCCACGCCGACCTCGTGCTGGTCCCGGAGCACCGGCTCGAGGACGGCGTCGGGGCGCTGCGCGCCGCCGGGCACGCCGTCTCCGACGCCCCCCGGTCCGGCCGCCGCTGACCGCCCGACCCGTGGACGCCGGGCGGCCGCGGGTGCAGGATGGGCAGCGGCCCGCCGGGGCCGGCCGAGGAGGACGCGTTGGAACCCACCGCACCGCCCGTACGCGCCGCGATCGTCACCGTCGACGACGACCCGGGCGTGTCCCGGGCCGTCGCCCGCGACCTGCGCCGACGCTACGGCGACCGGTACCGGGTCGTGCGCGCCGAGTCCGGCCCGGAGACGCTCGACGCGCTGCGCGAGCTCGCGCTGCGCGGCGAGGACGTCGCCGTGATCCTCGCCGACCACCGCATGCCCGGCATGACGGGCGTCGAGCTGCTCGAGCAGGCGATGGACCTGTTCCCCGCCGCGCGGCGCGTGCTCCTCACCGCCTACGCCGACACCGACGCGGCGATCGAGGCGATCAACGTCGTCGACCTCGACCACTACCTGCTCAAGCCGTGGGACCCGCCCGAGGAGAAGCTCTACCCGGTCGTCGACGCCCAGCTCGAGGCGTGGCGCGCCACCGACCGCCGCCGGCCCGAGGAGGCCGTCGTCGTCGGGCACCGGTGGTCGGCCCGCTCCTCGCAGGTGCGCGAGTTCCTCGCCCGCAACCGCGTCCCCTACCGCTGGTACGCGTCCGACTCCGACAAGGGCACCCGCCTGCTCGCCGCCGCGCAGGCGGACGCCGCCACGCTCCCCCTCGTCGTCACCCCAGGGGGCGAGGCGCTCGTCGCGCCCGACGACGCGACGCTCGCGGAGAAGGTCGGGCTCGCCACCACGCCCACCGAGGCCTTCTACGACCTCGTCGTCGTCGGCGGCGGCCCCGCCGGGCTCAGCGCCGCGCTCTACGGGGCGTCGGAGGGCCTGCGCACCGTGCTCGTCGAGCGCACCGCGACCGGCGGCCAGGCCGGGCAGAGCTCGCGCATCGACAACTACCTCGGCTTCCCCGACGGGATCTCCGGGGGCCAGCTCGCCGAGCGCGCCCGCCGCCAGGCCGTGCGCTTCGCGCGGAGATCGTCACGACACGGGACGCCGTGGAGCTCGTCGTCGAGGGAGCCGCGCGCGGGGTGCGGTTCGGCGACGGGTCGTCGATCGACGCGCACGCCGTGATCCTCGCCTCCGGCGTCACCTACCGCCTGCTCGACGGGCCGGGCCTCGCCGACCTCGTGGGGCGCGGGGTCTACTACGGGTCCGCGCTCACCGAGGCGGCCGCGTGCGAGGACCAGGAGGTCTACGTCGTCGGCGGCGCCAACTCCGCCGGGCAGGCGGCCCTCTACCTCGCGCGCCTCGCCAAGCAGGTGACCCTCGTCGTGCGCGGCGACGAGCTGTCCCGCTCGATGTCGGCCTACCTCGTCGAGCAGGTCGAGGCGCACCCGCGCGTGCGGGTCCTCACCCGCACCGAGGTGGTGTCCGCGACGGGCGACGACCACCTCGAGCACCTCGAGCTGCGCGACGTCGACACCGGCGCCGTCACCTGCGTCGAGTGCGGCTGGGCGTTCGTCTTCATCGGGGCCGCCCCGCACACCGACTGGCTCGACGGCCTCGTCGCCCGCGACGCGCGCGGGTACGTCCTCGCCGGCCCCGACCTCACCCAGGACGGCGCACCCCCCACCGGCTGGACCCTCGACCGCGTCCCCTACCACCTCGAGACGTCCGTCCCGGGCGTGTTCGCCGCCGGCGACGTGCGCTCGGAGTCCGCCAAGCGCGTCGCCTCCGCCGTGGGCGAGGGCGCCATGGCCGTCATGCTCGTCCACCGCTACCTCGAACAGCTCTGACCGGGCCCCCGGCGGCCTCCGCAGGCCCGTACCGCTCCGACCGCACCGTCACCGGAGGTGACACCATGAGCGACTCCCAGACCGGCGCCACGACCGGCACCGGGACCGACACCGGGACCGGCACGAGCGGCTGGCTGCCGTGCGACGTCGACGAGCTGCGCGCCACGTTCCTCTTCGAGCACCTCACCGACGACCAGCTCGCGTGGCTGTGCCGCAACGGGCACGTCGAGCACGCCGAGCCCGGGTGGCTGTGCCGCGAGGGCGAGCCCGCCGAGTGCTTCTACGTCATGCTCTCGGGCGGCGTCGCGCTCTTCCGCCGCGTCGGCAGCGACGACGTCGAGATCAGCCGCACCCGCCAGGTCGGCGTCTACATGGGTGCGTGGAACGCCTACCTCGGCGACCGCCTGCCCCAGACGTACCTGCACAGCGTGCGCATCCTCGAGCCGTCGCGCCTGTTCGTGCTCGCCGCGCCGGACTTCGCCAAGCTCATGACCGAGTGGTTCCCCATGGCGGTCCACCTCCTCGAGGGCGTGTTCTGGGGCACGCGCGACGCGCAGCAGCTCCTCGGGCAGCGCGAGCGCCTCCTCGCCCTGGGATCGCTGTCCGCCGGGCTCACGCACGAGCTCAACAACCCCGCGGCGGCCGCCGTGCGCGCCACCGGAACGCTGCGCGAGCGGGTCGCGGCGATGCGGCACAAGCTCGCCCTCATCGCCGACGGCCCCTACGACCGCGCGACGCTCGCCGTGCTCATCCGCCTGCAGGAGGAGGCGCTCGAGCGGTACGCCGACGCCCGCACCGCCGACGCGGTCGGCGCCCTCGCGACGTCCGACCTCGAGGACCGCCTCACCGACTGGCTCGACGACCACGGGATGCCCGAGGGCTGGCGCGTCGCGCCGGCGCTCGTCCAGGCCGGGATCGACGAGCCCTGGCTCGACCGCGTCGCGCAGCGCGTCGACTCCGGCGCGCTCACGGGCGCCGTGAGCTGGCTCGCGTACACGATCGAGACCGAGCAGCTCATGGCCGAGATCGAGGACGCGACCGTGCGCATCTCCTCGCTCGTCGGCGCGGCCCGCCAGTACTCCCAGCTCGACCGCGCCCCGTTCCGCCCCGTCGACGTGCACGAGCTGCTCGACTCGACCCTGACCATGCTCGAGCACTCCCTCGACGGCATCGAGGTGGTCCGGCACTACGACACGACCCTGCCGCCGGTCCCCGTGTACGCCGCGGAGCTCAACCAGGTCTGGACCAACCTCGTGGAGAACGCCGCCCAGGCCATGGGAGCGCGGCCCGGCGGGCCGAGCACGGGGCCGGGACCCTGACCGTCACCACGCGCCGCACCGAGGACGCGGCGGAGATCGAGATCGCCGACACCGGGACCGGCATCCCCGAGGACGTCCGGCCCCGCATCTTCGAGCCGTTCTTCACCACCAAGCCCGTCGGGCAGGGCACCGGTCTCGGCCTCGACATCTCGTGGCGCATCGTCGTGGACAAGCACCACGGCGACCTCGCCGTGACGTCCCGCCCGGGCGACACCCGGTTCGTCGTCCGCCTGCCGCTCACCGCCCCACGGGCCGGCGGCGGCGACTGACCGCCCGGACGACGCACCTCATCGCACGGCCGCCAGCCAGCGGTGCAGCTCCGTCGCGAGCGCGACGGGCGCGTCGAGCTGCACGAGGTGACCGGCGTCCGGCACGACGTGGAGCGTGGCGCCGGGGATCGCGTCACGCAGGCGGTGGGCCCGGTCCACGGGGACCCACGTGTCCTCGGCGCCCCACACGACGTGCACCGGCGCCGCCACGCGGCCGAGCGACGGCTCGAGCTCGGCCGTGTGCGCCTCGTCCGCCTGCGCGACCTGCCGGTAGAACGCGGCGCGGCCAGC
Source organism: Cellulosimicrobium sp. CUA-896 (assembly GCF_001942335.1). Lineage (GTDB taxonomy): Bacteria > Actinomycetota > Actinomycetes > Actinomycetales > Cellulomonadaceae > Cellulosimicrobium. Next base: position 21,339 of record NZ_MKKH01000025.1, on the reverse strand, counting down.
GTCGTCGGTCCACGGCCCGACGAGGGCCGCGAGGTCGTCGTCGCGCAGCCCGCGGTGGCTCGCGCCCCGCACGTAGGCCTCCAGCGCCCCGCGGTGCACGGCGGCCGGGAGCCGCTCGAGGACGTCGGCGTGCTCGCGCACGAGCCGGAAGAACGGTGAGCCCCACGGCCGCAGCACGACCGCGTCCACGAGGCACAGCGACGCCAGCGGCACCCCGTGCAGCAGGTGCGCGCGCAGGGCGACCGCGCCGCCGACGTCGTGCGCCACGACGTGCGGGGCCGCGCCCGCTCCGCCGTCCCGGCCGTCCAGGCCCCACAGCGCGAGCAGGTCCGCGAGCAGCTCGCCCTGGGTCGCGAGGTCGACGGCGTGGTCCGCGTCCTGGGACGACAGGCCGAAGCCCGGCATGTCCCACACGTGCACGGTCATCTCGGCCGCGAGCGCCTGCGCGTAGGGGGCCCACAGCCACGACGACCACGGCGTCCCGTGGCACAGCACGAGGGGCGGTCCGCTCCCCCACCGTGCCCACGCGACCTCGCGCCCGCGCCACGTCGTCCGTTCCCTGAGCTCCACGTCCCCGACCTCCTGCACGTCCTCGACACCTCGGGTAGCCACGCTATCCGGGGGAAAACCGTGGACGGCAGGCTCGCACCGGCATAGCCTTCTCCCGTCCGGGTGATGCCGTCCGGACGCTCGACCGTGACGACGACCAGGGGAAGGCGGGTGGACCCGATGCTCTGCCGGTGCCCCGTCGTCCCCGCCCGAAGGCGCTCGTCAGGTAGACGGCGCCCCGTCGTCCGCCTGCAGAGCCGTCCTGGGTCGTCGTCCTGGGGCGGCTCTCGTCGTCCCGAGGCCCGGCACGACGGAGGGAGGCGGACGATGAGCGAGGTGGTGATCTACAACCTCGGCGGGAGCCAGGTGCTCGGCCGCGTCTCGTTGCGTCACGCCATCCGCATGCTGCACCGGCGCGTCGCCGAGGTCCTCGAGGCGGTGGAGGGCGAGACGTTCGGCCCCTACCAGCGGCCGCGGTCGGTCGAGCTCGTCCGGTACGTGCACGCCCGCTGGGTGTACGAGCGTCAGGGGCGCGTGCCCTACTCCCGCGCCGCGCTGCTGCGGCGCGACGCGCACCGCTGCGCCTACTGCGGCGGGACGGCGACGACGATGGATCACGTCGTGCCCCGCTGCCAGGGCGGCACCACGACGTGGCTCAACGCGGTCGCGGCGTGCGAGCCGTGCAACGCGGTCAAGGGCGGCCGCACGCCCGCGCAGGCGGGCATGCGGCTGCTCAGACCCCCGTTCGAGCCGACGTTCCGGGACGTCTACCCGGGGGCTCAGCGCAGGATCTCGACGAGCAGCACCCACGCGTTGCCGATCGACGCGACGAAGGCGGCGAGCACGCCGGCGGTGACGACGTAGAGCCCGGCGTCCTGCCGCAGGCACAGCAGGATCCCGCCGCCGACGACGACCGCCGCCGGCACGTAGCCCACCATCCCCTTGGCGACGACCTGCCCGCGCCGCAGGGGCGAGGGCGCGCGCAGGAGCAGCCGTGCCGAGCGCACACCGACGACCAGCACGACGCGCCCGCGAGGACGGTCACCGCGCCCAGCACGGCGAGCGGGACGCCCGGCACGAGCCCGACGCACGCGACGACGAGGACGAGCACGAGGCCCGCGACGCTCGTCGCGGCGCGCGACGTCATGCCGCGGATCGCGACGATGGCCTGCACGTTGACCGACAGCGCGACGATGAGCAGGCCGGCGAGGGCGGCCGCCGCGCCGGCGAACGTGGTGAGCAGCGGGTCCCAGTCGGCGTCCACGGCGTCCACGGCCCCACCCCCGTCCCCGCACCCGCGGTCCTCGGAACGTAGCGAGGACCCGCGGGCCACGGCAACCCGCTCAGCCCGCGCGGCGGAACGGCCCCCAGGCGTCGGCGCCCGGCTCCTGGCCGCGGGTCCACCACCGCGCGACCCACACCGCGCCGTCGTGCACCACCGCGTCGCCCGCGGTGACGACCCGCGTCGGGGTCCACACCGGCGTGCCGGTCGCGTCGACGGCGAGCTCCTCCCACGGGCCCCACGACGACGCACCGGGGGTGGTGCCGCGCGCGTACCACTGCGCCCGGTACAGCGCGCCGTCGTGCACGACGACGTCTCCCGCCCCGTAGGTCGTGCCCGCGTCATAGGCGGGTGCCTCGACGGGACCGATCACGCCCGCGCCGGCACCCGCCCGCACGATCGCCGGGACGGCCCACGTCGGGTCGATCCGCCCGTGCAGCGTGGGTGTCCAGCGCGCCGCGTCGGCGAGCCGGTCCGCCGGGTCCACCGACGCGTTGTAGAGCGCCAGGAGGTCGACGGGCTCGCCGTTCACGGTCGAGCCGGTCTCGAACAGCCGCTCGCCCTTCCAGCGCGTGATCACGCGGGCGGGGTCGACGCCGTCGGCGAGCTCGAACGCGTTGTTCTCGGCGTAGATGCTCGAGCCGATCCCGGCGCCCCAGTAGTACTGGAAGATGCCCTCGCGGGTCTGCTCGTAGAGGTTGTCGTAGACGTGCACGTCCCCGAACCGCACGCGCGGCGCGCGCTGCCCGACATCGGTCCACCGGTTGTGGTGGTACGTCACCCGGTGCGTGCCGGCGTCCTGGGTGCGGCTGTCCGAGGACCCGAGGATGGCCGTCTTGTCGTGGTCCGAGAAGTGGTTCCAGGAGACCGTCACGAGGTCGGACCCGTGCGTGATGTCGAGCAGGCCGTCGTGGATCTCGAACGGGCGCCGAACACCGTCGGCAGCGACGACGGCGGGTGGGCGCCGTCGTCGAACGAGCTGTGGTCGACCCACACGTTCCGCGACGTCCAGACCGACAGGTTGTCGTACGCCGAGTTCCAGTTCCCGGACTCGCCGTCGCCCGGGTCCCACTCGGGGAAGCAGTCTCGCGCGTCGGAGAACGTCAGGTTGCGCACGATGACGTCGCGCGCGTCCCGCACCCGCAGGCTCGCGCCGACGATCCGCGCGTCGTCGCCGAGGCCGACGAGCGTGACGTGGGACCCGACGTGCTGGAGGGTCACCGCGGCCTGCGCGGCCGCCGCGGTGACGCGCGCGTCCTCGAGCGGTCCCGCCGGCGCTGCCACCCGTACGTCGCCGGGTCGTAGGCGGCGACGTAGTCGTCCATCGAGAACGGCTCTCCGGTGCCGGCGACCGGGACGGTCGCGGCGATCGCCTCGCAGCTCGTGCCCGCGAACGCGTCGATCTCCCCGTCGACGTAGACGATCCGCGGTGTCGTGTCCGTGCGGCCCCCGCGCCGCCGAGGGCCGCGCGCAGCTCGTCCCAGGTGTCGACGACGACCACGTGCTCGTCGTCGGCGGCCGCGCCGCCCGTCGTGCCGCCGTCCGCCGCTGCCCAGCCGTCGTCGGGCGCCAGCGTCTGCCGCCCGAGGTCCGCGGCGCCGGGTCCTCCGGGCGGCGCGTCCTGGGCGCCGGCGGCACCGGCACCCGTCACGGCCAGCGCCGTGAGCGTCGTCATCACCGTCGCTGCCGCGAGAGGTCGCGAGAGCGCTCGCCGTCGTGCCATCACCCAACTCCTTCGTCGTGTGCTGCGAATGACGCGGGAAACCGGTTTCTGCGCGTCGCCGGCGAGTCTGGCACACGCGCCCGGGAAAGCGCTACCCGCGGCGTCGCGCTCGACGCCCGCACGTCCCGGGACGACGATGGGTGGCGGACGGGAGGTCGTGCCCATGGGCTGGTACACCGAGCACGTGCTCGACGCCGGTCGCGCGCCCGCGCTGTTCGCGCTCGTCGGGTTCGTCCTCACGTTCGTCGTCGTCCGGGCGATCACGCGACGCATCCGCGCGCGGAGCACGGCGCCGGGCCCGGCGGGCGGGACGGACGCCGCGCACCCCGCCGTCCCCGGCCCCGACCGGCCGGCGGGCGGCCGCGAGCGCCGCGGGCTGGTCGGGGACGTGACGATCGGCGGGGTGCACGTGCACCACCAGGTGTGGGGGATCCTGCTGGTGCTGCTGACGGGGATGCTGGAGTTCCGCTACTCCCCCGCGAGCCCGTGGTCGGAGGTGCTGGCGCTGCTCTTCGGTGCCGGTGCGGCGCTGGCGCTCGACGAGTTCGCGCTGTGGCTGTACGTCGACGACGTGTACTGGACGCAGGACGGGCAGAAGTCGATCACCGCGATCCTCGTGGGTGGCGCGCTGGGGGGTGCGCTGCTGCTGTCGACGTCGCCGGTGGGCGAGTCGCCGGAGGACGGGACGGCGCCCGCGCGGGTCGCGTTCGTCGTCACGGTGGTGGTGCACCTGGTGCTGGCGTTCGTGGCCGTGCTCAAGGGCAAGCTCGCGACGGGGCTCATCGGGGTGGTGGTGCCGCTCGTCGCGCTCGTGGGAGCGGTGCGCCTCGCCAAGCCGGCCTCGTACTGGGCGCGGCGGCGGTACGCGGGCCGTCCGCGGCGCCGGGAGCGGGCGGAGCGGCGCTTCGGCCCGCGGTACCGGGCGCGGCAGGAGCGGCTGCGCACGCTGCTCGGTGGCGCGCCGGGACCGGCAGGGGCGGCGGGGGCGGCGGGGGCGGCGGAGGCACGGACGACGGCGCAGTCCTCGCGCTCGGGCCCGCCGGCGACCGGCTGAACCGCGGCGAGCGCTGGGCTCGCACGGGGCGCAGGGCTACCGTGAGAGATGGACGGTCGCGGGGCGGCTCGGTGTCGTCGACGGTCCTGTACCCGAGGAGGGGTGCGCCATGAAGGACGTGCGCTGCATGCTGGGCATGCACCGGTGGGTCAGGCGTCAGGTCGAGGACTCGCAGTTCGTGGAGTGCGCGCGGTGCGGTCGGGACCGGCCGACGATCCCGGCGGGGTCGCGGGGATGGCGCCTCGGTCAATGACCCGCGGTCTCGGCGCCGACGAGCGCCGGGTGCTGGAGCAGGTCGCGCGGCTCTGCGCCCGCGCGGACGACCCGCTGGCGCTGCTGCGCGACGTCGCGACGGTGGTGCGGCGCGCCGTCCCGTACGCGGCGGCAGGGTGGCTGCTCGTCGACCCCGACACCCTGCTGCTCACGGGGGTGCACGCGGAGGACGTCACGCGCGAGCAGCACCTCGCGCTCATCGAGCTCGAGCTCACCGAGGAGGACGTCAACACCTTCCAGGAGCTAGCCGCGCGGGACGTCGCCGCGGCGTCCCTGTCCGCCGCGACCGGTGGCGACCTGGCGCGCAGCGCGCGCTGGCGGCGCGTCTACCGCCCGGCGGGGTACGGCGACGAGCTCCGGACGGTGTTCCGGTCGGCGTCCACCACGTGGGGTCATGCGTGCCTCACGCGCCGCGCGGACGACCCGTTCTTCAGCGCGCGCGAGGTCGCGCTCGCGGGTCGGGTGTGTCCTCACGTCGGCACCGGGCTGCGGACCGCCCTGCTCCTCGCGGGCGCGGCGCGTGCCGAGGACCCGGGTGCCCCGGCTCTTGTCGTCCTCGACGCCGAGGGGCGTGTGCGCTCCGTCAGCGAGCGCGCGTCGACGTGGCTCGGCCCGCTCGAGGACGCCTCGCTCGCGAGCACGATCGTGCTGCACGAGGTGGCGCAGCGGACCCGGGCGCTGGCGTCCGGGACGCCGGGGCCGCCCGCGTGGGCGCGCACGCGGTCCGTGACCGGGGACTGGCTCGTGGTGCGGGGAACGCTGCTCGACGACGGGCACGTCGGCCTGGTGTGCGAGCCGGCGAGCCGGGCGGAGGTCGCCCCGGTGCTGCTGCGCCTGCGCCGGCTGACCGATCGCGAGCGCGAGGTCACCGGGTTGCTGCTGCGCGGGACGTCGACCGCCGGGGTCGCGCGCGAGCTGTGGATCACCCCCGAGACGGTGCGCGGTCACGTCAAGGCCATCTTCGCCAAGCTCGGGGTGAGCAACCGGGCGCAGCTCGCCGCGCTCCTCGCGGACGACCCGGCCGCGCAGGTCGTCACGTCCGGGCCGCGGTGACCGCTCGTGCACCGCCCGCCGCGATCTCGTCGGCGACCCGGCGCGCGGTGCGCCCGACGTACCCGGTGAGCCCGGGGCGGAACACGAACCCGACGAAGCGCAGTCCGGGCGCGACCTCGGCACCGTCGCCGTCGCGCGGCATGCCGCGACGGTCGAGCACGCCGAGCCCGCCGACGAGGCGCTCGAGCCCGGTCCGGTACCCGGTCGCGGCGACGACGACGTCGGCCGGCACCGTCTCGCCGCCGGCGACGACGACGCGTCCGGCACCAGGCGGACGGCCGAGGGCACGCACCGGATCGCACCGGAGCGGATCGACCCGAGCACCTCGCGGTCGACGATCGCGGTGCCCGCCCCGCGCTCGAGGAGCTGGGAGACGGCTCCCCGCGTGGGTCGCGGCAGACCGTAGGCGGACAGGTCGCCGACCGTGGCCCGTTGCAGCGCGAACAGGAGGCGGTCGACGAGCCGCACCGGCAGGCGGAGCAGCAGCGGCACCGGCAGGTCCCCGGGCAGGCCGCCCATCTGCCGCAGCAGGATGTTGGGCGCCGTCCTGACGGAGAGGTGCACCGAGGACGCGCCGGCGTGCGCGAGCTCGTGGGCGATCTCGAGCCCGGTCGACCCTGCTCCCACGACCACGACGCGCCGGCCCGCGTACGGCGCGGCGCTGCGGTACTGCGCCGCGTGCAGCAGCTCGCCGTCGAACCTCCCCGGCCAGGCCGGGACGACCGGCTCCCGGTAGACCCCGGTCGCGACGACGACGTGCTGGGCGCGCCGCGGACCGTCGTCCGTCTCGAGCGTCCAGGAGTCGCCGTCGCGGCGCAGGGCGCGCACGTCGACGCCCGGCTCGACGGCGACCCGGTGGTCGGCCGCGTACCGGCGCAGGTAGGCCACGTACTGGTCACGGGTGGGGAACTGCCCGAACACGCGCGGGAACGGGGCGCCGGGCAGCGCGGACCGGCCGCGCGAGGTGTTGAACCGCAGCGCGTCGTAGCGCGCGGACCAGGCCGCACCGACCTCGCCCCGCTCGAGCACCACGGTCTCGATGCCACGCGCGGTCAGCGCGGCCGCCGTCGCGAGGCCGGACGGTCCGGCGCCCACGACGAGCACGCGCGGGACCACGGAGGCGGGTGCGGTGGACATGAGGTGACCTCCTCCTTCGCCGCGGCCCTGGACGAGCCGTCGCTCCCAGCCTCGCCCGCCCGCGGGGCACGCGGCCATCCCCCACCTGGGGGGTCCCGCGAGGTCGGACGGACGGGGGGCGAGGCACCGGCCGCCGGTCAGAGCATCCGGTGCAGCAGCCGGTCGCGGTCGACGAGCTGGTGCTTGAGCACGAGCCCGAGGTGCAGCGCGAGCGCCGCGAAGAGGACGACGTGGCTGGTCACGTGGAGCCAGAGCAGGTCGTCGTCCCCCGACAGGAGCAGGACGACGCCGGTGGCGGGCATCACGAGGAGCGACACGTAGAGCGCGAGCTCGGTGCCGTGCGCGAGGCGGCGCTCCCCCGCGGTCAGGCCGGGCGCCCACGGGGGCAACGGGGTCAGTCGCCGCCACGCCAGCCTCGCCAGGGCGAGGACGACGATCGTCGTCCCGAGCGCGACGTGCGCCACGAGCAGCCCGTCCACGTCGCCGTCGAGCAGCGCGCCCAGCCCGTCGCCGTCGGTCGCCTCGTCGGTGTCACCCCCGCGTCCGCGACCGCGGCCCGGCTCGTCGCCGGGTCCGCGCCCACGACCCCGGCCGCCCCCGCCGTCGTCGAGGAGGTAGCCGATCGCGAGCTGCACGGCGAGCGCGGCGACGGTGACCCAGTGCAGGGTCTTCGTCACCGTCCCGTAGCCGCTCGCGTCGTTGCGCAGCCTCACGCCCGCATCATCGCGGGTGGGCGCGGGCTCGGCCACCCCGGGCGGTCGCGCGACCTCGCGTCGTCCGCCGCGGAAGGAGCCACCGGGTCCGGTTCGGACGGCGTGGCAGCACGCGCCGCCGTAGCGTGACCGGCATGAGCACTCCGGTCCACCACGACGTGCTGGTCGTCGGCGGCGGCAACGCCGGCCTGTCCCTGGCCGGGCGCCTGCGGCGCGACGGCTGCACCGACGTCGCGGTCGTCGAGCCCAAGGACGTGCACGAGTACCGGCCGCTGCTGTCGTACGTCGCGTCCGGCATGGCCACGGTCGACGACCTCACCCGGCCGCAGGACGACGTCGTGCCCGACGGCGTGCACCGCTACGCGGACCGGGTGGTCGCCGTCGACCCCGTGCGCTCCGTCGTGCGCCTCGCGAGCGGCACCGAGCTCGGCTACGGCGACCTCGCGGTGTGCCCCGGGGCGGAGGTCGACTGGGACGCGGTCCCCGGGGCGCAGGACGCCGTCCGCACGCCGTACGCCGCCACGAGCTACGTCACCGAGCACGCGGCCTCGACGTGGTCCATGCTGTCGTCGCTGACGTCTGGGCGCGTGGTGTTCGCGGTCGCCGCCCGGCACGTGCCGTGCTACCCGGTCGGGTACAAGCCGTTGTTCGTCGCCCTCGACCACTGGGAGCGCGAGGGCGTGCTCGACGCGATCGACGTCGAGCTCGTCGTCGAGGCGCACCGGCTCGTGGACGACCCGCGCGCCGAGCCCGCGCTGCGCGCCGCGGCCGAGCGGTACGGCGTGCACGTGCGCACGGGGACGCGGGTCGAGTCGGTGGACGCCGACGACCGCACCCTGCGGCTGGCCGGCCCGCAGGGCAGCAGCACCACCGCGTACGACGCCCTGTACGTCGCGCCCCCGCACCGGGCCCCCGCGTGGATCGCCGAGAGCGGCCTCGCCTCGCCGGAGAGCGACGGCTTCGTCGCGGTCGACCCGCGCACCCTCCAGCACGTCGCCCACCCCCGCGTGTGGGGCCTCGGGGACGCTGCCGCCGTCGACGCCATGCCGTCCGGCGGAGCGCTACGGCGGCAGGTGCCCGTGGTCGCGCACAACATCCAGGCCCGGCGCAAGCACACCTCGATGCAGCACTACGACGGCTACACGGTCGCGCCGGTCACGACGTCGGGGCGCGAGCTGCTGCTCGCCGAGTACGACCGCGAGGGACGGCCCGACCCCGGCTTCCCCCTCGTGAACCTCGCCCGGCCGAGCCGCGCGCTGCTGCTGTTCGACCGGTACCTCCAACCCCCGATCTACTGGCGCCGGCTCATCCAGGGCAAGGTCTCCTGATCCGCGTACGCCCGCCCACGCACGCGTCGCCGCGACCCTGCGCGGAATCCGGTCGAGACGCCGCCGGCTCCCGTGGCACAGTGCGTCCATGACCGGTGTCCCCCGGACGGCGACCGACCCGCTCGCGCGCGTCACCTGGCCCGTCACCACCGCACGCCTGGCGCTGCGACGTCTCGACCCGGCCGACGCCGAGGCGTTGTGGTCCTACCGGCAGCTCGAGGACGTCGACCGCTGGCTCGGTGTGCGCCCGCGCGACCTCGACACGTGGCGCTCCCACCTCGGCGAGGCCCCTCGCGCCGCCCAGACGCTCGTCGTCGAGCACGCGGGCGCCGTCGTCGGGGACCTCTACCTCGCCGTCCGCGACGGCTGGGCGCAGAGCGACGTCGCCGACCGGGCCGCGGGGGCCGAGGCCGAGGTCGGCTGGGTGCTCGACCCCGCGCACCAGGGCCGCGGGCTCGCGACCGAGGCCGTGCGCGCGCTGCTGCGCGTATGCTTCGCCGACCTCGGCCTGCGCCGCGTCACCGCGAGCGCCTTCGCCGCCAACGCCCCGTCGTGGCGGCTCATGGAACGCGTCGGGATGCGTCGCGAGGCGGTCGGCGTGCGCGACTCGCTGCACCACGAGCTGGGCTGGATCGACGGCGTGACGTACGCCCTGCTCGCCGAGGAGTGGACCGCAGCACCGCCCGCGGCGAACTAGGCTCGACAGGTGGCTACCTTCTCCGCCGTCACCCGCCAGCACATCCTCGCCGCGATCGCGGAGTACGACGACCGCGGGGCCGAGAACTTCCTCGGCGTCTACGGGTTCACGCCGTCGGTGCGCGAGACGCTCGACCACGAGGGCCGCACGTACGACGCGAAGGCGGTCCTCGGCGTCGCGCACCGGCACGCGACCGGTCGCGTGGCCACCGCCGACGAGCTCGCGGGCGGCAAGGTGGACGCGGTGACGATCCTGCGCAAGCGCGGGTTCGAGGCGAGCGGCCCGGTGTCCGCCGCGCCCGCGCCGGCCGCCCCGTCCCGGCGCGCGCCCGCCGCCCCGCGAACGCGGACCACGACGCCGCGACGCACCGCCGAGCCGGAGAAGCCCGCCGCCGTGTGCCCGACGTGCTTCATGACGCTCCCCGCGACGGGTGTGTGCGACACCTGCGGCTGAGCACCGCCTCGTTCAGCTCGCGCACGACACGACGGGAGCCGTGTCGGCCGCAACGGCGGCCGTACACGTCCAGCGGCCGGAGACCACCGTCACCAGGACGTCTTCACGAGGGTCTGTGGAGACGGCCGTCAACTCCTGCTTCAGCGTGCCGTCCTCGGCGGCCGTCGTCGTCATCGTGGCCAGGGTCTCTGCCGCGCCACGGACCGTGGTGGTCGACGCCGCCCCGGGCTCGGCGCCGGACACGTCCACGGTGACGGCCACCGTGGCGGACCGTGAACCGTCCGCCGCCACCGGGTCGAGAAGTCGGGAGACGGCGAGCCGTGGCTGGTCCCCGGGCTCCACGACGAACGCGTGGAGCCCGGCCGCCGCCCCCAGCAGCACGGCCACGATCATCGCGATGGCCGCCCACCGGAGCGCCACCCCGCGCACCTCGACACGGCGGCGGTACCAGCGGCGCAGCTCCTCGCGGTTCACCGTGTTCAGCCGGCTCGAGGTGAGCACCTGGCACGTCATCGCCGCGGCCACGGCGAGCACCGCCAGAGCGACCGCCGCGAGCGCCAGTCGACGCTCCCAGGGGTCTGTGAGGATCGTGGCCGTGGCCACGAGCCCCAGCGCGGTGAGCACCGTGCCCACGAGTGCCAGCTGCCCGACCACCCGCTCCGCCGCGGCGTCGACACGCTGGAGGGACTTCGCCGGGGTCAGCTCGTCGGCCAGCGCGTCCCAGGCGTCGTCGGCCGGGGTGGGCGGCAGTCCGTAGGAGACGGTGCCGTCCGCCTCGGGCGGACTCGACGTCGTCATGGCGCCCTCACCCCTGCCCGTCGGCGTCGACGTCCGCCCACGTCGAGCGCCGGTAGTAGGTCTCGTGCCAGTCGTCGGCGGTGAAGCCGTACTTTCCGCGCGCCCGCACCGGATGGGGGGCGGGCGGCTTGCCGTCCGTGACGCCGGGGCACGACACGGTGATGTCGAACGGCAGCCGCTCCGCCGAGGAGCGCGCGCGCAGGCTCAGACCGAGCCGGGTGGAGGACTGGTCGAGCACAAGGGAGCCGTCGCGGTAGCCGACCTGCGTCGGCGTCCCGTCCGCGGTGAGGGACGCACGAACGGCCTCCGTGATCGCGGTCGTGTTCGCCCGGCCCCGGTGCGTGGCGCACCCGTGGCGGGGAGGATCGAGCTGCATCGCGGCGCCCTCGTCTCGACGTGCCTGCCTTCACCGTTCCTTGCCATGGTCGTGCGGTGCGCCGGGTCCCGGCAAGGTCACGCGCGGGTGAAGCCGGAGACCGTCGGAGAGCACCTGCGCAGCACGAAGAAGAACGGGCGTGCCATGCCGCGGGCGTCCATGAGGCCGAGCAGCGTGTCGTCGTCGACGGCGCGGAGGTGGTCGTCGATCGGTTGCGCGTCGTAGGTCATGGTCGCGCTCACGACGCCGCGGAACACCGTCTCCCGCAGCCGCGCCCGCGGCCGCCGGGTACGTGCGAGAGGCAGCGCCGCCCGCACGACGCGCGCGACGAACGGTCGCCGCAGGACGGCGGCACAGCGCAGCACCAGTCCCAGTGGCGCGAGCGCCGGGTTCAGGTCGAGCACCCGGCCGCGGCCGGTGTCGCACAGCAGCGGGTGCGCGTCGCCGTCGGGCTCGAACCGCTTGCCGTACCAGCGACCGCCTCGAGCACGCCTTCGAGCGGGTGCGCCGTCGGCAGGCCGGACCCGCGCCACGTGCCGACCAGGGCGCCCGGGCTCGCCCCGGGAAGGGCGTCGAAGAACGCGAGCGCCGTGGCCGTCGTCGTGCCGTCCTCGAGCGCGGCCAGGGTGGCCGCGGCCGTCGCCGGGCGCGGCGACGCCTCGTCGTCCTCACCCACGTCCCACCTCCCCGCCCGCGGTCCTCGACGATCCTCCCCGGTCGCGACCGCCGCCGCCTCCGGGCGCGGGGACCGTCCCGATTGCCGGGTTCGCGGCGCTCCCGCAGGCTGGGGCGATGACGGACGACCCCCGCGTCACCTCGCTGCGCCGCGGCGGCCTGGTGTTCGACGTGCACGACGACGGCCCGCTCGACGGCGAGCCGGTCGTCCTGCTCCACGGCTTCCCGGAGGACTCGTCCAGCTGGTCGCGTGTCGTCCCGCTGCTGCACGACGCCGGCCTGCGCACGGTCGCGCTCGACCAGCGTGGGTACTCCCCCGGTGCGCGGCCGCTCGCGCGCGGGGCGTACCGGCTGGACTTCCTCGTCCAGGACGTCCTCGCGCTGCTCGACCGGACCGGTCCGGCGCACGTCGTCGGGCACGACTGGGGCGGCGTCGTGTCCTGGGCGCTCGCCGCGTGGGCGCCCGCGCGGGTGCGCAGCCTCACGGTGCTCTCCACGCCGCACCCGGGTGCCCTGTCCCGCTCCCTCGTGCGCTCGAACCAGGGGCTCCGGTCGCTGTACGTGGCCGTGCTCCAGCTTCCCGCTCTGCCGGAGGCGCTGCTCGGGCGGGCGCTGCCGTCGCTGCTCCGGCGCTCCGGCGTGCCGGGCGAGGACGCCGACCGGTACGCGGCGCGGATGCGGGACCCCGGCGCGCTGCGCGCGGCCCTGCACTGGTACCGCGCGCTGCCGCTGTCGCGCACGCCCGTGGCCGACGTGACCGTGCCGACGACGTACGTGTGGGGCGCCCGCGACCCCGCGCTCGGGCGTCGTGCCGCGGAGGACACCGAGCGCTTCGTGCGGGCGCCCTACCGGTTCGTCGAGCTCGACGCGGGCCACTGGCTGCCCGAGGTCGCGGTGGACGACGTGGCCGGTGCCGTGACCGACCGCGTCGCGACGGCGTGATGGCGCACCCGCGCACCGCGCGCCATCCCCTCGTGCCCGGCGACCTCGTCCGGGCAGCCGCGCTCGTCAGCCTGCTGGTCGCCCCGTTCGTCCTCGGCGGCCTCGGCGCCGCGTTGTTCCTGCTCGTGCTCGGCGGTGTCATGGTGCCGCGCGCGATCGGTGTCCCCGCCGCACTGGACGTCCCGTACGGGCTCTCCCTCCTCCTGGCGGCGTGGGCGGCGCAGCTCTCCTGGTACGAGGCGGTGCCGTGGCTGGACCTGCCGGTCCACGCGGCGTGCACGGGGCTGATCGCGGCCGTCGCGTTCCACGTCCTCGCCCGTGCGGGCCTGGACCCCGCTCCCGCGACGGGTCGCACCCGACGGCGTACGGCGGCCGTCGTCGCGACGACCGGGCTCGGCGCGGTCGTCGCGATCCTGTGGGAGGTCGGCGAGTGGGCCGGGTACACCTACCTCGACGACGGCATCGGCGTCGGGTACACCGACACGATCGGCGACCTCGTCTGGGCGCTGGCCGGAGCCGTCGTCGCCGGCGCCCTCGTCCCGCTCCGCGACCCGGTGCCCGGCGACGACCGCGCGCGTCTCGACCACCGGGCGCCCGACGCCGGCTGAGCGCAGGATCGACCCGACGGCATCGCTCGGAGGAGGACACGTGGACGCCCCCGCACTGCACGACCCCGCACCCCACGGGCCGGACGACCCGGGCCCGTTCTTCCACGGCACGAAGACCGCCCGGGAGCCCGGCGAGACGATCGAGCCCGGGTACGGATCGAACTTCGGCAGCCGCCGCACCGCGCGCTTCGTCTACCTCACCGCGACGCTCGACGCCGCCGTCTGGGGCGCCGAGCTCGCGGTCGGCGAGGGCCGCGGGCACGTCTACCGTGTCGAGCCGACGGGGCCGTTCGAGGACGACCCGAACCTCACCGACACGCGCTTCCCCGGGAACCCGACGCGCTCGTACCGCACCCGGTCCCCCCTGCGCGTGCTCGGCGAGGTCGAGGACTGGGAGAACCACCCGCCCGACGTCCTGCAGCACATGCGCGACCACCTCGCCGAGCTCGACCGTCAGGGTGTCGAGGCGATCGAGGACTGAGGCGGCCCTCCCCGCCGCGCGTACCCGCGCGCCGTGCCGCGCGTCAGCCGGGCATCAGCCGAGCGTCAGCCGGCCGCCGGCGGCTGCACGTCGAGCACCCAGGTGACGCCGAACCGGTCGGTGAGCATCCCGAACCCCGGGCTCCAGGGCGAGGCCGCGAAGGGCTCGACGATCTCGGCGCCGTCGGCCAGCGCCTCCCAGTACGTCGTGACCTCGGCGAGGGTCTCGCCGCGCACGGACTGGAAGAACGTGCGGTCGGTGATCGTGGCGCCGTTCTCGCGCGTCGTGGTGCCCGCGACCGCGGCGCCGTCGGTGTCGTCGTGGCCCGGCACGTCGTAGGCCATGAGCCGGAAGCCGTCCGCGGCCGAGACTGGCCGAAGACGACCTTGTCCGCGCCGGGCGCGTCCTGCGGCATCCCGACGTCGCCGTAGGTCGTCGCAACGACCTGCCCGCCGAACACGGACCCGTAGAAATCGAGCGCCTGCCGTGCGGTGCCGCGGAAGTTGAGGTGGGTGGTGGTGGTGATCGCCATGAGGTGTCCTTCGTGTCGCTGGTGGCGTGCGGCGGTGTGCCGTCAGGACGACGCTGACACCATCGGAGGACAGGTGCGGTCCTCCGAGTGCGCGAGACTCGTGCCATGGTCGGCACGTCGTCCCGGATGCTCACGCTGCTGTCGCTACTGCAGACGCGACGCGACTGGCCCGGGCACGTCCTCGCCGAGCGCCTCGGCGTGACCCCGCGCACCGTGCGCCGCGACGTGGACCGGCTGCGCGAGCTCGGGTACAAGATCGGCGCCGCGAAGGGGCGGCACGGTGGCTACCGGCTCGCGGCCGGGTCCGAGCTCCCGCCGCTGCTGTTCGACGACGCGCAGGCCGTCGCGGTCGCCGTCGCCCTGCAGGACGCGCCGTCCAGCGGTGTCGCGATCGACGAGGCCGCGCAGCGGGCGCTCGCCACCGTCCGGCAGGTCATGCCCTCGCGGCTGCGTCACCGCGTCGACGGCATCCGCTTCACCGGCACGGAAGCCACCTCCCGCGTCGCCCCGGACGTGCTCGAGACCGTCAGCGCCGCGACGCGCGACCGGCGCACCCTCCGGTTCGACTACGCCGACGAGGACGGCCCGGCACGTCACGCCGAACCGCACTCCGTCGTCGCCCGCGGCGGCCGCTGGTACCTCGTCGCGTGGGACCTCGACCGGGCCGACTGGCGCATCTTCCGCCTCGACCGCCTGGCCCCGCGCACGCCCGGCGGCGCGCGGTTCACCCCGCGAGCGCTCCCCGCGCCGGACGCGCGCACGTTCGTCGCCGCGCGGGCCAAGGGATCGCCGGCGCAGGACCGGTGGCCCTGCACCGGCGAGGTCGTCGTCGAGCTCCCGGCCCGCGAGGTCGCCCCCTGGGTCGAGGACGGCGAGGTGACCGCGATCGACGAGCGCTCGTGCCGGCTCGTCGCCGGGTCGTGGTCCTGGACCGGGCTCGTCGCGCTCGTGCTCCGGTTCGACGCCCCGTTCACGGTTGTCGGCCCGGAGCCGCTGCGCGCGGCTGCAGCCGCGCTGTCGACCCGGCTCGCCGCCGCCGCGACCGCACCCTGACCCCACGACGCCGTGGCGCGAGAAGGAGGACCGCTGGTGTCCCCGGCGCGCGCGAGGATGGGAACCATGGCCGACGACGCGCGCGCACCCGAACCGCTGATCGTCCCCGACGCCGCCGCGTGGCGGGCGTGGCTGGACGCCCACGAGGACACGTCCGACGGCGTGCGCCTCGTCCTCGCGAAGAAGGGGACGCGCGAGCCGACGTCGCTGACCTACGCCGAGGCCCTGGAGGCCGCGCTGTGCAGCGGCTGGATCGACGGGCGCCGCAACGCGCGCGACGCCGGGACGTTCCTCCAGCACTTCACGCCACGACGCGCCCGCTCGCTCTGGTCGCAGCGGAACGTCGGCCTCGTCGCCGGGCTCGTCGCGTCGGGGCGCATGCGCGCCCGCGGGCACGCGGAGGTCGAACGGGCGAAGGCCGACGGCCGGTGGGACCGGGCGTACGCCGGGCAGGCCGCGGCGGAGGTCCCGCCGGACCTCGCGTCCGCGCTGGAGGCCTCGCCCGTCGCGGCGGCGCGGTTCGCCGGGCTCACGCGCGCCGACCGGTTCGTCACCATCAGCCAGGTCGTCACCGCGACCGACGACGACACCCGCGCCCGCCGGATCACGCGCGCCGTCACCGCGCTGGAGCGCGACGAGCCCTGAGACCCGGCGTGCGGCACGGCTCGGCGTCTGGCGGCACGGCTCCTGGCGGCACGGCTCCTGGCGCGGCTCAGCGGGAGAGCGGCGCCTCGACCTCGGAGCTCCGCTGAGGCTCGGTCGCCGTCGTGCGCCGCGCGCGCCGCAGCGCGAGGGTCGCGAGCGCCACACCGATCGCGGCGCCGATGGTGTTCGCGAGCACGTCGTTGGTGTCGCAGGAGCGGCCGAGCGCGGGCAGGAGCGTCTGCAGCAGCTCGATCGTCACGGACCCGAGCACGCCACCGGCGAGGACGAGCCACGGGCGCCGGCTCGCGGCGACGGCGAGCAGCGCCGGCGGCACGAACAGCGCGATGTTGGACACCATCTCGACGTTGCCGGGGGTCGGGAGCTGCCAGGTGACGACGCAGGCCTCGGCGTCGCCGCCGGTGGGCACGAGGGTGAGGAACGCGACGGGCACGAGCGCGACGCCGAAGGCCGTCCACGCCGCGCGCGGGCGGCCGGCGAGCCGGCGCGCCGCGACCGGGCCGAGCGCGACGAACGCGGTGAGCGCGGCCATCGGCAGCCACGAGTGGGTGAGGATCACCTGCATGAGCACGAGGGACGACGCTACCCGTGCCGGACCGGACGAGCGGTCACCGCACGCGGGGCGTCCGCGACCGGTGCTCGAGCCGGATCGCCGCGGCGCCGAGGACCGCCCCCACGAGCGCGCCGATCGTGTTGGACAGCCAGTCGTTGGTGTCGCAGGAGCGTCCGAGCGCGGGCACGAACGCCTGCACGGTCTCGATCGCGGCGGAGGCCGCGACGCCGGCGCGCAGCGCGAGGAACGGTCGGCGCGTCGCGACGGCCGCGAGCAGGACGGGCGGGACGAAGAGGATGACGTTCGCCATGAGCTCGACGCGGCCGAACGTCGGCAGCGCCCAGTCGACGGCGCAGCGCTCGACGATCTCGCGGCTCGTCGGCACGAGGGTCAGGAGGACGACCGGGAGCAGCGAGGCGCCGAACAGCGTCCACGCCGCCCGGGGCCGGCCGAGCAGCCAGCGGCCGGCGAGCGGACCGAGCAGCACGAGCACGGCCAGCACGACCGGCGAGAACCACGGGTGCGCGACGAGCAGGGTGGTGATCACCGGGTGACAGTACTGGTCAGCCGGTCTCCACCGTCTCGCGCCGCTTCTGCCGGGCGAACCGCGCGGCAGGTCCGGGCCGTCCCACACCTGGATCGACTTCCAGATCGACGCGGCGATCGGCACGGCGAGCACGGCCCCGGTGATGCCCGCGAGCACGGTCCCGGCGGTCAGCGCGACGAGGATGACCAGGGGGTGCAGGCGCAGCGTCTTGCCCATGACGACCGGCTGCAGCAGGTCACCCTCGAGCTGGTTCACCGCGATGACGATGGCGACGACGATGAGCGCCTCGACCGGCCCGAGCGCCACGAGCGCGACCAGGGTGGCGAGGATGCCCGCGAGCGTGGCCCCGACGAGCGGGATGAACGCGAGCAGGAACACGAGCACCGAGAGCGGGATGACGAGGGGCACGCCGACGATCGCGAGCCCGATGCCGATGGCGACGGCGTCGACGAGCGCGACGATCGCGGTGCCGCGCACGTAGCCGCCGAGGGTGCTGACCGTGGCGTCCCCGACGCGCTTGCCGCGCGCGTACCGCTCGCCCTCGAACGGGCGCAGCAGGAACTCCCACATCGCCGGGCCGTCCTTGAGGAAGAAGAACAGCACGACGATCATCACGAGGAACCCGGCGACGAAGTCGACGGTCTGCGACACGCCCGCGAGCGCCCCGGCCCCGACGGCGTCGGACTGCAGAAAGCCGACGACGGAGTCCTGCACCGACTGGAGCTGCTCCTGGGAGATGTCGAACGGCAGGTCCTCGACGAACGACTGGAGCTCGTCGAAGCCCTCGATCGCCTGGTCGCGCAGGATGGGCCACTGGTCGACGACGGCCGCGGCGACGAGCCACACGACGCCGGCGAGCGCGGCCACGACGGTGGCCAGGGAGATGATCGTCGCGAGCAGGGACGGCACCCCCTTGCGCCGCAGGAAGCCCACGAGCGGCGAGATCGCGGCGGCGAGCACGAGCGCGATGAGCACGGGGATGACGATGAGGGTCAGCCGCGTGACGACGAACACCGCGACGGCGATCAGGGCGAGGATCGCGAGGACCTGCACGGACCGGGTGCCGACACGGCCGACGCCGTCGGCCCAGAGCTGGGACACACCCGAGCGGTCCGGGCCGGCGGGGCCGGGCTGCGTCGTCGTCCCGCGGCGCGCGGGCGTGTCGGCGGGCCCTCCGGCCGCGGGCGCCCTGTCGTCGACGCGGCCGGTCGCGCGCTCCTGCGGTCGACGCCTGCCCCAAGCCATCCTGTCCCCTCTCGTCGCACGGTCAGGGGCCACAGTGCCACGTCACCGGCGTGCCCGCTGGCTGCGCGGTCGCGCGCGCCGGGTCAGTCGTCGCCGTCGAACAGCCCGCCGTCGAGCAGCCAGTGGTACCGCAGGCGCAGGGCGCGTTCCGTGCTGGCGAGCAGGGTCGCGACGACGAGCGCGACGTTGACCGCCCCGGAGAGGTGGACGGGGGAGGTGAACGTGCCGACGTTCTCCGCGACGGGCGGGATCTGCGAGACCTGCTCCACGAGCTGGGGGACGCCGAGGACGAGGGCGACGGCGAGCACGGCCCACGAGACGGCCCCGATGGCCCGGCTCGCTCCCGGGTGGTCGCGCTCGAGACGCGCGCGGCGCCCCTCGGCCGACGCCGGGTCGGGCACGAGCTGGCGCGCCGGCCCGCCGTCGTCCGGCACGTAGTGGCACCGCCGGAGCCCGTAGCTGCTGGTCTCGACCTCGATCGTGCCGCCGGTGACGGGGAACGCGGCCGGCAGCTTCGACGTCGCATGGTGGCGTCCGTCCCGGTACAGCCGCGCCCGCACCTCGCCGTCGTCCTTGTCGCCCCAGAGCCGGACGTCGACGGACCACTCCTCCGGCCGGCCGTCCGCGTCCGTCAGGCGCAGGTGGAACACGGTGCGCGAGAACGGCTGCCACCACCGGAAGCGCGGGAGCGCGTGACCGTCGCCGGGCCGGAGTCGCCGGGCGGCACGCCGCCGCTTCCAGTTCGAGGGCACGCCCGCAACCTAGCAACGCAGGCCGAGATGCGCCGTTCGTCCCGGCGGCCCGCTACCGACGGACCCGGTGGCGGTGGTACACGACGTTCGGCCCGAAGACGCGGCTCTCGACGAGCTCGAGGTCGACGTGGCGCTCGTGCTGCGGGAAGTACGAGATGCCGCCGCCGACGAGCACCGGGTAGACCATGACGCGGTACTCGTCGATGAGGTCGTGCTCGGCGGCCTGGGCGGCGAGCGTCGCCCCGCCGATCGCGATGAGGCCCTCCCCCGGCTCCACCTTTAGCTTGTCGATCTCCGCCGCGACGCCCTCCGTGGCCAGCCGCGCGGAGTCGTCGACCTCAGTGAGCGTCTTGGAGAACACGACCTTCGGCAGGGGGTTCCACAGGTCCGCCCACACGCGTTCGGCCTCGTCGAACGACGCGGCGTTGTCCGGGTCGTCCCAGTACCGCATCGTCTCGTAGAGCCGGCGCCCGAGCAGGTGGACGTCGACCTCGCGGATCTCGTCCGTGAAGTGCTGGAACACCTCCGGCTCCGGTCCGGACCAGTCGAAGCCGCCGTCCGGTCCGACGATGTAGCCGTCCAGCGAGATGTTCATCGAGTAGATCACGTCGCGCATCGGTCGTCTCCTCCGTGGTGTGGGGTCGGCAGTGAGACCGCGCGGGCCGGTCAGACTCGTCGGCCCGGCGCCGCCTCGCGCCGCTCCGGCTCCCCGCCCGGAGCGAGGTCCTGCGTCCCCAGCACACCGAGCAGCCGGATCTTCTCCTCCGACGCGCTGCCCGGCGACGCGGTGATGACGAGCAGCGCCTGCAGCTGGTCCTCGGTGAGCAGCACCTGGCAGTCGACCTCGATCTCCCCCACCTCGGGGTGCACGAGCACCTTGTGATCGGCGAACCGCCGCGCGACCTCCTGCCGGTCCCACAGCTCGGCGAACTCCGGGCTCGTCTCCTGGAGGACGGCGACGAGCTCGCCGGCGCGCGACGTCGCACCGAGCGTCCCGACGGCGGCGCGCAGTCCCGCGACGAGCGCCCGGCCCTGGCGGTCCCGGTCGTGCTCGGGGTGAGACGGCGCGCGCCGTCCCGGGGTGGGCGAACCAGCGGTAGATCTCGCTGCGCTCCCACCCCGTGT
The DNA here is from genome assembly GCF_001942335.1 of Cellulosimicrobium sp. CUA-896. Classification (GTDB taxonomy): domain Bacteria; phylum Actinomycetota; class Actinomycetes; order Actinomycetales; family Cellulomonadaceae; genus Cellulosimicrobium. The sequence goes on along the minus strand of NZ_MKKH01000025.1, from coordinate 727 downwards.
ACGCGGTGGCGTCGCCGTAGAGGGCGCGGGCGAGGTCGTTCTGCGCGAGCGTCTGCCCCAGCGGGTCGAGGATCAGCGCGGGGGTGTCGGAGAGCCGGTCGAGCACGCGCTGCAGGGCGGGCGCGACGTGGCCGGGGTCGACCGTGCGGTCCGGCACGCCGTGGCCGGCGACGCGGTAGAGGTAGTCGCGCTCGTCGGCCGTCAGACGCAGCGCGCGGGCGACCGACGCGAGGATCTGCGTGCTCGGCTGCGGGCCGCGCTGCTGCTCCAGGCGCGTGTAGTAGTCCGTGGACATGAGGGCGAGCTGCGCCACCTCCTCGCGGCGCAGTCCCGGTGCCCGACGACGCAGCCCGGGTCCCAGCCCGACGTCGCCCGGCTGCAGGGCCTCGCGGTGGCGGCGGAGGAAGTCGGCGAGGGCGGCGCGGTCCATGGTGCCCATCGTGGTCGGCGTGCGCCGTCCGTGCCAGGGATCCCCGGTCCCCCGTTCACCCGTCTCTGCCGCGACCGGCGAGGGCTGCCGAGGATCGAGGCATGGACATCACCAACAGCACCGTCTTCATCCCCGGCGCGACGAGCGGCATCGGTCTCGCGCTCGCCGTCGCGCTCCACGAGCAGGGCAGCACCGTCGTCGTCGGCGGGCGCCGCACCGAGCTGCTCGAGCAGATCGCCGCCGAGCACCCCGGCATCGACACCGTCCGCATCGACACCACCGACCCCGAGAGCATCG
>NZ_MKKH01000024.1 GCF_001942335.1 Cellulosimicrobium sp. CUA-896 | reverse complement strand
CGAGGAACCTGTCCGCGGCGCTGCCCCAACCTGTCCGCGGCGCTGCCCCGGCGTCCGGAGGCGTCGAGGCGTGGATGGCCTCGCTGCGCGGCCGTCGTCGCGCGGCCGGCGCCGGTCAGGCGGGGGGCGGCGTCGGGCGCTGCGGGTCCTCCGGGGCCGGGGGCGCGGAGCGGACGCGTCCTGCGGCACCGGGGGCGTCTGCGGCGCCGCGGGACCGTCCTGCGGGTCCGGCGTCGGGCGCATCGCCCCGTAGCGCGGCTCGCCCGAGGGCGTGGTCCAGCGCGGGTCGGGCGTCCGCGCGGGCGCCGGGGCCTGCTCGCGCTCGGTGCCGGGGCCCGCCGCACCGGCCTGCGGGGCACCCTGCGCGGGGGGCGGCTGCGGCGTCCCCCACGTGGGGTTCGCCGGTGCCGCGGGCGCGCGGACCCCGCCCGCGGCCTCGGGCATGCGCGAGAGCATCTGGCGCGCCTCGCCCGCGCGCTCGGGCGCGCACAGGATGGCGTACGCGGAGGCGACGATCTGGCTCTGCGACGTGAAGTCGCGACGCCCCTGGGTGAGCGCGTACGACAGCACGGAGAACAGCAGGCCGAAGCCGGCGCCGATACCGAGGCCGGTGAGCACGTACCCGCCCTGCCCGGAGAACATGTAGAGCAGCAGGCCGACGAAGAGGCCGAACCACGCGCCCGACGCCGCGCCCGCGAGCGCGACCCGGCCGTAGGTGAGCCGGCCCGTGACCCGCTCGACCATGCGCAGGTCGGTGCCGACGATCGTCACGACCTCGACGGCGAACTTGTTGTCCGACAGGTAGTCGACGGCCCGCTGGGCCTCGAGGTACGTCGCGTAGGACGCGATCGCGTCGCCGCGCGGCGGCGTCGGCACACGGGGAGCGGCGTTGGGACGCGTCAGGCTCATTCGCCCAGTCTGTCCTACTCCGCGCCGGGGCGCCACGGAGGCCACCGCGGCCCCCGCGCGCGGTCCCGGCACGCGCCGGCGCGGCAGCGCGCCGCCGCTCCGGGGTGCGTAGGCTGGCCCGCGTGAGTGCTGCCACCACCGTCTTCGTCGCTCGGCTCGCGGGCACCGCCGTGTTCGACCCGATCGGGGACCAGGTCGGGCGGGTGCGGGACGTCGTCGTGCTCCTGCGCCCGAAGGGCGCGCCCCGAGCCGTGGGTCTCGTGGTCGAGGTGCCGGGCCGCCGCCGGGTGTTCCTGCCCCTGACGCGCGTGACGGCCATCGACGCCGGCCAGGTCATCTCCACCGGCCTGGTGAACATGCGCCGCTTCGAGCAGCGCGCGCTCGAGTCGCTCGCCGTGAGCGAGCTCCTCGAGCGCCGGGTCGAGTTCGTCGACGGCAGCGGGTCCGGGACGGTCGAGGACCTCGCGATCGAGCGCCAGCGCACGGGCGACTGGCTCGTGACGAAGCTGTACGTCCGCCGCAGCGGGGCGCAGAAGGGCACGCTGCGGCTGCGACGTCGCGGCGACGCCCTGGTCGTGGACGTCGACGCCGTCACCGGCCTCGCGGGCGCCTCGCAGGCGCAGGGCGCCGCGATGCTGCTCGCGGCCTACGACGAGCTCAAGCCGGCCGACCTCGCCGACGTGATCCACGACCTCGGCGAGACCCGGCGCCTCGAGGTGGCCGGCGCGCTCGACAACGAGCGCCTCGCCGACGTGCTGGAGGAGCTGCCGGAGGACGACCAGGTCGCGATCCTGTCGGGCCTCGACACGGACCGCGCGGCCGACGTGCTCGGCGCGATGCAGCCCGACGACGCGGCCGACCTCCTGCACGAGCTGCCCGAGGCGCAGGCCGCACAGCTCCTCGAGCTCATGGAGCCCGAGGCGCGCGCGACGTGCGCCGGCTGCTCGCCTACGACGAGGACACGGCCGGTGGCCTCATGACGACCGAGCCGGTCGTGCTCGGGCCCGAGACGCCGATCGCGGCGGCGCTGGCGCAGATCCGGCGCAAGGACCTCGCGCCCGCGCTCGCGTCCATGGTGTTCGTCGCGCGGCCCCCGCTCGAGACGCCGACGGGACGGTTCCTCGGCGTCGCGCACTTCCAGCGTCTGCTGCGCGAGCCCCCGCACGCGGCCGTCGGCTCCGTGCTGGACACCGACGTGGAGGGCGTGCCGCCGGACGTGCCCCTGGGTCGCGTGACGCGCATCCTCGCGACGTACGACCTGCTGTGCGTCCCCGTGCTCGACGCCGAGCGGCGTCTGCTCGGGGCGATCAGCGTCGACGACGTGCTCGACCACATGCTCCCCGAGGACTGGCGCGAGACCGACGAGGTCGAGGTGGAACGACGGCCCGAGGACCCGCGCACGGGCGCGCCGGCGCGGACGGAGGTGACCCGTGGCTGACCGGCTCGACACGCCTCGCGCGGCGCGGCGCTCGCTCCTGCCCCGCTACCGCGTCGACCAGGACGCGGTGGGCCGTGCGACCGAGGGCATCGCGCGCTTCCTCGGCACGCCGCGGTTCCTCGTCTACCTGACGGTCTTCTGCGCCGCGTGGATCCTGTGGAACACCTGGGGGCCCGAGTCCCTGCAGTTCGACTCCGCCGCGCTCGGGTTCACCGCGCTGACGCTCATGCTCTCGCTCCAGGCGTCCTACGCGGCGCCGCTCATCCTCCTCGCGCAGAACCGGCAGGACGACCGCGACCGCGTCACCGCGGAGCAGGACCGGCAGCGCGCCGAGCGCAACCTCGCCGACACCGAGTACCTGGCGCGGGAGATGGCCGCGCTGCGTCTCGCGCTGAACGAGGTCGCGACGCGCGACTTCGTCCGGTCGGAGATCCGCAACCTGCTCGAGGAGCTCGAGGAGAAGTCGGCGCGTCCCGCCGTCGAGGACGAGACCGCCGCCCGCGACTGACCACCGCCGGACGCGCGCCGTCGCTCGGCGGACCGCGTCCTACCGCGTGCCCTCGGCGGTGACCCGACGCAGCCGCTCGACGAGCGCCGCGTCCCCCTCGACCGTGAGACCGTCGGCACCGCCGCGCCCCCACAGCCACAGGTCCAGGGCCCAGGCCGGTCCGGCCACCTGGGCCGACGTGGAGCCGGGGAGGTCGACGAGCTGCGCGGCGTCGAGGTCGTAGGCGGTCCCCGACTCCGGCCCGGTCCCGGTGAAGCGGCCGAACGCGAGCGACCAGCTGCGGGGCGTCTCCCCCGGGCCGTCGACGGCGACGGTGATCGTCGCGCCGTCGGGCGTGAAGACGCCCCAGCCGGGGACGCCGTCGACCATGACCGACAGGACCTCGTCCACGCCGTCGGCCGCGACGTCGGGGTCCGCCGCCGTGACGTCGCGGCCCGCCGTCAGCTCGGCGTCCGCGCGGTGCACGAGCGCCTCGTGCGCCTGGCGCCGCAGCACCCAGCCGACGCGACCGCCGTCGTCGTGCCAGGACCAGCAGGGCTCCTGCGGGTCGCGTCCGCGCAGCGCCCCGACCAGGCGGCTCGTCGAGCGCTGGAGCAGCGCGGGGAGCTCCGCGTCGGAGGCGGGGCGCGGCAGGGAGACGACGTCGTCGCCCGCGAGCCCCTCGCCCGGCGCGGGCCCGACGACGCGGGCCCAGAAGTCCTGGACCTCCGCCAGGTGGTAGACCAGGTCGGCACCGGTCCACTCGGGGCACGACGGCACGCGCGCGTCCGGCGGGGCGCTGCGGGCCGCGTCGGCGAACAGCTCGCTGTCGCGCTCGAGGGACTCCAGGGCGTCCATGCGTGCACGGTAGTACGCGCCCGTGACGCCTGCCCCGTGGACCGGCTGCACCGCGCACCTACGATGGAGCCATGCCCGACGCCTCCACCGACCCGCTCGAGCAGGCCGTCCGCGCGGCGCTGTCCACCGTCCTCGACCCGGAGATCCGGCGACCCGTCACGGAGCTGGGGATGGTGCGCTCGGTCGCCGTGGCAGCCGACGGCGCCGCCGACGCGCACGTCACCGTCGGGCTCGACCTCACCGTCGCCACGTGCCCGCTGCGCGACACGCTCGTGCGCGACGTCACGGTCGCGGTGCGCGAGGTCGAGGGCGTGGCCGGCGTCGAGGTGGACCTCGGCGTGATGAGCGCCGAGCAGCGGGCCGAGCTGCGCACCATGCTGCGCGGCGGCGCCGGCGAGCCCGAGATCCCGTTCGCCAGGCCGGACTCGCTGACGCGCGTGTACGCGGTCGCGTCCGGCAAGGGCGGCGTCGGCAAGTCCTCGGTGACGGCGAACCTCGCCGTCGCGCTCGCCGCGGACGGGTTGTCGGTCGGGGTCGTCGACGCCGACATCTACGGCTTCTCGATCCCCCGGATGCTCGGCGTGGACCGCCAGCCGACGCGCGTCGACAACATGCTCCTGCCGCCCGTCGCCCACGACGTGAAGGTGGTGTCGATCGGGATGTTCGTGCCGCCCGGGCAGCCGGTCGTCTGGCGGGGCCCGATGCTGCACCGCGCGCTCCAGCAGTTCCTCGCCGACGTGTACTGGGGCGACCTCGACGTCCTGCTGCTCGACCTGCCGCCCGGCACGGGCGACATCGCCATCTCGGTGGCGCAGCTCCTGCCCGGCAGCGAGATCGTCGTCGTCACGACGCCGCAGGTCGCCGCCGCCGAGGTCGCGGAGCGCGCGGGCTCGGTCGCGACGCAGACGCAGCAGGGCGTGGTCGGGGTGGTGGAGAACATGTCGTGGCTCGAGCAGCCCGACGGCTCGCGCCTCGAGCTGTTCGGCGCCGGCGGCGGCGAGCGCGTGGCGACGAACCTGTCGCGGGCCGTCGGCACCGACGTCCCGCTGCTCGGTCAGGTGCCGCTCGACGTGTCGCTGCGCGAGGCGGGCGACGGCGGCACCCCGGTGGTGCTCACCGACCCCGCGTCGCCGGCCGCCGTCGCGCTGCGTGACGTGGCACGCGGGCTGGCCCGCCGTCCCCGCGGTCTCGCCGGTCGGTCGCTCGGCGTGACCGTGGTCTGAGGAGCCGCGGGACGCGGGACCGCGCGGCCGCAGCGGGTGATGTGTTCAGTCGTGTTCGATCGTGTTGGATTTTCCGGGGCGCCTGCACGATACTGTCGCCATGCTCGCAACGCAGCGCCAGGAGCGGATCCTCGCCCAGATCCGTGAGACCGGCGCGGTCCGCATCGGCGACCTGACGCGCGACCTCGGCGTCTCCGACATGACGGTCCGCCGCGACCTCCTCGAGCTCGCGGAGCAGGGCCTGGTGCGCAAGGTCCACGGCGGCGCCGTCGCCCCCCACACGACCGTGCACGAGCCGGGGTTCGCCGCCAAGAGCTCGCGCGAGGCGGGCGAGAAGCGCGCCATCGCCGTGGCCGCGGCGCGCCTCATCGCCCCGAGCTCGTCGGTCGCCCTCAGCGCCGGCACGACGACGCACCTGCTGGCGGCCGAGATCGCCGCGTCGCCGGCGCTGCGCCCGCTCACGGTCGTCACGAACTCGCTCCCCGTCGCCGACTGCCTGCACCGCACGAACGACCCGCGCCTCGAGACGATCCTCACCGGCGGCTCGCGCACGCCCTCGGACGCGCTGGTCGGCCCGCTCGCCGAGGCGTCGCTCGCCGGCCTGCGCGTCGACCAGACGTTCCTCGGGGCGCACGGCCTCGACCCCGAGGTCGGCCTCACCACCCCGAACGTCGACGAGGCGGCGACGAACCGCGCGCTCATCGACGCCGCGGGCCGCACCGTCGTGCTCGCCGACCACACGAAGTGGCACACGACCGGGCTGCGCGTGTTCGCGACGTTCGCCGACGTCGACGTGCTCGTCACCGACGCCGCCCTGCCCCTCGACGAGCGGGACCGCGTGCGCGACCTCGTCGAACAGCTCGTCATCGCCTGACCCCCGCCCCTCCCGAACGGACCCCACCCCCGCATGAACCAGCACCTGCGTCGCACCCCGACGCACCTCGCCGACGGCCGCGAGCTCGTCTACTTCGACGACTCCCCCGAGTACGTCTCGGGCGAGCGCACGCGCCGCCTCGACGACCCTCGTCCCCTCCCGGACCGGTTCGCCCCGGTGCCCGGGCCCGACGGCGTGGAGCGCCCGTACGCCGGTCCGGAGATGCGCCTCGACCCGCTGACGGGCGACTGGGTCCCCATGGCCGCGCACCGCATGAACCGCACGTTCCTGCCGGCCGCGGACTCGTGCCCGCTGTGCCCCGCACGCCCCGGCGCCGCCTACTCCGACGGCGAGGTGCCCGACACCGACTACGACGTCGTCGTCTTCGAGAACCGCTTCCCGTCCCTCCAGCGCGTCCCCGGCGTGCCCGACGAGCGCGTGCTCGACGCCCCGCTGCAGGTCCACGGCCCGGCGGCCGGCCGCTGCGAGGTCGTGGTCTTCTCGAGCGACCACCACTCCTCGTTCGGCGCGCTCCCCCCGCAGCGCGTGCGCACGATCGTCGACGCCTGGGCGGACCGCACGGCCGCGCTCGGCGCGACGCCCGGCGTCGAGCAGGTGTTCTGCTTCGAGAACCGCGGCCAGGAGATCGGCGTCACGCTGCACCACCCGCACGGGCAGATCTACGGCTACCCGTACGTCACGCCGCGCACGCGCGCGATGCTCACGCAGGCACGCGCGCACCACGAGCGCACCGGGCGCAACCTGCTGCGCGACGTCCTCGACTCCGAGCTCGCGGACGGGCGCCGCGTCGTGCTCGAGACCGAGCACTGGGTGGCCTACGTGCCGTACGCGGCGCGCTGGCCCGTCGAGGTCCACCTCGCGCCGCGCCGCGACGTGCCCGACCTGCCCGCGCTGACCGACGCCGAGCGCGACGACCTCGCGGAGACGTACCTCGAGCTGTTGCGCCGCCTCGACCACTTCTTCGAGGACGCGGACGGCGACCGATCCCCCTGCCGTACATCGCGGCGTGGCACCAGGCCCCCGCGCACGAGGGCCGCTCGGTCGCGGACGGCGGCACGGACGACGTCACGCTCGCGCGCCTGCACCTGCAGGTCTTCTCGGTGCTGCGCGCGCCGGGGAAGCTCAAGTACCTCGCCGGGTCCGAGTCCGGCATGGGCGCGTGGATCAGCGACACCACTCCCGAGCGCATCGCCGCGCGCCTCCAGGAGCTCGCACCCACCGGCGCCGCGCGCGGCTGGGTGAGCGCGTGGTCGACGGACGCCGGCGCCACCCGCGCCCGCGCCGTGTTCGCCGACGCGTTCGGCGGGGTGGCCGCGGAGGCGGACGGCAGTGACGGGGCCACCGACGCCGGCGCGGGCACCGACTCCCCGGTGCTCGTGTGGAGCGCGCCGGGCCGCGTCAACCTCATCGGTGAGCACACCGACTACAACGCGGGGCTGTGCCTGCCCATCGCGCTCCCCCACCGCACCTACGTCGCGCTGCGCCCGCGTACGGACGGGCGCGTGCGTCTCGCCTCGGCGCAGGCCCCCGGCGAGGTGTGGGAGGCCGGCCTCGACGAGGTCGCGCCGGGTGCCGTGTCCGGCTGGGGCACGTACGTCGCCGGGGTGGCCTGGGCGCTGCGCGAGCAGCTCGGCGACCGGGCCGCCGGCATCACCGGCTTCGACGCGGCGGTCGACTCGTGCGTGCCGTTCGGCGCGGGCCTGTCGTCGTCCGCGGCGCTCGAGTGCGCCGTCGCCGTCGCGCTGGACGACGTCGCGGACCTCGGCCTCGGCGCCTCGGACCCGGGCCGTGCCGCCCTCGCGGCGGCGTGCATCCGGGCGGAGAACGAGATCGCCGGTGCGCCCACGGGCGGCATGGACCAGTCGGCGTCGCTGCGGGCGCAGGCCGGTCACGCGCTGCTGCTCGACTGCCGCCCGGACCTCGACCCGACGGAGGCCGTCGAGCAGGTGCCGTTCGACCTCGAGGCCGCGGGCCTGGCCGTGCTCGTCATGGACACGCGCGCCGAGCACCAGCTCGTCGACGGCAGTACGCGCAGCGTCGCGACACGTGCGAGGCCGCGGCGCAGACGCTCGGGCTGTCGTCGCTGCGCGAGCTGGCCGACGCGGTCGAGTCCTCCGACGACCCGGCCGGCACGCTCGAGGTCGCGCTCGACAAGCTGCCCGACGACGTCGCGCGCCGCCGCGTGCGCCACGTCGTCACCGAGATCGGCCGGGTCCGTGAGCTCGTCGCCCTGCTGCGCGACGGCCGCGTCGACGAGATCGGCCCCGCGATGAACGCCTCCCACGCGTCGCTGCGCGACGACTACGAGGTGTCGAGCGTCGAGCTCGACGTCGCCGTCGAGGCCGCGCGCGTCGCCGGTGCCCTGGGCGCCCGCATGACGGGCGGCGGGTTCGGTGGCTCGGCGATCGCGCTCGTCGCGGCCGACCGCGCGGAGGCCGTGGCCGACGCCGTCCGCGCGGCCTTCGAGCGCGAGGGCTTCGGCGCCCCCGGCTTCCTCCTCGCCGTGCCCTCGGCGCCGGCCGCCGTCGTCGCCTGAGGCAGACGAAAGCCGCCCCTCCGGTCGCGACCGGAGGGGCGGCTGTCTCGTTCGTGGTCAGACGTCGTAGGTGACGACGAGCGGCGCGTGGTCGCTCCAGCGCTCGGCGTGCGACGGCGCCCGGTCGACCTCGACCTTGACCGCGCGCTCGGCGAGGGCGGGCGTCGCGAGCTGGTAGTCGATGCGCCAGCCGGAGTCGTTGTCGAACGCGCGGCCGCGCCACGACCACCACGTGAACGGGCCGGGGCCCTCGCCGCCGTGCACGCGGCCGAGGTCGACGAGGCCGACGTCGTCGAGCCACCTGTCGACGTAGGCGCGCTCCTCGGGCAGGAAGCCGGCGCTCTTGAGGTTGCCCTTCCAGTTCTTGATGTCGGCGTTGCGGTGCGCGATGTTGAGGTCGCCCGCGAGCACGGCGAGGCGGCCGTCGGCGGTGAGCTCGCGCAGGCGCGCGGTGACCTTCTCCAGGTACGCGTACTTCTGCACCATCGTCTCGGGCTGGGACACGGTGCCGGAGTGGATGTAGGCGGACACGACGGTGAGCGTCGTCCCGTCGGCGAGCTCGACGTCGGCCTCGACCCAGCGCCCGGTGTCGACGGGCGGCTCGGGCTCACCCGCACCCAGCCCGACGCGCACCGCGTGCACCGGGAGGCGCGACGCGACGGCGACGCCGGCGCGGCCCTTGATGTCGCACGCCTGGTGGGCGATGTGCCACCCGCCGAGGAGGTCGTGCACCACGGAGTCGGGCGCGCACCTCCTGGAGCAGCAGCACGTCGGGGGTGCGGGAGGCGATCCACGCGTCCATGCCCCGGCGGACAGCGGCGCGGATCCCGTTCACGTTGGCGGTGGCGATCGTCAGCACCGGGACATCCCATCACGGTCCGCCGGCGCCGCGGGCGTCCGAGGACGGGGCGGCGTGGTGGCGCCGCTCACGCCGCCGGACGGTGCTCCCGGAACCGGCCCGCGAGGACGGCGGAGACGGTGGCGAGGACCGCGAGGACGACGAACCCGGCGCGCAGCTGGTCCGCCGTCGCGAACACGCCCGTCAGCACGCCGCCGAGCACCGCCCCGGCGTAGGTGAAGACGTTGAGCCGGGCGACCGCGCGGTCGGTCACGTCCTCGACCATCCCTGGTGCGGCGGCGCGGCCGTCCGTCCGGGCGGCCACGGCCTCGCGTGCGCGGTCTCCTGCGGCGGAGAACGCGAGCGGTGCGACGACACCGAGGCCGAGCCCGGTGGCGGCGAGACCGAGCACGGCGACCGGCCACGCCGGTGCCGCCGCGACGGCGAGGAAGCCGAGCGCCCCGAGGGCGCCACCGACGCGCACGACGCGGACCCGGCCGAGCCGCTCGACCAGCCGGTCGCCCGTGAGCCGCGAGACGATGAGCGCGGCCTGGTAGGCGGCGTAGCCGAGCGGGGCGACCGCGGGGCTCGTCAGCAGGACGTCGCGCAGGAAGACCGCGCTCCAGCTGGAGATCGCGGAGTCGGCGACGGGGAACGCGACCATCGCGAGCCCGAGCACCGCGACCGTGCCGGCCGCGACCCGGACGCCGTGGCCGGGCACCGCGGAGGCGCCGGCGGCGGCCGACCGTGCGCCGTCGGGCACCGGGCCTCGCGACGCGACGAGCCGCGGCGCCAGCGGGACGGCCGCCCCGGCCACGAGGAGCCCGACGGCCGGCAGGGCGAGCGGCTGGGACAGCCCCACGAGCACGGCGCCGGAGACGACGAGCGCGCCCACGACGCCGCCCGCGGCGTTGCCGGCGTAGAACGACGCGAGCAGGCTCCGGCCGTACGCCCGTTCCACCTCGATGCCCTGCATGTTCATGGCGGCGTCCACGCTGCCGAGCGCGACGCCGTACGCCGCGAGCGCGACGAAGAACGGCGGCCACGTCGGGGCGGCTCCCGCACCGGCGATCCCCAGCGCGGCGAGCAGCAGCCCGCCGACGACGACGGCGCGCGATCCCCGGCGTGCCGAGACGGCGCCGGACAGCGCGCTGCCGAGCCCCGCGCACACGCACACGCCGAGCACGACGAGCGTGACGACGTCGTCGCCGATGCCCAGACGGTCCTCGTACCCGGGGATGCTCGTGAGGACGACGGCGAAGCCCGCCCCCTGCACGGCGTACGCCGCGGTGACCGCGGACCGGGTCCGGCGCAGGTGCTGGGCGGTCGTGGCCTCGAGGGCCACGGGCGTGGCCGGGACCACCGGCTCGGCGTCGCTCACGCGCGCAGAGTAGCGCTCGGACGGCGGAACGGGCGCCGTGCCACGCACGACGCCCGTCCGTTGCCGACCGCGCCGTCAGGCGAGCGCCCGCTCCGCGGTGTCGACGACGTTCGCGAGCAGCATGGCGCGCGTCATCGGGCCGACCCCGCCAGGGTTGGGCGACAGCCAGCCCGCGACCTCGGCGACGCCGGGGTCGACGTCGCCGCGCAGACGCGCCTTCCCGGTCTCGGGCTCGACGACGCGGCTCACGCCGACGTCGAGCACGACGGCGCCGGGCTTGACGTGCTCCGGCTGGACGAAGCCCGCGACGCCCGCCGCGGCGACGATCACGTCGGCCCCGCGCAGGTGCTGGGCGACGTCGCGCGTGCCGGTGTGGGTCAGCGTGACGGTCGCGTTGATGTCGCGGCGCGTGAGGAGCAGGCCGATGGAGCGGCCCACGGTCGTGCCGCGCCCGACGACCACGACGTCCTTGCCCGCGAGGTCGATGCCGTGCCGCTGCACGAGCTCGACGATCCCGGCCGGCGTGCACGGGAGCGGCGAGGTGATCGGCTCGTTGACGCGCAGCACGAGACGCCCGAGGTTGGTCGGGTGCAGGCCGTCGGCGTCCTTGGCCGGGTCGATGCGCTCGAGCACGGCGTTCGTGTCGACGCCCGCCGGCAGCGGGAGCTGCACGATGTAGCCGGTGCACGCCGGGTCGGCGTTGAGACGGTCGATCGCCGCCTCGACGTCGGCCTGCGTCGCGTCCGCGGGCAGGTCCTCCCGGAGGGAGGCGATCCCGACCTCGGCGCAGTCGCGGTGCTTGCCCGCGACGTAGGACATCGAGCCCGGGTCCTCCCCCACGAGGACGGTGCCCAGCCCGGGCACGACGCCGCGCTCGCGCAGCGCGGTCACCCGGTCGCGGAGCTCCGCCTTGATCGCGGCCGCGGTGGCCTTGCCGTCGAGGACCTGGGCCGTCACTGCTGGAGGTCCGGGTAGAGCGGGAAGTCCGCCGTGAGCGTCGCGACGCGTCCGCGGAGCGCCTCGACGTCCGCCGCGGCGCCCTCGCGCAGCGCGGTCGCGATGACCTCCGCGACCTCCGTGAACTCGGCGTCGCCGAAGCCGCGGGTCGCGAGCGCGGGCGTGCCGATCCGCAGGCCGGACGTGACGCGCGGCGGGCGCGGGTCGAACGGCACCGCGTTGCGGTTCACGGTGATGCCGACCTCGTGCAGGAGGTCCTCGGCCTGCTGGCCGTCGAGCGCGCTGTGCCGCAGGTCCACGAGCACGAGGTGGACGTCGGTGCCGCCCGTGAGGACGGAGACGCCCGCCTCGGCGACGTCGGCCTGCGCGAGGCGGTCCGCGATGATGCTCGCGCCGCGCAGCGTGCGCTCCTGACGGTCCTTGAAGTCCGCCGAGCCGGCGATCTTGAACGACACGGCCTTCGCCGCGACGACGTGCATGAGCGGGCCGCCCTGCTGGCCCGGGAACACGGCGGAGTCGATCTTCTTGGCGTACTCCTCCTTGCTGAGGATGAAGCCGGAGCGGGGGCCGCCGATGGTCTTGTGCACCGTGGACGACACGACGTCGGCGTACGGCACCGGCGACGGGTGCAGGCCGGCCGCGACGAGCCCGGCGAAGTGCGCCATGTCGACCCAGAGCTTCGCGCCGACCTCGTCCGCGACCTCGCGGAACGCCGCGAAGTCGAGGTGGCGCGGGTACGCGGACCAGCCGGCGATGATGACGTCGGGGCGCGTCTCGAGCGCCTGCTTGCGCACCTCGTCCATCTCGATGCGGTACGACTGCGGGTCCACGCCGTACGCGGCGACGTCGTAGAGCTTGCCGGAGAAGTTGATCTTCATGCCGTGCGTGAGGTGGCCGCCGTGGGCCAGCTCGAGGCCGAGGATCTTGTCGCCCTTGTTGATCAGGGCGTGCAGCACGGCGGCGTTCGCGGTGGCGCCCGAGTGCGGCTGGACGTTGGCGTGCTCGGCGCCGAACAGGTCCTTCGCCCGCGCGATGGCGAGGTTCTCCGCGACGTCGACCTGCTCGCAACCGCCGTAGTACCGGCGTCCCGGATAGCCCTCCGCGTACTTGTTGGTGAGGACCGACCCCTGCGCCTGCAGCACCGCGCGCGGCACGAAGTTCTCCGACGCGATCATCTCGAGCGTGTCGCGCTGGCGGGCGAGCTCCCCGTCGAGGACGGCGGCGATCTCCGGGTCGAGCTCGGCGAGCGGGGCGTCGAGGACGTTCGGGGCGGGGCGGTCAACGGGCTGGGCGCTCATGGCGTCTCCTCGCGGTCTGCGGCAGTGTCGTCGGTCCGGCTTCCGGTGCGGCTCGTCCGGGCACGCACCCACCAGGTGGTGACCCGGGGCCCAGGCGAACGACCCGTCGTCTGCACAGCTCGTCGCTCCCCGGTGGTTCTCCACCCTCCCGCGGCCTGCCGAAGCAGCTCCGGGACGCGCCAGTCGCGACGCGTCGATGCTACCCCACGGCCGCGCCGCGGCGGCGCCGTGTGACGACCGGGTGAACGCCGGGCCGCCCCCGGGGGCGCGAGGTTTCCGCGACGTTGCCGGTCTGTGCAGGTTCTGGCCCGACGTGCGGATTTCCGCCGCGACGGGCCCAGGAGGCCTGGTCGGGCCTCACCCGCTCGTCTACATTCGAGGCACGTCACGGCCCTCCGTCCGGGTCCCGCGCGAGCGGGGCAGGGACGGGGAGGGGGAGGTCGCGACCGGCACGTGGAGGTGCTGAGCACGCATCTCGCGACGCCACCGACGCCGCCGCTCCGGAGCACGCCGGGCGTCCCCCTCGCGGGTCCGCACGACGCGCTCGTCGTTGGTCGGGACGGCGAAGGGTTCGGGGCATGGGAAGCAGCAGGTTGATGACGGTCCGGGTGCTCGCGGTCGTCGCGGTGGCGTTCGGTCTGGTCTACATCACGTGGCGCTGGACGGGCACGGTCGCGTGGGAGGCGTGGTGGATCGCCGTCCCGCTGGTCCTCGCGGAGACGTACAGCCTCGGGGAGACCGTCCTCTACGCGCTGACGACGTGGAACGCGAGACGTCGTCCCCCGGCGCCGCCGGCGCCCGAGGGGCTCACCGTCGACGTCTTCGTCACCACGTACAACGAGCCTCTCGAGCTCGTCCTGCGGACCGCGGTCGCGGCCCGCGACATGACCTATCCGCACGAGACGTGGATCCTCGACGACGGCGCCCGCCCGGAGCTCGAGCGCGCGGCCGCACGGGTCGGCGTCGGGTACATCACCCGAGGGCCCGAGTGGGAGGGCCGGCCGCGCCACGCGAAGGCCGGCAACGTCAACAACGCGCTCTTCCGCACGACGGGCGAGCTCGTCGCGATCCTCGACGCCGACCAGGTCCCGGAGCCGCGGTTCCTCGACCGGGTGCTCGGCTACTTCACGGACGAGGAGGTCGCGTTCGTCCAGACGCCGCAGCACTTCTGGAACGTGACGCGCCAGGACCCGCTGGGCAGCAACGCGGAGCTGTTCTACGGCCCGATCCAGCAGGGCAAGGACGGTTGGGGGGCCGCGTTCTTCTGCGGCTCCAACGCCGTGCTGCGCCGCGAGGCGCTCATGGCCCTCGGCCTCACGCGCTTCACGCGCACGGCGAACGGCCGGATGCGCAAGGCGCTGCGCGCGGGCCGCTCGCGCGTGCAGGACCTGCTCGGCGAGCTCGCCGTCCGCGAGCCGGCGGCGATGCCCGTCGCCGAGGAGGCGCTGGCCGCGATCCGGCGGGCGGAGGACGGGTTCCGGCACGGGGAGGTGCTCTCCGAGATCACCTACGCGCTCCGTGCGGACTTCTCGCGCGCCGTCGTGGCGCACCCCGACCTGCCCGACGACGTCGTGCCCGAGCTGGACGCCGTCCTCGAGGCGGTCGACGTCGCCCGGACCGACCAGGCGCTGACCATCCACCCTCTCGACACGTCGAGCATCACCGAGGACATGGCGACCGCCATGCACCTGCACGCGATGGGGTGGACGAGCGTGTACCACCACGAGGTCCTCGTGCGCGGCCTCGCGCCGGAGGACGTGGGCACGATGCTCTCCCAGCGCCTGCGCTGGCGTCCGGCTCGATGCAGGTGTTCTTCAGCGACAACCCCCTCACCGTCAGCGGCCTCACCCTCGCCCAGCGGCTCATGTACCTGGCCACGATGACGAGCTACCTCAGCGGGTTCGCCGCCCTCGCCTACCTCGCCGCGCCGATCCTCTTCCTCACCGCCGGCGTCTTCCCGCTGCACGCCGACCCCGCCCTGTTCTTCCTCCACTTCGTCCCGTTCTTCGCGGCCTGCCAGCTGCTGTTCCAGGTCTCCGGGCACGGGGCGCGCGGGCTGTGGCGCGGGCAGCAGATGTCGTTCGCCCTGTTCCCGACGTGGATCGCGGCGACGCTCTCGGGCGCCGCCGCCGTGTTCCTGCGCCGGCACCTCACCTTCTCCGTCACGTCCAAGACCAAGCAGTCCACCGGCGGCGGGTTCCGCCACGTGCGGGTCCAGCTCCTCACCGGGGCGCTCCTGCTCGTCGCGGCGGCCGTCGGGGTCCAGCGCGCCCTCGCGGGCGACGCGTCCGACGCCGCGACCCTGCTCTCGCTCGTCTGGGTCGGTGTCGACCTGGCCCTCCTCGGCGTCGTCGTCGGCGCCGCCCGCTACCAGGGGCCCGGCGACGCCGTCGTCGACCCCCACCCCGCGCCGCCCGAGGTCGCCGCCGCCCTGTCCACGGGTCCGGCGGCGGGCTCGGCGGCGGACAGCAACGACGCTGCCACCGTCCGCGTCCTCGAGAACTAGTCCCAGGAGCTCACCGTGGCCATGATCGTCAGCACCCCCTCGTCCTCTGCCGTCGCGCCGTCGGTCGCGCACCCGCGCACCGTCGACCTCTCCGTCCTCGGCCCTCTCGCGCCCGCGCGGTGCTCGCGCTGCGCGCTCAGGTCGCCGGGGCCGTCGTCGACGGCCCCGTCCTCGTCCTCCTCGACGTCTCCGCGGTCGACCGCGTCACGCCCTCCGGGGTGGCCGGCGTCCTCGACCTCGGACGCGTCGCCCGCGCCGCGGGCGGCGACCTGCGCCTGCACGGGCTGTCCCGCGCCGTCGCGCACGCGCACGCCGCGCTGCGACTCGACGTGGTCACCCGCGTCTACGGCGAGCGCGCCGCCGCCCTCGCGACGGCGGGGACCCCGTGATCCGGGCGCCCCCCGCAGCCGCCGCCCGGCGACGGGCCCGTCTTCGTCCTGCACCCCCGGCGCACACAGCGCCGCCGGATCGGGCTCGTGGCCCCGCTGGTCGTGATGGCGCTCGGGGTGAGCGCGTGGGGTACGGCTTCACGCGCGTCACCCCGTCGATGCCGGGCGCTCGCGCGCGGCGTGCATGGCGGACGCGACGCGGTCGTGCCCGAGCAGGGTGCGCTCCTCGGGGTCAACCTCGACTGGGAGGCCGAGACGCTGGCCGAGCACCGGGACGACCTCGCGCACGCGCCCGCCGTCGCCGTCCAGTTCTCCGACGTCCCGTACGACGACGCGACCTGGGAGCACACGGTCGGTGCCGCGGGCCAGGTCGAGGAGAACGGCGGCGTCCTGCTGCTCACGCTCGAGCCGCACGGCGGACTCGACACGATGAGCGACGAGGTGGTCGACCGGCTCGCCGAGGACCTGCGGGCCCTCAACGCCGACGGCGTGCCCGTCGTCCTGCGCTTCGCCCACGAGATGAACGGCTCCTGGTACGCGTGGGGCCAGCAGCCCCAGAAGTACGTCGAGACGTTCCGCCGCGTCGCCGCCGCGGTCCACGAGCGCGCCCCGGGCACCTCCATGATGTGGGCGCCGAACTACGGGGGCGGGTACCCGTTCACGGGCGGGCAGTTCGCCGCGCTGCCGGGGACGCCCGACCACGCCGCGCTCGACACCGACGGCGACGGCGCGGTGACGATGGCCGACGACACCTACCTCCCGTACTTCCCCGGGGACGACGCGGTGGACTGGGTGGGCATCTCGCTCTACCACTGGGGCAACCAGCGCCCGTGGGGCGACAACGACGTGACCGAGGACGGGAAGTTCCTCGCGATGCTGACGGGCACGTACGTCGGCACCGCGGGGGACGACGCCGCGATCCCGGACTTCTACCAGGTCTACGGCGTCGAGCACGGGCACCCCGTCGCCATCCCCGAGACGTCGGCGATCTACACCCCGTCGCGGGACGGCGCCGACGAGCTCGCCGTCAAGCGGGCGTGGTGGCGGCAGGTGTTCTCCGAGCGCACCCACGAGGAGTACCCGCAGCTGAAGATGATCAACTGGTTCGAGTGGGCGAAGTTCGAGATCGAGATCGACGACGACGTCGACTGGCGGGCCGCGGGCTCGCCCGAGGTGCGCGACGCGTTCCTCGCGGACCTGCCCCCCTGGCTGCGGTACGCGGAGGACGTCGACGTGTGCGGGGACGGCTGATCAGCCGAGCCACCACTTCTGGTTGGCGGTCCCCGCACAGGTCCAGGTCTGGAGCGGGGCACCGTCGGCCGTGGAGCGGTCCCGCACGTCGACGCACCGGTCGGCCGGGACGCTGACGAGGTCGCCGGCGGACGCCAGCACGAACTGCTGCGTCGGGACGCCCGAGCACGGCGCGAGCTGCACCGTCGCGCCGTCCTCGCGCGACCCGCCGGCGACGTCCATGCACATCCCGAGCGTGCGGACCGTCCCGTCGGCGTCGAACGTCCACCGCTGGCCGGGCCCGTCGTCGCACGTCTCGAGCACGAGCGCGGTGCCGTCGACGGCGACGCCGCCGGGCACGCCGATGCACTTGCCCGCGTGACCCTGGATCGGTCGGGCCGCGGGGACCGCCGCCTCCTCCGGCGCGGACGTCCGGTCACCGCCGCTCTCGCCGCCGCTCTCCCCGCCGCTCTCGCCGCCGCCTCCGCCGTCCCCCTCGCCCGCGTGGACGCGGACCCAGTCGACGAGCATCCGCTGCGGGAGCTGCGTCGAGGCGTCCGGCGGCCCGGGCCACGTACCGCCCACGGCGACGTTGAGGACGAGGAAGAACGGGGCGTCGTCGAACACCCACCGGCCGCGCTCGGCGTCGTCGGGCGTCACGCGTGCGTACGTCTCTCCGTCGACCGACCAGGTGATCTCCCCCGGACGCCAGTCGACGGAGTACACGTGGAAGTCGTCCGCGAACGCGCGCCCGTCGGGGAGGACGGACGCGGCGGTCACCGAGTCCGCCCCCGAGCGGCCCGGCATGTGCAGGCTGCCCCACACCGTCCCCGGCTCCTTGCCGACGTTCTCCATGACGTCGATCTCGCCGCTCGAGGGCCACGGGTCGGTGGTGTGGACGCCGCGGCCGAGCATCCAGAACGCCGGCCACACGCCCTGCCCGCGCGGGATCTTGATGCGCGCGGCGAACGTGCCGTACCGCTGCTCGAAGAGCCCGGCCGTCAGCAGGCGCGCCGACGTGTACTCGCACGGTCCGTAGTGGCACGAACGGGCACCCGGGTTCTCACGCCGCGCCGTGATGACGAGGTGGCCCTCGCCGTCGTGCGCCGCGTTGCGCGTGCTGTCCGTGTAGTACTGCAGCTCGCCGTTGCCCCAGCCGTCGCCGCCGAGGTCGTACCGCCACCGGCCCGGGTCGGGAGGGGTGCCGGCAGGACCGTCGAACTCGTCCGCCCACGTCGGGGGGTCGTCCGAGGAGGTGGTGCTCGCGCCCAGCACCGCCGCGAGCGCCCCGGTGAGGGCCACCGTGGCGATCAGCGCGACGAGGAGTCGCGTCCGCATGCTCCATCGTCGGGAGCGCCCGGGTCACGGCACAAGCCCTCGGGCGTTACGCCGACGTGAACTCTGCGGCGCCCGGAGGTCAGTCGCGGTCGACGAGCGCGTCGCGTCGGGTGCCGGGTCGGCGAGGTTGCGCGCCTCGGCCTCGCCGAGGATGCGCCGCAGGTACGTGTACGTGAGGTCGCCCGCCGCCTTGTCGTACTGCTCCTCGTAGCCGTGCCGGGTGTACAGCGCGAGGTTCTGCTTCGAGTCCTTGCCCGTGAAGACCCAGATCTCCGACGTCTGCTCGGGCAGGTACGGCAGCACCTCGAAGAGCATCTGGGTGCCGATGCCCCGGCCCTGCATGTCGGGGGCGACGGCGAGGCGGCCGAGCGTCGCCTTCGTCCCCTCGATCTCCACCCGCACGGACCCGACGAGGCGCGGGCCGAGCCACGCCCCGATCGTGACGACGCCCGCGCGCGCGAGGTCGTCCCGGAGCTCGTGGAGGGTCTGCGTCAGCGGCGGGATGTTCGGGTCGCCGTACAGCTGGGCCTCCGTGACGAACGCGGCCCGCCGCAGGGTCAGGAGCTCGCCGGCCTCGGCGTCCGTGACGAGGCGGGTGGTGATCTGCGCGTCGTTCATGGCTCCATCGTCGCAGAGAAGCGCGCACCGCACGGTGCGTGCCCGGGGTGATGTCCGCGGACAGGACGCCGGGCCGTGCCCCGCCGCCGCGCGGCTACCCTCGGAGGGTGCCCACGTCAGTGCCTCCCACCTCGCCGGACGCCCCCCTCGGCGGCGCGCCGGAGCCCTCCGCCGGTCCCCAGCAGCACTGGGTCCTGACCCTCTCGTGCCCGGACGGTCCGGGCATCGTGCACGCCGTGGCCGGGGCGCTCGCCGGGCTCGGCGGCAACATCACCGAGTCGCAGCAGTTCGGCGACCCGCTCTCGGGGCTGTTCTTCATGCGCGTCCAGGTGGAGGCGGCCGCGTCCCGCGACGAGATCGTCGGCGCCCTCGCGCCGGTCGCGGCCCGCTTCTCGATGAGCTGGGACCTCGACGTCGTCGGGCGGCGCGTGCGCACGCTCCTCATGGTGTCCAGGGCTCCGCACTGCCTCGTCGACCTGCTGTACCGCGAGCGGTCCCAGGCGATGCCGATCGACGTCGTGGGCGTCGTCGGGAACCACACCGACCTCGCCGACATCGCGGAGTTCTACGGCAAGCCGTTCCACCACGTCCCGGTCGCGCGGGACACGAAGCCGGCCGCCGAGGCGCGGCTGCGCGAGCTCGTCGCCGAGCTCGACGTCGAGCTCGTCGTCCTCGCGCGCTACATGCAGATCCTGTCCGACGACCTCTGCCGGGAGATGCCCGGGCGGATCATCAACATCCACCACTCGTTCCTGCCGAGCTTCAAGGGAGCACGCCCCTACGCGCAGGCGCACGACCGGGGCGTGAAGCTCATCGGCGCGACGTCGCACTACGTCACCGGCGACCTCGACGAGGGCCCGATCATCGAGCAGGACGTCGAGCGCGTCGACCACTCGCGCCGCGTCGAGGACCTCGTCGCGATCGGCGAGGACGTCGAGCGTCAGACGCTCGCCCGCGCGGTCCGGTGGCACGCCGAGCACCGCGTGCTGCTCGACGGCCACCGCACCGTCGTCTTCCGCTGAGCGACGCCGTCACCAGGGCCGCGGCTGACCGATCCGGTAGGGCGTCGCGTTGACGAAGGCGTTCGCGAGGAGGATGTTGCCGTGGCTGCGGGCCGTCTGGGTCACCACGGACGGCACCTGCGGACGGGCGAGCTCGGCGAGGTCCGCGAAGAACTCGGCCTCCACCTGGTACGGCGAGTGGAACCGGACCGCGCCCGGCGTGGTCGAGTACCCGTGGAGGTGCCCGAACTCGTAGGCGCCGACGCCGTGGAAGTAGAACTTGTCGCCCTGCGACCACGTGCTCGCGCCGCCGGTCGGGTGCGAGCTGTCGAACCCGTGCTTGCGCTGCCACAGGTGCCACCCCTCGTGCACCATCACCCCGGCCCGGTGGCTCGCGAAGTTCGAGATCGAGCCCGGGGCGAAGAGCGGGCAGAACATGTCGATGCGGTTGGAGGACGCGCTCGCCTCGGGCTGCGTCCGCACGAGACGGCGCTTGTAGTTGTGGCCGTGGAAGCGGTTGTCCTGGCCCGAGACGACCGACTCGTAGTCCTCGAGCGAGTGCCACTGGAGGTTGTGGTTGTCGCTCAGCGCGTACCCGATGAGGAACAGCGCGTTGAGCGTCTTGCCGTACGGCCTGCTCTTGTCGTTGGGGTCACCGGCCCCCCACGGGTCCCACGAGTCGTTGGTGATCTGGAAGTACCACCTCGCCCACGCGTTGAACGCGTCGTAGCTCACCCCCATCGTCCCGATGAGCCCGTGGACGACGATCTCCTCGAGGTTCCGGTTGTCCTGGCACATCACGCGCTCCCTTCGGCGGGTGTCCCGGTCCCCCGGTGCCGCGGCTGCGGCTCGTCGCCGTGCCGGGGGTCGTCCGCCCGCTCCGACGGGTGGCGGTCGTAGAACTCCTGCACCGACCGGGCGAGCTCGTCGGGGTCGGTGTCGCGGGTGAAGCGCGGTACGCCGACGAGCACGACGTCCTCGGAGCGGACGACCGCGCGCAGGCGGTCCGCCTCCTCGGCGGAGTCACCGTGGTTGTACAGGTGCGCGTCGATCGCCGCGGCGCGGACCGCGGGGCTGGGGTGCTCGAGCGCGACCCGCACCGTGAGACGGTCGGCCTCCTCCGTCGCGAGGTACGACAGCATCTCGACGGCACGCGCCTGGATCATCCGGGTCGGGTCGACCTCGAAGGAGCAGCCCGGCGTGCTGCCCGGCCGTTCGTCGACGAGGGGCTCGAACCACACGAGGTCCGCCAGGCCCTGGGCCGAGCGCGGGTCCCGCAGCTCACCGACGGTGGACAGCAGGACGAGGTGCCGGGAGACGTCGGTGACCGGGAGCCGCCACAGCTCCCGGTGCAGGAGGTCGACGAGCTCGTCACGCTGCGACGCCGCTGCCGAGGCGATCGCCCGCCGGACGGCGTCGACCTCCCCGACGGGGACCGACGCGGCCCAGACGAGGAAGTCGTCGATCGTCTCCGGGCCGAGCCGCGGCGGCGGCAGGTCGGGGCGGTCGACGACGTGGACAGGGGGCTTGGCCGGGCTCGTGGCGTCCGGCGCGTTCTCGGTGGTCATGCTCGGCTCCGTGCAGGGGTCCGACGGCGGGGCCGGCGGCACCGGGTCGATGGGCCGGCCGGTGCGGGCCTCGACCCGCGTCGGCGTCCGGTCGTCGACGACCGGAGGCGCTACCTGGAGAGAGACGGACGTCGTGGCCCCGTGACGCGGCGACGGCCGCCCTCCGGGAGGAGGACGGCCGTCGCGCGCGCGTCGGTACCGGTGACCTCAGGAGCAGGTCAGCTCCTCGTAGGGCGCGGTGAACGTCGAGGTGACCTCCTCGCCGTCGACCCGTGCCGTCGCCGTCACCGTGGCCTCGCCCGCCGCGACCGACCGCGCCCGCGTCGTGAACGACTGGTACGCGTTCTTCCCGGGCTGCACCGTCCCGGCGGCACGCGAGCCGAACGGCGTCTCCAGGCGCACGTGGACCGGGAGCGGGCCCTCGTTCGTCGCACGCACGGCGACGTAGGCCTTGCCCGCGAGGCAGCGAGCCTGCGCCTCGACCGTGACGGGGAGCTCGTCGTCCGCCGGCGGGCCGACGGCGATCTCGAGCACGTGGGTCGCGACGTCGTACGTGAAGGTGACCGTCTCGCCGTCGCCGACGGAGAACTGGTAGTTCGCCCCGCCGGGCGCGCCGCCGACGCCGTAGTTCTCGGCCCAGCCCAGGCCGTGCGCGACCTTCGTCTCGTAGGCGCCCGCGGCGAGGTCGTCCGTCGACCACGTGAAGATGCCGTCGCCGTCGGGGTCCTTGAGCCACGTCGCGAGGCAGTCGGGCGCCACGTGCCCGGGCAGCCGACCTGGTCCTGGTACGAGCCGGGGAGCGTGACGAGGGGTCCCTGCGCCGTGCTCGAGAAGTCCTTGCTCACCGGGTCCCAGTAGAAGGTGACGGGTCCGCCGTCGGTCGTGTAGGTGGCGTTCCCGCCGTCCGGCACGCCGCCGACGCCGTAGTTGACGGTCCACGAGCCGTTGATCGCGACCTTGTACTCGTACGTGCCGGCCGGGACGTCGAACGTGCCCGCGTACACCCCGTCGGGGCGCTGGGTCAGCTTCGCGGCCTCGCAGCCGGGGGCCCAGTCGCCCGCGCAGCCCATCGCCGCGTTGTGGCTGCCGGGCACGGTGACGAGGTCGATCTCGGGCTCGGGCTCCTCGCTGACCGTGCCGGTGACGTCGACCCCGACGCTCGCGAACGTCGAGGCGGCGGCCCGGTCGCCGTCGGCGTCGGTCGTCACGGCGCGGTACTCGACGAGCGTCCCCTCGGGCAGGCCGGTCACGTCGTGGAAGACACGCGGCGTCGTGTCCTCGGCGGTGCCGAGGTGGTGCCACGCCGACGCCCCGGCAGCACCCACGGTGCGCCACGCGAACGACGTCTCCGCCCACGCGTCGGCATCGACCGTCGCCGCGACGGGCGCGACGCCGGTCACGCCCGCGCCCGCCGCCGGGACGGTCACGGCGATCTCGCCGGTCGAGTTCGCGCCGACCTCGCGGTCGGCCACGAGCACGAGGGCGGACGTCGCCGGGACGGTGAGCGTCACCGTGCCCTCGGCGTCGGCGGTGGCGGGCTCGGCGTCCCCGTGCAGGACGGCGTACGAGGCGCCGGGCGTGAGGGTCGTGAACGTCGCCTCGCGCGCCTCGCCGGCGTTGTTCAGCGCGACCAGGTGCTCCACCTTCTCCTCGCGGTCGACGCGGCTGAACGCGTACACGCCCGCCCCGTTCTCGACGTGGCGCTCCACCTGCGCACCGGTCGCGAGCGCGGGGTGCGCGTCGCGCAGCGCCGCGAGCGACGCGATGTGCGCGTAGAGCGGCGCGTCGGTGTCGTAGCGGTCGACGCTGCCCGCCGTCTCGCCGGTGACGAGCGGCTGGTCGGCGTACTCGGCGACCTGGGTCGCGAACAGCGTCTGGCGCGCGTCCTTGTCGCCGCCCGTGCCGGCGAAGCCCTGCTCGTCGCCGTAGTACACGACGGGCTGGCCGCGCGTGAGGTACATGAGCTCGTGCGCGAGCTCGTCGCGCGCGAGCGGGTCGTCGGTGCTCGCGAGCATGTAGCCGACGCGTCCCATGTCGTGGTTGCCGAGGAAGGTCGGGAGCGCGCTCGCCGACGTGTCGGGCGTCGTGTACATGTCGTCGCTCGCGAACAGCGCCGCGAGGCCCTTCGCGCTGTTGCCGCTCGCGTAGCTCGTCGCGGCCGACTGGAACGTGAAGTCGAGCGTCGAGCTCATGTCGGTGCGGCGCACGTACGGCGAGAGCTTCGCGGCGTCGGCGTCGTACACCTCGCCGAACATGAAGAAGTCGTCCTTGCCCTGCGCGTGCGCGTAGTCGAGGACCTCGGTGGTCCAGCGCTCCCAGAACTCGAAGTTCACGTGCTTGACCGTGTCGATGCGGAACCCGTCGATGCCCAGGTCCACCCAGTCCTGGTAGACGTCGACGAACCCGTCGACGACCGTGGGGTGCTCGGTCATGAGGTCGTCGAGGCCGTCGAAGTCGCCGTAGGTGACCGACTCGCCCGTCCACGTCGAGTTGCCCCGGTTGTGGTAGAGCGTCGGGTCGTTGAGCCACCCGGGGACCTTGAGGTCCTCCTTGCCCGCCGGGACGACGGGCGTGTACGGGAACGACGTCGCGGGGTCGAGCTCCGGGAAGTCGTCGGTGCCCGCGTAGGTGGCCGGGTCGAAGACGTTCCCGGCCGCGTCCCGGTACGGCGACGTCGCCTGGTCGACGTAGGAGTACTGCTTCTCCTCGTAGTCGACGACGTCGGCCGTGTGGTTCGTGATGATGTCGAAGTAGACCTTGATCCCGCGCTCGTGCGCCTCGTCGATGAGTGCCTCGAGCTCGGCGTTGGTGCCCAGGTGCGGGTCGATCTGCGTGAAGTCGGTGATCCAGTAGCCGTGGTACCCGGCGGACACGTCGGCGCCGGTGCCCTGGACGGGCTGGTTCTTGAACGACGGCGTCAGCCAGATCGCGGTCGTGCCGAGACCCTCGACGTAGTCGAGCCTCTCGCGCAGGCCTGCGATGTCGCCGCCGGAGTAGAAGCCCTTGTTCGTCGGGTCGAACCCGGACACGAGCGGGTCGTCGCCGAGGCCGGCGGTGTCGTTCGACGGGTCGCCGTTCGCGAACCGGTCGGTCATGACGAAGTAGAACCGCTCGTCGGACCCCGGCTGGCGCACGGGCGGGACGACGAGCGCGGCGTCCTGCGCGTCGTCGTACTCGCCGGCGAGGCCGAGGGGCGTGAGCGCGATGCGATGCGTCGCGTCGTCGAAGGTCACGCGCACGCGCGTGTCCCCGCCGAGCACGAGGGGTGCGTTCTCGGCCCCGCCGTCGCGGCCGTAGGCCTCGTCCCAGGCGTCGTCCATCGCGACCTTGTACTGCCACGTGCCGGCGGGGACGTCGAACTCCGCCGACCAGACGCCGGCCGTCTCCGTCGGGGCGAGCTCGGTCGCGGCGCAGGCGGGGTCCCAGTCGGCGGCGCAGCGAGCTCGGACTGGAGGTCGCCCACGAGGGCGGCGGTGCGGTCGCGCCCGTCGCGGGCGCGGCCAGTGCGGCGACCGTGAGGCCGGCGAGCGTGGTGCTCGCGACCGCGAGCGCGGTGACCGACGCGGTCGCCCGCGCAGCGCGCGAGCGCGGGGCGGGGGCCGGCGAGGCGGTGGGTGACGCGGTCGGCGACGGCGGACGCCGTCGCGGCGTGGAGATCATGCGGACTCCCTCGTCCAGGGGTGGGAACTGAGGCCGCCGGCACGTGCGCGGCGACGCGTCCACCATCGGGCGACGTCGACCGTGACCTTCTCCGTGAGCGGCTGTTCGCGACTGTACTGCTTGCTGAAGTTGCAACAAGAGGCGTGCGCCTCCGAGGGAGCACATGCCGAGAGCGTGCCGGACGCAGCGAGGTGACCTGCCACGACGACGAGTGGAGACTTCAGGCGGTCAAGGGAACGGCGGAAGCCGCAGGCTGAGCGGAGGGTGGGGCAGGTTGCGGCGGGTCGTGGCGGGTCTGGCGGGAGCCGCGAGGGACGAGCGGCGGATGGTAGACCCGCCGCGACCTGCCCCTCCCTCCGCGGAGGCGACGACCGCACCGCCGGTGGGCCACTCCCGGTGCGGAGGCAAGACCGCAGCGCGACGCGACCGAAGACGGCCCTCAGCCCGCGAGGTGCCTCCACCGCGCCGACAGCTCCCGCCACGGCCCGACCTCGGCGACCACCCCGTCGTCGAGCACGACGACGCGGTCGGCCCGGGCGAGCGCGGCGCGCTTGGAGGTCGAGCCGATGACGGTGGTCCCCCGCTCGCGCAGGGAGGTCCACAGCTCGATCTCGGTCGCGGCGTCGAGCGCGCTGGAGACGTCGTCGGCGAGGAGGAGCTCGGCGTCGGTCGCGAGGGCGCGGGCGAGCGCGAGCCGCTGCACCTGCCCGCCCGAGAGTCGCACGCCGCGGTGGCCGACGAGGGCTTCGTGCCCGCCGGCCTCGACGACGTCGCGCTCGAGGCGCGCGGCGGCGACCGGGCCGTCGAGCTCGCGGTCGTGGCCGAGGCGCACGTTGTCTGCGAAGGTCCCGGAGAGCACGCGCGGCACCTGGGCGACGTACGACACCTGCCCGGGGCGCAGGAACGCCTGCGCGTCGACGACGTCGGTGCCGTTCCACCGGATGGTGCCGGTGTGCTCCATGAGCCCGGCGAGCGCGGCGAGCAGGCTGGACTTGCCGGAGCCCACCTGGCCGAGGAGCAGCACGAGCTCGCCCCGCCGTACGGACAGGTCGACGCCCTGGACGCCGATCGTGCCGTCGTCGTGCACGGCGGTGACGCCGGCGAGGTCGAGCCGCTCCAGCGGCTGCCGCGCGACGGGCGACGGGACGGGAGCGGCACCGGCGACGAGGTCGACGCCGCCGGGCACGTCCATGAGGTCGGTGCCGGCGGCGAACCGGCTCGTCGCGCGCTGCCACGAGCGCGTCCCGGGGGCCTCGGTGACGACGGCGCCGGCGACGACGCCGAACCACCCGAAGCCGTTGACGGCGTTGGCGACGAGCAGCGCGGTGGCGAGGTCCCAGGTCCCGGTGAGCAGGCCGGCCCAGGCGGCGACGACGCCGAGCTGGATCATGACGAGCGGCACGCCGTCGAGCGCGGCCTGCACGCGGTGCTCGAAGATGGCGGCGCGCACGCGGCCGGCGTCGACGTCGTGCAGGTGCGCGTGCACCTGGGGGGTGCGGGCGGCGAGCTTGACGGTGCGCGCGGCGTCGAGCGCGGAGACGAGGGCGCGGCCGAACCGGGCCCGCGCCGCGGACGAGCGCGTCGCCGAGCGCCCGGCGATCGGTCGCCCCAGGGCGGACGCGGCGGCGGAGACGACCATGACGGCGAGCAGGACGGCGCCCGCGAGCCACGAGCCGCTGAGGAGGGCGGTGACCCCGGCGATCACGAGGCCGTTGACGAGGTCGACCCACCGGTCGGCGTACCGGACGAAGCGGTCGGCGTCCATGGCGCGGGCCACGACCTCGCCCGGCGGGGTGGCGGGGAGGCGCTGCTGGCGCGTCTGGCCCGCCATGACGGCCATTCGCACGCGCAGGAGGACCTCGACCCACCACCGCGGGTACACGTACAGCGCCCGCGCGAGGCACAGCGGCGCGACGACGAGGAGGGCGGCGAGCGGGACGAGCACCGCGGCGGGGAAGCCGCCGTCGACGTCCTCGACGGCACGGCCCCAGAGGAACCCGGTGACGGCGCCCTGCGCGGAGAACAGGCTCGCCACGAGGAACAGGCCGGCGCCCACGACCCCCCAGGCGGGCCGCACGACGAGCGCGTGCAGGACGCCGCGGGCGAGGCTCGGTCCGTCCCCGTGGTCGGGCAGCGTGGGCGGGGTGCCGCGGCGCCGGCGACCGCCGACGGTGGCGGCCGCCTCCTCCTCGGGCGCGGACGGGGCGTCGTCGCGGGACGGCGTCGGCACCGCGGCGTCGTCGAGGGCGCCGTCGTGCGCGGCGCTCGCCTCGACGAGGCTCCGGTACGGTCCCGGCTCCTCGGCCAGCGCGGCCCGCGGGCCGTGCTGGGCGACCCGTCCGCGCTCGAGGACGGCGACGAGCCCGGCGCGCTCGATCGTGGTCAGGCGGTGGGCGACGAGGACGCCGGTGCGCCCGGCGAGCAGACGCTCCGCGGCGGCGACGACGCGCGACTCCGTGAGCGGGTCCATCCGGGCGGTGGCCTCGTCGAGCACCACGACCTGGACGTCGCGCACGAGCAGGCGCGCGAAGGCGACGAGCTGTTCCTCGCCCGCGGACAGTGTCGTGCCGCCCGGGCCGAGGAGGGTGTCGAGGCCGTCCGGCAGGCCGGCGACCCAGCCGTCGAGCCGCAGCTCGCGCACGGCCGCCTCGACGTCCGCGCGCGGCACGTCCGCGAACAGCGCGACGTTCTCGGCGAGCGTGCCCGCGAGGATCTCCGTCCGCTGGGTCACGACGCCGACGGCCCCCCGCAGCGCCTGGAGGTCGAGGTCGCGCACGTCGACCCCGCCGAGGAGGACCTGCCCGGGCTCGGGCTCGACCGCGCGGGACAGGAGCGAGGCGAGCGTGGACTTGCCGGAGCCGGTGCGTCCGACGAGGGCGAGCGTCTCCCCCGCCGGCATCGCGCAGGCTCACGCCGTCGAGCGCGAACGTGCCCTCGGCGTAGGCGAAGCGCACGTCGCGCAGCTCGATCCCGACCGGGCCGTCGGGCACGGCCCGGCCACCGGCCGGCTCGGGCGCCACGGCGAGCAGCTGCCGGATGCGCGTGATCGCGCCCAGGCCCTCCTGGATGTCGGGGAGGTGGTGGACGAGGTTGTCCGTCTGGCCGACGAACAGCGCCGTGACGAGGAACAGGGTCACGAGCCGGTCGACGGGGAGGTCGCCGTCGGCGGCGAGCGCGGCACCGGCCAGCGCGACGCCCGCGAGGAGCGACGCGAGCACCAGTCCGGCACGCCGCAGCATGCGCGACTCGACCGTGACGACCGCGGCGAACCGCCGGTGCACCTCGCGGAGCGCCGCGCCAGGCGGCTGACGGCGAACTCCTGCCCGAGGCTCGTGCGCAGGTCGTCGCGCGCGGCCACGGCCTCCTCGAACGCCGCGGCGTGGTCCGTCCACGCGACCTCCTCGACGACCTTGCGCCGCGCGATCTCGCCCAGCATCGGGCGCACGAGGAACCACGCGACCAGCCCGAGGACGGGGAACAGCGCCCACGCGGGCCACCACGTCAGCCCGGCCACGACCCACATCGGGACCACGCCGACGAGCGTGCGGCCGGCGCCCCAGAGCTGCCGCCGCACGAGCGTGCCGACGGCGTGCGTGTCGTCGTCGACGCGGTCGAGGACCTCCCCGACCGCCTGCTCGGTGAGGGTGTCCAGCGGCTGGTGCAGCGCCGCGGTGAGCAGGTCCCCGCGGAGCCGGCCCTCGGCGCGGTCCACGACGCCTGCCCACACGACCTGCCCGACCGTGTCGAGCAGCGCCGCCCCGACGACGAGCGCCGCGAGCAGCTGCAGCGTCGCGACGGTGGGGTCCTCCGCGAGCCACCCGGCGACGACCGTCCCGAGGGCCGTGCCGACCGCACCGACGGTCAGCGCCAGCAGGGCGACCACGGACAGGGGACCGCGCAGGCGGCGCAGGTCGAGCCGGCGCGCCGGGTCGTCGTCCGGCCGCGCCGGAGCCCCCGCCGTCCGGGTGTGCGGGGCGGCGGGGTCCTGGGTGCCGGTGGGGGCGTCGATCATGGCGGGTCGACCCTAGGCCGGGAACGGCGGGTTCCCGTACCGATTTTCGCTGCGGCACCTGCCGCGCGGCGCGGCTGCGGCCGGGCTCCGGTTCAGGCGGCTCCGGTGATGGCGGCGAGGATCGCCTCGTGGGAGGCCGTGGCCTCGAACGAGCCGTTGTTGCGCCCGTGCCGCAGCACCTCGATGCGGTCGGAGACGGCGCGCACGTCGGTCATGTTGTGGCTGATGAGGATCACGCCCAGCCCCATGTCGCGCAGTCGCTGGACGTGGGTGAGCACCTCGGCGGTCTGCGCGACCGACAGCGCGGCCGTCGGCTCGTCGAGGACGACGACACGCGGCTCGCCGACGAGCGTGCGCGCGATGGCGACCGCCTGCCGCTGGCCGCCCGACAGCGTGCGCAGCGGCGTGCGGACCGACGGCACGCGCACCGTGAGCGTCTGCAGGATCTGACGCGTCACGCGCTCCATCTCGAGGTCGCGCAGGAAGCCCTGCCGCGTGCGCAGCTCGCGCCCGAGGAAGATGTTCTGGGTGACGTCGAGGTTCTCCGAGAGCGCGAGGTCCTGGAACACGGTCGCGACGCCCAGCCGGTTCGCCGCCGCCGGCGACCCGATCGTCACGGGTTCGCCGTCGATCTCGACGAGGCCGGCGTCGGGGGTCAGCACGCCCGCGACGATCTTGGCGACCGTCGACTTCCCGGCGCCGTTGTCGCCGACGAGCGCGACGACCTCACCGGCCCGGACCTCGAGGTCGACGCCGACGAGCGCCTCCACCGCGCCGAACCGCTTGACGACCTGGCGCAGCGCGAGGAGCGGGGTCCGGTCGCGGCTCATGAGGTCCTTCCACCCGCGGAGGCCTCGTGCTCCGCACGAGGACGGTCGACCGGAACGATACCGGCCGACGGGAGCAGGTCCGTCGACTGCAGCGCGAGGACGATCGCGCCGACGAGCTCCGCGCGGGGGCCCAGCGCGGCGGGCACGACGTCGAGGGGGTGCGGCACGTCGAGCAGCGCCCGTCGACGCAGCGCCTCGCGCAGGGGGGCGAGGAGCACATCGCCCGTCTCGGCGAGCTCGCCGCCCACGACGACGCGCTGCGGCGCCACCGAGGTCGCGAGGTCGGCGACCACGCGCCCCACGACGGCGCCGGCGTCCGCGACCACGCGCGCGCACCCCGGGTCCCCCGCGACGGCACGCGTGACGACGTCGCGCAGGGTCAGGGTCCCGTGGCTCGTGCGCAGCGGCTCGAGGAACGCCGGGCCGCCGACGACCGTGTCGAGGCACCCGCGGCTGCCGCAGCGGCAGATCGCGCCGCCGGGGTCGACGAGCACGTGGCCGATCTCGCCGGCCGTCCCGGCCACGCCGTGCAGGACGCGCCCGCCGAGGACGATGCCCGCGCCGGTGCCGTGCGAGACACGGACGTACAGCGCGTCGTAGCAGTCCTTCGCCGCGCCGACCGCGCTCTCCGCGAGGGCCCCGAGGTTCGCGTCGTTGTCGGCGAACACGGGCCGCGCGATGCGCTTCTCCAGCACCTGCGCGACGGCCACGCCGTCCCAGCCGTGCAGCACGCCGGGTGCGGTGACCGTGCCGGACTCGGGGTCGACGGGTGCGGGCACCGCCACCCCCACCCCGACGACCTCGTCGAGCTCGCGGCCGATCCGCTCCGTCAGCTCGACGACGAGCAGCGCCACGCGGTCCAGCGTCGTGTCGGCGCGGTGCTCCGACGGCAGCGGCAGCACCTGCTCGGCGAGGACGTCGTGCGACGCGTCCGCGAGCGCGACGCGCAGCCGGCGGTGGCCGATCTCCACGCCGGCCGCGAGCCCGAGCCGGTGGGTGAGCGTGACGAGCTGAGCTCGTCGGCCCGACCGCGTCGTGCTGCGGACCGCGACCAGCTCCGTCGCGACGAGCTCCTTGACGATCGTCGACACCGTGGCGGCGGACAGGCCCGTGGCCCCGGTGAGCTCGACCTGCGTCAGACCGCCGTGGCGCTTGACCGCGTCGAGCACCGCCGCGCGGTTGGCCTCCCGCAGGGAGGACTGCGACCCGGACATGGCACGCCGTCCTCTCACGCGGGGAGTCTATCCGGACGGACCGGCCGGGCCCGCGCGGTGCGCGGACCGGCCGGGAAGGGTGAGCAGGACGCTCGTGGGACGGTCGTCCCGCGAGCCGTCCCCCGCTCAGCGCAGCGCGGACGCGCGCCGCTTGTTGTAGACGTCGAACGCGACGGCCAGGAGGAGCACGAGGCCCTTGACGACCTGCTGCGTCGACTGCGGCACGCCCATGAGCTGCATGCCGTTGGACATGACCGCCATGATCAGGCCACCGACCATGGCGCCCGTGATGCGGCCGACGCCGCCCGTCGTCGACGCGCCACCGATGAAGCACGCGGCGATCGCGTCGAGCTCGAACATGTTCCCGGCACCCGGCTGGGCGCCGTTCATGCGCGAGGAGTAGACGATGCCCGCGACCGACGCGAGCACGCCCATGTTGACGAAGACCCAGAAGTTCACGCGACGGACCTTGACGCCCGACAGCTGCGCGGCGTTGAGGTTGCCGCCGATCGCGTAGATGTGACGCCCGAAGACCGTCTTCTGCATGACGAGCGAGTACACGAGGATGAGCACGGCCAGCAGGATGAGGATGTGCGGCAGGCCGCGGCTCTGGGCGAGCTGGTACCCGAACCACATGACGATCGCGGCGATGGCGACGATCTCACCACGAACAGCGGCATGCTCTCGACCGACTGCTTGTACGCGATCTTGCCGCGGCGCGCGCGCCACTGGCTGACGGCGTAGCCGACGACGGCGATCCCGAAGATCACGAGCGTGAAGACGTCGTACCCGTACCCGCCGAGCAGGCCGTTCTGGAACCCGTTCGCGATGTCGTAGTACGCGCCGCCGAACGGCGACAGGGAGACGTTGTTGAGGACCTCGTACGTCAGGCCGCGGAAGAGGAGCATGCCCGCGAGCGTCACGATGAACCCCGGGATGCCGACGTAGGCGACCCAGAAGCCCTGCCACACGCCGACCAGGAGGCCGACGCCGAGCGCGGCGAGCACGCCGACCCACCACGGGAGCCCGTTGCGGATGACGAGCACCGCGGAGACGGCGCCGGTCAGGGCGACGACCGAGCCGACGGACAGGTCGATGTGACCGGCGACGATGATCATGAGCATCCCGATCGCCAGGATCAGGATGTAGGAGTACTGCAGGATGATGTTGGTGAGGTTCCCGGGGCTGAGGAAGTTCTGGTTCAGCACCGCGAACAGGACGACGATCGCGACGAACGCGACGACGATGCCGCTCTGCCGCAGGTTCCTGCTCGCCATCTCCCGGAGTCCGGCCAGGGCGGTCATGCCACGCCTTCCTTCGCTGTGTGGTTCGCCGGGGCGCCGTCGACGACGGTCTCGTCGTCGAGCACGTCCGGCCGGTCGAGGGTCATGAGTTCCATGAGGCTCTCCTGGGTCGCCTCGGCGACGGGCAGCTGGCCCGTCATGCGGCCGGCGGAGAGCGTGTAGATGCGGTCGCAGATCCCGAGCAGCTCAGGGAGCTCGGAGGAGATGACGACCACGGCACGGCCGGCGGCGACCATGCGGTTGATGAGCACGTAGATCTCGTACTTCGCGCCGACGTCGATGCCGCGCGTCGGCTCGTCGAGGATGAGCACCTCGGGATCGGTGTACAGCCACTTGGACAGCACGACCTTCTGCTGGTTGCCGCCCGACAGCTGACCGACGACCGACATGACGGTCGGCGTCTTGATGTTGAGGTCCTGGCGGTACCCGTCCGCGACCTCGAGCTCCTCGTTGGCGTCGACCCAGCCGCGCCGTGCGAGCTTGCCCAGCCCCGCCGCGGTGATGTTGTGCCGGACGCGTCGATGAGGTTGAGCCCGTAGGTCTTGCGGTCCTCGGTCGCGTACGCCAGGCCGTGGTCGATGGCCTCGGCGACGGTGCGCGCCTGGATCTCCTTGCCGTGCAGGTACAGCCGCCCGGACGCCTTGCGCCCGTAGGTCTGCCCGAACACGCTCATCGCGAGCTCGGTGCGGCCCGCGCCCATGAGCCCGGCGATGCCGACGACCTCCCCCGCGCGCACCGAGAAGGACGCGCCGTCGATGACGCGCCGCCCGGGCTGGGTGGGGTGCAGCACCGTCCAGTCCTCGACGCGCAGGACCTCGTCGCCGATCGTCGACTCGCGCTCCGGGTAGCGGCTGCTGAGGTCGCGACCGACCATGCCGCGGATGATGCGGTCCTGGGTCGAGTCCGGGTCGGCCATGTCGATCGTCTCGACGGTGCGCCCGTCACGGATGATCGTCGTGCGGTCGGCGATCTCGGCGATCTCGTTGAGCTTGTGCGAGATGATGATGCACGTGATGCCCTCGGCCCGGAGCTGACGCAGCAGGTCGAGCAGGTGCTCGGAGTCGTTGTCGTTGAGCGCCGCGGTGGGCTCGTCGAGGATGAGCAGCTTCACCTCCTTGGAGAGCGCCTTGGCGATCTCCACGAGCTGCTGCTTGCCCACGCCCAGCTGGCCGATCGGCGTCGTCGGGTTCTCGTGCAGGCCGATGCGCTCGAGGAGGGCGCCCGCCTCGTGGTTGGCCCGGTTCCAGTCGATGAGCCCGAACGACCCCCGAGCCTCGTTGCCGAGGAAGATGTTCTCCGCGACGGACAGGTACGGGACGAGCGCGAGCTCCTGGTGGATGATGACGACGCCCACGGCCTCGGAGTCGTTGATCGACCCGAACCGCACCGTCTCGCCCTCGTAGCGGATCTCGCCGTCGTAGGAGCCGTGCGGGTAGACGCCCGACAGCACCTTCATCAGCGTCGACTTGCCCGCGCCGTTCTCGCCGCAGATGGCGTGGATCTCACCGCGCCGGATCACCAGGTCGACCCCCGAGAGGGCCTTGACGCCTGGGAA
Organism: Cellulosimicrobium sp. CUA-896; assembly: GCF_001942335.1. Lineage (GTDB taxonomy): Bacteria > Actinomycetota > Actinomycetes > Actinomycetales > Cellulomonadaceae > Cellulosimicrobium. Next base: position 10,722 of record NZ_MKKH01000024.1, on the reverse strand, counting down.
CTCCTTCGTGATGGACCGCATCTCGAGGATGTGATCGCTCATGAACGTTCCTTACTCCAGGTCGGGGACGGGCCCGGCGCGCGCGGCGCCGGGCCCGTCGGAGGACGGTGGGTCAGTCGGTGACGCCCGCGTCGACCTCGTCCTGGGTGTAGTAGCCGGACTCGACGAGGAGCGGCGCGATGTCCTCCGCGAACACCGTGTCGACCTCCAGGAGGTACGACGGGACGACCTTCACGCCGTTGTCGTACGTCTCGGTGTCGTTGGCCTCGGGCTCCTCGCCCTCGACGTACGCCTGGGCCGCGACGACGGCCTGGTCGGCGAGCTTGCGCGTGTCCTTGAAGATGGTCGAGGACTGCACGCCGTCGGCGATGAGCTTGACCGAGGCGATCTCGGCGTCCTGGCCGGTGACGACCGGGAGACCCTCCTCGAGGGTGGGGCCCATGCCCACGCCCTGGAGCGCCGTGATGATGCCGCGCGAGATGCCGTCGAACGGCGAGAGCACGCCGTGCAGCTCCGTCCCGCCGGAGTAGGTGGAGGTGAGCAGGTCCTCCATGCGCTTCTGCGCCGCCTCCTGCGACCAGCGCAGGGTCGCGACCTGGTCGAACTCCGTCTGGCCCGACGGGACCGTGATCGTGCCGTCCGCGATGTACGGCTCGAGCGTGTCCATCGCGCCCTGGAAGAAGAAGCCCGCGTTGTTGTCGTCCGGCGAGCCGGCGAACAGCTCGACGTTGTACGGCCCCGCGGCCTCGCCCGTGGGCTCGCCCTCGCGGTCCGTGATGCCCAGGCCGGCGAGCAGCGCCGTGGCCTGCGCGACGCCGACGGCGTAGTTGTCGAACGTGACGTAGAAGTCGACGTTCTCGCTGTCGCGGATGAGGCGGTCGTAGGAGATGACCGGGATGTTGGCCGCGGCCGCGGCGTCGAGCTGGCTCGTCAGCGCCGTGCCGTCGATCGAGGCGATCACCAGGACGTCGACACCGCCCGTGATCATCGAGTCGATCTGCTGCGTCTGGGTCGGGATGTCGTCGCCCGCGAACTGCAGGTCGACCTCGTACCCGAGCTCCTCGAGCCCGCTCTTGACGGCGTCGCCGTCGGCGATCCACCGCTCCGAGGTCTCCGTGGGCATCGCGACGCCGATCTTGACGTCCTCGCCGCCGTCGCCGGCCTCCCCGCCGTCCCCACTGCCCGCACCCTCGCCGCCGCAGGCGGCGAGCGCCAGCACCAGCAGCGAGCTCGTGGCGGCCGCGCCCCAGCGGGCCTTGGTCACACGTCGCATCGTCGCGCTCCTTCTCGTCGTCGAGTCGCGGACCGGGTGGGCCCGCGGCGGCACGTCGGCCGCTCCGCGACCACCGGCGGTCGCGTCGGCGAGAGGATGCATGAGTTCGGGTCTCGAAGTCAATTCGCATCGTTGATTTCGACACCCGAACGGAACGTCGCCTCTCGGCCGGGGCCGTCCCGCCGCGCGACCCGTGCCCACCGGGCCTGGCCGGCGCACCCGGCCTACGATCGGCCGTCATGGAGAGCGCGGGCGGGGCAGGCGTGCTGTGGCGGCGCGCGCTCGAGTCGTTCTGGTTCTACCCCGCGGTGCTGTGCGTCGCCGCGGTCGTGCTCGCGGAGGCGCTCGTGGTGGTGGACCGGCGCCTGTCCCCCGCGACGGTCGAGGGCGTGGGGCTGCTCTCCGCGCTCGGCGTGAGCGGCAGCCGTGCGCTCCTCGGCGCGATCGCGACCTCCGTGCTCACCGTCGCCGGCACGACGTTCTCGATCACCATCTCCGTGCTCGCCACGACGACGTCGACCTACGGGCCGCGCCTCGTCCGCAACTTCATGACCGACCGCGGCAACCAGCTCGTGCTCGGCGTGTTCACCGCGTCGTTCCTCTACGCGCTCATCGTGCTGCGGTCCGTGCGCAGCGAGGACGACGACGGCAGCGCGTTCGTACCGACCGTGGCCGTCAACGTCGCGATGGTCCTCGCCGTCCTGTGCGTGGGCGTGCTCGTCTACTTCATCCACCACATCGCCGACTCCGTGCAGGTCTCGACGCTGCAGCGTCGTCTGCGGGAAGAGCTCGACGCCGTCGTCGAGCTCCTCGCCCCCGCGCGCCCGCCGGCCGGGACGGCGGGCGGCCCGGCGACCGACCCGGCGGCGCTGCCGCCCGCGCTCGACGAGGTCGCCGCCCCCACGACGGGGTACGTCCAGTGGGTCGACCTCGACGAGCTCGTCGACGCCGCGCGACGCGCGCACGGCGTAGGTGAGGCGCTCGTCCGGCCCGGCGACCACGTCGTGGCGGGGGAACCGGTGCTGCGGCTGCGGGGGCGGTCAGCATGGGACCCCGACCCGGCCCAGGACGCACGCCGCGCGATCGTGCTCGGCACCGAGCGCACCCCGCACCAGGACCTCGCGTTCGCGGTGCAGCAGCTCACGGAGATGGCCGTGCGCGCGCTGTCCCCGGGCACCAACGACCCGTACACGGCGGCCTACGCGTTCGACGCGCTCGCCGACGGGCTCGTCCGGCTGGTCGAGCGCGACCCCGCGGCGCCGGGCCGCACCGATGAGGACGGGACGCTGCGCGCGGTCGTGCCGTGGCCCGGCCCCGAGGAGCACGTCGGCGCGGTGCTGCTCGCCGTGCGCACGTACGCGCTCGCCTCCCCCGTCGCCCTGGCGTCGGCGGCGCAGCTCGTCGAGCGCCTCGCGCACGCCGACGCCAGGCCGCGACCACGGGCGCGGCTGCGGGCGGAGGTCCGGGCGTGGCGCGACGTGATGCCCGGCTCGGGCCTGCCGCCCCACGACCGCGCGCCCGTCGAGCAGCGGCTCGACGCCGTCCTCGCGACGCTGCGCGACGCCTGAACGGGGGTGCGCGGCGGTCGGCGGTCAGACCAGGCCGAGCTGCTCCACCGCCTGGCGCTCCTCCTGCAGCTCCGCCACGGAGGCGTCGATGCGCTGTCGCGAGAAGTCCGACACCTCCAGCCCCTGGACGACCTCCCACGCTCCCCCGCGGGAGACGACGGGGAACGACGAGATGAGGCCCTCGGGCACGTCGTAAGACCCGTCCGAGACGACGCCCGCGCTCGTCCAGTCGCCCTCCGGGGTGCCGTGCACCCAGTCGCGCACGTGGTCGATCGCGGCGTTGGCGGCCGACGCCGCGGACGACGCCCCGCGCGCGTCGATGATCGCGGCACCGCGCTTGGCCACGGTCGGGATGAGCTCCTGCTCGAGCCACGCGCGGTCCTCGGCGAGCTCGGCGCCGGGGCGCCCCGCGACGTCGGCGTGGAACAGGTCCGGGTACTGCGTCGCCGAGTGGTTGCCCCAGATGGTCACCTTGCGCACCTCGGCCACGGGCACGCCCGCGCGCTTCGCCACCTGCGTCAGCGCCCGGTTGTGGTCGAGGCGCGTCATCGCCGTGAACCGGTCCTTCGGCACGTCGGGCGCGTTCGACGCCGCGATGAGCGCGTTGGTGTTCGCCGGGTTGCCGACCACGAGCACGCGCACGTCGTCCGCGGCGCCCGCGTTGATGGCCCGGCCCTGCGGCGCGAAGATCCCGCCGTTGGCCTCCAGCAGGTCGCCGCGCTCCATGCCCGGCCCGCGCGGACGGGCCCCCACGAGCAGCGCGACGTTCGTGCCCTCGAACGCGGCGGTCGGGTCGTCGAAGATGTCGATCCCCGACAGCAGCGGGAACGCGCAGTCGTCGAGCTCCATCGCCGTGCCCTCGGCCGCCTTGACGCCCTGGGGGATCTCCAGCAGGCGCAGCCGCACGGGCGTGTCGGCGCCGAGCATCTGCCCCGACGCGATGCGGAACAGCAGCGCATAGCCGATCTGACCGGCGGCGCCGGTCACCGTCACGTTCACGGGTGTGGTCATGGGCTCACTCTCCCACAGAGCCCGTCCTCGGCACCGTTGCCGCGCGCCCGCACGTCACCGCGGCCCATGGTCGCCGGTCGTGGTCGCCCTGGATGGACGGGGCGGCACGCGCGCTCGGGCTGCCGCGCCGTCACCTCGGCCCGTCTTCCCGCCTTTCCGCGCGCGGCTCTACGCCCTTCGCACCCGTCCCGCCCCGTCCGACGTCGGCTCACCACTGTCGCGTGGCGGGTGGGCAGCGCCCACCCCCTCTCGGAGAGCCCCGCGGAGACGGCCACGACCGCTCCTCCCCCGAGGACGACGAACGGCGACGCCCCCGCTGAGGGGGCGCCGCCGTCCGGGACGGAGCGGAGGGCTCAGCCCAGGCGCGCCTTGAGGTTCTCGTCCAGCGCGGCGAGGAACTCCTCGGTGGTCAGCCAGCCCTGGTCCGGGCCGATGAGGAGCGCGAGGTCCTTCGTCATCTTGCCGGACTCGACCGTCTTGACGACGACGTCCTCGAGGGTCTCGGCGAACTGCGTGACCTCGGGCGTGCCGTCGAGCTTGCCGCGGTGCATGAGGCCGCGGGTCCACGCGAAGATCGACGCGATGGGGTTGGTCGACGTCGGCTTGCCCTGCTGGTGCTGGCGGTAGTGGCGCGTGACCGTGCCGTGCGCCGCCTCGGCCTCGACGGTCCTGCCGTCGGGCGTCATGAGGACGGACGTCATGAGGCCGAGCGAGCCGAAGCCCTGCGCGACGGTGTCGGACTGGACGTCGCCGTCGTAGTTCTTGCAGGCCCAGACGTAGCCGCCCTCCCACTTCATGGCCGAGGCGACCATGTCGTCGATGAGACGGTGCTCGTAGGTGAGGCCGGCGGCCTCGAACTGGTCCTTGAACTCGGCGTCGAAGACTCCTGGAACAGGTCCTTGAACTGGCCGTCGTAGGCCTTGAGGATCGTGTTCTTCGTGGAGAGGTAGACGGGGTAGCTCCGCTGCAGGCCGTACGCGAACGAGGCGCGCGCGAAGTCGCGGATCGACTCGTTGAAGTTGTACATGCCCATCGCGACGCCGCCCTCCTCGGGCATCGTCACGACCTCGAACGTCTGCGGCTCGGAGCCGTCGGCCGGCTCGAAGGACATCGTGATCTTCCCCGGGCCGGGACCTTGAAGTTCGTCGACTTGTACTGGTCGCCGTGGGCGTGGCGGCCGATGATGATCGGCTTGTTCCAGCCCGGCACGAGGCGCGGGATGTTGGAGATGATGATCGGCTCGCGGAAGACGACGCCACCGAGGATGTTGCGGATGGTCCCGTTCGGGGAGACCCACATCTTCTTCAGGCCGAACTCCTCGACGCGCGCCTCGTCGGGCGTGATCGTCGCGCACTTGACGCCGACGTTGTACTGCTTGATCGCGTTCGCCGCGTCGACCGTCACCTGGTCGTCGGTGGCGTCGCGGTTCTGGATCGACAGGTCGTAGTACTTGAGGTCGACGTCGAGGTACGGGTGGATGAGGCGGTCTTGATGAACTGCCAGATGATGCGCGTCATCTCGTCGCCGTCGAGCTCGACGACCGGGTTGACGACCTTGATCTTGCCCATGCGCAGATCGCTCCAACTGTCGGGGACTGGTGCCCCCGTCGGGACGTCGACCGGCGCCTCGCGCCGGTCCGTCGCCGCGCCCGGGGGCGGTGCTGACCGCCGTCCAGGGTACTCGACTTCTCGACGTCAAGATACTTTTCCTCGGGTTCACGCGCCGCGGACGAGCGCCTGCGCGTCCGGGTCCCGGGACCCCGCGTCCCGGGACGCGGGACGACGGCCGCGGCCAGCGTCCGTATGCCTGATTCCCACGCAACGTCCAGGCAACAGTGGCAGGATGCGCACAGATGCCGTATCCCGGCGTCGTGCCGTCGTCCCGATCGCCCGTCAGCGCGGCTCGTTCCGCGCTGCGGGGACGGGCCCATCCGATCCAGACAGGAACATCATGTCCCAGGACACCACCGCTCCCGGAGCGCCGGGCGGCCCCGTCGCCGACGACGTCGCCGTGGCGCGGACCGAGCCCGTCGCCGTCGTCCAGCCCGGCCTCCTCGCGCGTCTCGGTGCCGAGGTCTTCGGCACGTTCGTCCTCGTCCTCGCGATCGTGGGCGTGGCGCTGTACCTGCGCTTCACGAACGCGGGCATCGTGCTGCCCGTCGCGTTCGCGGGCGGCGTGGCGCTCGCCGGTGTGATCGCCGGGGTCGGGCACGTCTCCGGCGGGCACTTCAACCCGGCCGTGACGCTCGGTGCCGCGATCGGCGGACGCACGGCGTGGCGCGACGTGCTCCCGTACTGGCTCGCCCAGTTCGTCGGCGGCGCGCTCGCCGCCCTGGTCCTGCTCGCCACGACGCCGCAGGGGCAGGCGCAGCTCGACTGGCTCGCCCAGAACCAGCTCATCTCCGAGGCGACGCGCGCCGCGGTGTTCTCGAGCACCGCGAACGGGTTCGGTGAGCACTCCCCCATCTCCGGCCTGACGGCGGGCAACCTCGAGTTCTCGTTCGCGTCGGCGCTGCTGCTCGAGGTCATCGCCACGGCGGTCTTCGTCGGCGTCATCCTGGGCGTCACCGACAAGCGCGCCAGCACCAGGGGGGTCGCGCCGTTCGCGATCGGCCTCACCTACACCGCGCTGCTGCTCGTCGCGGCCCCGGTGACCAACGGCTCGCTCAACCCCGCCCGCTCGCTCGCCTCGGCGATCCTGGCGCAGCGTGGGCGCTCGAGCAGTTCTGGCAGCTGTTCCTGTGGGGCCCGCTGCTCGGCGCCGCCATCGCCGGCCTCTTCTACCGTGCGTTCGCCTTCGCCCCGGCGCACGACGACCTCCTCGGCGAGGACCAGGTCGTCGTCGGCGAGGACGAGCCCGCCGTCGAGGAGCCGGGCACGGCCGACACCGAGGTCGTGGAGGTCACCGAGGTGGTCGAGGAGACCGAGACGGTCGACACGCCGGCTCCCGAGCGCCCCGCCCCGGCCGACGACGAGGACGGCGGCCCCCGGGCTCCCCGCGCCTGAGTCGCCTGCACGCCCGGAGGGCGCCGGTCCGTCGTGACGGACCGCGCCCTCCGTCGTGCGGTCAGACGTCGTTGCTCAGGCTGAGCGCGAGGAACGCGATCGCGACGGCGGGCGCCAGGAAGAAGAACGTGTCGAGGCCGCGCGAGCGGACGGTGATCCCGACGGGCCCGGGGCCGGGCAGGACGGCCCGGCACAGCCCGGCGACGGCGAGGACGCCCGCCAGGACGAGGCAGGCCGCGCGGGCACCGACGAGCAGGGCGACCGCCGTCGTGAGCCCCACGCCGGCGAGCGCGAGCCACATCGCCGGCTGCCGTCCCGCGGCGAGACGCGCGCGCGGCTCGGGCGGCCTGGCCGCGGACGGCGTGCCGTCGGGATCGGGCGGGACGACGGGGCGGTCGGGCGTGCCGTCGTCGTGCACGTGGTGCCAGGACGGCACGAGCGTCGCCCGCCGGGCCGCGCCGCGCGCGGTGACGTCGCTCACGCTCCTCCCCCGTCCACGTCCGGAAGCCTACCGCCGTGGCCTAGCGTGACGTGCATGCCGACTCCCGCGCGCCCGCCGGCGCCCTTTGACTCCGCCCCACCCGCCGCGCGCATGCCCTCGTCCGTCCTGGTGGTCGGAGCGGGGCTGGCCGCGCGCGGACCGTCGCCGAGCTGCGCCGGCAGGGCTTCACGGGCACGCTGACGCTCCTCGGTGCCGAGGGCGTCGCGCCCTACGACCGCCCGCCGTTGTCGAAGGAGCTGCTGACCCGCACGGAGCCCGCGTGGCTCGAGGCCGAGCTGGGCGTCGACGTCGTCGCCCTCGCCGACGACGTCCGCCTGGACGACCCGGCCGTCGGGCTCCTGCCCGCCGTCGAGGACGGGCGGCTCGCCCACGTCGTCACGACGCGGTCCGGTGCGCGTCTCGAGGCGGACGCCGTCGTCCTCGCCGTGGGGTCCGCGCCGGTGCGGCCGGCGGGCTGGGAGGCGGCACGGGTGCTGCACTCCGCCGCGGACGCCGCGGCGCTGCGCGCCCTGGTCCGCCCGGGGCTGCGCCTCACCGTCGTCGGTGCGGGCTGGATCGGCGCGGAGCTCGCCGGGGTCGCGGCCGCGGCGGGCGCGCAGGTCACGGTGGTCGAGGCGGGAGCGACACCGCTCGAGCGCCAGTTCGGTCCGGTGGTCGGGGCGCACGTCGCCCCCTGGTACGCGGCCGCGGGCGTCCGGCTCGTCACCGGCGCGGCGGTCGTCGAGGTCCGACCCGACGGCGTCCTGCTCGCCGACGGCACCGACGTCCCGGCGGACGTCGTGCTCGCGGCGATCGGGGCGCGCCCGGCGACGTCGTGGCTGGACGGCGCCGTCCCGCTCGACGCGCGCGGCGCGGTCCCCGTCGACGCGACGGGGGCGGTGGAGGGCGTGCCCGGCGTGTGGGCGGTCGGGGACTGCGCGACCCGTGAGCACCCGCACCTCGGCCGGGTCCCGGGCGGGCACTGGTCCGCCGCGCTGCACGACCCGGAGCCGACCGCGCGGGCGGTGCTCGGGCTCGCCCCCGACGCCGACGCCCCCGCGCACGCGCCGTACGTCTTCTCGCAGCAGCTCGGGCACGACCTCGCGCTCTTCGGCGTCCCGCCGCAGGGCGCCGAGGTGGTGCTCCGCGGCGAGCCGGGGACGCCCGGCGGCTGGGCCGCGTTCTACCTCGACCCGGGCACCGCCGGGACGGCCGCCGACGACGGCGCGGCGCGCGTGCGCGCGGTGCTGCTCGTCGACTCCGCTCGCGACGTCGGGGCGGTCCGCCGCGCGGCGAACCGCGGCGCGCTGCGCGTCGATCTCGACGTGGCCCGCGACCCCGGCCGGAGACTCCGCGACGCGCTCGTGTGACCGCGCCGCGGAGCCCGGCGGTCAGTGCGCGAAGTGGCGCGTCCCGGTGAAGTACATCGTCACGCCCGCGGCGGACGCGGCGTCGACGACCTCGGCGTCCCGGATCGACCCGCCCGGTGCGACGACGGCGCGCACGCCCGCGTCGAGCAGGATCTGCAGGCCGTCGGCGAACGGGAAGAACGCGTCGGAGGCGGCCACCGCGCGCGGGCGCGCTCGACGCCCTCGGCGAGGGTGTTGGCCCGCTCGACCGCGAGGCGGCACGAGTCGACGCGGTTCACCTGCCCCATGCCCACGCCGACGGCGGCGCCGTCCGCGGCGAGGAGGATCGCGTTGGACTTGGCCGCACGCACCGCGCGCCACGCGAACGCGAGGTCGGCGAGGGTGGCCTCGTCGGCGGCGTCGCCCGCCACGAGCGACCACTGCTGCGGGTCGTCGCCGCCCGTCACGGCGCCCTCCGCGTCCGTGACGACCGCGTCGACCCGGTCCACGCTCTGCACCAGCAGCCCACCGCTGATCGGGCGGGTCTCCACGGTGGCCGACGGCGCGCCGTCGACGACGAGCAGGCGCAGGTTCTTCTTCGCCCGCAGGACCTCGAGCGCGTCCGGCTCGAACCCGGGCGCGACGACCACCTCGGTGAACACGGGCGCGATCTGCTCGGCCGCGGCCCGCGTGACGACGCGGTTCGCCGCGACGACCCCGCCGTACGCCGAGACGGGGTCGGTCGCGTGCGCCTTGGCGTGCGCGTCGGCGACGTCCGTGCCCACGGCGATGCCGCACGGGTTGGCGTGCTTGATGATCGCGACGGCCGGCTCGGCGTGGTCGTGCGCGGCTCGCCACGCGGCGTCGGCGTCGACGTAGTTGTTGTAGCTCATCGCCTTGCCGTGGAGCTGCGTCGCCTGCGCCAGGCCGCTCGCGCCGTCGCCGGACGTGTAGAGCGCGGCGCGCTGGTGCGGGTTCTCGCCGTAGCGGAGCACGTCGGCGCGCTCCCACGTGCCCCCGAGCCACGCCGGGAAGCCCGTGGACCGCGGCGTGCCGTCGTCGGCCACCACCTCGTCCGTGGGCGCGACGACGCTGCCCATCCACGACGCGACGGCGACGTCGTAGGTCGCCGTGTGCACGAACGCGGCCGCCGCGAGCGCCTTGCGCTGGGCGTAGGTGAAGCCGCCGGCGCGGACGGCGTCGATCACGGCGTCGTAGCCGGCGGGCTCGACGACGACGGCGACGCTGGGGTGGTTCTTCGCCGCGGCACGGACCATCGACGGCCCGCCGATGTCGATCTGCTCGACGACCTCGTCCGGGCCGGCGCCGGACGCGACGGTCGCGGCGAACGGGTAGAGGTTGACGACGACGAGCTCGAACGGCGCGATGTCGAGCTGCGCGAGCTGGTCGAGGTGGTCGGCCTTGCGCGAGTCGGCCAGGATGCCGGCGTGCACCCGCGGGTGCAGCGTCTTGACGCGGCCCTCGAGGCACTCGGGGAAGCCGGTGAGGTCCTCGACGCGGGTCACGGGGACGCCGGCCGCCGAGATCGTCGAGGCGGTCGAGCCGGTGGACACCAGCTCGACGCCCTCGGCGTGCAGCGCGGTGGCGAGCTCGACGAGCCCGGACTTGTCGTACACGCTCAGCAGGGCGCGGCGGACGGGTCGCTGCGCGTCGTCGGCGAGCTGGACGTCGGGCGAGGTGGGGACGTGGGGTGCGGTCGCGCTCATGGTCGAGGGGCTCCTCCGGGTCGCGGTCGGTGCACCGTGCGGTCCGGGCAGGACGCGAGCGCGGTGCCGATGGCAGAACCCAGGCGCCCAGGCGGTCGACGCACCAGCAGGTTGTCCGGCCGCTCCCCGGTGGTCGTTCCCACCCTCGCCAGTCGCGGCCGCCGCCAGTCTACCGGCCGGGCGGCCCACCCCTACCGGTCCGTCGGCGAGCCCTGCGCCGGGCCGCCCGGCCCGGCGCCCCGTGGCACGTCGCCGTCCGCGCCGCGGCGGCGAGCGAGCCGGCGAGGCGGCGGCGGCGGCGAGCGTCG
>NZ_MKKH01000023.1 GCF_001942335.1 Cellulosimicrobium sp. CUA-896 | reverse complement strand
TCACGTCTGACCTGCCCCACCCGCGCGCGAGCGCGACCCCCGACGAGGCACGCCGGCCCGCGCCGGCCAGGGGCGACGCCGCGGCTCGCCGCGACCCCGGACGGAGCTCTCCCCATGCCCGCTGCACGACCCACGCACCCCGCACGACCCGCGACCGCGGCACGACCCGCCCGGACGCGCGCCGTCGCCGCCCGCCGGCCCGCCCCCGCGCTGCTCACCGCCCTGCTCGCCGCGCTCTGCGCGCTCGGGCTGACGGCGGTGCTCGCGGTCGTCGCCGCCACGCCCGCGCACGCCCACGACCGCCTCACGGGCTCCGAGCCCGCCGACGGCGCCCAGCTCGACGCACCCCCCGGGGCGATCACGCTGACGTTCAACACGGAGCCGCTCGAGGTCGAGCCGCAGGTGGTCGTCACCGACTCCGCCGGGACGGTCGTCGCGGAGGGCGCCCCGACGATCGCCGGTCCGACGGCGACCCTGCCGCTCGACACCGCCACCCTCGGCGGCGACTCCTACACCGTCGCGTGGCGCGTCGTCTCCTCGGACGGGCACCCCATCGAGGGGACGTTCGGCTTCGCCGTGGCCGAGCCGGCACAGGCCGCGCCGCCGGCCGCCGAGGACACCGGCGACGACGCCACCGACGACGCGACGGCGTCGGCCGGACCGTCGGCCGACGCGAGCTCGTCCGCCGCCGACGCCACGACCCCTGCCGACGACCTCACGGCCGACGGGGCCGCGGCCGGCGAGGCCGAGGAGGGCGGCAGCGCCCTGCCGCTCGTCCTCGGCATCGTCGTCGCCCTCGTCGTCGTGGCCGGCGTCGTGACGGTCCTCGTGCTGCGCCGCCGCGGTGACGGCCCGACGGGCGCCCCGCAGCCCCCAGGACTGACGGACCGGCTCGGGACCGGGCGGCGCGCGCGCCGTCCGGGATCCCGTGCGACCAGGAGACGTCATGACCACCGACTCCCGCCCCGACACGGGGCCTCCCAGGGCCACCTCTGACCCCGCGCCCGGCACGACCCCCGACGCGCGGCCCGACGTGCAGGTGGACGGCTTCCAACTGCCGTCGCTGCGCCCCGCCGAGCTCGTGCTGCTCGCGTGCCTCCCGCTCGCCGTCGTCGTCGCGATCGCCGGGGTCGCCCTCACCGGCGAGCTCGCGCCGCGCCTGCTCATGGACCCGGGCGCGGTCGTGCGCTTCGGGCTCCCGGTGGCGCGCGTCGTGCACGACGGCGCCGCCGCCCTGACCCTCGGCCTGCTCGTCCTCGCCGCGGCGGTCCTGCCCGGCCAGGGCCGCCTGCCCGGCGCGGTCTCGTACGCGCAGTGGACGGCGACCCGCTGGGCCACGCGCGCGGCCGCCGTCTGGCTCGCGGCCGCCGTCGCCGTCATCGTGCTGACCACGGGCAACAGCGTCGGCATGGCACCCACCGAACCCGGCTTCTGGGCGCAGGTGCGCTACTACGCCACCGGCATCGAGCTCGGCCAGTTCCTGTCCGTCTCGGCGCTGCTCGTCGCCGCGGCGCTCGTGACGTCGGCCGGGGCGCGGCGCGTGGGCCGGGTCGGCGCGGCGGCGGTGCTCGCGCTCGCGGCCCTGCTCCCCGTCGCGCTGTCGGGGCACGCCGCCGGCTCCGACGAGCACCTCAACGCCGTGAACAGCCTGCTCGTGCACCTCGTCGCGGTGACGGTGTGGGTGGGCGGTCTCGCCGGTCTCGTCCTCCTGCGCCCGCGCGTGCGCACCGCGCTGCCCGCGGTCGTGGCGCGCTACTCCGTCGTCGCCGCCTGGTGCTTCGCCGGCGCGGCGTTCTCCGGCGTCGTCAACGCGTCGCTGCGTCTCGGGTCGCCGGCCGACCTCGTCACGACGTCCTACGGCCTGCTGCTGACGGGCAAGGTCGTGGCGCTCGTGCTCCTCGGGGTCGCCGGCTGGGTGCAGCGACGACGGGTGATCCCGCGGCTGGACGGGCCCGGCGGCGGGCGGGCGTTCGCGCGGCTGGCCGTCGGCGAGGTCGTCGTCATGGCGGCGACGTTCGGCGCGTCCGTCGCGCTGTCGCGGTCCGCCCCGCCGGTGCCGCAGGACCCGGTGACGTACGACGTGCGCCACTCGCTGCTCGGGTTCCCCTACCCGGAGCCGGTGTCGCTGTCGCGGATGATCACGTCGTTCCATCCCGACTGGCTCTTCCTGGGGATCGCGGCGTGCCTCGCGGGGCTGTACGTCGCGGCCGTCGTGCGGCTGCGCCGCCGCGGCGACCGGTGGCCCGCGGGCCGCACGGTGATGTGGCTGCTCGGCTGCGTCGCGCTGGCGTGGGCGACGAGCGGCGGCGCCGGCGTGTACGGGTCGGTGCACTTCTCGACGCACATGGTCCAGCACATGGCGCTCATGATGTTCGTGCCGCTGCCCTCGCGCTCGGCGCGCCCGTCAGCCTCGCGCTGCGCGCCCTGCCGGCCCGCCGGGACCACTCCCGCGGGGCGCGCGAGTGGATCCTCGTCGTCGTGCACTCGCGGTACTCGCGGTTCCTGACCCGCCCGCCCGTGGCGGGCGTGATCTTCGCAGGCAGCCTCGTCGCGTTCTACTACACGGGCTGGTTCGAGTACGCGCTGTTCGAGCACCCCGGGCACCTGCTCATGCAGGTGCACTTCCTGCTCAGCGGCTACCTGTTCTTCTGGGTGATCCTCGGCGTCGACCCCGGCCCGGCGCGCGTCGCCTACCCGATCCGCCTCCTCGTGCTGCTCGTGACCATGGCGTTCCACGCGTTCTTCGGCGTCGCGGTCATGGCCGACCAGCAGCTGCTCGCCGCGGACTGGTGGACGGCGATGCAGTACACCGACACCGAGGCGCTGCTCGCCGACCAGGCCGTGGGCGGGTCGGTCGCCTGGGGGGCCGGCGAGCTCCCGGTCGTCGTCGCGGCGATCATCGTGGCCGTCCAGTGGACGCGCGACGACGAGCGCACCGCCCGCCGTCGGGACCGCCAGGCGGACCGGGACGGCGAGGCGGAGCTCGCGGCGTACAACGCCCGGCTCGCGGAGCTCGCGCGGCGCGACGAGCAATCGCGATGAACGGGCAACTTTTGATTGACGTGTGCCAGAAGTCCCGGTACGTTCGCCGGGAACCGGACCAGGGGTGCGACGTGGCGCCCCGGCAGGGTGGGAAGGCAGGTCGATGACGACCACGACGAGGACGACGCCGCGGCTGCGGTGCGGCGCCGACGCGGAGGCGCGCCGGGCATGAGCGCGCACCGGCAGCACGACGACACGGCGGGACGCGGCCTGCCGCAGCACGTCGCCCGCGCGTGCGTGGCGTCGTGCTCGCGACGACGTCGCTCACCGTCGCCGCGGGCGCGCACGCCTCGGCGGGCGGCGCCCTGCCCGACGGAGCGGGCCTCGCCGCGCTCGCCGCCCTCACCGTCGCGCTCGCCACCCTCGTCGCGCGCGTGCGCTCGCGCGTCCTGGTCCAGGTGCCGTTCCTCGCCCTGGTGCAGGTCGTCCTGCACCACGGGATCGCGCTCCTCGCCGTGCCGCCGGACGCGCCCGGCGCGCCGCCGCGCTGCCGCTCGGCTCGCCGGGGCACGCGTCCGCCCCTGGGTGGGGTGGCCACGCTGCCCACGCCGTCCCGGCGGCTGACGGCGGGGCGCTCGCGACCGTGGCCGCCGAGCACGCGCACGCCGCGCACGCCGTCGGTCCCGCCATGCTCGCCGCCCACGCCGCCGCCGTCGTCGTCACGGCCGCCGCCCTCGCGGCGAGCGAGCGCGCCGCCACCCTCGCGCTCGCGCTGTGGACCGGCCTGCTGCCCGTCCTGCTCGGGGCTGAGCTGCCCGTCCCGACCCCGCGGCGCGCCGACGTGCCGTGCGCGCCGCGGATCCTTCCCCCGCTGGCGCGCGCTGCCCGCACCGTCGTCTCGCGACGCGGTCCTCCGGTGTCCTCGCCGGCCTTCGCCTAGCGACACCACCGCGCCACCAGGGCGCGGCGCGCGGGCGGGGCCGGACGCTGCCCTCTTCCCGTGCACGCGGCTCGCCGAGTGACGGGCACGTCGACGTGCCCGTCGAACGCGTCGTCCGCGTCCCCGCGACGCCGTGTGCTGCCTCGAAGGACACCCCCGATGACTTCCGTGACCCCTCGCACCAGCGAGAACATCCCCGTCCGTCCGCCCACCGAGCCCGACGCGGCACCGAGCGGCACCGACCTGCCCCCGCCCTCCCGGCCGGGACTGTGGGAGTCCGTGCGCCCGCTGCTGCACCGGCTGCACTTCTACGCCGGCATCCTCGTCGGCCCGTTCCTGCTGGTCGCCGCCGTGACCGGCCTGATGTACACCGCGACCCCGACCCTCGAGCCGATCGTGCACCGCCACGAGCTGTTCGTCGACGAGGTCGGCACCTCGACCCACGCGCTCGACGAGCAGCTCGCCGCCGCCCGCGACGCGCACCCCGAGGGCACGGTGACGCAGGTCGTGCCCCCGTCGTCCGAGGACGGCACGACCCGGGTCGTCCTCGCGGCCGACGACGTTCCCGAGGGATACACGCGCACCGTGTTCGTCGACCCCTACACGCTCGAGGTGCGTGGCGACCTCGCGACGTACGGGAGCTGGCTGCCCGTGCGGGCGTGGGTCGACGACCTGCATCGCAACCTCCACCTGGGCGAGGCCGGGCGCTGGTACTCCGAGCTGGCCGCGTCGTGGCTGTGGGTCGTCGCGCTCGGCGGTCTCGCGATGTGGATCGCCCGCGTCGCCCGCACGCGCAAGGCCCGGCGCCTCGTCGTGCCCGAGGTGCGCGCGAAGAGCGTCCGCAAGCGGGTGCTGTCCTGGCACGGCGCCGTCGGCACGGTGATCGTGCTCGGGCTGCTCGGCCTCTCCGCGACCGGCCTCACCTGGTCGGCGAACGCCGGGGCGAACATCGGCGAGCTGCGCAGCGCCCTGTCCTGGGGCACGCCCACGGTCGACACCGCCCTGCCGGGCGCGTCGGCACCCGCCGCGTCCGGCGAGCACGCCGGCCACGGGGGCGGGGCGGGCCCGTCGTCCGACGACGTCCTCACCGCCGGCGTCGGGATCAACGGCGTGCTGGCGGTCGCCCGCGCCGAGGGGCTGCGCGAGAACCCCCTGCAGATCACGCCCCCGGCCGAGGACGGGCAGGCGTGGGTCGTCAAGGAGCACAAGCGCTCCTGGCCGTCGCAGCAGGACGCGATCGCCGTCGACGGCGCCACCGGCGCGGTCGTGGACCGGATCGACTTCGCCGACCAGCCCGCGGCGGCGAAGCTCACGCGCTGGGGCATCGACGCGCACATGGGCCTGCTGTTCGGGATCTGGAACCAGCTCGCCCTCGCGGTCGTAGCGATCGGTCTCATCACGCTGATCGTCCTCGGTTACCGGATGTGGTGGCAGCGACGACCCACGCGGTCCGCGACCCGGCTCCCCGGCCCGGCGGTCCCGCGCGGAGCGCTGCGCCGCGCCCCGCTGTGGCTCTCGCTCACCGTCCTGGCGCTCGCGGCCGTCGTCGGCTGGTTCCTCCCGCTGTTCGGCATCCCGCTCGCGGTCTTCCTGCTCGTCGACCTGCTGCTGGCCGCACGCGCACGCCGCGCGGCCGAGGCCGCCGCATGAGCGCCCCGCACCGCGCCTCCCCCTACGTGACGAACCCGAAGGACACCACGATGACCACGATCCCCACCCCGATCCGCACCTCGCCGCGCGCCCGCCTCCTGGCCGGCGTCGGCGCCCTCTCCCTCGCCGCCGCGCTCGGCGCGTGCTCGACGGGCACCGCCGACGCCGGCGGCGACACCGCCGCGGCGGCGCCCGAGACGACCGAGGCCGCGGCGCTCACCATCGCCGACCCGTGGGTCAAGGCCGCCGACGCGGGCATGACCGCCGCGTTCGGCACGCTCGAGAACGGCTCCGACACCGACGTCCGCATCGTCTCCGCGACGAGCGAGGTGACGTCGTCCATGGAGCTCCACGAGATGGCGACCGGCGACGACGGCGCGATGGTCATGCAGCAGAAGGCGGGCGGGTTCGTCCTCGAGGCGGGCGGCTCGCACGAGCTGTCGCCCGGCGGTGACCACCTCATGTTCATGGACCTCACGACGCCGGTGCAGCCGGGTGACGAGGTCGCCGTGACCCTCACGGCCGAGGACGGCTCGACGTTCGAGTTCACCGCCCCGGCGCGCTCGTTCTCCGGCGCCAACGAGGAGTACCACGGCGACGGCGGTGACATGGAGGGCATGGAGGGCATGGAGGACGCGGACGACGGCGCCGGTCACGGCTCCGGGGACTCCGGCCAGGACGACGGCGAGCACGCGGACTCGTGAGGGGAACGGAGAAGGCCTCGCGCGGGGCCTCGCGCCGCGCGTTCCTCCAGGGTGGTGCCGCCGCGCTCGGCGGCGCCGCCCTGGCCGTCGGCGGGCGTTCGGCGTGGGACGCCGCGGCCGCCGAGCCGCGCCCGGTACCCGAGCCGCCCGACGCCGCGGGCCGGGCGACGGTCGCGTTCCGCGGGGTGCGGCAACCAGGGGTCGACACCGTCCCGCAGTCGTTCGCGGCGTTCGTCGCGCTCGACCTCGTCGACGGGGTGGACCGCGAGGCGCTCGTGCGGCTCATGGGCATCTGGACGGACGACGTCCAGCGGCTCATGGCCGGGCGCCCGGGGCTGACGGACACCGAGCCCGAGCTCGCGGCCGTGCCCGCCCGGCTGACCGTGACGCTCGGCTACGGGCCCGCGGTGTTCACCGCAGCGGGTCTGGAGGACCGGCGTCCGACGTGGCTGCGCCCGCTGCCCCCCTTCGGCGTCGACCGGCTCGAGGACCGCTGGAACGACGGCGACCTCCTCCTGCAGGTCTGCGCCGACGACGAGGTGACCGTCGCGCACGCGGTGCGCCTGCTCGTGAAGGAAGCACGGACGTTCACCACGGTGCGCTGGGTGCAGCGCGGGTTCCGCCGGTCGCCCGGCACCGAGCGTCCCGGCACGACGATGCGCAACCTCATGGGGCAGGTCGACGGCACCCGCAACCTCGACCCGGCGGTCGACCCCGACCTCGTGTGGCACGCGGACACGTCGCGCGGCTGGCTCGCGGGCGGCACGTCGATGGTCGTGCGGCGCATCGCGATCGACCTCGACACGTGGGACGAGCTGGACCGCTCGGGCCGCGAGGAGGCCGTGGGCCGGCGCCTGGACACGGGCGCCCCGCTCACCGGGACCCGCGAGCACGACGAGCCCGACCTCGACGCGAAGGGCCCGAACGGGTTCGAGGTCATCGGGTCGTTCGCGCACATCCGGCGCTCGCGCACCGACGACCCCGAGCAGCGGTTCCTCCGCCGCGCGTACAACTACGACGACCCGCCGCCGGCCGGCGCGCTCTCCGACTCGGGCCTCCTGTTCGTCACGTTCCAGGCCGACGTCGATCGCCAGTTCGTCCCGATCCAGCGGCGGCTCGACGAGCTCGACCTGCTCAACGAGTGGACGACGCCGGTCGGGTCCGCCGTCTTCGCCGTCCCGCCGGGTGCGCGGGACGGCGAGTACCTCGGACAGGGGCTCCTCGGTGCGCCCGCGTAGGCGGGGCGAGCCGGGGCGCTCCCCGCCCTCGCGATCGACCGACCCGTCCCCGACCGACTCCTTCGTCCCGAACCGAACCATCCCCACCTCCCTGAAAGGCACTCCCATGCGAAAGTCCCTGCGCGCCACCGCTGTCGCCGCCCTCGCCACCGGTCTCGTCGCCACCGGCGCGACCGTGGCGTCCGCCCACGTCACCGTCACCCCGAGCGTCACGACGGCCGACTCCTACACCGTCCTGACGTTCGCGTTCGGGCACGGGTGCGGCGAGTCGGCGACCACCGAGATCGCGATCCAGATGCCCGAGCAGGTCATCTCCGTCGCGCCCGCCGTCCACCCCGGCTGGGACGTCGAGAAGGTCATGCAGGACCTCGAGACGCCCGTCGACGACGGGCACGGCGGCGAGTACACGGAGCGGGTCGCCGAGGTCGTGTACACGGCGAAGACCCCGGTCCCGAACGGCTACCGCGACTCCTTCGAGCTGTCCCTCAAGCTGCCCGACGCCGCGGGCGAGACGCTCGACTTCCCGACGGTCCAGACCTGCGAGGAGGGGGAGACCGCGTGGGTCGAGATCCCCGCGGAGGGCCAGACCAGCGACGACCTCGAGTCACCGGCGCGTCGTTCGTCCTCACCTCGTCCGACACCTCTACCGATGCTGCGGCGTCGGAGACGGAGGACGCGGAGGCGGAAGAGGTCGCCGCGGAGAGCGCGACGCAGGACGACGCGTCGGCGGACGCGGCCTCGGACGACGCGGCCACGCCCGTCGTCTCGTGGATCGCCCTCGCTCTGGGCGCCGCCGGCCTCGCGCTCGGGGCGATCGCGTTCGCGCGCTCGCGCCGCGCCCAGGGCTGACGGTCCGATGACGAGAACGGCCCGGCGCCCGGTCCCGCACCGGGCGCCGGCGCTGGCCGTCGTCGTCGCCGCGGCCGCGCTCCTCCTCGCGGTCCTCGCGGGCGGGCCGGCCGCGGCGCACGCCGTCCTCCTGGGGACCGACCCGGAGGACGGCACCGTGCTCGACGCGCCGCCCGACGACCTGACCATCACGTTCAACGAGCCCGTGCGGGCCGTCGAGTCCGGCACGACGCTGCTCTCGGCCGACGGCGCGGAGGTCGCCGTCGACGTCGCCGCCCGCGACGCCGCGCTCGTCGTCACGCCCGCCGAGCCGCTGGCGGACGGCACCTACGTCGTGAGCTGGCGCGTCGTCTCGCTCGACAGCCACCCGGTCGCCGGTGCCTTCTCCTTCTCGGTCGGCGCGCCGAGCGGGCCGGTCGGGGCGGGTGCCGCCGGGGCGGCGGCCGAGCCGTCGGCCGGGGTGGAGGTCGCGCGCGCCGTCGACCAGACCGCGGTCTACCTCGGCACGTTCCTCGTCGCCGGCCTCGTCGTGCTCGAGCTCCTCGTGCTGCCCGCGCCGCCCGGCGGGATGCCGCGGCTGCGTTCCCGGCTGCACCGTGCCCGGAGGCTCGGGCTCGCGGTCGCGGGGGTCGGCCTCGCGCTCGGGGTGCCGCTCACGGCCGCGTGGCAGGCCGGCCGCAGCCTTGACGCCCTGCTCGAGGGATCGACGTGGACGGAGGGACTGACGTCGGACACCGGCGTCGCGGCGGCGCTCGGGGTCGCCGGGCTTCTCGGCGCGACGCTCCTCGCGCCGCGGGCCGCGCGCGAGAGCCGGGCGCTGTGGCCGGCGGGGGTGGCGCTGGGCGCGTCGGGGCTCGCGCTCTCCGCGCTCGTGCTCGTCGGTCACACCCGCACCTTCGGCCCCGCGCCGCTCGTCGTCGCGGCGGACGTCCTCCACGTGGTCGCGGGGGCCGTGTGGTTCGGCGGCGTCGTCGGGCTGGTGCTCGTCCTCGCCCCGTCGGCGCAGGTCGACCCGCGGCGTGCCGCGGTGACCGTCACGCGCTTCTCGGCGCTCGGGGCGTGGGTCGTGCTCGCGCTCGCCGTCACCGGAGTGGTCCTCGGGTGGCGGATTCTCGGCACCGTGGACGCCCTCGTCACGACGGCGTACGGCCAGACGCTGCTCGTCAAGGTCGGCGTCGCGCTGGTGATCGTCGCCCTCGCGGCGTGGAACCGCTACCGGCTGGTCCCGTCCTTCGCGGCGCGGGCCGCCCGCCGGACGACGAGCGTCGTCGGGATGGGCGCCGACGCCGAGGTCTCCCGTCGCCTCGGCCGGACCGTGGCGGCCGAGGCGGGACTCCTCGTCGTCGTCCTCGCGGTGACGGGGCTGCTCGTCTCGCGCAGCCCCGTGGACGCCGCGGAGCAGGCCGGGTCACCGCCCGGCTCGGACGTGGCGACGCCCGTGGGCGTGGACGTCACCCGGCCGCTCGGCGAGGGCACTCTCCGGGCCCGCGTCACGCCGGGCGCCGTGGGGGTCAACGCGCTCGAGCTCGTCCTGCTCGACGCCGACGGCGAGCCGCTCGAGCCGGTCGACGCCCCGGAGCTGTCCACGAGGCTCGCCGAGCCCGCGCTCGGACCGTTCACCCGGCCGGTGACCCGGACCGGACCGGGGACGTACGAGGCGACGCTCGACCTGCCGATGCCCGGGGCCTGGACGGTCTCCGTGAGCGTCCGCACGTCCAAGTACGACAACCCGATCGTCGAGATCCCCGTGGAGGTGGCGTCATGAGTCGCACGACCCGCAGCAGGAGCGGCGCGCACGGGTCCCGACCGGCTCGGCGGGCGCACGCCCCGCTCGGTGCCCGGGCCCGGCTGGTGCTGGGGGCCACCGGGCTCGCCGTCACGGGTGTCGTCCTCGCGGCGACCCCCGCGGCGGCGCACGTGATCGTGGAGACGGTCGAGCCCCGCGGCGACGGGACGGCGACCCTCACGCTGACGTTCGACCACGGGTGCGACGGCGAGCCGACCGACGCGCTGGCCGTCACGATGCCGGACGCGTCGAGGTGCTCGCCGCCGGGCAGCCCGACGGGTGGACGTCGGAGGTCTCCGACGACGCCGTGCGCTGGGAGGGCGAGCCCGTGCCCGACGGCGAGCGTGCCGCCTTCACGGTCGACGTCCGGGTCACGGGCGAGGTGGGCCAGTCGTTCGTGCTCCCGGCGGAGCAGTCCTGCCCGTCGGGCGCGGCGCACGCGTGGACCGACACCGACCCGTCCGGTGCCCACCCGGCGCCGTCCTTCGTCGCCACGGCGGCCACGCTCGCCGCACCGACCGCCCCGACCGCACCGACCGGGGCGCCGACCGTGCCCGCGGGGTCCCCGACCCCGCTCGCGCCGCTCGTCGCCGTCGTGCTGGGCGTGTCGGCGCTCGCGGGTGCGGGCGGCGCGTGGGCGCGGGCGCGCTGGATGGACCGACGCGGCGGGTGAACCATGAGCTGTGACGCAGGTCACTGTAGGGTGCCGTACGAAACGCGGCCTCGCGCCCTCGTTCGGTAGTGGGGGAAACGCCGACGCGACGGGTCACGCGGCGGCGCCCGGACCGTGGCGGTCCGCGACGAGAGCTCAGCTGGGGGGAGCTCTGGTGGCGGACCGCCACCGGTTCGTCATTCCCGGGTTCGCCCTCGCGAGGGCGGCGAGGGGCCGGCGTCAGAGCGCGTCGGAGCGTGCGCCGAGCCACGGCGCCAGCACGTCGTCCCGGCCGAGCCAGCGCAGCCCGCCGTCGGCGAGCTCGTCCGGCGTCGTGAGCACGTCGCGGAACGCCGCGAGGAGCAGGTCCCGCACGTCCTGCGTCCCCGGCCCGGCGTCGGGCTCCGTGGAGCCCACCATGACGATGCGCGTGTGCGGCCGGACGGTCTCCCCCTCGGCGTTCGTCGCGTCGTCCCACGTGCCGAGCTCGCCGATGCACAGCTGGCCGCCGGCGCCGTCCCACGCGCACAGCGAGTCCGGCCGGTTCGCCACGTGGAAGACTCCGCGCGACCGCAGGCGGCCCGTGCCGAGGTCCTCGATGCGGCGCAGGAGGCGTTCGGGCTCGAACGGGCGCGACGAGCGCAGCTCGAGCGTCCAGCTCCGGTCGCCGGGGCGGTGCTCGACGTCGGCGGGGCGGCCGGCGCCGCGTGCGCCGAGCGGGTGGGCGCGGCGCTCGCCGGCGGCCGCGTCGTGGTGGCCGCGTGCGAGGTCGGCGGCGTCGAGCGCGTGCAGGCCGTCGAGGCGACGTGTGCCGGCGCCGCGCAGCCGGTCGACGAGGCCGGAGCCGGTGGCCGACGCCGCGAGGTCGCCCGTCGTGACCACGAGGTCGGCGTGCTCGAGCTGGGCGGCGAGCACCTCGCCCACGGCGCGCTGGTCGTCGTCCGTGAGCGCGATGCCGCGCTCGTCGACGAGGTCGTCGTCGAGGAGGTCGTGCTCGAGCGTGTCGACGTCCGCGACGGCGACGACGGTCGCGAGCCGCAGCCGGTCGAGCAGGTCGCCCGGCGTGGTGGCGGCCGACAGCGCCCGCGCGACGGGCAGCGACTCCGCGCCGACCGGCAGGGCGAGCACGAGGTGGTCCCAGCGGCCGTCCTCGGCGAGGCGGCGCAGCGTGGGGACGGCGTCCTCGCGGACCGCGCACGACAGGCACGCGTGCTCGAGCGGGACGCGCTCGTCCTCGACGACGCCGGTCGCGTCGACGACGACCCGGCGGAGCTCTCCCTCGCTCGCGCGGATGTCGTGGCGCAGGACGACGACGCCGGGGGAGCCCATGACGAGGCCGAAGACGGCGGAGTCCCTCAGCACGGGGTCGACGGTCGCGAGGACGCTCAGCGGGGTACGGGTGTCGGTCGTGTCCGGGTGGTGGGTGGTCATGCGGGTGCTCCAGTTCTGGCCGCGGGAAGATCCGGGCGGGCGGACGCGTTGCACCCTACACCTTGACGAGAACGATTCTCACTCCCTAGTCTCGCCGGGTCCGGAGGAAGGAACGACCATGTCTGCCGTCTGCCAGGTGCTCGGCACCTCGCCGGGGTTCGGCCACGCGGTCTCGCACTCGCACGTGCGGACCAAGCGGCGCTTCGACCCCAACATCCAGAAGAAGCGCTACTGGGTGCCTCGCTCGGGCGCCACGTCACGCTGCGCGTCAGCGCACGCGGGATCAAGACCATCGACCGCAAGGGGATCGACGTCGTCGTGGCCGAGATCCTGGCGAGGGGGGAGAAGGTCTGATGGCGGCACGCCAGGACCTGCGTCCGATCATCAAGATGCGCTCGACCGCGGGCACCGGGTTCACCTACGTGACGCGCAAGAACCGTCGCAACGACCCCGACCGGCTCGTGCTGCGCAAGTACGACCCCGTCGTGCGCCGGCACGTCGACTTCCGTGAGGAGCGCTGATGGCCAAGAAGTCCAAGATCGCCCGCGACGAGCAGCGGCGCGAGGTCGTCGCCCGGTACGCCGAGCGACGCGCCGAGCTCAAGCGCGTCGTCGCCTCGACGACCGCGACGCCGGAGGAGAAGGCCGCGGCCGTCACCGAGCTGCAGCGTCAGCCGCGCGACGCGAGCGCGACACGCCTGCGCAACCGCGACGTCGCCGACGGCCGCCCCCGCGGCTACCTGCGCAGGTTCGGCCTCTCGCGCGTGCGGATGCGTCAGATGGCGCACCGCGGCGAGCTGCCGGGCGTCACCAAGTCGAGCTGGTAGGTCGAGCCGGAGGAGGCACACCCATGAAGAAGGACATCCACCCGGAGTACGGGCGGGTCGTGTTCCGCGACAAGTCCGCGGGCTTCGCGTTCCTGACCCGGTCGACCCTCGTCGGCAACCACCCCGGCGGGCCCGGCGTGCCGCGCGAGACGATCGAGTGGGAGGACGGCAACACCTACCCCGTCGTCGACGTCGAGATCTCGAGCGCGAGCCACCCGTTCTACACGGGCACGCAGCGCGTCGTGGACACCGCCGGCCGCGTCGAGCGGTTCCGCCAGCGCTACGGCACGCGCACGCAGGGCGGGGGTGCGCGATGAAGGTCCGCGCGTCGCTGCGCTCGCTCAAGGACAAGCCCGGCGCCAAGGTCGTGCGGCGCCGGGGCAAGACGTACGTCATCAACAAGCTCAACCCGCGCTGGAAGGCGCGCCAGGGCTGAGGCGTGCGACGCGGCGCCGGACGGCCGCCGCGAGGGGACGAGGCCGGAGGCCGCCACGTGCGGCCTCCGGCCTCTTCGGCGACTTGATGAGAATGATTCCCGATCTATATAGTCCGATGCGACCGTGCCCGGTCCGGAGCCGCCGGCTCCCCGCAGCCGCCTCCGTGCGGCCTAGAGAGGAAGACCTCGTGTCACTCACCACCCGCAGCAGGCCGCTGACGGCCGCCCTGGGCGTGCTCGCCCTGCTCGCGTCGTTCCTCGTCCCCGTGCTCGGTGGCGCCCTGCCGTCCGCGGCGGCCGCGGTCCCCGACCGCGAGTTCGTGCTCACGCACGGCCACGTCGACGGTTTCGAAACCACGTACGACGCCACGAGCGGCAAGCTCGTCCTGAGCGTCAAGGACGACACCCGTATCTACGGGTCCGGCGCCGCGTACCGCGTGCCGGAGACCACGACCTTCGCCTACCAGGACGAGCGCCTCGTCGCGACGCTGCCGCCGGCGACCGGCGGCTGGTCCTTCCTGGGCCAGTACGGCGGGACGCAGGCGTGGCTCGGCACCCAGAGCGGCGGCGAACAGGGCTACGCGCCGTGGGTCGGGTGGAGCACCGAGCGGCTCCCGGGCACGCTCGCGGGGACCGGCATCACGCCCGCGCCGGGCCAGCCGGTCACGCTCGACGTGCGCATCGAGGGCCCGGGCGACGTCTTCGCGTTCCAGAACGGGTCGTTCGGCGAGCCGATCAACCGCTACGTCGACACGACGACCTCCGCCGGGGGGACGATCCCGGTCTCGCAGAACGCCCACGTCCACACCAACTGGATCTTCACGGCCGAGGGCGACTACACGTTCGTCGTCACGCCGTCGCTCGCCACCACGGAGCACGGCACGATCACCGGCGACCCCGCCACCTACCACTTCGGCATCGGTGAGCGCGCGCCCGAGCCGGTGACGACCTCGGTGTCCGTCGCGCTCGACGCGACCGAGCACGTCGAGGGCGCGACCGCCACGTTCACGGCGACGCAGGACCCGCAGACCGAGCTGGCGACGTACCGCTGGGAGGTCGCCGCCGCAGGGAGCGACGAGTTCGTTCCGGTCGACGGCGCGACCGGCGCCACGTACGAGCGCGTCGTCTCGCTCGCGGACGACGGTGCACGCGTGCGCGCCGTCCTGCTCGACGGCGACCGCGCGGCAGGCACGTCGGAGCCGGCGACGCTCGCCGTCCGGCCGGCGCCGCCGTCGCACACGGTGACGATCACGGGTCTCGACGAGTGGTACGCCCTCGACAGCACGATCTACCTGGACGCGGTCCTCGAGCCCGCCGTCGACGGTGCCACGTACCGCTGGGAGCAGCGCGGGGTCCACGAGACGGAGTTCGCGCCCTTCTTCCCGAGCGTCTTCGACGACGCCCAGCTGTCCCTGCGCGCGAACGAGAACGTGGTGGGCGTCGCGTGGCGCGTCGTCGCGCTCGACCCGCAGGGCGCCGAGCTCGCGACGTCCGAGCCGGTCGTGATCCCCGAGGTGCGGGAGGTGCCGTGGGAGGCGCCCGTCCTCGACGAGACGCCCGTCGTCCTCAGCGAGGGCCACATCGACCTGTTCAACCTCTACCTCGACGCCGGGCGGCTCACGCTGGCCGTCGTCGACGACACGCAGCAGCACACGAACCGGTCCGTCGACCGCGCCCCGGGTGCCGTGACGGTGTCCGTCGACCCCGCGCTCGCGGCCACGCCGGTCCCCGCGGCCGGGTACGACTTCCTCGGCGAGCCCGGCGACGAGGTCTTCGTCCTGCCGTCGTCTCAGACGGAGGGGCTGCCCTGGCCCGGCTGGACCACCGAGCGCCTCGAGAAGAGCCTGCCCGAGGGCGTGACGGCGTCCGACCTGCGCTACGAGATCGAGGCCGACGGCCCGGGCAGCGTCTCCGCGTGGGCCGGCGGGCTCGGCGGGTCGCCGCGCATCCACTTCGACAGCGGCGACGGCGGACCTGACGCGGTCCCGGTCGACGTCGGTGCCCACGTCCACACGAGCTGGGGCTTTACCGAGCAGGGCACCTACACGCTGCGCGTCACCGCGAAGGGCTCGCTGTCCGACGGCACGCAGCTGACGAGCGACACGGAGACGTACACGTTCCAGGTCGGCGAGAGCCAGCCGGACCCCGATCCCGGTCCCGACCCGGGCACGGACCCCGGTCCCGACCCGGGCACGGACCCGTCCGACCCGAACCGCACGTTCGTCCTCGACCGCGGGCACGTCGACGGCTTCGAGACCACCTACGACGCGGCGAGCGAGCAGCTCGTGCTGTCGGTCAAGGACGACACCCGGATCTACGAGCCGCGCTCGGCGTACCGCTCGCCGTCCGACGTGACCATCGCGTACGCCGACCAGCGCGGCGTGCAGCGGCTCCCGGCGGCCGAGGGGGCGTGGTCGTTCCTCGGTGAGCACGGCGGCACCGAGGCCTGGGTCGGCACCCAGAGCGGCGACCAGCAGGAGTACCTGCCGTGGGTCGGCTGGAGCACGGAGCGGCTCCTCGGCAGCCTCGAGGGGACGGGGATCACGCCGGCACCGGGCAGCCCCGTGACGCTCGACGTCGCTGTCGAGGGTCCCGGCGACGT
Source organism: Cellulosimicrobium sp. CUA-896 (assembly GCF_001942335.1). Lineage (GTDB taxonomy): Bacteria > Actinomycetota > Actinomycetes > Actinomycetales > Cellulomonadaceae > Cellulosimicrobium. The sequence continues at coordinate 30,130 of NZ_MKKH01000023.1, read as the reverse complement.
GTTCACGTTCCAGACTGACTCGTTCGGCAACCCGGTGAACCGGTACGTCGACACGACGCGGTCCGCACGCGGCACCATCCCCGTCACGGCGAACGCGCACGTGCACACCAACTGGGTCTTCACGGCTGTCGGGGACTACCGGCTGACCGTGACGCCCAGCCTGAAGACGGCGGACGGGCGGACGATCGCCGGCGAGTCCGCGGACTACCACGTGCGGGTCGGCGCCTACGTGCCGCCGTGGGAGCCGCTCACGGACGCGGAGCTCACCGACGCCAACCGCGGCGACGTCGAGCTCGCGGCCTCCTCGGTCGCGCTGGGCGACGACGTGACCGCGACGTCGCCGTCCCTCGCGGACGGCCAGGAGGTCGTCGCGTACGTCTACTCCGAGCCCACGAGCGCCGGTACCGCCTCGGCGCTGGGTGGTGCGGTCGATGTGACCGTCCCGACCTCGGTCGGGACGGGCGAGCACAAGCTTGCGATCTACGACTCGGCCTCCGGCGACCTCGTCGGCTGGGCGCCATTCGTCGCGACCCCCGCGGACGCCCCCGGACCGGGCGGCGGCGCCGGTGGTGACGCGGCCGGTGGCGGCTCGGGAGGTGCGGGCGCCGGTGCGCCGACCCCCGAGCAGTGCATCCCGACGCCGGTCACGAGCCAGGTCCGGACGGCCGCGCCGGGCGGCGTGACCGACGGGCACTTCGACTTCGGCTCGCGGGTCGAGGACGGCGAGCTCGTGGCCACCGTGAAGGACGACCGCAAGCAGCCGGCGAGCTGGGTCGATCCCGCTTCGCTGACGTTCCGCCTCGACGAGACGGCGCAGGACGAGGTCCCGGCCGGCTCGGCCTTCGCGTTCCTCGGCGAGGCCGGGTCGACGATCTGGTCGATCGGGCAGGTCCAGGAGTCCGGCGTGCCGTGGCTCGGCTGGAACACGCAGCACCCGACGCTCGTCGAGGCGGCCGCCGGGCCGGTCACCTACCGGCTCGACGCGGTCGACGGACCGGGCCGGCTCGGGGTCTACGGCACCGGGAACTTCGGCGGCGTCGGGACGAAGTTCTTCGGCACCATGCCCGGGTTCGGCAAGAGCACCGAGGTCACGCTGAACCAGCACGTGCACGCCAACTGGGCGTTCACCGAGCCCGGCGTGTACAAGGTGACGTTCACGCTGTCCGTCCCGCTGAAGAGCGGCGGCACCGCGTCCGACACCGCGACGCTCACGTTCTCCGTCGGGGACTCGTCCGGCACGACGACGAAGACCACGTACGTGGGGCGCACCGCCTCCGGCGAGGAGTGCGAGCTGAGCGCGGAGCAGAAGGCCGCGCTGGCGTCCACCGGCGCGGATCCGGTGTCCGCCCTCGGTCTCGGGGCGCTGCTCCTCGTCACCGGCGGCGTGCTCTACGGGGTGTCCCGGCGACGCCGAGGCGCGCACCCGATCGGCTGACCGCCTCCGACCGCCCGCCCGCGGCGCCACCTCCACCTCCACCTCCGGTGGCGGCGCCGCGGGCCGGGCCCGACCTCTCGAGAAAGTGCTCCCGCCATGACACCCCGTGAACACCCGCGTCGGGAGCGCGCCGTGCGCGCCGTGCTGGTCGGCTGCCTCGCCGGCGCGCTCGCCGGGTGCGCCCCGGCGGTGGGAGAGCCCGATCCCGCGGACGGCCTGAGCGTCGTCACGACGACGGGCGTCCTCGCCGACCTGGCGCGCAACGTGGCCGGCGACCGCGCGACGGTCACGTCGCTCGTGCCCGAGGGCGGCGACCCGCACTCCTACGAGCCGTCCCTGCGAGACGTGCGCGACGTCGTCTACACCGACGTCGCGTTCAGCAACTACATGCTCCTGGAGGAGCACCGCATCATCACGATGCTCGACGCCAACCTCCCGGACGGCGTCCCGAACGTCTCGCTCGCGGAGTCCGCCGTGAAGTACGCGGCCGAGATCATCCCGCTCGTCGAGAACGTCAACCTCGACACGATCTGGCTCGGCCTCGCCGTCGACGGCACGGGCGCGGAGCACGGCGCGACCCGCGCGTCGGACGTGCTGCTCACCGCGACCGACGTCGAGGGGCCGGGACAGCTCACCGGCTACCTCACGGAGACGTTCGGGAACCCGCGGGTGTACTTCGACTCGGCCGACGGCTTCGACGAGGACGACGCCGTGACGCTGCCGACGAGCGCGCACACCCACATGAGCTGGACGTTCTCCGAGCCCGGGGTCTACCGGCTCACTCTCGAGGCCCAGCTCCGCCCGTCGCCCGAGGCCGAACCCGTCGACGTGGGCTCGGCGACCGTGACGTTCGCCGTCGGGGTCGACCCGTGGTCGGTGCCCGGTACGGAGGGCGCGGAGGTGCTCGACGGCGGCCACGCGGACCTGGCGGTCCAGCTCGACTCGGGGGAGATCGTCGTCGCCTCCGACTCGTCCGAGGACGTCGGCGGGCACCACCACGTGCACGATCTCGACGACACCGTGATCTCGGTGCCGAACAAGGCGCTCGCACCCGTGCCGGCGGGCGAGGGCTTCGGCTTCCTCGGCCGGCCCGGTGAGCAGATCTACCAGCTGCCGCAGGCCGTCCTCGGCAAGCACGTGCACGGCGAGATCGACCCCCACCTGTGGCAGGACGTGCGCAACGCGCAGGCCTACGTCGAGATCATGCGCGACACGCTCATCGAGGTCGACCCCGCCGGCGCCGCGGAGTACCGCGCCAACGCCGAGACCTACCTGCGCACCCTCGACGAGACCGACGCCTACGTGCAACGGACCATCGACGAGATCCCCCGGTCGCGACGCCACCTCGTGACGACGCACGACGCGTTCGCGTACCTCGGCAAGGCCTACGACGTCGAGATCGCGGGCTTCGTGACCCCGAACCCCGCGACGGAACCGAGCGTGGCCGAGCGCGCGAAGCTCACGCAGACCGTCCGCACGCTCCAGGTCCCCGCCGTGTTCCTCGAGCCGAACCTCGCCGCGCGCTCGTCGGTGCTCACCGAGGTCGCCGAGGAGAACGCGTGCAGGTCTGCCCCCTCTACTCCGACGCGTTCGACGGCGACGTCACCACCTACGTCCAGATGATGCGCGCGAACGCCGACTCGCTGCGTCGCTGCCTCGCGTGACCCACACCCGAAGGAATCTCATGATCACCCGATCGGTCGCGGCGCTGCTCGCCGCACTCCTCGCGCTGCCGCTCGCAGCGCTCCCCGCAGCCGGTGACACGCCGGAGGACCCCGGGCTGCAGCAGCGTGTCGGCGCGGACGAGGCGACCGTCGAGGGACCGGAGGTCGTGACCGAGGGTCACGTCGACGTCGGCCCGCGCTTCCTCGACGGCACGTGGACCCTGCAGGCGCGCGACGACCGGACGGCCCCGCCCGTGTGGCGGTCACCGGACGAGACCGTGCTGCACGTGCACGACGAGTCGGTCCTGCCGGCCCCCGACAGCCCGGACTTCGCCTTCCTCGGCGTCGACCCGGGGACGCCGCTGTACGTCGTGCCGCAGGTGCAGGCCCCGGACGTCGTGTGGCTCGGCTGGAACACGCAGGACCCCGAGGTCACGCAGCGCATCGGGCGCGGCGCGACCCTGCGCCTGGACGGCGTCGAGGGTCCCGGCGCGTTCTTCCTCTTCCTCCAGGAGGGCGTCACGGGCCCGCCCAACGTGCTGTGGACGTCGGGCGCGGACTACCCCCAGGACCTGTGGATGGAGGTCAACACCCATGTCCACGCCAACTGGGTGTTCACCGAGCCCGGCGTCTACACCCTCGACGTGACCGTGCTCGCCGACCTCGTCGACGGGACGACGGTCGAGGACCCCGCCGTCCTGCGCTTCGCCGTCGGGACGTCGACCGACCCGCAGACCGCGCTCGCGGCCGCCGAGGAATCGCAGGAGGACGCGGCGACCGCGAGCCCGACTCCGTCCGAGACCGCGGATCCGGCGGACGACGAGGATGCGGACGGTGGCGCCGTGTCCGACGACGCCGCGGGGACGGACGAGGAGTCCGCCACGTCGACCGTCGCCCTGTGGGCGGGCCTCGTGGTGCTGGTCCTCGTCGCCGCGGTCGGCCTGACCGTCCTGCGAGGACGGCGCGCGCGGGCGGCCGCCGACCGCGAGGCGGACGCCTCGTGACCGCCGCTGCGACGACCGGCGCGCCCCCGGTCGCACGCACGGACGAGCGCGGTGCCGGCGCTCACGCGCTGAGCGTCCGGGACGTGTCGGTCGAGCTCGGCGGGCGTCTCGTGCTCCACGACGCCGACCTCGACGTCGACGCAGGGGAGCTCGTCGGGCTCATCGGCCCGAACGGCGCGGGCAAGACGACCCTGCTCCGATCCGTGCTCGGGCTCGTGCGCCGCCGGGCCGGGCAGGTGCTCGTCGACGGTGCGTCCGGGAGCGCGGGCACCCGCGCCGTCGGCTACGTCCCGCAGCGGCACGAGTTCGCGTGGGACTTCCCCGTCTCGGTCGAGGACGCCGTGCTCTCGGGCCGGGTCCGGGGCATCGGGTGGCTGCGCCGACCTGGCGTGGCCGACTACCGCGCGGCGCGGGAGTCGATCGACCGGGTCCGCATGACGCACCTGCGCAAGCGCCCCGTCGGCGAGCTGTCCGGAGGGCAGCGCCAGCGCGTCCTCGTGGCGCGGGCGCTCGCGCTCGGGCCGCGGGTGCTGCTGCTCGACGAGCCGTTCACCGGGCTCGACGTGCCGACGCAGGAGCTGCTCACCGACCTGTTCGCGGAGCTCGCGCGCGAGGACGGCAAGGCCGTGCTCATGACGACGCACGACCTCGTCGCCGCGATGCACACGTGCACGCGCATCTGCCTGCTCAACCGGACCGTCGTCGCCACGGGCACGCCCGCCGAGCTCCGCGACCCCGAGGTGTGGATGCGGGCGTTCGGGATCGCCACCGGGTCGCCGCTGCTCGCCGCGCTGGGCCTGTCCACGACCGTCGACCACGAGGGGGACGCGTGATCTCGATCGGCGACTTCGTCCAGGACCTGCTCAACCCCGATCTCGCGTTCCTGCCCAAGGCGCTCCTCGTCGCGGTGATGTCGAGCGTCGTGTGCGGCGTCATCGGCTGCCACGTCGTGCTGCGCGGCATGGCGTTCATCGGCGACGCCGTCGCGCACGCCGTCTTCCCCGGCCTCGCCGTCGCGTTCGTGCTCCAGGGCTCGCTCGTGCTCGGCGGTGCCGTCGCGGGCGTGGTCACCGCGGTGCTCGTCGCGGTGTTCTCGCAGAACCGCCGGCTCAAGGAGGACTCGATCATCGGGGTCTTCTTCGTCGCGGCGTTCGCGCTCGGCATCGTCGTCATCTCGACGGCGCCCGGGTACGCGGGCTCTCTCCAGCAGTTCCTCTTCGGCTCCATCACCGGCATCCCCGACGAGGACGTCTACGTCGTCGCCGTCGCGGGCGCGGTGCTGCTCCTCGTGGCGTTCCTGCTCCACAAGGAGCTCGTCGCCGTCAGCCTCGACCGCGAGATGGCCCGGTCCGCCGGCCTCCCGGTCTTCTGGCTCGACCTCGTGCTCTACGTGCTCGTGACGATCGCGATCGTCATCTCCGTGCAGACGATCGGCAACATCCTCGTGCTCGCGCTGCTCATCACGCCGGCCGCGGCGGCGCGCCTGCTCACCGACCGCCTCGGCGTCATGATGCTGCTCGCCCCGGTCATCGGCGGCGGCTCCGCGCTCGTCGGGCTCTACCTGTCGTGGAGCCTCGACCTGCCCGCCGGCGGCACCATCGTGCTCGTCGCCACGGCCGTGTTCCTCCTCGCGTGGTTCCTCGCACCCCGCCACGGGCTCCTCGCCCGACGGCGCCTGCACTCCTCCGCCCGCACGCCCGAGGACGAGGCGCGGCGCGACACCGACCTCCCCGGGCCGGCGGAGGAGAGGACCCCGGTCGGGTCGCGCGCCTAGGGCACCGGGCACGCGTCGAGCAGCGCCCGGACGCGTGCCTCGTCCATCCCCCGCGCCGATGCACACGAGGCGGCTGACGCCGTCGGTGGTGCCGCGGTGCGGGGCCCAGCGCACCTGGCGCCCGACGACGTGGAGCTCCAGGGTCCTGGTCTGCCCGTCGGGCTCGGCGACCCGCACGACACCTTTGGCGCGGAACAGACCCGGTGGGCGCGGCTCGAAGACCGCCGCGAGCCGCTCGCGGTCCAGGGGCGCGTCGGTGACCAGCTCGACGCTCGCGTACGCCTCGTGGACGTGCGCCGCCTGACCGTCCTCGTCGTGGTCGTGGTCGTGGTCGTCCGGCGGCAGGTAGGTATCGCTCGCGAGGGCGAGCGGCGGCTGCCACGGCGCAGTGCGCCGCGGAGCGGGGTCGAGGAGCAGGCGAGGGTCCAGGCGGCCGTGCACCGTCCGCACGAGCGGTGCGGTGGGGTTCTGTCCGCGGCACCACGCCTCCGCCGCCGCGGCGTCGTCGGCCAGGTCGGTCTTGTTGAGGACGACCACGTCGGCCGTCGCGACGTGGCGGCGGAGCTGCGGGTGGTCCGCAAGCACGGCCAGTGCCTCCGCGGCGTCGACGACGTGGACGAGCGCCGCCACGCGCGCGTCCGGGTGCAGCGCGACCCGCCGTGCGAGCGTGGCCGGTTCGGCGAGGCCGCTCGCCTCCAGCACGACCGCGTCCACGCGGGGGCGCGCCCGGGCGAGACGGGAGATCAGCGCCGGGAGGTCGTCGGCGTCCACCGCGCAGCACAGGCAGCCGCCCGCCACGCTGTCGATGCTCTCCGCGCCGCCGTCGACGAGGAGGGGGTCGATACCGGTGCGCCCGAAGTCGTTGACGACCACCGCGAGGCGGCGCCCGTCCGCCCGCGTGAGGAGGTGGTTGAGGACGGTCGTCTTGCCGGACCCGAGGAACCCGGACACGACGACCACGGGCACGGTGGTGCGGCGGGACGGCACCCTCTGATGATAAACATTCTCAGTGGCGTCAAGAATGCGGCGCCACGCAGCAGGCGCGGTACCCGGCCGGAGCCGGGTACCGCGCCCGTGGCGGCGGCGGGACCGTCAGCCCTGCGGGGTGGCCTCCGCGCGCATGCGCGACCGGCGCGCCGCGAGGACGGCTCCCGCGCCGACGGCCAGCACGGCCGCGGCGACGGCGAGGAGCCAGACCGTCGAGCTGCCCGTGGTGGCCAGGCGGTCCGTCGGCGTGGCGCCCGTCGACTCCTCGACCTCGACCGAGCTCCACCCGATCGGCGTGCCGTCGGTCGCGAACACCGCGAGGCGGTGCTCACCCGTCGGCGTGCCCGCCGGGATGCGGACGGCGAGGTCGCCCTCCGCGTCGGCCCGGACCCAGTCGCCGCCGAGCAGCGTCGGCTCCGAGAAGAGCCACGCGGCGACCCACGCGTCGGCGTGCTCCGCGCCGAGGCTCACCGTGACGACCTGGCCCTGGCGCGGGGAGCTCGTCGAGAGGTCCACGCCACCCTGCGGCGTCCCGTCGAGGTCCGCCGGCGTCCGCCCGGCGGGGGCACCGTCGGGCTTCGCGCCGGACGTGTCCGTGCCCGGATCGGTCGGCTGCGGCGCCGGGGTGGTGCCCGGGTCCGTGGGCGCCGGGTCCGGGTCCGTGCCGGGGTCGGTCGGCTCTGGCTCGGGCTGCGGGGCGGTTCCCGGATCCGTGGGCTCGGTGCCCGGATCGCTCGGCTCGGGCTCGGGCTTGGGATCGGCCCCGGGACGACCGACAGCACGACCGGAGGCGACTCGACGTACGCGCGGCCGTCGTCGAACGTGAGGCGCGCGAACAGCGCGGCGCCGTCGAGCTCCTCGGCGGCCTCGAACGTCAGGCGCGACGTCAGCGTGTCCTCGAGCAGGGCGGGCGTGTCCGTCCCCGGGCGCTGGAGGTACCACTCCCAGCGGTCGAGCACGGAGACGGGCTCGACCGTCGCCTCGAGCACCACCTCGTCGCCGGCCGCGTACTGCTCCTCGAGCCCCGTCACCGCGGCCTTCTGCCGAGCCGGTGCGCCGTGGTCGTCGACGAGGATCGTCACCGTCTCGCTCGTCGCCAGGTCGGTCCCCTCGCTCGTGCGCAACGTGGCGCGGACCTGCGTCCCGTCGAGCGCCTGCTCGGCGACCACGTCGTGGTTCGCGGCCGTCGCGCCGGGGATCGCCGTCCAGGCGTCCTGGTCGGGGCGCTTCCACTCCCACAGCCAGGTGTCGGAGTCGCTCGCGACCGGCTCCGCGGTGGCCCGCAGCCCGATGGTGCTGCCCTGGTGGTAGTGCCCGGCGAGGCCGTCGAGCAGCACGAGCTGCTCGTCGGGGCCGCGTCGGTCACGCGGACGATGGCGCTCGACTGCGCGACGCGGAACCCGGTGGCCGTGTCGGTCACGACGAGGAACACCTTGTGGCCGTCCATGTCGGCGGTCACGGGCACGGACACCGTGGTCCCCGTCTCGCTCGCGACCGGCTCCGACGCGTACAGCGAGGTGCCGACGCTCCAGGCGTAGGTGAGACCGGACCGGTCGGGGTGGAGCTCCGACGACAGCTCGACGGTCTCGCCCGCGCGGTACACCGAGCGTGCGCCGGACAGCAGGAGCTCCCGCGAGGCCGTCTCGGGATGGATGGCGGGGGACTGGCCGACCACGGTCCCGTCGGCCGCGACGATCTGCAGCGCGACCTCGGAGAACCGCACCCAAGCCGGGTCGAGCGTGAAGGGGTTGTCCCCGATGGGCACGGTGTAGACCTCGCCCCACTCGAGACCGTACGGGACACCGCGCATCACCCAGCGGTAGGACTGACCGTCGAAGAGCGGCGCGTGCTCCGCGGTGACGACCATCGGGTCGCCGACGTGGTAGGAGTCCTCGAGCCCGGTGAGGGTGATGGGCGCGCCGGAGCCGACGTCCGGGCCGGTCACGGTCAGGCGGTGGTAGGGGGTCTCCGCGAGGGTCGTGCCCCTCCCGTCGACCGTGCCGCGCAGCTCGAGCAGGATCTCGGCGCCGTCGAGCGCCGTCGTCGCGTCACGCACGAACGTGTCGCCGGTCGTGGCGACGTACTCGGTGGCGTCCGGTGCGGAGCGGATGACCCAGCGGAGGCTCTCGCCCTCACCCAGGGTGACGCCCCGTGCGTGCAGCTCGATCATCTCTCCCGCTGCCCAGGAGTCGCGGAGGCCGGCGATCCCGAACGTCTCGCCCCCGGGCTCCTCCGTCACGGTGACCACACGCGCGTCCGACGTCGACCCGGCGAAGTCGTTCGTCACCGCGGGGACGAACCGCGCGGTGACGCTGCGCTCGCCGAGGGGGAGCGAGGTGACGGCCAGGGAGGCCCGGCCGTCGGTAGCCTCGGCGTGGCCGAGCGTGGTGGAGCCGTCGAGGAACTCGACCCAACCCACCGCGCCCGCGGGGGTGACGGTCGCGTCGAGCGTCACCGTCTCGCCCGGCTGGACCGCGGTCGCGTCCACAGCCAGCGTCGTGCTCGTCTCCACCGCCGGGGCCATCGGCCCGACGACGAACGTGTAGGTGCTCTCCGCCGAGACCGGGGCGCCGGCTGCCGTGGTCGCCTCGGCCCGGACGTCGACGGCGTACCGGCCCGGGGCGGTGAACGCCCAGTTGGCGTGCATGTGGGTGCGGCCGACCTGGAACGAGGAGATGTCCTCGTCGCTCGACCACAGCCGCCGGACGTCCTCGAGGCCGCCGCCGGAGAACAGCTCCAGCTCCCCGGGCCCGCGCACGTCGGTGAGGGTGAACGTCGTCGTGTCGTCGACGAGCGCCCCGGCCGGTACCGACTCGGTGGAGAACCCGGGCCACAGCTGGGTGTAGCCGCCCCCCGCGCCCGACGGGTTCGCCTCGGGGGCGACCCACATGGCGGAGCGACAGGCCCGATGAACTCGTACCCCGCGGCGACGGTGCGCCGTGACGCGTCGTCCACGTGGAACAGGACCGTCGCCGGGTCGAGGCGGGTCCCGTTGCCCGCGGGCAGGTCCGCCTTCGTGCCCAGCTCCAGGCTGCCGTCGTCGAGGAACGTGGAGACGGCGTCGGTGTGGACGCGCGAGAGCACCTGCAGCTCGGTGCTCGGCGGCGGTGGACCCTCGGCAGCCGTGGCTGCCGGTGCGAGCGACGTCGCGAGGAGCGCGGCCGCTCCCAGGATCGCCCCCGCGACGCGTGAACGGGTGTGCATGGTCGTCCCTTCTGGCGGTGCTCGGCGGGTCGGCGCTGAGGCACCGACGCGGGCGCGCGGCCCGAGATGGCCGCGCGCTACGTCATGATGATAATCATTGTCATGTAGCGACCCCACAACACCCTGGAGGGCAGCGGTGGCAAGGACGCCCGACCGTCGATCCCCCCGCTCGCCGGGTCGTCGCGCGACCTCTCGTCGCCTCGTCCTGGACGAGCTGAGCGCGTCCGAGCATTTCCGCGCCGTCGGAGACATCCACGACGCGCTGGTTCGCCGCGGCCAGGGCGTGGGTCTCGCGTCCGTCTACCGCGCGACGCGCGAGCTCCAGCGCGCGGGTGCCGTCGAGGCCGCCGTGCTCGCCGACGGGCGTGCCGGCTTCCGGGGCGCGGTGCCGACCGGGGCGCCGCTCTACCTCGTGTGCGTGCGGTGCGGTTCGGCCGTGGGTGCGTCGCGCGGCGTCGTCGACGCCTGGGCTCGTGAGGCCGGGCGCTCCCAGCGCTTCGTGGACGTCGAGGTGCGCGTGAGCCTGCACGGCGTGTGCGCCCCGTGCGGGAGGTCGGTCGCCGCCGGGCAGTGACGGCGGGCGGGATAATGAGAATGATTCCATTTCCTGCTACGGTGACGGCGACGCCGCTCGCCGGCATCAGGACCACCCACCGGAAAGGAGTGAGCTCCGTGCGTCTCCGCGCAGGAGCCCGACCACCCATGTCTCTCACCACCCGCTCCCGCCGCCGGCCGCTGGCGGCCCTGGGGCTCGCGATCCCGCTGGCGCTCGTCGCCGCGTGCTCCTCCGGCAGCCCCGCCGCCGAGGAGAGCAGCTCGCCCGCCGCCGAGGAGACCGCGAACGAGCCCACCGAGGCCGCCGCGCGCACCCCGCGCCTCGCCGTCACGTACGACGGCGGCATCCAGGTCCTCGACGCCCAGACGCTCGAGGTCCTCGACGACATCGAGCTCGACGGCTTCAACCGCCTCAACGGGGCCGGCGACGGCCGTCACCTCCTGGTCTCGACGACGGGTGGCTTCCAGGTGCTCGACGCCGGCGCCTGGGCTGAACCGCACGGCGACCACAACCACTACTACACGGCCGACCCGGAGCTCACCGACGTCGTGTTCGACGCCGAGAAGCCCGGCCATGTGGTCGTGCACGCCGGGCGCACAGCGCTCTTCGACGACGGCACCGGCGAGATCACGATCGTCGACTCCGGCGACGTCGCGGACGAGGCGCGCGAGGCGCGCGAGCTCACGACGCCCGAGGCGCACCACGGCGTCGCGGTCGAGCTGTCCGACGGCACGGTCGTCGTCTCCGAGGGCACCGAGGACGCCCGCACCGGCATCCGCGTGCTCGACGCCGAGGGGACCGAGGTCGCCGCGTCCGACGAGTGCCCCGGTGTCCACGGCGAGGCGATGGCCGCGGACGAGGCGGTCCTCGTCGGCTGCGAGACCGGCGTCCTGATCGTCAAGGACGGTCAGATCACGAAGGTCGCGAGCCCCGACGCGTACGGCCGCATCGGCAACCAGGCCGGCAGCGAGGAGTCGACGGTCGTCCTCGGCGACTACAAGTCCGACCCCGACGCCGACCTCGAGCGCCCCACGCGCGTCTCGCTCACCGACACCGCGACGGGCGAGCTGACGCTCGTCGACCTCCCGTCGAGCTACACCTTCCGCTCCCTCGCCCGTGGTGAGGACGGCGAGGCGCTGGTGCTCGGCACCGACGGCCAGATCCACGTCATCGACCCTGCGACGAAGCAGCTCACCCGTTCCATCCCGGTCATCGACGCGTGGGAGGAGCCGGAGGAGTGGCAGTCGCCGCGCCCCGCGATCTTCATGCTCGACGGGTCCGCCTACGTCACCGACCCCGCGAACCAGGCCATCCACGCGGTCGACATCGAGACCGGCGAGGTCTGGAACACGGTCGAGCTCGACGTCGAGCCGAACGAGATCAACGGCGTCTCCGGCGACGTCGAGGCCGGCTCGCAGGAGCACGGCTCGTCCGAGGAGGGCCACTCCGAGGAGGAGCACGAGCACACCGAGGGTGAGGACGAGCACTCGGAGGAGGGTCACGACCACTCCGAGGAGGGGCACGACCACGAGCACGCCGAGGAGACCAGCCAGGGCTGACCCCTTCGCCGCGACGGCCGCGGCACCGCCCTCGGGCTCGGTGCCGCGGCCTTCGTCTGCCCGCACACACCCGCACGTCCCCGGAGCCGTACCCCCATGAACGCCACCCGTCGCCCTCGCCGTCGTTCCTCCCGTCCTCGCCACCACGCCGTCGCCGCCGGCGCGACGCTGCTCGTGCTCGCCGCGACCGCCGCCTGCTCCGCGCGGAGGCCGACGACACCGTCGACGTGCTCGCGTCGTTCTACCCGCTCGAGTACGTCGCCCGGCAGGTCGGCGGCGAGCACGTCTCCGTCAGCAATCTCACGCCCCCGGCCGCCGAGCCCCACGACCTCGAGCTCTCGCCCGCGCAGGTGCGCGAGGTGGGGGAGGCCGACGTCGTCGTGTACCTGTCCGGCATGACCGCGGCGACCGACGACGCGATCGCGTCGCGGCAGCCCGAGCACGTCGTGGACACGGCCGAGGCGGCAGGGCTGGAGAGCGGGCCCAACGGCGCGGGCGCGCCGGACGCGGGGTCGGGCGCGCTCGACCCGCACTTCTGGCTCGACCCGACGCGTCTGGCGACCGTCGGGCACCAGGTCGCGGACGAGCTCGCCGAGGTCGACCCCGACCACGCCGACGACTACGCGGCGAACGCCGACGCGCTCGAGGCGGAGCTCGAGGCGCTCGACCAGGAGTACGCCGAGGGCCTGGCGGCTTGCGCGGAGGCGACTCTCGTCGTCTCGCACGAGGCATTCGGCTACCTCGCGGAGCGGTACGACCTCGTGCAGGTCGGCATCTCCGGCATCGATCCCGAGGCGGAGCCCTCGCCGGCGCGACTGCGGGAGGTGCGGGCCGTCGTCGAGGAGCGCGGCGTCCAGACCCTGTTCTTCGAGGTGCTCGTCAGCCCCAAGGTCACGCAGACCCTCGCCGACGACCTCGGGGTCGGGACGGACATGCTCGACCCGATCGAGGGGCACACCGACGAGGACGCGGACTACCTGGACGTCATGCGGGCCAACCTCGCGGCCCTGCAGGGCGGCCTCGCGTGCGACGGGGGTGCCTGACACCGCACGACCTGCCCGGGGGTGCGCCCCGGACGCCGTCGAGGACGCCACCGGGACGACGCAACCGCGAGAAGTCGCGCGAAACTCCGCGTGTTCCCTAGTGTTGTCCCCGGTGCGCGGCCTCCCGGCTGGCACACTGAGACCGTGACGCCGCGCGAGGACACCGTGCGTCGTGAACCGAAGAAGGGATCCGCATGTCGCTCAACAAGTCCGAGCTCGTCTCGGCGATCGCCAGCAAGTCCGACCTGAGCAAGGCGCAGGCCGAGAGCGCCCTGAACGCCCTTCAGGACGTGCTCATCGAGTCGCTCGGCAAGGGCGAGGCCGTCAAGGTCACCGGCCTCCTGTCCGTCGAGCGCGTCGAGCGTGCCGCCCGCACGGGGCGCAACCCCCGCACGGGCGAGGAGATCTCGATCCCGGCCGGCTACGGCGTGAAGATCAGCGCCGGCAGCCTGCTGAAGAAGGCCGTCGCGAAGTGACGTCTCGCTGACCGCGCCGCCGTCGGTGCCGTCAGCGGCACGAAGGCCCGGACCCCGCGGGGTCCGGGCCTTCGCCGTCCCCGGGGCGCCCGCAGGATTGAGCATGATTCTCATCAGGGCTAGGCTGGGGCGACCCCTCCCGGAAGGACAGCCCCATGGCCGTGCCCAAGCGCAAGCTCTCGCGCTCCAACACCCGTGCCCGCCGCTCGCAGTGGAAGGCGCAGGTTCCCCAGCTCGTCACCGTCGTCGTCGACGGCACGGAGGTCACCGTGCCGCGCCGCCTCGTCGCCGGCGTGCGCCGCGGTCTCGTCACCCCGCCCGAATGACGCCCGCGGGGCGATCCGTGCCCGACGGCGCGTGGTCGCCCGCCGCGGTCGCGCGCCGTGCCAGCATCGTGCGGTGACCGCACCGACCTCCCGGCGCGCCGCCCGCGCCCACGCGCGCGGCCGGGGCCTCGTCCAGAGCCGCGTGCCCCTGCACGCGCACGCCCATGCGCACGGACCGGCCGAGCCCGCGACGCCGCGCGTGCGCCTGACGCTCACGGCCCTGCTCGTGCCGCTGCTGCTGGCGACGCTCGCCGGGCTCGTCGCGCTGTGGCCGGCCGCCGACGACGTGCCCGACCGCATCCCGGTCGCCGCCGAGGGCAGCGCGGTCCTGCGGGCCACCGTGACCGGCCCGGTCGACGAGGCCGCGAGCGCGGTCCCCGCCCGGCTCGACGACGGCTCGCGGGCCGAGGGTCGCGACGTGGGCGGCGAGGAGATCACCGTCCAGGCGCCGCCGGAGTACCTCGCGTACGGGTTCGAGCAGGGCGACCGCCTGCGCGTCCTGCACATCGCCGGCGCCGAGGCCGGTGGCGGGACGCCGTACGTGTTCCTCGACTTCGAGCGCGGCCTGCCGATCGGGATCCTCGCCGTCGCCTACGCGCTCGTCGTGCTCGCCGTCGCGCGCTGGCGCGGCCTCGCCGCGCTCGCCGGGCTCGCGGGGGCGTTCGCCGTCATCGCGTGGTTCACGCTCCCTGCGCTGCTGACCGGCGAGAACGCGCTCGGCGTCGCGCTCGTGACGTCGTCGCTCGTGATGTTCGTCGTGCTCTACGTCGCGCACGGGTTCACCGCCCGGACGTCGGTGGCGCTGCTCGGCACGCTCATCGGGCTCGCGCTCACCGCCCTGCTGGGCTGGTGGGGGTCGGGCGCGGCGAACATCACGGGCCTGACGTCCGAGGAGTCGCTGTGGATCCCGCAGTACGCGCCGTCGCTCGACATCCAGGGCGTCGTGCTGTGCGGGATAGTCCTCGCGGGCATGGGCGTGCTCAACGACGTGACCATCACGCAGCGTCCGCCGTCTGGGAGCTGCGGGCCGTCGCCCCGCTCGCGTCGCGCGTGGAGCTGTTCACGCGGGCGATGCGCATCGGGCGCGACCACATCGCCTCGACCGTCTACACCATCGCGTTCGCCTACGTCGGGGCGGCCCTGCCGCTGCTCATGGCGGTCTACCTGTCCGACCAGAACCTCGCGACGAGCCTGACGTCCGGCGAGATCGCCGAGGAGGTCGTGCGCACGCTCGTCGGCTCCATCGGTCTCGTCCTCGCGATCCCCGTCACGACGGCGATCGCCGCCCTCACCGTCCCGGGCGCGACGGCGCTCGCCGCACCCGCCCACACCGAGCCCGAGCCCGCCGCGCGCGGGGTCGCCGCGCCGTCGGGCGATGCCGAACCCCGGGTTGCGCGTCACGACGGGCCCTGAGTGCCGCACGACCCGGGGTTGGGCGTGGGACGACGCCGCCGGACCGGCGGGTCAGCGTGACCGGCGCTGCTTCTCGATGAGCGGCCGCAGCCGGTAGGGGATGAGCTCACCCATCGACAGCGACGTCTCCGTGCGCTCGACGCCGTCGATGGCGAGGATCGCCGCGTCGACGCGGAACAGGTGGTCGGTGTCGCGGCACGCGATGGTCACGCGCAGGTCCGCCGTCCCGCTGCGCCCGTGCGCCTGCACGACCTCCGGGATGCGCGCGACGTCCTCCACGATGCGGGCGAGGTCCTTCTGGCGCAGCTGCACCTCGACGAACGCGGTGAGCGGGTGGCCGAGCACGTGCGGGTCGATGCGCCGGTCGAGGTCGAGGAACGCGCCCTCCGCCTCGAGCCGCGCCAGGCGTGCCGCGACGGTGTTGCGCGAGAGCTTCAGCCGGTCGGCGAGCGCGACGATCGTGGCCCGCGGGTCGTCGGCGAGCGCGAGCAGGAGATCGAGGTCGACAGCGTCGGCGCTGTGCATGCTGCTCAGCCTATCGGTGTGACGCCGGTCACGGTGCACACCGTGCGGAGCATCGGTGGAGCCATGTGCGTGACGGGGGTTACGTTCGCCGTAACCGGGGCTCGACGGTGAGCCCCGGCCTCGAGAGGTGAGGTGGCGACATGGCCGGCGAACCTGCGGTGCGGACCGGCTCGACGGCGGCGACCCTGCCGGAGCAGCACGACGGTCACCGCGCGGAGACCCCGCGCGACGTACGAGCAGAGCGGGACGACGACGCACGGGCGGGGCGCGAGCCGCGCACGGTGCGGCTGCTCGCGGAGGACGGCACACGCCGTCCCGACGCCGAGCACGACCGGTGGCTCACGGACGTCGACCCGGCGGGGCCGGACCCGGAAGGCGCACGGGCTGCGCTCCGCACGCTGCACCAGGACATGGTGGTCGCGCGCCGGCTCGACGCCGAGGCGACGGCCCTGCAGCGTCAGGGCGAGCTCGCGCTGTGGCCACCGCTGCTGGGTCAGGAGGCGTCGCAGGTCGCTCGGCGCGCGCGCTGCGCGAGGACGACTTCGTCTTCTCGTCCTACCGCGAGCACGCGGTGGCGTCGGTGCGCGGCGCCGCGCCGGTGGACCTCGTGCGCGTGTGGCGCGGGGTGACGGTCTGCGGCTGGGACCCCTACGCGATCGGCATGGCCTCGCCCCAGGTGATCATCGGCGCCCAGGCGCTGCACGCGACGGGCTGGGCGATGGGGGTCCAGCTCGACGTCGACGCCGGCCGCGTCGACCCCGCCGCCGGGCTGCCCGTCGGCGTCGCGTACTTCGGCGACGGCGCGATGAGCCAGGGCGACGTCAACGAGGCGTTCGTCTTCGCCTCGACGTACCGCTCGCCCGTCGTGTTCGTGTGCCAGAACAACCAGTGGGCCATCTCCGAGCCGGTCGCGCTCCAGTCCCGCGTCCCGCTCGTCGAGCGCGCCCGGGGGTTCGGCATGCCGGGCGTGCGCGTCGACGGCAACGACGTGCTCGCCGTCCTCGCCGTGACGCGCGCCGCGCTCGACCGGGCGCGGCGCGGTGACGGACCCACCCTGGTCGAGGCGGTGACCTACCGCATGGGCCCCCACACCACCGCGGACGACCCGAAGCGCTACCGCGACGCCGCCGAGGTCGAGGCCTGGGCCGGGCGCGACCCGGTCGCGCGGTTCGAGGCGTACCTGCACGGCGTCGGCGTGCTCGACGACGCGGCGTCCGACCGGGTCCGCGAACTCGCCGACGCGGCCGCCGCCGAGCTGCGCGCCGGGTGCGTCGCGCTCGAGGACCCGCCTCCGCTGTCGCTGTTCGACCACGTCTACGCCGAGCCGCACGCGCCCCTCGCGCGTGAGCGCGCCGCGTACGCGCGCTACCTCGCGTCCTTCGACGACGCTCCGGCGGGGACGGCGGCGTCGCGATGACCACGACGATGACGCTCGCCAAGGCGCTCGGTGCCGGGCTGCGGCGCGCGATGACGGACGACGACCGGGTCGTCGTCATGGGGGAGGACGTCGGCCGGCTCGGCGGGGTGTACCGCGTGACCGACGGGCTCCAGGCGGAGTTCGGGCCACGGCGCGTGCTCGACACCCCGCTCGCGGAGTCGGGGATCATCGGCACCGCGGTGGGGCTCGCCGTCCGCGGCTACCGGCCGGTGTGCGAGATCCAGTTCGACGGCTTCGTGTTCGTGGCGTTCGACCAGATCGTGTCGCAGCTCGCGAAGATGCACGCGCGCACCGGGGGACGGGTGCGCCTGCCGATCACCATCCGCATCCCCGTGGGCGGCGGCATCGGGGCCGCCGAGCACCACTCCGAGTCCCCCGAGGCGCTGTTCGCGCACGTCGCGGGGCTGCGCGTCGTCTCCGTCGCGAACCCCCAGGACGCGTTCACGGTCCTGCGGCAGGCGATCGCGTGCGACGACCCGGTGGTCTTCTTCGAGCCCAAGCGGCGGTACCACGCCAAGGGCGAGGTCGAGGAGGTCCCGCTCGCGCTCGCGCCGCCGATGGACCGCGCGCACGTCGTGCGGGAGGGCCGCGACGTCACGCTCGTCACGTGGGGCGGTCTCGTCGGGACGGCGCTCGACGCCGCCGTCGCGGCCTCCGACGAGGGCGTGTCCGTCGAGGTGGTGGACCTGCGCTCGCTGTCGCCGATGGACCACGACACCGTCGCGGCGTCGGTGCGCCGCACCGGGCACCTCGTCGTCGCGCACGAGGCGCCGGGCCACGCCGGGCTCGGCGCGGAGGTCGCCGCGACCGTGACCGACCGCTGCTTCGAGCACCTCGAGGCCGCGCCCGTGCGCGTCACCGGCCACGGCATGCCGTACCCGCCGGCGCGGCTCGAGCAGCACTACCTGCCCGACCTGGACCGCATCCTCGACGGCGTCGACCGGGTGCTCGGCCGGACGCCCGCGCTCACCGGGGAGGTGGCCCGATGAGCGCCCTGCGCGAGTTCCGCCTCCCCGACCTCGGGGAGGGGCTCACCGAGTCCGACATCGTGAGCTGGCACGTCGCCGCGGGCGACCACGTCGAGCTCAACCAGGTCATCGCCGAGGTCGAGACGGCCAAGCGCTCGTCGACCTGCCCTCGCCGTACGCGGGCGTCGTCGCGGAGCTGCACGCGGCCGAGGGGCAGACCGTGAGCGTCGGCGACCCGATCGTCACGTTCGAGGTCGACGTCGAGGCCGAGGCGCCGCCGGCGGCGGCGGCGGGTGACGGTCCCGCGTCGGGCGACCGGCCGCCGTCGGGCGACCTGGCGGCACCCCCTGCTGCCGAACCCCGGGTCGCGCACCGTTCCGAACCGGGATCGGTGGACGACCCCGGGCTCGGCGAGCCCGCGGACGACGCTCCCGAGCCGAACCTCGTCGGCTACGGCGCGCGGCCCGACAGCGCCGGGCGGCCGACGCGCCGCCGACGTCGGGGCGTTCCGAGTGCTGCGCCGAGCGCGGAGCGCGCCGAGCCACGGTCTGCGCACCCGTCCGCGCCAGGATCGGTGGACATCCCGGGGTTCGGCACCGGACCCGTGCCCGACGGCGCCCGGTCGTCCGCACCCGACGGACTCGCCCCGGCAGACAACGTGGTCGAGCGACCCCGGTCCACCCCGCCCGTCCGGGCGCTCGCGAAGAAGCTCGGCGTCCACGTCGAGCGCGTCGCCGGCACCGGACCGGGCGGTCTCGTCACGCGCGACGACGTCCTCACGGCCGTGAGCTGCCACCGCGACGTCGCGCGCCCGCCGCGCCACGACGTCGCGCGGCATCACGCACCATCGCCCCCCGACGTCCCGGCCGGATCCGCACGCGAGCTGCGAGAACTTGTCGCTCCCGGCCCTCCCGGCACGACAAGTTCTCGCAGCTCGTCGGCCGGCCGGACGGACACCGAGGTCGTGCCCGTGCGCGGCGTCCGCAAGCACACCGCCGCCGCGATGGTCGCGAGCGCGTTCACCGCGCCGCACGCGAGCGTGTTCCTCACCGCCGACGTCACGCGCAGCACCGAGCTCCTGGCACGGCTGCGCACGCACCGGCTCGCGCGCGCGCCCGGATCACGGTCCCCGCGCTCGCCGCCCGCGCGCTGTGCCTCGCGGTGCCGCGGCACCCCGAGCTCAACGGCGCGTGGCACGACCTGCCCGACGGGTCGGCCGAGATCTGGCACCACCCGCACGTCGACCTCGGCATCGCCGTCGCGACCGACCGCGGCCTCGTCGTCCCGCACGTGCCCCGCGCCGACGCGCTCGACCTGCCGGCGCTCGCGGACGCGCTCACGGAGCTCACCGCGACCGCCCGCGCGGTCGCACCGCACCCGAACGGCTCGCCGGGGGGACGATCACGATCACCAACGTCGGGGTCTTCGGCGTCGACGCAGGCACGCCGATCCTCGTGCCCGGGCAGGCGGCGATCCTCGGGCTGGGCGCGGTGCGTCGGCTTCCGTGGGAGCACGACGGCGGTGTCGCGCTGCGGGACGTCGTCACGCTCAGCCTCTCGTTCGACCACCGCGTCGTCGACGGGGAGCAAGCCGCACGCTTCCTCGCCGACGTCGGCGCGCTCCTCGAGGACCCGGCGCTCGCGCTCGCGCTGGGCGGCCGAACCCTGGACCACCCACCGCTCGACGTCGCGAACGGTGCCCGACCCGGGGCTCGGCAGCGGGAGGGGGCGCCGGCATGACCGTCCTCACGACCGCCGTCGACGAGGGCTCCGCGGCCGCCCGCTCGAACGACGACGCCCAGCGGGCGCTCGCCGCCGACCTGCGCGAGCGCACGGCCGCCGCCGCGCTCGGGGGACCGGCGTCGGCGCGCGACCGGCACGTGTCGCGCGGCAAGCTCCTGCCACGCGACCGGGTCGACCGGCTGCTCGACGAGGGCAGCCCGTTCCTCGAGATCGCCCCGCTCGCCGGGCACGGCGTGGACGACGGCGCGTGGCCGGCCGCGGGCGTCGTCGCGGGCATCGGCCTCGTCGCCGGCCGGCAGGTCATGGTCGTGTGCAACGACGCGACGGTGAAGGGCGGCACGTACCACCCGCTGACGGTGAAGAAGCACCTGCGCGCCCAGGAGATCGCGCTCGAGAACCGGCTGCCGTGCGTCTACCTCGTCGACTCCGGCGGCGCGTTCCTGCCGCGGCAGGCGGAGGTCTTCCCGGACCGCGACCACTTCGGTCGCATCTTCTACCACCAGGCCCGGCTGTCGGCGGCGGGGATCCCGCAGATCTCGACCGTGCTGGGCTCGTGCACCGCGGGCGGCGCCTACGTGCCCGCGATGAGCGACGAGACCGTCATCGTGCGCGACCAGCACGATCTTCCTCGGCGGTCCACCGCTCGTGAAGGCGGCCATCGGCGAGATCGTCTCGGCCGAGGAACTGGGCGGCGGCGAGCTGCACGCGCGGCGGTCGGGCGTCGTCGACCACCTGGCCGAGGACGACGACGACGCGCTCGACACCGTGCGCCGCATCGTCGCGACGCTGCCGCCCGACCCCGAGCCCGCGTGGGACGTCGCGCCGAGCGAGCCGCCCGTCGTCGGGCGGTCCGACGGCTCCGGGGCGCCGGAGCCCGGGCGCGACGCCACGGGAGAGGGCTTGTACAGCGCCGTCCCAACGGATGTACAGGCGCCCTACGACCCGCGCGAGATCATCGCGCGCCTCGTCGACGGCAGCCGGTTCGACGAGTTCAAGCACGAGTACGGCGACACGCTCGTCACCGGGTTCGCGCGCATCCACGGCCACCCGGTGGGGATACTCGCGAACCAGGGCGTGCTGTTCGGCGCGTCCGCGCTCAAGGGCGCGCACTTCGTCGAGCTGTGCGACCAGCGCGGCATCCCGCTCCTGTTCCTCCAGAACATCTCCGGGTTCATGGTCGGCACCGACGCCGAGGCGGGCGGCATCGCGAAGGACGGCGCGAAGATGGTCACCGCCGTCGCGACGACCCGCGTCCCGAAGCTCACCGTGATCGTCGGCGGGTCCTTCGGCGCGGGGAACTACTCGATGTGCGGGCGGGCGTACTCGCCGCGCTTCCTGTGGTCGTGGCCCGCGAGCCGCATCTCCGTCATGGGCGGCCCCCAGGCCGCGTCCGTGCTGTCCACCGTCAAGCGCGACCAGCTCGCCGCGCGCGGTGAGACGTGGGACCGCGACGAGGAGGCCGCGTTCGCCGACGGCATCCGCGCCGACTACGACGAGCACGGCAGCCCCTACTACGCCACCGCCCGCCTGTGGGACGACGGCGTCATCGACCCCGCCGACACGCGCCGCGTGCTCGGCCTCGCGCTCGGCGTGTGCGCGCGCACACCCCTGGCACCCCTCGAGACCGGCCCGCGGTTCGGGCTCTTCCGGATGTGAGCCCCGTGACGACGACTCCCGCGCACCCGGCGGACCCCCGGGGCCGCCCGTTCGGCACCGTCCTCGTCGCCAACCGCGGCGAGATCGCGTGCCGCGTCATCGGCACGCTGCGCCGCCTCGACGTCCGGTCCGTCGCCGTCCACTCCGACGCGGACGCCGGCGCCCGCCACGTCCACGAGGCCGACGTCGCGGTGCGGATCGGGCCTGCCGCCGCGGCGCGGTCGTACCTCGACGTCGACGCGGTGGTGGCCGCCGCCGTCGCGACCGGCGCCGACGCCGTCCACCCCGGGTACGGCTTCCTGTCCGAGAACCCGGCGCTCGCCGTCGCGTGCGCGCGAGCGGGCATCGCGTTCGTCGGGCCGGGGGTCGACGCGCTGGAGGCGATGGCGGACAAGCTCGCCGCCAAGCGCATCGTCGCCGCGCGCGGCGTGCCCGTCGTCCCCGGCGCGGGAGAGCCCGGGATGCCCGACGACGCGCTCGTCGCCGCCGCGCGCGACGTCGGCTTCCCGCTGCTCGTCAAGCCGTCCGCCGGGGGCGGGGGCAAGGGCATGGTCGTCGTGCGGACGGCCGACGAGCTGCCCGGCGCGATCGCGTCCGCACGGCGCGTCGCCGCCGCGTCGTTCGGGGACGACACGCTGCTGCTCGAACGCCTCGTCGACCGTCCGCGGCACATCGAGGTGCAGGTGCTCGCCGACGGCCACGGGAACGTCGTGCACCTCGGTGAGCGCGAGTGCTCGCTCCAGCGCCGGCACCAGAAGGTCGTCGAGGAGGCGCCGTCGCCGCTGCTCACCCCGGCCGACCGGCGCGCATGGGCGAGGCGGCGTGCGAGGTCGCGCGCTCCGTCGGCTACGTCGGCGCCGGGACCGTCGAGTTCCTCGTGCCGGGCGCCTCGCCGGACGAGTTCTTCTTCATCGAGATGAACACGCGCCTCCAGGTCGAGCACCCCGTCACCGAGATGGTCACCGGCCTCGACCTCGTCGAGCTCCAGCTCCGGGTCGCCGCGGGGGAGCCGCTGCCGCTCGCCCAGGACGACGTCGCGCTGCGCGGTCACGCCGTCGAGGCACGGGTCTACGCCGAGCGCCCGCGCGCGGGTTCCTCCCCGCGACCGGGACCGTGCTCGCGTACGACGACGCGAGCGTGGGCGCCGGCCCCGACGCCTCGCCGCTCCGGCTCGACTCCGGGATCCGGCGCGGGTCCGTCGTCGGCGGGCACTACGACCCGGTGCTCGCCAAGGCCGTCGCGTGGGCGCCCACGCGCGAGCAGGCGGTCGAGCGGCTCGACCGGCTGCTCGGGCGGACGGTCGTGCTGGGCGTCGAGACGAACGTCGGGTTCCTGAGGTCGTTGCTCGCGGACGGCGACGTGCGGGCGGGGCGGCTCGACACCGGGTTGATCGACCGGCTGGTCGGGTCCGGCGGCGTGGTCGGGTCCGGCGAGGAACGGGGGAGGGGGCGCGCCGTCTACCATCCGCGCCCTCGTCCCTCGGGCGCTCCCGCCAGACCCGACCACGACGGCGCGCCCCCTCCCCCGCACCTCGCCTCCGAGGTCGGATCGCCATCCGCTCACGACGGCGCGCACAGCCCCGACCTCCTCACCTCGTCCGGTGTGTCGTTCTGCGATCTTGTCGCGGCGGCTCTGTTCGTCGTCGGCGGGGACCGCGCCGGGGACCCGTGGCGCAGCGGGGACGGGTGGCGGCTCAACGCGCCGGCGGCGCCGCGCGTCGTCGTGCTGCGGGACGCGACCGCGCCGGCGGGCGGGCGCGAGCACGAGGTGCGGGTCGTCGGGACGGCGCGGGACGCCGTCGTGCACCTCGCCGGCCTCGACGCGGCGCCCGCGGGCGCCGGGCAGGCGACGGCGCGACGACGCGCACCGTGCGGGCCTCGCTCGAGCCCGACCCCGCCGCCGACGACGCGTGGTGGCTCACGCTCGACGGCGTGCGCGAGCGCGTGCGGCTCGCGCGCCGGCCGGCCGCGGACGGCGAGCCCGCGGTCGTGTGGCTGCACCGCGACGGGCGCACCGTCGCCCTGGTCGCCCCGGACCGTGCCGAGCGCGGGGCGCGCAGCCGGGCCGCGCGTCGTCGGGCACGCGGGAGAGCCACCGCGACCGACCCGGAGGTGCGCGCCGCGATGCCCGGGACCGTGGTCGCGACGGTCGACGACGGCGACCCCGTCGCCGCGGGCGCCGTCCTCGTCACGGTGGAGGCGATGAAGATGGAGCACCCCGTCCTCGCGCCGCACGACGCGTCGTGCGCGTCACCGTCCAGCCGGGCGACCTCGTGCGCCGCGACCAGGTCGTCGCCGTCGTCGAGCCCGCTGCCGACCGGGCCGCGGACCCTGCCACCGACCAGGACTCCGGAACCGCACCCGACGCGCCCGCGGCACACCCGGCCGCGTCCGGCGTCACCTCCGACACCCGAGGAGCACCATGATCGAGGTCGACACCCTGCTCACCGACGAGCAGTCGAAGCTGTACCACGTCGTGCGGGACTTCGCGGACGGCGTCGTCGCCCCCGCGGCCTACCGGTACGACACCGAGCGCCGGCTGCCGATGGAGATCATCGCGCAGATGGGGGAGCTCGGGCTGTTCGGGCTGCCGTTCCCGCGCGACGTTGGCGGGCAAGGCAAGGACTACGTGTCGCTGTGCCTCGCCGTCGAGGCGCTCGCGCGCGCCGACCAGTCCATCGCCGTGACGCTCGAGGCCGGGGTCGGGCTCGGCATCGTGCCGATCTACCGGCACGGCACGCGCGAGCAGCAGGAGCGGTGGCTGCCGGACCTGCTCGCCGGGCGGGCGCTCGCGGCGTTCGGTCTGACGGAGGCGCAGTCGGGCTCCGACGCCGGCGGGACGCGCACCACCGCGCGGCTCGAGCGCGGCGAGTGGGTGATCGACGGCAGCAAGCAGTTCATCACCAACTCGGGCACCCCCATCACGAGCCTCGTGACGATCACGGCGGTCACGGGGGAACGGCTCGGGCCCGACGGCACGCCGCACACGGAGCTGTCGAGCATCCTCGTGCCGGCGGGGACGCCGGGCCTCGAGGTCGGGCCGCCGTACGACAAGGTCGGGTGGCACACGTCCGACACCCACCCGCTCACGCTCACCGACGTCCGCGTGCCGGAGGCCAACCTGCTCGGCGAGCGCGGGCGCGGCTACGCCAACTTCCTGCGCGCGCTCGACGAGGGCCGCATCGCGTTCGCGGCGCTCGCGACGGGTGCCGCGCAGGGCTGCCTCGAGGAGGCGCTGCGGTACGCGAGGGAGCGGGTCGTGTTCGGGCGCGAGATCGGCGCGAACCAGCACGTCGCGTTCACGCTCGCCCGCATGCAGACGCGCGTCCACACCGCGCGGCTCGCCTGGCTCGACGCCGCGCAGAAGCTCGTGCACGGCAAGCCGTTCAAGGCGGAGGCGTCCGTGGCGAAGCTCGTCGGTGGGGAGGCCGCGATGGCGAACGCGCGCGACGCGTCGCAGGTCTTCGGCGGCTACGGCTACCTCAACGAGACCCCGGTCGCGCGGCACTACCGTGACTCCAAGGTGCTCGAGGTCGGCGAGGGAACGACCGAGGTGCAGCTCATGGTCATCGCGAGGAGTCTGGGCCTGGAGGCGTAACCCGTGACCGCCGAGCACGACCTTGGTGCCGTTCTCATGCCCAGAACGGCACCGGTCGCGTGCTCGACGGCGAGCAGAGTCGTGGTCG
This sequence comes from Cellulosimicrobium sp. CUA-896, assembly GCF_001942335.1. Taxonomy (GTDB): domain Bacteria; phylum Actinomycetota; class Actinomycetes; order Actinomycetales; family Cellulomonadaceae; genus Cellulosimicrobium. The sequence goes on along the minus strand of NZ_MKKH01000023.1, from coordinate 4,675 downwards.
GCACGGGGACGGCACGGCACGGCACGGACGGTGGGGAGAGGACGGCGCATGCGTGAGGTGGTCCAGCGGGGCCTGTACTACGACGAGCTCGAGCCCGGCGTGGTGTACCGCCACCGGCCCGGCCGCACGCTCACCGAGGCCGACGACGTGCTCTTCTCCACGCTGACGATGAACCACCAGGCGCTGCACCTCGACGCCGCGTGGGCCGCGACCCAACCGTTCGGGCAGCGGCTCGTGAACTCGATGATGACGCTCTCGACGCTCGTCGGGCTGTCCGTCGGGCAGGTCACGCAGGGCACGATCGTCGCGAACCTCGGGTTCCGCGAGGTCGAGTTCCCGAAGCCGGTGTTTCACGGCGACACGCTCTACGCCGAGACGGAGGTGCTCGAGAAGCGGCTGTCGGCGTCGCGGCCCGGGCAGGGCGTCGTCACGATGGAGCACCGCGGACGCAACCAGGACGGCGTGCTCGTCGCGCGCGCCGTCCGCTCCGCGCTGTTCTGGACGCGCGCCGCCCACGAGGCCACGGTGCCCGACGGCGCGGGGTCACCCACCGCTGCCGAACCCCGGGCTGCGCGCCGATCGGGCGCCGGATCGGTGGACGACCCGGGGCTCGGCAGCGAGCCGACGCTCCGCGCCGGCGACGAGGAGGGCGCGTGGTGAGCCGCGACGTCGGGTACGAGCCGCCCGCGCCCGGCACCGCCTCCGCCTCCGCTCCCGGCCGGTCCGCGTCCCCCGGGCCCCGCCCGTTCGACCTCGGGCCCGCGCTGCTGTTCTGCCCCGGCGACCGGCCCGACCGCTTCGCCAAGGCCGCCGAGCGCGCCGACGCGGTGGTCCTCGACCTCGAGGACGCCGTCGCCCCCGCCGCCAGGGCCGCCGCGCGCCGGGCCGTCGTCGAGGCGTCGGCGACGCTCGACCCGGAGAGCACCGTCGTGCGCGTCAACGCCGTCGGCACGCCCGAGCACGCGCTCGACGTCGCGGCGCTCGCGGACACGCGCCTGCGCACCGTGATGGTCGCCAAGGCAGGCCCGGAGCTGCTGGCGTCGCTGCCGGCGCTCGCCGCGACGCTCCCGGGCGTTAGCGTGATCGCGCTGTGCGAGACCGCGGCCGGGATCCTGGCCGCGCCGGAGCTCGCGCACCGCGAGGAGGTCGCCGCGCTGATGTGGGGTGCGGAGGACCTCGTCGCCTCGCTCGGCGGGACGTCGACCGCCGCGCGGACGGCACGTACCGGGACGTCGCGCGTCACGCCCGCGCGTCCGTGCTCCTCGCGGCGGGAGCGGCCGGGAAGGCCGCGGTCGACGCCGTCCACGTCGACATCGCCGATCTCGACGGGCTGCGCGCCGAGGCGCAGGACGCCGCCGCGAGCGGTTTCGCCGCGACGGCGTGCATCCACCCGAGCCACGTGCCGGTGATCCGCGAGGCGTACGCGCCGACGCCCGACCAGGTCGCCGAGGCCCGCGCGCTGCTCGATGCCGCCGCGGCGAACCCGGGCGGCGCCGACGCGGTGTTCACGTTCGACGGCCGCATGGTCGACGGCCCGGTGCTGCGCCACGCCGAGGCCGTGCTGCGCCGAGCACGACGTTCCTCGCCGCCGAGCACGTCATGAGCGTCGTCAGGGGCGCCAGAACGACACCAGGGTCGTGTTCGGCGGCCTCCCCGTCGGCGGCCTCCCGGTCGCCGGGCGCGTGCCCGGAGGTCCAGGACGAGCGGCGTCGCTACAGGTCGCCCTTGCGCTGCAGGTAGCGCATCGCCGCCCAGCCGAACGGGATGCGCCCCCAGTACGTCGCGACGCGGAAGATCACGGCGACGGACGTCGCCAGCGCTGCGGGGACGCCCGCGGCGGTGAGCCCGACGATGAGCGCGGCCTCGATGGTGCCGAGGCCGCCGGGGGTGGGCACGGCGGCGCCGGCCGCGTTGCCGACGAGGTAGATGACCGCGACGTCGACGAGCGACAGCTCCTGGCCGAAGGCCGCGAGGGCGGCGTCGAACGCCAGCACGTAGCCGAGGGTCATCACGACGTTGCCGACGAGGCCCAGCGCGAGGCGCCCGGCTGCCCGAGCAGCTCCGACAGCCGGGGCCAGACCTGCTGCACCGTCGGGCGGATCTTCGCCAGTGCCCAGGCGCGGACCGCGGGGACGAGCAGCGTCGCGAGCACGGCGAGCGCGACGCCGCCGATGGCGAGCAGCACCGTCGTCGACGGCAGCTGCACGAGCCCGCCCTCGCCGGTGAACGTCGAGAGCACGACGAGGATGAGGATCGTCACGACGAACTGCGACACCTGGACGAGCCCGACCGTCGCGACGGCGACGGGCACGGGGACGCCTCGCCGGGTGAGCAGGCGGAGGTTGAGCGCGGCGGGACCGATGCCGGCCGGCGCGGCGAGCGCGACGAAGGAGCCGGCGGCCTGCGTGAGGGTCGCGCGCCACATGGGGATGCGCTCCGGGGCGAACGCGACGAGCGTGAGCGCCGCGCCGACCCAGGTGAGCATCCCGAGCAGGAACGACACGACCGCCCACCAGGGGTTCGCCTCGGCGAGCGCCTCGGTGATCTGGTCGAAGTTGATCGTCGTGACGACGACGGTGACCGCGACGATCGTCAGCGTGAGCGTGAGGATCGTCCGCGCGCCGAACCGCGTGATGCGCTGCGGCTCGACGTCGGCCTCGGGCAGCCGGTCGACGAGCGCGGCGCGCAGGTCCTTGAGCAGCTCCTTGTTCTGCCGCATCTCCTCGCGGGTGCTGGGCGGCAGCGCGATGGACTGCAGGAGGGGTCCGATCGCGGCGATGTCCTCGTCGGGCAGCACGTCGACCGCGGACTCGACCGCGCGCCGCGCCCCGACCCGCAGCGCGAGCAGCGCGACCATCTGCGTCAGGTCCATGCGTCGCGCCAGCTCGGACGACGCGATGTCGCCCTGCTCCCAGCCGGTGAGCCAGACCCGGGGAGCGCCCGTCGCCGGGTCGTGGGAGACGAGCACGACGTCGGACGTGAGGGCGCGGTGCGCGATGCCCGCCGCGTGCGCGAGCGTGAGCTGGCGCCACGCCTCGTCGAGCACGGCGTCGGAGACGTCGGCGGCCGGCAGGTCGCGCAGGGACACGGCCCCGTTGGCGTGCTCCTGCACGAGGACCATCGAGTCGGCGGACTCCGCGACGCCGAGCAGCCGCGGCGTGCGCACGCCGGCGGCGCGCGCGGCGTAGGTGAGCAGTGCGGACCGCTCGGCCGCGGCGCGCAGGGAGATCGCGGTGCGGCCCTCGATGCCGCGCAGCCGCAGCGACCGCCAGAGCCGAGCGAGGAAGCCGACGACCTGCCGGTCGCCGTCGAGCACGACGACGTCGCGGCGCTCGCCGCCGTCGTCGATCATCGCGTAGACGCGGTTGTCGCCCGCGCGCGCCAGGGCGATCGCCGCGGGGTCCGACGGCGCGTCCTCGCCCTCGCGCCGGCCGTGGGCGTCCGCCGAGGTGCCCGCCCGTGTCGCGGTCGGGGCGCCGTCCCCGGCACCGTCGCCGAGCGTCGTCCCCGCCGTCGGGCCGGCGCCGAGGTGCTGGCGCGCGAGGGTGGCGTCCGCGGTGAGGACCGTGCCGACGTCGTGCGCGGCGCCCGGGGCGCGCAGCACCCCGATGTGCACCTCGGAGGTGACGTGGCCCTCGGCGTCGAGCTCGGTGAGGGGGTCGTCGGCGGCCTCCGCGAGCTCCTCGTCGTCGGTGACGTCGCGCACCCGGACGAGCGCGGCGGGGACGAACCCGGCGCGGCGGACGCCGGCGACGAGATCGGGGCCGTAGGCACGCTCGCTGCGGACGCCCGAGGCGTACCGCACGGCCATCCCGGCCATGCGGCCGAGCAGCAGCGTGATGATGATGCCCGGCAGCGAGACCTGGCCGGTGACGAGGACCACGCCGACCGCGACGAAGATGAGGTTCCACGACCACTTGACCGTGCGCCGGCGCGTGCGCGTCCCGGCGGCCGTGAGGAGGCCGGCGAGCGCGGCGACGTAGCCCGGGATGGTGATGCGCCACTCGCCGCGCGTGAAGACCGACAACCCGCGCACGAGCTCGTCGGAGCCCCAGGTGCGCACCGCGAGCACCACCACGACGGCGAGGACCAGACCGAGCGCGGCGGCGACGATGGCCTCGACGACCTGCCGTCCGAGACGTCGCACCCCCAGCTCGACGAGGACGGCGGCGGGGACGAACAGCGTGAGCAGCCCCTCGAGCACGGCCACGGGGATGAACAGCACCTCGTACAGGAGGTCGGAGAAGTTCCGCACGTCCTCGGCGACGCCCTCGGTGGTGCCGTGCGCGAAGACGGACATGAGCATGACGAGCGCGACGCCGAGCGCGCAGAGCACGAGGTTCACGACGTCGCTGGGGTGGCGCACGCGCGACTCGGTCGTGTCGACGATGCGGACCGTGCGCGCGTCGGCGTCCACCGGTCGTGCCAGCAAGGACGCGAGGGCGCCGTCGCCGGGCGCGGGTCCTGCGCCGCCGGTGCCGCGAGGCTGCCGACCTCCACCACGGGCCCGGTGGGCGGGTGGCTCCCGGGCGGCTCGGGAGCGGGCGAGGACATGCCGCGAGTCTAGGGCGCAGCCCTGGGAGGAGCGCGGTATTTGGCCGTTTCCTCCGCGCGTTCGGGGGTCGGCGACGGCGCCCCGGGCACCGGTCGGCGGCGCGTGACGGCGCGCGCGGTG